>NZ_JBIAHN010000019.1:0-160996 GCF_042870555.1 Streptomyces sp. NPDC006487
CTCGTCTTCATGGACGGCGGCGTCGTGGTCGAATCCGGCCACCCCCGCGAGGTCCTGGGCAACCCGCAGCACGACCGCACCAAGGCCTTCCTCTCGAAGGTCCTGTAGGACGGCGGCGTTCCATGCGTGAGGGGCGGTACGGATTCCCGTACCGCCCCTCACGCATGACCGGCCCGCGCGGGCCCCGGCCTACTTCAGGGCCAGCACCAGCCCGTCGGAGGGCGAGCGCCAGACCGTACGGGCCTCCGCGAAGCCGGCGGCGCGCAGCGTGGCCGCGTGCCAGGACTCCGGCGGGGTGTCGCCGTCGGCGTGCTCCCCGTAGATCTCGAAGCGGGCCTTCGTCGGCTCGGCGAGCGCCGGGTCGCGGGCCGCGAGCTCCCACCACTCGCGCCAGTCCAGCGCCCCGGCCGCCCTCGCCCGGTCCATGCCGCCGTGCCGGTGGGCGCGCTCGGCGGCGTTGATCCGCGGGGTGGCGGGGTCGGGCATGTGGTCGGCGTTCATGAACACCCCGCCGGGGCGCAGCAGCGTCGGGAGCTGCCCGTAGAGCACGGCGAGGTCCGTGCCGGGCAGCCAGTGCAGGGCGGTGGCGGTCAGGACCGCGTCGTAGGAGGCGTGGGGGAGCGCCGCGCGCCAGTCGGGGTCCTTGAGGTCGGCGGTCACGAAGGTGACGCGGGGGTCGCCCGCGAAGTGGCCCCGGGCGATCGTCAACAGCGCGGGGTCGAGATCGACTCCCGTACTGGTGGATCGCGGGAACCGCTTGAGGACGCGGTCCGTGATACTTCCCGTACCGCACGCGAGATCGAGCACCCGGGGGGCGGTGCCGACCAGCGCCTCCACCATGTCCAGCATCACCCGGAACCGCTCCTCGCGGTCCGGCATGTACCACTCCTGCTGCCGGTCCCAGCTGTCCTGCCAGGCCTGCCAGTCCTGGCTGTCGGGCGGGGCCGCCGTACCGGAGCGTGCCGTATCAGAGCCTGCCGTATCCGCCACGAAATCCTCCACGCGTAATACCCTCGAACATGTCTCAGCCGTTACCGGAGACCCTAATCCGCAGCCGTAAGGACTACAAGTGGAACTGGCCCATTACTCGGACTATGCCGTGCGCCTGGTCAACACCGAGGAGCCGGCCCGCAACAAGGACTCGCTGACTTCCGTGGACGCCGTCCGCGCCCTCTTCGGCGTCAGCGTGCAGATGGCCCGCCGGGTCACGGACGGTGACGTCACCCGCTTCCGCAACGTCCGCGGCCGGCTGCGCACCGTCTTCGAGGCCGCCGACGGCGGGGACCACGTCCTCGCCGTCGACCTGCTGAACTCCCTGCTCATGGAGTTCCCGGTCAGCCCGCAGGTCTCCGGGCACGAGACCCTCAAGGAGGACGGCGGCCCGAACTGGCACATCCACCTGGCCGACCACCCCTCCAACGCCTCCGCCGGCTACGCCGCGATCGCGTGCTTCGGGCTGGCCTTCCACCTCACCGAGCACGGCCCGGACCGGCTCGGCCTGTGCCAGGCCGCGCCCTGCCGCAACGCCTACCTCGACACCTCCACCAACCGCTCCCGGCGCTACTGCTCCGACCGCTGCGCCACCCGCGCCAACGTCGCCGCCTACCGCGCCCGCAAGCGCCTGGAGGCCGAGGAGTCCGCCCACAGCGGGCGCAGCGCCGAGGAAGCCCAGGAGAGCCACGCCCTCAGCGAACGCTGATCCTCCCCCGCGTGCTCCGGCCGGGGGCGCGGCCGGAAGCGGACCACCGCGGTCGCCAGCACGAGCTCGTCGGGGACCGCCCCGTAATCCGTGCTGTCGCCCGTCGCGTTGTACGGGTTGTCGCCCAGCACCCACCAGCCGCCCGGGCGCCGCTCCACCGCCCGCTTGACGACCAGCAGGTCCTGCTGGAACGGGTGGCGCAGCACCACCACGTGGCCCGGCCGCACGGGTGCCCCGTAGCGGACCAGCACCTGGTCCCCGTTCTCCAGGGTCGGCGCCATCGAGGGGCCCGTCACCTCCACGGTGCCGATCCGCTTCAACGGCGATTCCCACTCCCGCGTCCGGCCGCGCGAGCGCGTGCTCCCCGCCATCCGAGACCTCCTTGACCGCGCTCTTCGACTCTTCGTGCCACCCCGCATGCTGCCGCACTCTTCCGTACATTCGGTCACCGGCCCGGGCGCACGCATGGACTTTTGTCCCAACCCCAAGGGGGCGGCCGCGAAATCGTCTTTCTCACGGAGTAATCTCCCCCTTGAGAAGACGATCACGAGGAGGACAAACTCCATGCTTTCCCGCCTCTTCGCCCCCAAGGCGAAGGTCTCCGCCCACTGCGATCTTCCGTGCGGCGTGTACGACCCTGCCCAGGCCCGCATCGAGGCCGAGTCCGTCAAGGCCGTGCAGGAGAAGTACCAGGCCAACGACGACGCCGACTTCCGCGCGCGCGCCATCACCATCAAGGAGCAGCGCGCCGAGCTCGCGAAGCACCACGTTTCGGTGCTGTGGAGCGACTACTTCAAGCCGCCGCACTTCGAGAAGTACCCGCAGCTGCACACCCTGGTCAACGACACCCTGAAGGCCCTCTCGGCCGCCAAGGCGTCGAACGACCCGGCGACCGGCGCCAAGGCGCTGGAGCTCATCGCCGAGATCGACCGCATCTTCTGGGAGACCAAGGCCGCCTGATCGGACTTTCCAGTCCGATCGGCCTTGTCCCGCGGGACGATGACGAAGGGGCCCGACCGCACTGCGGTCGGGCCCCTTCGTCATGCCGTGCGGCCTGCGCGGCCCGCGCGTGCGGAGCGTGCGCGGAGACGTGAGCGACCTACTCGTCGTCCTCGTCCTCGTCGTCCAGGCGGGCCAGCCAGGTGGCGAGGCGTTCCACCGGGACCTCGAAGTCCGGGTTCAGGTCGACGAAGGTGCGCAGCTGCTCGGCGAGCCACTCGAAGGTGACCTCCTCCTCGCCGCGCCGCTTCTCCAGCTCCTCGATGCCGCGATCGGTGAAGTACAAGTCGGGCTCCGTGCGGTGGTCGGGTGTTCGGGTGTGTCCCGTCAGGATAATCCGCCCGCCCGCCGCGGCCGGACCTGACCGCTTTCCGCCGTTCGCGGAGCCCCTCTTCAGGGCAGGGATGGAGGGTCCGCGGCGGGAGGTATGCATGGATCACCCCGAGCCGAGCGACGGCGTGCTGCGGGCACTCGGTTCCACCGAGCCGTCCGCCGAAGGGACCGCGCTGGTGTGCGGCGTACGGCGGGCCCGGCGGCTGCGGCTGCTGCGGGAGCTCGCGGCCCTGCCCGGCGCCCGTACCGGAGAGGCGGCCGAGCGCTGGGCCCTGCTGGAGGAGGCCGGGCGCCGCGACCCCGGTGCGGTGGCCGAGGTGGTGCACTATCCGGCCATCGGGGTGTGGGCCGAGGAGACGCTGCGCAGGCTGCGCACACGGCACGGGCCGCCCGCCGACCTCGGACACCTCGGGGCGCTCGCCACCGCGGCGGCGCTGCGCGCCGGGATCGGCTTCAAGATCACGCTGCGGCCCGCGCACGGACGCCTCGTCCTGCCCACCCTCGGGCTGCTGCGCCCGGACCGGCCGGGTCCGCTCGCCCTGAGCGAGGGCTCCTGGGATCCCGGCAGTCCGGAGGCGCTGTCCCTGCACGCGCTGCCGGACGGGCGGACCGCCCTCGACGACCTCGACCCGTACCGCGCCCCGGGGACGGTGCCCGCCGCCCGCCGGCTCACCCCCAAGGGGCACAAGCGCTGGGACACCCAGTGGTCCGGAGCCCTCACGCTGCTGCGGCGCTACGACACCGCCCGCGCGGAGGAGACCGGGCAGCTGCTGCGCTGCGTGGTCCCGCTGTCCGGCAGCTCCCGGTCCTACGGCGGGACCCTGCCCGCGGCGGCGGGATCCGTCCTGGCACGGGCGCAGCCGCCGCCCGCGCTGGCCGCGACCCTCGTGTACGAGGTGCAGCACGGGAAGCTGGCGGCCCTCGCGGAGGCGGTCCCGCTGCACACCGCCGACGGCTCCGCACGGTACTGGGCGCCCTGGCGGGCCGATCCGCGGCCGCTGGAGGGGCTCCTGCGGGGCGCGTACGCGCATCTCGGACTGGCGGGCTACTGGCAGCGCGCGGCGCTCTACGGGGCCAGGGGGGCCTGGGCGCAGCACGCGCGGGTGCGGGCGCAGGTGGCGGCGGTGCTGCCCGTTCTGGACGCCTGCCCGGAACTCACCGCAGGCGGGCGGGTGTTCGTCGGGGCGATGGTCGCGGCGGAGCGGGGCATGGACGGGGTCCCGGCGCCGGGGACGCGGTACGCGGTCGCCCGCGGGGTGGTGGAGCGGGACCGGGCGGACTGGTGTGCGGCGCACCCGAACCTGGCCCCGTACGCGGTCGGCTGACCGGGGAGGCCGCTGCGCGGGGCCGTCCCCTACCCGCCCTTCCACCGTTCCCTGGGGCTCCGCCCCAGACCCCGGTCCTCAAACGCCGGACGGGCTGGATCTGCCGGAGGGGCTGGAATTGCCGGACGGGCTGGAATTGGTTGGGCATGCCGGAAGGCCCGGCTCCCCGAAGGGGGCCGGGCCTTCCACCGTTCGAGCAAGCGCAGTGCCTAGGCCTCGAAGACCTCGTTCAGGAGGAGCTGCTGCTCCGCCTGGTGGCGCTTGGCCGAGCCGACCGCCGGGGACGAGCCGTGCGGGCGGGAGATGCGGCGCAGGCGCTCGCCGGCCGGGACGTCCGCCCCGACCGCCAGGTCGAGGTGGTCGATCAGGTTGAGCGCGATGAAGGGCCACGCGCCCTGGTTCGCCGGCTCCTCCTGGGCCCAGATGTACTTCGCCGCGTTCGGGAACTTGGCGATCTCCGCCTGGAGTTCGGCACCCGGCAGGGGGTAGAGGCGCTCGATGCGGATGATCGCCGTGTCGGTGATGCCGCGCTTCTCGCGCTCGGCCTCCAGGTCGTAGTAGACCTTGCCCGCGCAGAAGACGACCTTGCGGATCTCGTTCGGGTCACCGGCTCCGGAGGAGATCCGCGTGTCGCCGATCACCGGACGGAACGCCCCGGTCGTGAACTCCTCGGCCTTCGACGCCGCCGCCTTCAGACGCAGCATCGACTTCGGGGTGAAGACGATGAGCGGCTTGTGGTGCGGGTTGTGGACCTGCCACCGCAGGAGGTGGAAGTAGTTCGACGGGAGCGTCGGCATCGCGACCGTCATGTTGTCCTGCGCGCACATCTGCAGGAAGCGCTCCGGGCGGGCGGAGGAGTGGTCCGGGCCCTGGCCCTCGTACCCGTGCGGGAGGAGGAGCGTGACGCCGGACGTCTGGCCCCACTTCTGCTCGGCCGAGGAGATGAACTCGTCGACGACGGTCTGCGCGCCGTTGACGAAGTCGCCGAACTGGGCCTCCCAGAGGACCAGCGCGTCCGGGCGGGCCAGCGAGTAGCCGTACTCGAAGCCCATGGCCGCGTACTCGGAGAGCAGCGAGTCGTAGACGTTGTAGCGGGCCTGGTCGTCCGCGAGGTAGAGCAGCGGGGTGTAGTCCTCGCCGGTCTCCCGGTCGATGAGGACCGCGTGGCGCTGGCCGAAGGTGCCGCGGCGGGAGTCCTGGCCGGACAGCCGGACCGGGGTGCCCTCCATCAGCAGCGAGCCGAAGGCCAGGGTCTCGCCCATGCCCCAGTCGATGGTGCCGTCGTCGATCATCGCCGCGCGGCGCTGCAGCTGCGGCAGCAGACGCGGGTGGACGGTGACCGTGTCCGGGATGTTGACCTGGGCCTCGGCGATCCGCTTGACGACCTCCTGGGAGATCGCGGTGTTCACGAAGACCGGGAACTCCTGCGCGACCTGTGCGGGCGCCACCGGGGCGAGCGCGGGCTGCGTGGCGGCCTCGCGGACCTCCGCGAAGACCTTCTCCAGCTGGCCCTGGAAGTCCTGGAGCGCCTGCTCCGCCTCTTCCAGGGTGATGTCGCCGCGACCGATGAGGGACTCGGTGTAGAGCTTGCGCACCGAGCGCTTCTTGTCGATCAGGTCGTACATCAGCGGCTGCGTGAACGCCGGGTTGTCCGACTCGTTGTGACCGCGGCGGCGGTAGCAGATGAGGTCGATGACCACGTCCTTGTTGAACGCCTGACGGAACTCGAAGGCCAGCCGCGCGATGCGGACCACGGCCTCCGGGTCGTCGCCGTTCACGTGGAAGATCGGAGCCTCGATCATGCGGGCCACGTCGGTCGCGTACATCGAGGAACGCGAGGACTCCGGGGCGGCGGTGAAGCCGACCTGGTTGTTGATGACCACGTGCACGGTGCCGCCGGTGCGGTAGCCGCGCAGCTGCGACATGTTCAGCGTCTCGGCGACCACACCCTGGCCCGCGAAGGCCGCGTCGCCGTGCAGGGCCACGGGCAGGACCGTGAAGTCCGTGCCGCCCTTGTTGATGATGTCCTGCTTGGCGCGGACAACGCCCTCCAGGACCGGGTCCACCGCCTCCAGGTGCGAGGGGTTGGCGACGAGCGAGACCTTGATCTGCTCCCCGTCCAGGCCCGTGAAGGTGCCGTTGGCGCCCAGGTGGTACTTGACGTCGCCGGAGCCGTGCATGGACTTCGGGTCGAGGTTGCCCTCGAACTCGCGGAAGATCTGCGCGTACGACTTGCCGACGATGTTCGCGAGCACGTTCAGGCGGCCGCGGTGGGCCATGCCGATCGCGACCTCTTCGAGGCGGGCCTCGGCGGCCGAGTCGATGACGGCGTCGAGCAGCGGGATGACGGACTCGCCGCCCTCCAGGGAGAAGCGCTTCTGGCCGACGTACTTCGTCTGCAGGAAGGTCTCGAAGGCCTCCGCGGCATTCAGCCGGCGCAGGATGCGCAGCTGCTCCTCGCGCTCCGGCTTGGAGTGCGGGCGCTCGATGCGGTCCTGGATCCAGCGGCGCTGCTTCGGGTCCTGGATGTGCATGAACTCGACGCCGGTGGTGCGGCAGTACGAGTCGCGCAGCACGCCGAGGATGTCGCGGAGCTTCATCATCGACTTGCCGGAGAAGCCGCCGACCGCGAACTCGCGCTCCAGGTCCCACAGGGTGAGGCCGTGCTCGGTGATGTCGAGGTCGGGGTGCTTGCGCTGCTTGTACTCCAGCGGGTCGGTGTCGGCCATGACGTGGCCGCGGACCCGGTAGGAGTGGATCAGCTCGAAGACGCGGGCGGCCTTCGTGACGTCGTCGTCGTGCGAGGCGTCGATGTCCCGGAGCCAGCGGACCGGCTCGTACGGGATGCGCAGCGCCTCGAAGACGTCGTCGTAGAAGCCGCTCTCGCCGAGCAGCATGTTCGCGACGATGCGCAGGAACTCGCCGGAGGCCGCGCCCTGGATGACCCGGTGGTCGTAGGTCGAGGTCAGGGTCATGACCTTGGAGATGCCCAGCTTGTTCAGGGTGTCCTGCGAGGTGCCCTGGAACTCTGCGGGGTAGTCCATGGAGCCGACGCCCATGATGACCGACTGTCCGGGCATCAGGCGGGGCACGGAGTGGACGGTGCCCAGGCCGCCGGGGTTGGTGAGGGAGACCGTCACCCCGGTGAAGTCGTCCATCGTCAGCTTGCCGATGCGGGCCCGGCGGACGATGTCCTCGTAGGCCTGCCAGAACTCGAAGAAGTTGAGGGTCTCGGCCTTCTTGATGCCGGCGACGACGAGCTGGCGGTCGCCGTTGGGCTTCACCAGGTCGATCGCGAGACCGAAGTTGATGTGCTCCGGCTTGACCAGGGTCGGCTTGCCGTCCTTCTCCGCGAAGGAGTAGTTCATCGACGGCATGGCCTTGATGGCCTGCACCATCGCGTAGCCGATGAGGTGGGTGAAGGAGATCTTCCCGCCCCGGGCGCGCTTCAGGTGGTTGTTGATGACGATGCGGTTGTCGAACAGCAGCTTCACCGGGACGGCGCGGACGGACGTGGCCGTCGGCACTTCGAGGGAGGCGTTCATGTTCTTGACCACGGCAGCCGCCGGGCCGCGGAGCGTCACCAGTTCGGGGCCGGCAGGGGCCTCGGTGGCGGGCGCGGCCTTCTGGGGGGCTACGGAGGGGGTGGCGGCCGGAGCCGGGGAGGCGGGGGCAGCCGGTGCGGCGGCGGCCGGGGCCTGGGAGGTGACAGTCACAGCAGGGGCACCAGAGGGGGTGGCAGGTACAGGGGCAGGTGCTGACACGGGCGTCGTGGGCGCGGCGCCGGGGGTGGCCGGCGTGACCGCCCCCGTGGCGGCGGCGTCGGAAGCCTGCGGAGCCGTGGCGGTGACGGGGGCGGCGGCCTGTGCGGAGGCGCCGTCCGTCGTCGTCGCGGCGGGGGGTGCGGGCCGGTCCGTGGGCTTATCCGCCTTCACCGGAGCGACAGCGCCACCCGGCTTGTAGTCGGCGAAGAAGTCCCACCAGGCCCGGTCGACCGAGTTCGGGTCCTGGAGGTACTGCTGATAGATCTCGTCGACGAGCCACTCATTCGCGCCGAAGCCCGGGGCGGGGTTCTTCCCGCCTGCTCCTGCTTCGGTCGTGGTGCTCGAGTTACTGGGGGACTGTGGCGACACGGCGGCAACCGCCCTCTTCCGCTTCACAAGGTATGGACAGCGGGAATAAAGGCTACGCCTCCTGGGCCGTGAGATGCAGACCGGGCGGGACATACGTCATGTAGGTCACATCGAACGGCGGGTTTCACCACCTGGAATGGCGGGAAACAAGCGTGGTTCGGGCAGGAGGCACCGCGGTTGCGGCCCCCTGGCTTCGCACCCCTGACGGACCCCGGCGCGTGTGGCCGAGATCATGTCCTTCCCACTCGAACCCTACGTCAACTCGGCGCCTGCGAGCTGCCCGGAAGCGTGACGAGGATCCGGCACCCCCGCGATGATTCGGCCACTCCTATGTGCCCCCCGTGCAGGCCGACCGCCCACCGGGCGATGGCCAGGCCCAGGCCCGTGCCCCCGTCGCCGCCCCTCGCGCTGCCCCGGTTGAACCGCTCGAAGACCCGGTGGCGCTCCGCCTCCGGAATTCCGGGACCTTCGTCCCGAACCTCCAGCTCCAGACTCCCGGGCGCGTCGCCCGCCCGGGCGTGGACCGTGACCCGGCCGTGCGGGGGGCTGTGCTTGACCGCGTTGTCGATCAGGTTCGCCACCACCTGGTGCAGCCGCTCGGCGTCCGCGTACGCCGTCAGGTCCGGCGGGGACACGTCCAGGTGGAGGTGGACGTCGTTGCGGGTGTGCCCGCCCGAGCCGGAGGACAGCCCCGGCCGGCCGGCCGCCGCCAGGCCCGACTCCTTCAGCACCCCCGACAGGTACGGCCACACCTCGAAGCGGCGGGCCCGCAGCGGCACCACCCCGTTGTCGACGCGGGAGAGGTCCAGCAGGGTCTCCACCAGCCGGCCGAGCCGCTCGGTCTGCTTCAGGGCCGTGCGCATGGTCTCCGGATCGGCCGCGGAGACCCCGTCCACCACGTTCTCCAGTACCGCGCGCAGGGCCGCGATCGGAGTGCGCAGCTCGTGCGAGACGTTGGCGACGAGCTCCTTGCGGTGCCGGTCCACCGCCTCCAGGTCGTCCGCCATCAGATTGATCGTGGCGGCCAGGTCGCCCAGCTCGTCGCGGCGGCCCGCCCCGCGCACCCGGCGCGTGTAGTCCCCGTGGGATATCGCACGGGCCACGGTGGTCATGTCGTCCAGCGGCGCCGTCAGACTGTGCGCCACGAACTGGGTGATCAGCATCGAGGCGATCACCGAGAACACCGTGATGAACCGCACCTCGGTGGCCGTGCGCAGGGCCACCATCAGCAGGCCCGTGGTGATGAAGACCGACACCACCACGAGCGTGCCCAGCTTGGTCTTGATCGAGAACGGGGAGAAGGGCCGCAGCACCCCGGGCGGCCGCTGACCCGGCGGCCGGTAGCCGCTCACGGCTGCGCCGGGGTCTCCAGGGCGTACCCGACGCCGTGGACCGTACGGATCCGCTCGGCGCCGATCTTCCGGCGCAGCGCCTTGATGTGGCTGTCGACCGTACGGGTCCCGGACGCGTCGGCCCAGTCCCACACCTCGGCGAGCAGCTGCTCCCGCGAGAGCACCGCCCGCGGGGTCCCCGCCAGGCACACCAGCAGGTCGAACTCCGTCGGCGTCAGGTGCACGTCCTCGGAGTGCACCCGCACCCGGCGCTGCGCGTGGTCGATCTCCAGATCGCCCAGCCGCAGCGTGGCCCCGCGCGGGGCGTGCGCGGCCAGCGTGGCCCGCTCCACCCGCCGCAGCAGTACGTGGACCCGCGCGGCCAGCTCGCGCATCGAGAAGGGCTTCGTCATGTAGTCGTCGGCGCCGACCCCGAGGCCGACGAGCATGTCGGTCTCGTCGTCCCGGGCGGTGAGCATGAGCACCGGAACGGGCCGCTGCGCCTGGACCCGGCGGCAGACCTCCAGGCCGTCGAAGCCCGGCAGCATGACGTCCAGGACCAGCAGCTCCGGCAGCCAGCTCTCCGCCGCGGCGACGGCCGCCGGCCCGTCCGCCGCCGTCTGGACCTGGAAGCCCTCGGCGCGGAGCCGGGCCGCGATGGCCTCCGCGATGGTGTGGTCGTCCTCGACGACGAGTACCCGGCGCTGCGCGCCGGGGGTGGCCGCGGCGCCGTTGTGGGTCGTGGTGTGCGTCTGTTCCATGTCCCGCCCCTGAAGATCCCGCGTGGTAGGGGTGCAGCGTAGAGGAGCGGGTGAGCTCCGGCTATGACGGGTTCGCTGCGCGGGTTCGTTGCCGGGGCCTCTGCCCCCGGACCTGCACCTCAAACGCCGACGGGGCTGGATTTTCCAGCCCCGTCGGCGTTTGAGGCGCGGGTTCCGGGGCGGAGGCCATGGGGGCTCGGGCGCAGCCCGGGGTATGCGGGCCCGGGCGCAGCCCGGGGAACGGGCGAAGGGCGGGTGGGGGACTGTGCCCTGTAGCGCTACAGGGCCGCAGCGCTACAGGGTCAGGCCGTGGCCGTGCGGGAAGACCGGGTCGGCGGTGTCGTTCGGGACGTCGGGCCGGGAGGCGGCCACGGCCGCCATCGAGCGCGGGAGCTCGAAGGGAAGGCGCCCCGCGGCTGTGGCCCGGCCGAAGGCCACGTCCAGGAGAGCGGCGTCGGACGCCCCGTAGTCCGCTATCAGCGCGGCCGCCCGCTCCGCGATCTCGGGGATCACCGCGGCCCGCTCCAGGTTGATGCAGACCAGGGTCGGGACGGTGTCCAGGAGGGTCAGGATCTCGGTGAGCTCCGCCTCGGGGAAGGCCAGCGACCCCGAGTGGAAGAAGGACTCGAAGATGTTCGTGCGCGGCTCGTGCGGGGTGCGCAGCCGCAGTACCGCCAGGTCCGCCTCGGCCGGGTCGGACACGAGTTCCCCGTACGCCGCCGCGACGTCCGCGTCCACGTCCTTGACGTACAGCTTCGGCCGGCCGGAGACCGGCAGGGTCTCCCCGGTGTTGGTGAGCACCGTCAGGGAGCGCCGCTGGGCCGCGGCGCCGGCCGCCGCGAAGTCGGCGCGGCCGACCGTCTCGGCCGCCGCGTCCGGGTCCACGTACGGGTTCTCGAACAGGCCGAGGACGAACTTCTCGCGCAGCAGCCGGCGTACGGACGCGTCGATCCGGGCCTCGGTGACCCGGCCCGAGCGGACCATCTCCACGATGACCGCGGGGCACTGCTCGCCGCCGAACTGGTCCGATCCCGCATCCAGCGCGCGGGCCGCGCGCTCGGACACGCTCAGGTGCTCCAGGCCCCAGGCGCGGGCCGGGTGCGGCTCGCCGAAGATCACCGACTCGGTGAGCAGGCCCCAGTCGGTGCACACGATGCCCTGGAAGCCGAGCTCCTCGCGGAGCAGGCCCGTCACGACGCCCTTGTTGAAGCCGAAGCCGACCTCTTCCCAGTCGGTGCCGATGGGCTGCCCGTAGTACGGCATCATCTGCGAGCAGCCGGCCGCGATGGCCGCCTTGAAGGGCTCCAGGTGGTGCTCGCGCATCCCGCCCGGGTAGATCTGCTCCTTGCCGTGCGCGAAGTGCGGGTCCTCGCCGTCCTTCTGCGGGCCGCCGCCGGGGAAGTGCTTGACCATCGCGGAGACCGATGCGGCGCCGAGCGTCTCGCCCTGCAGGCCCCGTACGTAGGCCTGTACGAGCTCGCCCGTCAGCTTCGCGTCCGAGCCGAAGGTGCCCGACTGGCGGGCCCAGCGCGGCTCCGTGGCCAGGTCGATCTGCGGGTGCAGGGCGACGCGGAACCCGACGGAGAGGTACTCGCGCCGCATGATGTCGGCGAACTCGAAGACCAGCTCCGGGTCGCCTATCGCGGCCAGGCCGATGGCCTCGGGCCAGGCGGAGAAGGCGCCGGCGTTGAAGGAGGCGCCGACGTTGTCGGTGAAGGAGTGCCGGGGGTCGGTGGACAGGGTCACCGGGATGCCGAGGCGGGTGCCGGCGGCCATCTCCTGGACGGCGTTCTGCCACAGCGCCATCTCGCGGGCGCCGTAGCTGCCGAGCAGGTTGAAGTGGGTGAGGTGGCGGCCCTCGATCAGCTCGGGGGTGGCGAACGGGAGGATCGAACCGTCGGTCTCGGTGACCGGGGTGCCGTCCGCGTTCATCATCAGCATGGAGTGGAAGAGCTGGCCGGCCTTCTCCTCCAGGGTCATCCGGGAGAGCAGGTCCTCGACGCGCCGGTCCACGGGGAGGGAGGCGTCCCGGTAGGGGAGGGGGGTGGTGGGGCCGGTGGAGCCGGTGGAGCCGGTGGGGGTGGCCGGGGTGCTCGGCGTGGCGTTCATGGCGGGGCTCCTGAGGGGGTCGGTCGCGCGGGAGGTCGTGGGAACGGAGACGGTCGCGGGTCTGGGCGGCCGATCGGGGCCGGGTGCGCGGGCGACGGCGGGCCCGGCCGGGCGGGCGGTCATCTGACCGAGCGGATCAGCTGGACGAGGGCGGCGCCGACGGCCGCCGCGATGCCGCCGAAGAGGAAGAGGGCGCCGTAGTTGCCCCCGCCGCCGATGGCGAGGACGAACGGCGCGAGCATCGGGACGAGGGACTGCGGAAGGGCGTTGGCGATGTTGAGCACGCCCATGTCCTTGGCGGCCGTCTCCGGGTCGGGCAGGACGGCGGCGGCGAGCGCCACGTCGACCGCGAGGTAGAGGCCCTCGCCGAAGCCGAAGACGGCCACGGCGAAGAGGAACATCCCGAAGGTGCCCGCGGTGGCGATCAGCAGCAGGCCGACGCCGATGACGAAGGCGGAGGCGAGCACGAAGGGCTTGCGGCGGCCGGTGGCGTCGGACAGCCAGCCGCCGGCGAGGGAGCCGGCCACCACGCCGCCGACGGTGACCAGGGTGGTGGTGAACATCTTCGGGGCGACCTCGCCCTCGGCGACCCCGAGGCGGTCCATCAGGAAGTACACCTGGTAGCTGGTCACGCAAGCGATGCCGATGAAGACCAGGAAACGGCTCGCGAAGTTCCATGAGTAGTCGGGGTTCTTGCGCGGATTCACCCAGAAGCTGTGCAGGAACTCCCTGAAGCCGTACGGGACCACGGACTCGGCACGGGCCGGCCGGTCGGGCATCACGGCGGCCAGGACGCACACCCCGAGGACGCCGACGACGGCCGGGACGATGAAGGCCAGCGCCATGTCGTCCGTGAAGAGCTGCGCGAGGAAGCTGCCCGCCACCATCGAGACGGACAGCATCATGCCGACCAGGCCGGAGACGCGGCCGCGCTGGTGGTCCGGGATCAGGTCCGGGATGCAGGCGGTGACCATGCACAGGGCGGCGTTGCAGCCGAGCTGCGCGATGGCCCAGCCGATGAGCAGCGTGGTGACGCCGGAGCCGAGCCCGACGACGGTCAGCCCGGCGGCGGCGACCGCCATGCCGCCCACGAGCCAGGGGCGGCGCCGGCCGAACCTGCTGGTCGTACGGTCGGAGAGGGCGCCGAAGAGCGGGTTGCCGACGAGGGCGAGGAGCGCTCCGACGGAGAGCACCTTGCCGAGGGCGGCGCCGCGCTCCGCCTCGGGGACGATCTGGGCCACGCGCAGGGCGAGGGTCACCACGATCGGGGTGAAGACGGCGATGCAGACGCCGAGCTGGGCGGCGACCAGGCCGAAGATCAGCTTGGCGGGGGCGTCGGCGGGCGCGTCGGCCGGGGCATGGGCCGGGAGGGCTGCCGGGGCGTCGGTCGAGGCGAGGACCGGCGTGGCCGGATCGGGTCGGTCGGTGGCGTCGAGTGCGCTTCCGGGGTCCTGCGTGAGCGGCATGGGTGGCTCCAACGTCTCCGCGTCGGCCTCGTCGCCGACCGGGCGGTTTCACCGTAGGCGCGAAAACCGTGCACCCACTAGGTTTTCGCGCAGTGAGCTGGATCACTCCATCGGGATGGCCGGAAACGGTCGGGTTTAGGGTGGTCCGCATGGCACAGGACAAGGGTCGAACGGCCCCCAAGGCGGCGGCCCCCAAGGCGGCGGCCGCCCGGGGCGGCTACGCGGTGGGCGACGCCCGTCGCCAGAAGATCCTCGACACCGCCGTCGAGCACTTCGCGCAGTGGGGCTTCCACGCCTCCTCGCTCGCCCGGATCGCCAACGACTGCGGGATCACCCAGGGCGGCCTGCTGCACCACTTCCGCAGCAAGGAGGACCTGCTGCTGTCCGTCCTGGCACAGAGCGAGCAGCATGACGTCGAGCGTCTCTTCAGCGGGTCCGCCGGGGAGGTCACCTCGGTGGCCGTGCACTTCGCCGCGGTGGTCGCCCTCGCCGGGGACAACGCCCGCCGGCCCGGTCTCGTACGGATGTACAACACGCTGGTCGGTGAGTCCGGGAACCCCGGCCACCCCGCGCACGCCTACTTCCGGCAGCGCTACGAACGGGTCCTCGGCTACAGCGTCGACCTGCTCCGGGCGGGTGTGGCACGCGGCGAGGTGCGGCCGGACACGGACTGCGAGGCCGTCGGCCGGGAAACCATCGCGGTGATGGACGGCTTCCAGATCCAGTGGGTGCTGGACCCGGAGGCCGTGGACATGGCGGTCCTGCTGCGCGGGTACCTGGACCGGCGGCTGCGGGAGATCACGGTGGCGGGGGCGGGGCTGTGACGGCCTAGGAGCGGGGCTCGAAGGGCGGCAGGGCGCTGAGGACCCCTTCCAGGGGGCGCGGCAGCGTGGTCTGGGCGGCGGCGACCTCGTAGCCTCCGTGCCGGAAGGCGTACGTGAACGCGTCGGAGACCGGATCCTTGGGCATCGAGATCCGCGGCAGGCGGGGGAAGTCCGCCTCCCGGAGCGCGGTGCGCAGCTTCGTGAGGGCGGCCGCCGAGAGCTTGTCGCGGTCGACCGTCTCGGCCTTCGCGTTGAGCCGGAGGAACGATCCGTCACCCTTGATGATCAAGGTGCTGGTCTTTCCGGTCATGCCGCCGCTGCGGGTGACCGCGACGAGGGTCTCGCCGGCCTCGGGCCCCGAGGCGGTGGGTGCGGGGGCGGGCGCGGAGGTACTCGGCGCGGGCGGCGGCGCGGGAGCGGTCGTACCGGTGCCCGGGCCCGTGCTCTGACCGGCGCTCTGTCCCGGGGACGGCGTCCCCGGAGCGTCCGTCGGGGGCCCGGACGGGGCGCCGCTCGTGGCGGTGCCGGTGCCGGTGCTCGCGTTCGGTGCCGGTGAGGCCGCCCCCTCCTTCGACCCGCCGGAGGAGCAACCGCCCAAGGCCGCCACCACGGCCAGCGCGACGGCCGCCGTCGCCAAGCCCACTCGCCCACCACGTGCTCGCACGCCCCACCCCCGCAGGTATTCCGGCTCGAACCCCGAGTATGGAGTCAGCACCACCCGCACGGATAGCACCCGGAGGCCGACATCCGCCGCTTCGCCCCTTGGCGCTGGCTGCCGCCGCTGACCGCCCTCGCACTAGGCCTCTGGGGCCTCGCGCGGGGCGGCTCCATGTGGCGCGACGAGTCCGTCACGTGGCAGGTCGCGCACCGGCCGCTCGGTGAGCTCTGGGAACTGCTCGGCCAGGTCGACGCCGTACACGGCCTCTACTACCTGCTGATGCACGCGGTCTTCGCGGCGACCGGCGCCGCCACCCCCGACGCCGGCCTCTGGGCCCTGCGCCTCCCTTCGGTGGCCGCCACCGCCCTCGCCGCGTCCGGAGTGGCCGCGGTGGCCCACCACCTGACGGGTGCCCTGCGCGGCGGGGAAGGCGGCGATGTCCCGTCACCCGCCCCGCCCGGCGGACCCGACCCGTCCGGCCGGCCCGGGCGTGTCGCCCTGTTGGCCGGGCTTGGGTATGCGCTGCTGCCGCCCGTGCAGATGTACGCCCAGGAAGGGCGTTCGTACGCTTTCGTTGCCGCGGCCGTCGTCTGGGCCACGTACCTGATGCTGCGCGAGCGGTGGGTCGGCTACGCCGTGGTGCTGATGCTGGGGTCCTGGCTGCACGAGTTCGCCGTACTGGCGCTGCCCGCGCACGCGTTCGCCGCCGGGCGCTCGCGCGGCTGGCGGCTCGCCGCCTGGGCCGTGGTGGCGGCTCTGCTGCCGCTCGCCCTGGTCAGCGCGCGGCAGGCGCAGCAGCAGCTGGGCTGGCTCGGGCGGCCGAGCTGGCAGGACTGGGCGGCGTACGGGGTCCTCGCGGCGGCCTCGCTGCTCCTGGCCCGGGGGGCCTCGCGGGAACTCGTACGGGTCGCCCTGCCGCTGGCGCTGCTGCCGCCCGGGCTGCTGCTCGCGATCTCGCTGGTGCACCCCTGGTACGTGGACCGGTACGTCCTCTACGCCCTCGCCGGCTTCGCCCTCCTCGCGGGGGCGCGGCTGGCCACGGCGCGGGGCTGGTGGGTGTGGCCGCTGGTCGGGGTCCTGCTGGTACCGGTCGGGTTCTGGTCCGCGTGGCTGCGTACCCCCGACAGCCGCAAGGACGACGCACGGGCCGTGGCGGCGGCCGTCGGCGCACTCGCGCGCCCGGGCGACGCGGTGCTGTTCCTCCCCTCGCGGCGGCGCGCATGGCTGTTGTCCTCGCCGGAGACCTACGGGTCCCTCCGCGACCTGGCGCTGTCCCGCACCCCGGCGGCTTCGAGGAGCCTCCAGGGCGTGGAGCGGACACCGGAGGAGATCCAGGCGGCCCTGCTGGACCCGGCCGTCGACCGGGTGATCGCCCTGCTCGACCCGGTGGGGCAGCCGGTGGACGGCTACCCGGCCGAGGCGGTGAAACGCCAGACGCTGGTCTCCTCCTTCGACCTGTGCTCCGTGACGGACGTGCGGGGCGCCCGGGTGGCGCTCTTCGCCCGGCCGGGCGGCTGTCCGTAGCTCCCGGCGGGAGCTCCCGCCGGGCCGGGCGGGGCGGGCGGGGCGGGCGGGGCGGGGCCGCGGGGGCGCGCCGCCCCCGCCCGCTGCTCCTCGGGGTACTTGCGCCGGCCAGGCCCGGTGCGACCCGGCCCGGTGCGTGCGCAGCCGGTCGCCCGGCACGGGCCCGGTACCGCTGCGCGGGGTCTCCTATCCGCCCTTCCACCGCCCCCGGGACTCCGTCCGGGGGGACCCCCGGCCGGGCTCTGCCCGGAACCGGAAGACCCGGGGCTCGGCCCCAGACCCGGCGCCTCAAACGCCGGTGAGGCTGGATTCGGCCGGCCCCGCCCTCGGCCCGTCGGGCCGTCCCCGGCGGCGGGCCGCCGACCTCGTCGGCCGGCAGATCGCGCCTTCGCGGCTGCGCCCGCGTGGCCCCCGACCGGTCCGGGGCCGACCCGGGACCGGTGCGCCGTGGGTAACGCGCCCCGGAGGCGGGTGCGTTCGCGGGGGGTTGGGGAGCAAGGGGGAGGATGGGCGGCGGGCCGCCGACCTCGCCGGGGCCCGCCCACTTCTGCCGGAGGTGCCGTATGGAAGCAGCCCGTCCCCACCCTCACCGTCAATCCCTCGTGCCTCTCGGTCCGCTCGTCGACGCCGACTGGCTCGCGGAGCGCCTCGGGATACCCGGACTCGTCGTCTTCGACGCCTCCGTCGGGGCGCACCGCGACGCGGACCGGCGCATTCCGGGGGCCCGTCCCTTCGACCTCGACGGCGCGCTGTCCGACCACACCGCCGCCGCCCCGCACACCATGCCCGGCCCCGCCGCCTTCGCCGAGGCGATGCGCGCCCTCGGCGTCGACGACGGCAGCACGGTCGTCGCGTATGACGGCGCCGGGATCTACTCCAGCCCCCGCGCCTGGTGGATGCTGCGCGCCATGGGCTTCGACCGGGTCGCCGTCCTCGACGGCGGGCTGCCCGCGTGGCTCGCCGCCGGGCGGCCGGTGGAGGGGCGCCGGCCGGGGTACGAGGGCCCGCGCGGCTCCTTCACGGCCCGGCCCCGCCCCGGGCTGCTGGTGGACGCGGCCACCGTCTCGGCGGCACTGGCCGATCCGGCCGCCGCGGTGCTCGACGCCCGGACCCGCGAACGCTTCGCCGGCGCCGCCCCGGAACCCCGGCCGGGCCTGCGCGGCGGCCACATGCCGGGTGCGGTCAGCCTTCCCTTCGGCGAACTGCGGCGCCCCGACGGGCTGATGCGCCCCGCCGCCGAACTCCGCGCGGTCTTCGGGGCGGCGGCGGGTGAGCGGGAGCGGCTGTACTTCAGCTGCGGCTCCGGGGTCACGGCCTGCGTGCTGGCGCTCGGCGCGGACCTCGCCGGGTACGAGGAACTCGCCGTGTACGACGGCTCCTGGAGCGAGTGGGGCATGCCCTCCCCGGACCGGCCGGTCGTGCAGGGGAGTTAGACCGTCCCCTCCGGATCCCGCCCGCGGCCGGGGTGCAGGGAAACCGGAGGCCGGACGCGGCGGGCTCGGACACCGCTCCCGGCCCCCGTCCCCGTCCCCGTCCCCGGGGCCGGAGGCCGGAGCCCGGGGCCGGGGGGTTAACCCCACCGCGGATCCGGGCACATGCACCATGCCCCCGCGGCCACCGCGCGGGCACGATCGACACCATGACCACGAAGACGCGCCCCCGCGGCACCAAGGCCACCGTCACCGTCACCGCCACGGCGCTCGCCGCCGGGCTGCTGCTCACCGGTTGCTCCTTCGGCTCGCTCGTCTCCCGCGGCGGACCGGAGAAGTCGGCGAACGCGGACGCCACGGTGGCCGAGGCCGTCACCGCGGTCGAGGTGTCGGACTCCGGGAGCGGAACCATCGAGGTGGTCGCCGGATCCGGCCCGGGCGTCACCGTCCGCCGTACCGTCCACTACCGCGGCGACACCGTGCCCCAGCCCGCCCGGCGGCTCTCCGGCGGCGTGCTGACCCTCACCAACGGCGAGTGCTCCGGCCGCTGCTCCGTCGACTACCGGCTGGAGGTGCCGGCCTCCGCCACGGTCCGGGCCAAGAGCAGCAGCGGCCGCGTCACGGTGTCGGGAGTGGCCGCCGCCAACGTCGTGACGTCCTCGGGCGGGGTGCGGGTGGACCGGATCGCCGGCGCGCTGGAGGTCGGTACCGCCTCCGGCCCGGTCCGGGCGGACCGGATCGCCGGCCCGCTGAAGGTCCGTACGTCCACGGGCTCGGTCACCGCCGGGGAACTGTCCGGAACGGGCGCGGACGCCCGTTCCGATTCGGGCGACGTCCGCCTCGCCTTCACCACGGCCCCGGCCTCGATCGCCGTGCGGACCAGCTCGGGCGAGGCGAAGGTGAAGGTCCCCGCGGCCCCGTACGCGCTCGACGTCTCCACCGACTCCGGCGAACGCGACATCACCCTCCCCGCGACCCCCTCCGCCTCCGCCCGCCTCGCGGTGACGACCTCCTCGGGAGACATCCACATCTCGGCGGCCTGAGCACCGGTCCGGCCTACGGGGCTTCGACGACCTGCCCCACCCGTGGTGACCTGGCCATTTCCGGAGGTGCCACCGCCCGGACGGGATGCGCCCGCCCTTGTTCGCCCCCGGCGAACGGCAGTTGGGGAACACCGGGCCGCGCAGATGCATTGAGTCGGCATAGCTCAACTTCACTGCCGGAGGGAAGATCATGGCTTCGACGTCCGTAACGCTCACCCTGCCCGTGCTGCCGCTCGACGACGAGGTCGTGCTGCCTGGGATGGTCGTTCCGCTGGACCTGTCCGATGCCGAGGTGCGGGGTGCCGTCGAGGCCGCTCAGGCCGCCGCCGCCGGGGGCAAGCCGAAGGTGCTGCTCGTGCCCCGGATCGACGGGAAGTACGCCGGCACCGGAGTGCTCGGGACCGTGGAGCAGGTGGGGCGGCTGTCCGACGGGGATCCCGGGGCGCTGATCCGGGGGCGCGGCCGGGTGCGTATCGGGGCCGGGACGACCGGGCCGGGGGCCGCACTCTGGGTCGAGGGGGAGGCGGTGGACGAGGCCGTCCCCGATCCGCTGCCCGGGGCCGTCGCCGAGCTCGTCAAGGAGTACAAGGCGCTCGCCACGAGCTGGCTCAAGAAGCGCGGGGCCTGGCAGGTCGTGGACCGGGTGCAGCAGATCGAGGGGGTCGGGGCCCTCGCGGACAACTCCGGCTACTCACCGTTCCTGACCGTCGAGCAGAAGGTGGAGCTGCTGGAGACGGCCGACCCCGTCGCCCGGCTGCGCCTCGCGGTCAAGGCCCTCAGCGACCACCTCGCCGAGCAGGACGTCGCCGAGTCCATCGCCAAGGACGTCCAGGACGGTGTCGACAAGGTCCAGCGCGAGTTCCTGCTGAAGCGGCAGCTCGACGCCGTGCGCAAGGAACTGCGCGAGCTCAGCGGGGAGAAGGAGGGCGAGGAGTCCGACGACTACCGCGCCCGGGTCGAGGCCGCCGACCTGCCCGAGAAGGTACGGGAGGCCGCCCTCAAGGAGGTCGACAAGCTGGAGCGCTCCAGCGACCAGTCCCCGGAAGGGTCCTGGATCCGCACCTGGCTGGACACCGTCCTCGAACTGCCCTGGAACGAGCGGACCGAGGACGAGTACGACATCCGGGGGGCCCGCGCCGTCCTGGACGCGGAGCACGCCGGGCTGAGCGACGTGAAGGACCGGATCACCGAGTACCTGGCGGTGCGCAAGCGCCGCTCCGAGCGCGGGATGGGCGTCGTCGGCGGGCGCAGGGGCGGGGCCGTACTGGCACTCGTGGGCCCTCCCGGCGTCGGGAAGACCTCCCTCGGGGAGTCCGTGGCCCACGCCATGGGACGCAAGTTCGTCCGCGTGGCCCTCGGCGGGGTCCGCGACGAGGCCGAGATCCGCGGGCACCGGCGTACGTACGTGGGCGCGCTGCCCGGCCGGATCGTACGGGCGATCAGGGAAGCCGGGTCCATGAACCCGGTCGTGCTGCTCGACGAGATCGACAAGGTCGGCTCCGACTTCCGGGGAGACCCGGCGGCCGCGCTGCTCGAAGTCCTCGACCCCGCCCAGAACCACACCTTCCGGGACCACTACCTGGAGGTGGAACTGGACTTGAGCGACGTGGTGTTCCTCGCCACCGCGAACGTGCTGGAGGCCATCCCCGAGGCCCTCGCCGACCGCATGGAACTGGTCCGCCTCGACGGCTACACCGAGGACGAGAAGGTCGTCATCGCCCGCGACCACCTGCTGCCCCGGCAGCTGGAGCGCGCCGGCCTGGCCGCGGAGGAAGTGGTCCTGGAGGAGGACGCGCTGCGCAAGCTGGCGGGGGAGTACACCCGGGAGGCGGGCGTGCGCACCCTGGAGCGTTCCCTCGCGCGGCTGCTCCGCAAGGTGGCCTCCCAGCACGAGCTGGGGGAGCGGGAGCTGCCGCTGCGGATCGGCGCCGAAGACCTGCGGGCGCTCATCGGGCGGCCGCACCACGTACCGGAGTCCGCGCAGGACCCGGCCGAGCGGCGCACCGCGGTACCGGGCGTGGCCACCGGCCTCGCCGTGACCGGGGCGGGCGGTGACGTCCTGTTCGTCGAGGCCTCGCTGTCCGATCCCGAGACGGGCGCGGCCGGACTCACGCTGACGGGCCAGCTCGGCGACGTGATGAAGGAGTCGGCGCAGATCGCGCTCAGTTTCCTGCGCTCGCACGGCGCCGAGCTGGAACTGCCCGTCGCCGACCTGAAGGACCGCGGCGTGCACATCCACTTCCCGGCGGGCGCGGTGCCCAAGGACGGTCCGAGCGCGGGCATCACGATGACGACCGCGCTGGCCTCGCTGCTGTCGGGCCGGCAGGTCCGCACGGACGTGGCCATGACCGGCGAGGTCTCGCTGACCGGGCGGGTGCTGCCGATCGGCGGGGTCAAGCAGAAGCTGCTGGCCGCGCACCGGGCCGGGCTGACCACCGTGATCATCCCGAAGCGGAACGAGGCCGACCTGGACGACGTTCCCGCCGAGGTGCTGGCAGGGCTGTCGGTGCACCCGGTGACGGACGTACGACAGGTCCTGGAGCTGGCCCTGGCCGCGGACGCGGTCCCGGTGGCCGCCGCGGCCTGATCCGGAAGAAGACGCCCCGGGTCCCGGGTCCCCGCTCCGGCGGGGTCCCGGGACCCCGGCGCACCCGCTGCGAAATACTGGTGGGCCACACACCAGCGAAGGAGCGGGCCTTGCACGGGACCGAAGACCAGGAGTTCCTTGCCCTGGAGCGGGAGCTGTCCGTCTTCCTCCGACGGGCCCGCGCCTCCTCCGGGGAGATGGCGCGCGAGCTGCACCCGGAGCTGGAACCGGCCGCGTACGGGCTCCTCGTACGGCTGGAAGCCGCCGGGCGGCAGCGGGCGACCGAGCTCGCCGCTTACTTCGGGGTCGGCAAGGCCACGATGAGCCGGCAGCTGCGGGCCCTGGAGGTACTGGGCCTGCTGGCCCGCGAGCCGGACCCGGCGGACGGGCGGGCCTTCCTGGTCGGGCTCACCGAGGAGGGCCGGGAACGCTTCCTGCGGGTCCGGGGCGCCCGGCGCGAGCAGTACATGCGCAAGCTCGCGGACTGGGACCGCGGGGAAGTGGCGGAACTGGCGCGGCTCCTGAACCAGCTGAACGCGGGCGGGGAGTAGCACCCGCGACATTCCCCTACAGCTCCGCGTACGACTCCCTGCACCTGCGCGTAGGCCTCCCCTACAGCTCCGCGTACGCCGCCGACGCGTCGTCGTGGCGCTTGCCCCGGCCGTGTGCCCGGCTCGGGTCCGATTCCAGCGTGCGCACCCGGTCGATCAGGGACTGCGCGCCCTCCTTGCGGAGCACGGCCAGACAGGCGGCCCAGTCGCCCTCCCCGAACGTGTCCGTCCACCGGCTGGCCCCG
Source organism: Streptomyces sp. NPDC006487 (assembly GCF_042870555.1). Taxonomy (NCBI): domain Bacteria; kingdom Bacillati; phylum Actinomycetota; class Actinomycetes; order Kitasatosporales; family Streptomycetaceae; genus Streptomyces; species Streptomyces sp. NPDC006487. The sequence continues at coordinate 23,019 of NZ_JBIAHN010000019.1, forward strand.
TCCGTCAGCGCCGCCACCGCCCGCACCTGCGCGCGCGGGGTCCGTCCGGTCACCGCCCGGGCCGCCACCTCCGGGTCCGCGGCGGCGGTGAAGAAGCCGCCCTCCGCGTTGCGCAGCACGTCGGCGGAGGCGTTCGTACGCAGCCGCTCGCGCGGGATCCGGTCCAGCCGGTCGTCGAGGACCGCGCGCACCTCGCCACCGGGTGCCTGGAGGAGGAGAACGGAATCCGAGAGCACCAGGTGTTCGACGCAGGACTCGTCCCAGCGGACCACGACCACCGTCGCCTGCGGCGTCCGGACGTGAGAAAGGTCACACGTGTCGCGATGGGCGTCCGCGGTGCCGCGGATGGCCTCCGCCAGGACCCGGTCCAGGGACATGTCCCGGCGCGATCCGGACAGTTCGGTCAATCGGCCGCCCAGTCGGGCCGCGAACCACGGCACTCCGTGCGCACATCCGACCTCGCCCGGGGGCGGGGTGACGCCGTCGAGGGCGACCAGAACGCCGCCGCCCGAAGCGGGGATCGCGGCCGACAGCCAGTCCTCGTTGGGGCGTTCCGGATTGCCGGGGGCGGAGGAGAGATCGATGCGCATGCGGACATTCTGCCCGCGCGGGGCTCCGTGGGGGCGGGAGGGGTCGGGGAAGGTCCGTACCAAAGCGGGACGGGTGGGGCGCGAAGGGACTTCCGGAGTCGGCGGGGTGACCCTCGTCATGTGGGCGGGCATCCTGCCAAAAGCCGCATCGATCTTTCAACCACCCGTCCACGGCGGGGCTCTGACAGCCGATCGCCGAGTTGGTCGCCAACTCTTCCGTGCTGTTCACTCCTTCGTGTGGCCGGGCGGGCGATGTACGGCCCTCTTCCCAACTCACTGCGAGGGTCTGAAGCGGTGCGGCGGTACGGCGCGGCGGTACAACGGAGGCGGGGGACCGGCATCCGGTGACCGGCCGTCACCCCGGCCCCACCAGGCGACAAGCACGAGCACGAGCAGCACACGTAAACAGGATTGCGAGCACCGGTGCAGAAGAAGCGGCCTCGGAAGAACGGCACCGTCGCGAACGGCACCGCACCCGACGGCACCGCACCCGTCCGACGAGCCCCCGACGGCCCGGTCGCCGCGACCGCTTCCGCGGGGCGCCGCGTCCGCGTGCGCCGCAGGCTGGTCATCGGGGTCGCCGTGGCCGGGCTCGCCGTCCTCGCGGCGGGAGCGCCGGCCGTCCTGTCCGCCTCCGCGGACCTGAAGGACTCCCAGGAGCTGGTCACCCTCGCCGACCGGAGCCGGCAGACCCTCACCCTCGCGCACCTGCTCGGGGACGAGCGCGACGCCGTCACCGCGTACGTGGCCAAGGGCCGCCCCGGCGGCGTCCGGGGCAAGCAGGCCGCCGCGGTCCAGGAGCGCGCCGCGGGCACCGACCGCCAGCTCGCCGAGGTCCAGGCCGAGGCCGACGAGGAGCTCGCCCAGGCCCTCGGCCGGGTCGGCGCCGTCCGCACCGAGTCCATCGAGGGCAAGGACAGCGCCCTTACCGCCCACCAGGCCTACTCCGGCGTCATCGCCGAACTCCTCGCGCCGAGCGGCCGGCTCGCCGAGCTGACCCCGCCGCGCGCCGCGGACGCCCTCGTCACCACCCGCCCGCTGGGCCCCCTCGGCCAGGCCGCGGAGCAGGCCTCAGCCACCCGCGGACTGCTTCTCGCCGCACTGTCCGTGCCCGGCGGGGACCGGCAGCCGGGCGCCGCCTACGTGGACGAACTCGCCGCCGCCGCCCAGCGGGCGCGGGTACGGGAGCAGGGCGCGCTCGACGATTTCGAGCGGGCCGCGCGCCCCGACGTACGCCAGAGCCTCGCCGCCACCGTCACCGGACCCGAGGTCAAGGCGGCCGACGACTACCTCAAGCGGCTCACCGACCGGCCGTCCCTCTCGGCCGCCGACCGCAAGCTCGATCCCGGCACCGTCGGACCGGCCCTCACCGCCCGCGTCGACCGGATGCGCTCGGTCGAGGCCACCCTCGCCGGCCGGCGCGCCACCGCGCTCGCCGCGCTGCGCGACGACGACGTGACCGCGCTGGAGCTCAAGCTCGCCTTCCTCGGCGTGCTGTTCCTCCTCACCCTCGGCATCTCCACCGCCATCGCGCGCTCCCTGACCCGCCCGCTGTCGGTCCTGCGGCGCGGCGCCGCGCGGCTGGCGACGCCGGAGGGCTCGGTGGAACCGGTCCGGTTCACGGGCCGCAACGACGAGTTCGCCGAGGTGGTGCGCCACCTCAACGCGGTACGCGACCAAACGGTCTCCCTGCACACCCGGATCGCCGGACTCGACGCCGACCGCCGCCGCCTCATCGGCCGCAACGAAGCGCTCTCGGCAGGCCGGGAGGCACTGGAGGCGGAGCTCGCACAGCTGCGGGCGGGGCTCGAGGAGCACCGCCGCATCATGTCGACCACCTCCGTATCGCTGTCCCTGCGCACCCTGGGGCTCGTCGAGCGCCAACTCGCCGTCATCGAGGAGCTGGAGTCCGAGGAGCCGGACCCCGACCGCCTCTCCACCCTCTTCAAGCTCGACCACCTGGCGACCGTGATGCGCCGCCACAACGAGAACCTGCTCGTCCTCGCCGGCCAGGAACACGGCCACGCGCAGGGCGCGGCGGTGCCGCTGGTCGACGTCATGCGGGCGGCGGTCAGCGAGATCGAGCGCTACGAGCGCGTGGACCTCGGGGTGCTGCCCTCGTACACGCAGGTCGCCGGGCACGCCGCCGACGACATCTCGCACGTCCTGGCCGAGCTGCTGGAGAACGCGACGACGTTCTCGCCGCCGGACGCCAAGGTGAAGGTGTCCGGATGGCTGCTGGACTCCGGCGACGTGGTGCTGTCCGTCGTCGACGAGGGCATCGGGATCACCGGGGACCGGCTCGCCACGCTGAACGAGCGGCTGGCCACCCCGGACGCGTACGACGAGGAGCCCGAGTCGGAACACGGCCTGGGCCTCGGCCTGTACGTGGCCGGGCGGCTCGCGGCCCGGCACGGGGTCGGCGCCGAGCTGCGCACCCTGCCGCGCGGGGGTACGGAGGCCCTGGTCGTCGTACCCGCGGCGCTGCTTCCCGCGACCCCGCCGGCTTCGCCGGTCCACACCCTGGGCACACCGGGCGCACCCGCGCTGCACCTGCCCGGGGTGATCGCGGAGGCCAACGAGAACACCCTCCCCTCGCGCGTACGGGGCCTTGCCGCCCCCACGTCCGAGACCCCCGCGTCCGAGACCCCGACGGCCCCGGCCCTGCCGGAGCCGGCGCGGGAAACGTCCCCGGAGCCCGATCCGGAGCCGGAGCTTTCGGCGGAGCAGGCCCCGGAGCCCCACCTGGAGCCGGAGTTCTCCGCGGAGCAGGCCCCGGCGGCGCCCGAAGCCGCTGCTGCGGAACCGGCCGAAACCCCGGCTCCGGACCCGGCCACCGACGCCTTGCCCGAGGCCTTGCCCGAAGCCGTCCCCGAGGCCTTCCCCGAGCCGGAGCCCGCGCACGAGACCGCGCAGGCCTCCGCCGCGGAGCTGCCCGCCCGGGTGGCCCCGGAGCCCGCTCCGCCGGCGTTCGCGCCTCCGGCCGGGCAGCTGCCCCCCACGGAGCAGGTGTTCCGGGTCCCGGCACCCGTCGAGGTGCCCGCCGAGCAGGTGTTCCGCGTACCGCCGCAGGCCGAGGCGCCCGCCGGGGCCCAGGCCCCGAACGGGCCCGCGCCGGAGGAACTCCTCACCGACAAGGGGCTGCCCAAGCGGAGCCCCCGCGTGGTCGCCGCCGGACGCGGTGACGAGGTGCGCCCGGCGCCGGGCCGGGTGGACGCCGACGAGCTGCGACGCCGTCTCGGCGGGTTCTACCGGGGTGCCCAGGACGGCCGCCGCGTCGTGGAGGCCGAGCTCGCACAGGCTCCCGGGCATGACGCGCCGCAGGACCCGCCGCAGGACCAGGGGCCGACCGACCGGGGGGACACCGCACAGGAGGCACGCACATGAACGCGTCCAGTACGTACGGACTGAGCACCCAGGCACGCAACCTTCAGTGGCTGCTGACCGACCTCGTCGAGGAGGTCCCCGGGGTCAACTCGGTGGCCGTCGTGTCCTCGGACGGGCTCCTCCTGCTGTCCTCCGATCCGGTCGCACCCGACACACCGGCCGCACCGGCCCCACCCTCCCGCCCCACCGGCCCCCGCGGAGCGTCCGCCGATCTCGCGACCATCGTCTCCGGCCTCGGCTCGCTCACCACGGGAGCCGCCGCCCTGATGGACGGCGGCTCGGTCAAGCAGACGATGGTGGCCATGGACCACGGTTCCGTGTTCGTCATGGCCATCAGCGACGGCTCGCTCCTCGGCGTACACGCCACGCCCGACTGCGACATGAGCGTCGTCGCCTACCACATGGCCTTGTTCGTGGGCCGCGCCGGCCACGTCCTGACCCCCGAAGTCCGCAGTGAGCTGCGCCAGTCGATGGAGAACACCCCGTGAGGAGTCCGGCCTCCGACCGGCTGCCGATACGCGGCGCCGACCGCCGTCCCGCCCGCGTACGCCCGTACTCCCTTACGGGCGGCCGCACCCGCTTCACGCAGATCCTGCACGTCGAGACCTTCGTCGCGGCCCTCGACACCAAGGTGTCCGAACCGCGGAAGGCCGACCGGATGCCGGAGATGCCGGCGATCGTCGAGGTCTGCCGCCGCATGCGGACGATCGCCGAGATCGCGGCGCTGCTGAAGCTGCCGCTCGGCGTGGTCCGCGTCCTGGTCAGCGACCTCGCCGACCAGGGCAGGATCCGTGTCTACGGGACCGGGCACGGCAGCGGCCGTCCCGACCGCGCTCTGCTCGAAAGGGTGCTCAGTGGGCTCCGCCGTCTCTGAAACCGGTTTCTTCTCCCCGAACACGGACCCGGGCGCCCCGGCATCGGGCCCGGACCCGGACGAGCCCGTACAGCCCTGGCAGTACGACCGCTCGCGCGCGCCCGTCGCCGTGAAGGTGCTGGTGGCGGGAGGTTTCGGGGTGGGCAAGACCACCTTCGTCGGTTCCGTCTCCGAGATCCGGCCGCTGCGCACCGAGGCGGTGATGACCGAGGCCGCCGCTCCGACCGATGACCTGTCCGGGACCCCGGACAAGCACACCACCACCGTGGCCATGGACTTCGGCCGCGTCACGCTCGACGACGACCTCGTCCTGTACGTGTACGGGACCCCGGGCCAGGAACGCTTCTGGTTCATGTGGGACGACCTGGTGCGCGGCGCCGTCGGCGGGATCGTCCTCGCGGACACGCGGCGGCTGCGGGACTGCTTCCCGGCGCTCGACTACTTCGAGAGCTGCGGGCTGCCGTACGCCGTGGCCGTCAACCACTTCGAGGGCACGCCTTCGTACGAACCGGAGGACGTGCGGGAGGCGCTGACCATACCGGCGCGCGTACCCGTCGTGATCATGGACGCGCGGCGCCGGGTCACGGTACTGGAATCCCTCATGACCCTCGTGGGCCACGCCCTCGACTCGACCCCCGAATAGAGAACGTCCACATGCGCAAGATACTCGTCGTCGGCGCCGGCCAGTCCGGTCTCCAGCTCGCCCTCGGACTCCAGGCGAAGGGGTACGAGGTCACCCTCATGTCCAACCGGACGGCGGACGAGATCCGCACCGGGCGGGTCATGTCCACCCAGTGCATGTTCGACACGGCGCTCCAGCACGAGCGGGACCTCCGGCTGAACTTCTGGGAGCAGCAGGCGCCGAAGATCGAGGGCCTGGGCGTCTCGGTCTCCGCCCCGGACGGCAGCCGCGCCGTCGACTGGCTCGGCAAGCTGAAGGGCTTCGCCCAGTCCGTCGACCAGCGCGTGAAGATGGCCGGCTGGCTCGACACCTTCGCGCAGCGCGGCGGCCAGCTGGTCATCCACGGGGCGTCCGTATCCGACCTGGACTTCTTCTCGCGTACGTACGACCTGGTGCTGGTCGCGGCCGGCAAGGGCGAGCTGGTCTCGCTGTTCGGCCGGGACGCGGCCCGCTCCCCGTACGACGCCCCGCAGCGCGCGCTCGCCGTGTCGTACGTGCACGGGCTGGCTCCGCGCCCCGAGCACCCGGAGACGGACGCCGTGCGCTGCAACCTGGTCCCGGGCGTCGGCGAGCTGTTCGTGATCCCGACGCTGACCACCTCCGGGCGGGCCGACATCCTGTTCTGGGAGGGGATCCCGGGCGGACCGGTCGACGCCTTCGGCGGGGTGAAGGACCCGGCGGAGCACCTCGCGCTGACGCTGGATCTGATGGAGAAGTTCACTCCCTGGGAGTACGCGCGGGCGACGAAGGTGGAGCTCACGGACGCGGGCGCCACGCTCGCCGGGCGGTACGCCCCCGTCGTCCGGGGCCCCATCGGCCGGCTGCCCGGCGGCGGTCTGGTGCTGGGCGTGGCGGACGTGGTCGTCGCCAACGACCCGATCACCGGGCAGGGTTCGAACTCGGCCGCCAAGTGCGCGGCCTCGTACCTCTCCTCGATCCTCATGCACGGGGAAAACCCCTTCGACGAGGCGTGGATGAAGGCGACCTTCGACAAGTACTGGTTCACCAGCGGCAAGCCCACCACCCAGTGGACGAACGCCATGCTCGGCGTCCCGCCGGAGCACGTGCTGAACCTGATCGGTGCGGCCGGGCAGCTCCAGCCGGTGGCGGACCGATTCGCCAACGGCTTCGACAACCCGGCCGACTTCGACACCTACTTCTACGACCCCGAGGACGCGGCGGACTACCTGGCGGAGGTCGCGGGCGCCCCGGATGCCGTGGGCGCCTCGGTCTCCGCGTAACCCGTGTCGTCCCCCGCCGTGGCGCCCCCGGGCAGCGGCGGCGGGGTGAAGTCGGCCATCGGAGCCCCGTCGGGGTCCGGCCGTACCGCGCCGAGCAGCGGGTTCGCGGCGATCGGCGAGACCTTCACCTTCGCCCCCGGCCGGGGCGCCTGGATGACCTTGCCGTCGCCCACGTACAGGGCCACGTGGGTGGCGGTCGGGAAGTACACCACCAGGTCGCCCGGGCGCAGTTCGTCGAGCGGCACCCGGGGCAGCCGGGCCCACTGCTCCTGACTGGTCCGGGGGATCTCGCGGCCCGCGTGCGCCCAGGCCTGTGAGGTCAGCCCGGAACAGTCGAAGGAGGCCGGCCCCTCGGCGCCCCAGACGTACGGCTTCCCGATCTGGGCGGCCGCGTACGTCAGGGCCGTGCCGCCGGCCGCCGTGGGATTGCGCGGCTGTGCGCCGCCGCTGCCCAGCTTCCCCGAATCGATCAGCTCCCGCTGCGCGGTGGCGGTGTCCTCGGCTTCCCGCGTCCCGAGCTCGGTGAGCTGGGCGGGGCTGAGCGAGGCCAGCATCCGCTCGACCTCCTTCAGCTGCCCGGCGGCCTCCTCCTTGCGCTGCTTGGTCTCGGCGGCCAGCTTCTGCTCGGAGTCCAGGGCCTTGCGGGCGGCGGTGGCGAGGGTGTCGGCCTGCTTCTCGCCCTTGGTGAGCCGGTCCAGCGCGGCGGCCCGCCGGGCACCTTCGCGGTCCGCGACCCGGCGCTGCTCCAGGGCCCCCTGGGGGTCCCCGGCGAACAGCATCCGGGCGTACGGGGAGAACCCGCGGGCCCCCTTGTACTGCTCGCGCGCCAGCCGGCCCGTGGTGGCCTGGGCGTCGGTGACGGCGGTACGGGCCTTGCCGAGCTCGGTGCTGAGCCGGCTCTCCTCGCGCTGCCGGGCCGTGAGGGCGGTCTCCGCGGCGTTGTAGGCCTCGGTGGCCTGCTCGGCGCGCTGGTAGAGGCCTTGAAGACGCGTGAGGAGCACGCCGACGGGTTCGGCGGGGGCGGCGATGCCATCGGGAGCCGCGATGGCATCGGGCGCCGCCGGGGTGTCCGGAGCGTCCGGGGCCGCCGGGGCGGCGGGTGCGGCGGGCGGCTCGGCGTGGGCGACGGGGAGCGGGCCGGCTGCGACGAGGGCTGCGGCGAGGCACGCGGCGCGAACCAGCCGACGTCGGCGTCGTCGTGACATGGGATCACCTCCTGACGGCCGATGCTGCCACGCGCGGTATGACAAATCGCCCACCCGAGGCGGCCGGGCCGCGTCGCTCACCCGGTCGGCGTACCCCCGCGGACCGTCCCCGACGAAACGCCCGAGGCGCCGTCGGCCAAGAACGGGGCGAGGGGGCCGGACCACCCGGCCCACCTGGGCGACCCTCGGGCCGACGGGAGAACCGGCCACAGGGGTCCGCCCTGCGGGGGCGCCGGGCCGCCGGGGACCGGCCTTCGGGGGGACGTCTTGCGGGGCGCGGGCCGGCGGGGCGCGGGCCGGCGGGGCGATGGGCCGGGCCGGGCCGGTTCGGGTCAGCCGGCCAGCAGGCGGGCCTTGGCCGCCGAGAACTCCTCCGGGGTGAGCAGGCCTTCGCGGGCCAGGGCGGCCAGTTGGGTCAGGCGGTCGGTCAGGTCGGCCCCGGGGGAGAGCGGTCCCGAAGTTCCCGGTCCGGGGTGCGGAGCCGGGTGGGAGGCCGCGGGCTCCCGGCGGGCGGAGGGGGCCGCCGGGGGCGAGGGGGTCGGGCCGGGCTGCGGGCCCGGGGCCTGTGGCTGGCCCGTGCCGGGGGGCACGGCCCGGGCCGGTGTCGGGGCCGGGCCACCCGTCGGCTGCGACCCCGGCTGCGCCGCCGCGGCCGCCGGGTGCTGGGCCGCGTCCCAGACGTAGGCCCCGCGCGCCAGGATTCCGCGCAGCAGGGGGTGGCCCGCGGGCCGCTGGGAGGGGTTCACGACGGAGCCGATGGGGCGGATGAACATCAGGCCACCCCCAGTCGGTCCGCCGGGAGCCGCACCGCTCCCGCGATCCGGCCGCCCGCCGCCCGTACGGCGATCGCGGCGTCCTCGGCCCAGACGTGCTCGACGACCAGGAGGAGCGCGCAGCTTCCGCGGTCCATGAGTTCGGCCGATTCCCTGACGTCCTCCGGACCGATCAGCGGGGCCGCCTCCCGGTGGGCGAGCAGCCCCCGGAGTTCGACGAACTCGTCGAACTCCGCCGACAGCACGGCGCCGGACGCCGTCTTGGTGGCCACGAGCCCGTCGATCAGCCGCACGACCCCGGCCTTGCGCAGCCCCATCACCGCCGCGACCGCCGCGACCCGCAGCTGTTCTTCCGGAAAGGCCAGGACGATGAACTCCGCAGGTCCCATGGGAGGAGGCTCCTGATCCGCTGAAGCGCTGACGCGCTGATCCGCTACTTCAATTCCGACCAGTTCTGACGACTCTTCGGCACACTATGACATAAGCGGACATACGGCCCGGCTCCTTGCTACGTTTCCCGTATGACCGCTCTGACGGCGAAGGTGACGGAACCCGCCCCGCCACCGCCACCCGACGCCCGTGCGCCCAAGCGTCGTGGAGTCGAGCTGTCGCTGCTCTTCGGCGCCGTCCTGATCGCCGTCCTCGGCCACCTCTACGTGGGGCTCGCCACCACCGGCCGCATCCCCGGGCCGGCCGCCCACTACGCCGCCGGGCTCGCCGTGGCCGCCCTCGTCGCCCACCTCGCCGTCCGCCTGTACGCCCCGTACGCCGATCCGCTGCTGCTCCCGATCGCCGTCCTGCTCAACGGCCTCGGCCTCGTCCTCATCCAGCGCCTCGACGCCACCACCCCCGCGAACGCCACCGCCGGCGAGCAACTGCGCTGGTCCGCACTCGGGCTGGTGCTCTTCGTGCTCGGCGTCGCGCTGCTGCGCGACCACCGGGTGCTGCAGAAGTACGCGTACCTGTCCGTCGCCGTCGCGCTCGTGCTGATGATGGTCCCCGTCTTCTTCCCCGCCGTGAACGGTGCGCACATCTGGATCCGGTTCGCCGGGCTCTCCTTCCAGCCCGGGGAGTTCGCCAAGATCCTGCTCGCGGTCTTCTTCGCCTCCTACCTCGCGGCGAACCGCACCGCACTGGCCCTCACCGGCCGCACCCTCTTCTGGAAGCTGAGGCTGCTGCCCGGCCGGGTCCTCGGCCCGATCCTGGCCATCTGGCTGCTCTCGGTCGGCGTGCTCGTCCTGGAGCGCGACCTGGGGACCTCGCTGCTGTTCTTCGGCCTCTTCGTGATCATGCTGTTCACGGCCACCGGCCGGATCGGCTGGATCGCCATCGGGCTGCTGCTCGCGGCCGTGGGCGCGTACGCCGTCGGGACGTTCGAGCCGCACGTGAACAGCCGCGTGGACGACTGGCTGAATCCTTTCGCCTCCATCGAGCGCGGCGACGGCCCCGGCCAGCTCGCCCAGTCCCTGTTCGCCTTCGGAGCCGGTGGACTGCTCGGCGCCGGGCTCGGCCACGGGCAGTCCTTCCTCATCGGGTTCGCCGCCAAATCGGACTTCATCCTCGCCACCGCCGGGGAGGAGCTCGGCCTCGTCGGCCTCACCGCGATCCTGCTCCTCTACGGGCTCCTCGTAGCCCGCGGATTCCGCGCCGGGCTGGCGCTGCGCGACCCCTTCGGCCGCCTCCTCGCCACCGGGCTCGCCTCGATCGTCGCGCTCCAGGTGTTCGTCATCGCGGGCGGAGTCACCGGTCTGATCCCGCTGACCGGCATGGCGATGCCCTTCCTCGCCCAGGGCGGCTCCTCCGTGGTCACCAACTGGATCATCGTCGCCCTCCTGGTCCGGCTCAGCGACAGCGCCCGCAGGCCCGGACCGGCCGAGGAGGCCGAAGCGTGATCCGCTACATCCGCTGGTGCGCGTACTTCTGCGCCCTGCTGCTCGTCGCCCTGCTGGTCAACGTCGGCCGCGTGCAGGTCTGGGAGGCCGCCGGCTACGGCGCCAACCCGGCCAACAAGCGCCCCGCCATCGAGCGGTACGCCGAACCGCGCGGGGACATCACCGTCGACGGCCGTCCCGTCACCGGCTCCCGGGACAGCCGCCAACTGCTGCGCTACGAGCGCACGTACAAGAACGGCCCGCTCTACGCACCCGTCACCGGCTTCGCCTCCCAGACCTACGGGACCAGCTTCCTGGAACGCGCCGAGGACCCGGTCCTCTCCGGCACCGACCCCGGGCTCTCGGCCTTCCCGCTCTGGTACGAGCTCTCGCGCGGCCGCCCGGGCGGCGGCAACGCCGCCACCACCATCCGGGCGAGCATGCAGCTGGCCGCGTACACCGGGCTCGCCGGCAAGCGGGGCGCGGTCGCCGCCGTCGAGCCGGCCACGGGCAAGATCCTCGCGCTGGTCAGCAGCCCCTCCTACGACCCGGCGGTGCTCTCCGGTACGGGGCCGAAGGTCAAGGAGGCCTGGGAGAAGCTCAACGCGGACCCCGCCAAGCCGATGCTCAACCGGGCACTGCGCGAGACGTACCCGCCCGGCTCCACGTTCAAGATCGTGACGGCCGCCGCCGCCCTCGACGCGGGCGTGGTCACCGACGTGGACGCGCCGACCGAGACCCCGGACCCGTACCCGCTGCCCGGCACCAGCACCCTGCTGCCGAACGCCGGCACGGGCTGCGCCGACGCCTCGATGGCGGACGCGGTGCAGTGGTCGTGCAACACCGTGATGGCGAAGATCGGCGTACAGGTCGGGCTGCGCGCAATGACGGACGCGGCGCGGCGGTTCGGGTTCAACAACGCGGGGCTGCGCGTGCCGGCCTGGGTGTCGCGGTCCAACTTCGACACCGACATGAGCCCCGACCAGCTGGCCCTGTCCTCGATCGGACAGTTCAACACCAAGGCCACCCCGCTGCAGATGGCGATGGTGGCGGCGGCCGTGGCCAACGGCGGGGAGCTCAAGGCGCCCTACCTGGTGGACCGCACGACACAGGACGACGGCGATCCGGTCCGCCGCGCCGACCAGCGCAGCCTCGGCCGGGCCATGACCCCGCTGACCGCGATGCGGATGCAGGAGCTCATGGTGAAGGTGGTGGAGAGCGGCACCGGCCGCAACGCGGCGATCCCCGGCGCCGTGGTCGGCGGCAAGACCGGCACGGCCCAGCACGGCGTCGGCAACGCGGGCACCCCGTACGCCTGGTTCATCTCCTGGGCGGGGCCCAGGGGCGGCCGGCCGCCGGCCGTGGCGGTCGCGGTGGTCGTCGAGGACGCGTCGGCCGTCCGCGGGGACATCAGCGGCAACCTCGCGGCCGCGCCCATCGCCAGGGCCGTGATGGAGGCGGCGCTGTCCGCCCGGTGAAACGGCCCGGCCCGGCGTCCCGGCCGCCGAGCCCGACGCGGGCCTGACCGGCAAGATCCGAAAGAGCCGGCCTAGCCGCCCGAGCCCTCCGCGATGGCCTCCGCCACCTCCGCCACCCGCTGTTCCTCCTCGGCAGCGAACCGCTCCCGGTCGAGGGCCTCGGCGATCTCCTCGTCCTGGCTCATCAGCAGGTCCAGGTTGGAGTTGCCCATCTCGAAGACGCCCATGTCCAGGTACGCCTTCTGCAGCCGCTCGCCCCACAGCCCGATGTCCTTCACGCAGGGCACGATCCGGCTGAACAGCAGCTTGCGGAAGAGCGCCAGGAACTCCGACCGCTCGCTGAACTCCTCCGCCTCGGCGCGCGAGATGCCGAAGTTCTCGAGCACCTCCACCCCGCGCAACCGGTCGCGCATCAAGTAGCAGCCCTCGATCACGAACTCCTCGCGCTCGCGCAGCTCGGCGTCCGTCAACTGCTTGTAGTAGTCGCGCAGGGCCATCCGCCCGAACGCCACGTGCCGTGCCTCGTCCTGCATCACGTAGGCCAGGATCTGTTTGGGCAGCGGCTTGTTCGTGGTGTCGCGGATCATCCCGAAGGCGGCCAGCGCCAGCCCCTCGATGAGTACCTGCATGCCCAGGTACGGCATGTCCCAGCGGGAATCGCGCAGGGTGTCGCCGAGCAGTCCCTGCAGGCTGTCGTTGATCGGGTAGAGCATCCCGATCTTCTCGTGCAGGAACCGTCCGAAGATCTCCGCGTGCCGGGCCTCGTCCATGGTCTGCGTGGCGGAGTAGAACTTCGCGTCCAGGTCCGGCACCGACTCGACGATGCGCGCCGCGCACACCATCGCGCCCTGCTCGCCGTGCAGGAACTGGCTGAAGTTCCAGGCGCTGTAGTGCCGGCGCAGTTCGCCCCGGTCCCGCTCCGTGAGCTTGGCCCAGTGCCGGGTGCCGTGCAGCGGAAGCGCCTCGTCCGGGGTGCCCAGGGGATCGTACGGATCCACCTCGATGTCCCAGTCGATGCGCTTGGCGCCGTCCCACTGCTTGTCCTTGCCCTTCTGGTACAGGGCCAGCAGCCGCTCGCGGCCGCCGTCGTACTCCCAGCTGAAGCGGGCGCTGCCGGAGGCGGGGACCGCCCAGACGGTCTCGCCCGGATCTTTGGTGTAGAGCTCGTGCGTCGACACTGACGCCCCCTCGTCTCACGTAGCCGCGTACTCGCGTGTACTTCCGTACGGGACCGGACAGTTGGCAGCGTCACACGTTGGTAGACGCGCGGTCAACAAGTCGTGTGCAAGGGATTGACGGTCTTGCTGACAGGGAGTCTCATAAGAGGTGACCGCCGGTAACTCGACGACGAGGTGTCCGAAGCCATGACCACCGTGACCGAACGAGCCGAGCTCCGCGATGCCCTCGGCCTCCTCAAGGACCGCGAGCAGATCGCCGAGCGGCTGCTCGAATCCTCGGCGAAGCACTCCTTCGACCCGGACCGGGAACTCGACTGGGACGCCCCGCCCATCGACGGCAAGTACTACTGGCCGCCCGAGCTGCTCTCCCTCTTCGACACCCCGCTCTGGAAGAAGATGGGCGAGGAGCAGCGCATCGAACTCTCCCGCCACGAGGCGGCGGCGCTCGGCTCGCTCGGCATCTGGTTCGAGATCATCCTGATGCAGCTCCTGGTCCGGCACATCTACGACAAGTCCCTGACCAGCAATCACGTCCGGTACGCACTCACCGAGATCGCCGACGAGTGCCGCCACTCGATGATGTTCGCCCGCATGATCAAGACGGGCGGCGCCCCCGAGTACCCGGTCTCCCGCGCCAACCACAACCTCGCCCGCGTCCTGAAGACCGTCTCCACCACCCCGGGCTCCTTCGCCTGCACCCTCCTCGGAGAGGAGGTCCTCGACTGGATGCAGCGGCTGACCTTCCCGGACGAGCGCGTTCAGCCCCTCGTCCGCGGAGTCACCCGCATCCACGTCATCGAAGAGGCGCGCCACGTCCGCTACGCCCGCGAGGAACTGCGCCGCCAGATGCTCACCGCCCCGCGCTGGGAGCAGGAGCTCACCCGCGTGAGCTGCGGCCAGGCCGCCCGCGTGTTCTCGCAGGCCTTCGTGAACCCCCAGGTCTACGACAACATCGGCCTCGACCGGCACGAGGCGCTCGCCCAGGTCAAGGCGAGCGGCCACCGCCGGGAGGTCATGCAGACCGGAGCCAAGCGGCTCACCGACTTCCTGGACGACATAGGCGTGATGCGCGGAGTCGGCCGCAAGCTCTGGAAGAGCTCGGGCCTCCTCGCCTGAACACCCCTGCGAACACCTCTGCGAACACCTCTGTGAAGACCTCTGCGAACACCCCGGTCCGCACTCCGGTGAGCACCCCTCGCCCCAGGGCCACGACGTGGGGCTACCCTGCGGACATGACAGCCGTACGGGCGTACCGCAGGTTGAGCGTCGAGGAGCGCCGGGCCCAGCTCCTCGACGCGGCCCTGACGTTGTTCGCGCACCGGGCGCCGGAGGAGGTCTCGCTGGACGACGTGGCCGAGGCTGCCGGCGTCTCGCGCCCCCTCGTCTACCGCTACTTCCCGGGCGGGAAACAGCAGCTCTACGAGGCCGCCCTGGGCTCGGCCGCCGACGTGCTGCGGCTCTGCTTCGCCGAACCCCAGGCCGGACCCCTGACCCAGCGGCTCTCCCGGGCCCTGGACCGGTACCTGGCCTTCGTCGACGAACACGACGCAGGCTTCTCCGCCCTCCTCCAGGGCGGCAGCGTGGTCGAAACCTCCCGCACCACCGCCACCGTCGACGGCATCCGCCGGGCGGCCGCCGAGGCGATCCTCTTCCACCTCGGCGTGCCGGCACCCGGCCCGCGCCTGCGCATGATGGTGCGCACGTGGATCACGGCGGTCGAGGCCGCCTCGCTGATCTGGATCGACGAGGGCAAACAGCCTGAGATCGACTCGCTCCGGGACTGGCTGGTGGACCAGTTCATCGCCCTGCTCACGGCCACGGCCGCCACCGACCCGGAGACGGCCGCGGCCGCTCGCGCCGCCCTCGCGCTCGAATCGGCGGACGGTCCGGTGGGCGTGCTGGCCCGCCGGGTGATCCCCGTGGTCTCCGAAGCGGCGCACCTGCTGTGACCCCTGAACTGCTGTAATTCCCGAGCTCCTGTGAGACTGGAGGGGTGAGAAGCCAACCCACCCCCTTCGAGGGCGGCCCGATGGACGGCCGGACCCTGCCGATCCTCCTCGGCCCGACCGGCCACCCGTCGAAGTGGTACGAGATCCCGGTCCCGGCCCCGGACGGCGGCGCCCCCACGGTGCTGCTCTACGAGCGCGTCCCGGCGGGGTACTCCAAGCGACTGGGCCTCCAGAAGGGCTGGAAGTACGTCTACGCCCCGGACGGCCAGAAGCCGAAGCTCCGCTGGCCCTGGACCAAGCCGACCCCTCCGGGCCCGGCCGCGCCGGGGGAGTGACGGCGGGCCTCGCCGCACGTCAGCCCTGCGTCACCTCACGTCAGCCGGGCCTCGGGTCACGTCAGCCGGGCCTCGGGTCACGTCAGCCGGGCCTCGACCAGGGTCAGAACGGCCTCCGCCCCGCCCTCCCCGTCCTCGGTGGGCGCGGCCTGCCGGAACACCAGCCCGGCCCCGATGACCTCCGCTTGACCCACGGCGATCGTCAGCCCCAGCCCGTGCCCCTTGCTGCCGCCCCCGGTACGGAACCGCTGTGGCCCGTGGGACACGAGGTACTCGGGATAGCCGTCACCGTGGTCCCGGACCGTCACCACCGGCCCGTCCACCGTCACCACCACCGGCGCCCGCCCGTGCTTGTGGGCATTGGCTACCAGGTTGCCCAGCACCCGCTCGAGGCGCCGCCGGTCCGTCTCCACGTGCGCGTCCCGCACCACGACGACCTCCGTGTCCGTCCCCGAGGCCCGCACCACCCGCCGCGCGAGACGCCCGAGCTGGTGCAGGTCCGTCTCCACCACCTCGCTGCCCGAGTCGAGCCGGGAGATCTCCAGCAGGTCCTCCGTCAGCTGCCGCATCGTGCGCACCCGCTCCTGCACCAGCTCCGTCGCCCGGCCGTCCGGCAGCAGCTCCGAGGCCGCCTGCAGACCGGTCAGCGGGGTGCGCAGCTCGTGCGCGACGTCCGCCGTGAACCGCTGCTCCCGCTGGAGCTTCGTCTGCAGGCTGCCCGCCATCGTGTCCAGGGCCGCCGCCACCGTCGCCACCTCGTCCTGGTGCCTCGAGGGGTCCTTCGTACGCGGGTCCCCGACCCGTGCGTCCAGGTCGCCCTGGGTGATCCGGCGGGCCACCGTCGCCGTCTGGTGCAGCCGCCGCGTCACGCGGGTCACGGCGAAGGCTCCCACCAGCAGCGTCCCGCCGATGGCCAGGACCGACGACCCGATGATCGCGTTGTCCAGCCCGCTGATCGTCCGCGCGCTCTGCCCGTAGTCGACGGCCGTGGCCAGCGCCTTCCCGTCGGCCGGAGCCGCCGCCCACATCAGCTGCCGGCCCTCGTACTCCGCCACGAGCGTCCCGCGCTGCCCGGCCAGGGCCAGCGCACGCAGCCGGTCCGGCAGCCCGGCCGGATCCAGCCCGGATTCCGGCGGCAGTATCTCGCCGGCCTCGTAGGCACGCGAGGCGTCGGTCAGCTTGGCGAGGGCCTTCTCGCGTGCCGTCGCGACGGTCTGCCCGGTCACCTCCACGTGCACGAGCACACCCAGAACCGCCGCGAGCGAGCAGCACATCAGCACGATGAAGCACGCCGACTTCCAGGTCAGCGTCGCCGTCCACGAGGGCAGCCGGAGCCTCACCGCGACGCTCCCGGCGAGCCGGGGCTCGCGGACGGTGCCGGGGCCCGGCTCGGGCCGGTGCCGGGCACGCGCACGATCTGTTCCCACGTCGGGAGCATCGAGCGCTGGGTCTCGTCCCAGGACCAGGTCGTGTTCACCTCGTAGCCGGCGTTGCCGCTGGGGACGCGCAGGATCACGTCCCGTCCGGCGAGCTCGACGCTGATGACGGTGTCGGTGGTGGCCATGATCCGGTTGAGCCGGCCCTGGGCGTCCGCCGTGTACACGCGTACGGACATCTGCTGCTCGGGGTACTCGATCCCGACGATCAGCTCGTCCTTGCCGTTGCCGGTGAGGTCCCGGTAGTACGGCGTCAGCACCGGACACTTCTTCGGATCGGCTCCGTCCGCCCCGCACTCCCTGATCGCGGCGATCGTCTCCGGAGGCATCCCGTCGGGACCGGTCTGCACGTTCGGGTGGGCCCGCAGCTCGGCCTGCACCAGCGTCGCCGGGTCGATCGCGTGCACGTTCTGGTCCTGGACGGGCGCGATCCCGGGTACGTACTCGGGCGGCGCGCCCCCCGGATCGGCGGGCGGTACGACGGCCCCCGCGCGCCCCGGCCACAGATGTACGGGCCCGCTCGCGGTCGGGGTCGCCCCCGCGCCGGCCAGCCCGCCGGTGTCACCACAGGCGCTCGCCAGCGGCAGCAGCAGGGCGGCGAACAGGGTGACCCGCAGACCGGCCCGGACACCCGGGCGCCGCCGTCCGGGACCGTGACGGGAGGGAGCCGACCCGGATCCGATCACCCGTCGACCCTCCTCTCCCATGAGCATGTGCCTGTCCACAGTAGGCAGAGCCGCATCGTTTCCGCCCGTGCGCTCGGGCCGGAGAGCCGCGGCGCCGACCAGGTGGGAGGGCGCGGCCTACGCCTCGGTACGCCCGCGGCGCAGCATCGCGAAGCCCAGCCCGGCGGCGCCGATCGCCGCGATCCCGCCGCCCGCGGCGAGCAGCAGCATGCCGTCACCCGGACCGTCGGCCAGCGTGTTCAGGCCCAGCGCCTCGACGGTCCCGGCACCCGAGCGCGAGGACGCGACGGCGGGGACGACCTTGCCGTCCCGGGTCGCGGTCTTGTGCCCGGCGTGGTTGCCGGCGGCGGGGGAGTCGCCGGAGTTCTCCGTATCGCTCCCGGCTGCGCCTCCGGCCCAGGAACTGAGCCGGCCGTCGGATCGCAGCGCGAGGTGCATCGACCCGGCGTCGCCGAAGCCGGTATTGCCGTCACGGCTGGTCAGGGTGGCCACGGTGGAGCCGTCCGGGTTGAGGACCTCGGCCTGGTAGGCGCCCTTGGCCACCCGGTACACCTTCGCGGTGGAGACACCGTCCGCGAGGGACAGGGTCTTGACCAGGGTCCGCGGGGCGGTCACGCCCTGCGCGGAGGAAGCCGACGGCACCCCGTCGGCGAGCGCGGCCGCCGCGGGGTACGCCAGCAGGGCGCCGGCACCCACGGCCACGGCGGCGGCGCGGACGAGCGTGCTGCGGCTGCGGCTCACGGTGTTCACGGGAAGTCCTTCGGTGCAGGTCAGGCCCTGGGCCGTCCAGGTGGGATAAACGTATGCACCGGCCGTTGCGGTAACCCGTTGCTTCTGTAACAGCCACGCCTCAGCGACCCGACGGAGTCGTTACACGCCACGGGCCGCACGGCACGCGCCACAGGCGGGACCCCACCGGGGGATTGCCGCGGGGCGCCCGGGCTGCTCCCATGGACGGCGGGGGTGAGGACCATGGCTTCGAGGGGGCTGAAGGTACTGCCGAGCGGTCGGCCCGGCCGCGGCCGGCTGTACGTGAACCTGCCCGACGGCCGGGCGGTGGCCTGGTACGACCGGCGGGCCAACCGGATCAGCGTGCTGGCGGACGAGCGCCGTGAGGAGATCCTTACGGCGTTACGCCCCTACCTCACCGGAACCGTCGCCATCGGCCCGCCACCCGTCCCCACGGCCGGGGACCTGCTCCGCCTGTCCCTCCCGCCCGACGAGGACCTGGCCCCGAACCGCCCGGGGGAGGCGCAGCTGGGCGCCCTCACGTACGGCACCGCGGGCACGCGCGCCCGGCACCGGCTCCGCCAGGAGCTCACGGTGAGGCAGCGGATGGGCGACGTACTGGACGCCCTGGCGGATTCGGAGGACTGGCGGGTCCTGCACTCGATCCACGGTGTCGCGGACCACCTGCTCATCGGCCCGCCCGGCGTCTTCTGCATCCGCACGGTCCAGGGCCGCCGCCAGCGCGCGGTGATCGGCGACCTCCTTCTCAGGGTCGGCCGCGCCGACCCGACCCCGGACCCCCGCGAAGCCCGCCGCGCGGCGGCGCACGCGACCCGCGCCCTCTCCGCCCCGGTGATCCCGGTCCTGGCGGTGGTCGACGCGACCCGCCTGGAGGTCACCCCCACCCTCCGGGACGTCCGCATCCTCACCCCGGCCACCACCTCCACCTTCCTGACGAACACCCCCACCACCCTCAAACCCCCGGACGTGGAAGCCCTCTTCGCCACGGCCAGAGACCTCCGAACCTGGCACTAGGTCCTCCGGGCCCGGGCACCGCGCGGACCGGACCTTTCCCCCGGCGGCCGGTCCGTGCGACGTTCGAGGACCGGGGTCCGGGGTCCGGGGCGGAGCCCCACTTACAGCCGTCCGGCGTTTGAGGACCGGGGTCCGGGGCGGAGCCCCGAGGGGTCCGGGCGCAGCCCGGCACCCCTCCCCAGCCCGTCCGGCGCTTGAGGACCGGGTCAGGGCCGGCCCTGGGAACGGTGGAAGGGCGGGTAGGGGACTTCGCCCCGCAGGGCCCACCACGCCGCGGGGCCGCAGGGCCCACCACCCCCCTCAAGCGGAGCTCCGCTTGCGCGGCGGCGTCGCAGCCTTCTTCGCAGCGCCCCGCGCCGGCTTCGCCTCGGCGGCCTTGGCCGAGGCCGTCTTCTTCACGGCCGCCGTGGCGGCCTTCTTCTTCGCGGCAGCGGCCGCAGCCGTCGACTTCTTCGCAGCACCGGAGCCCGACGCCGACGCTGCCGCCGACGCAGTCGACTTCTTCCCGCCCACCACCTTCGGCGCAACCGCCCCCGCCGCCGCCTTCTTCCGCCGAATCGGCGTAACCTCCGCCCCGGCCCCCTCGACCTCCGCCTCGGCCCCCGCCTCCCCCTCCGACGCAGCCGCCCCCGCCCCCGCCCGAGAAGCCTTAGCCGCCCGCACGCTGTTCTCCAACGCCGCCATCAGGTCGATGACCTGCGCACCCGCACCCTCCGCCGGCGGCCCCGCCGCCACCACCGGTTCACCCGTACCCGCCTTCGCCGCGACCATCGCTTCCACCGCCTCGCGGTAGTCGTCGCGCAGCGAGTCCATCTCCACCTCCCCCAAGGTCGCCATCAGCGCATCCGCGAGGTCCAGCTCGGCCTCCCGCACCGACACCTCACCCTCGGGGGCCACCCCCTCCGGCACCCGGATCTCGTCCGGCCACAGCAGCCCGTGCATCGCGATCACGTCGTCGACGACCCGCAGCATGCCGAGCCGTTCCCGCCCCCGCAGCGCGTACTTCGCGATCGCGACCTTCCGGCTCCGCTTCAGGGCCTCCCGCAGCAGCGTGTACGGCTTGGCCGCCGTGGCCCCGCTCGCCGCGAGGTAGTACGCCGCGTCCATCTGCAACGGATCGATCTGATCAGCCGGCACAAACGAAACGATCTCGATCGTCTTCGCGGTGGCGATCGGCAGCTGCGCCAGATCCTCATCCGTGATCGGAATGATCGACCCGTCCGCCTCCTCGTACCCCTTGCCGATCTCGGCGGTCGACACCTCCTCCCCGTCCAGCTCGCAGACCTTGCGGTAGCGGACGCGCCCGCCATCGCTGACATGGATCTGGCGGAAGGAGATCGAGTGGCTCTCTGTGGCGTTCACGAGCTTGATCGGAATGCTGACCAAGCCGAAGGAGATCGCCCCGTTCCATATGGATCGCACGGTTCCTCCTGTTTCGTGGCAATCTCATCGTATGACGCCGATCACCCTGGTGGAGGGCCGTCGCATTTCGCTCAGCAACCTCGACAAGGTCCTCTACCCGGAGACCGGTTTCACCAAGGGCGAGGTCCTCCACTACTACGCCACGGTCGCGGGCCCCCTGCTCGCCCACATCCACGACCGCCCGGTGTCCTTCCTGCGCTATCCCGACGGCCCGGACGGACAGCTCTTCTTCACGAAGAACCCGCCGCCCGGTACCCCCGCCTGGGTGAAGACCACCCCGGTGCCCCGCTCGGAGGACCTACGGGCCGAACAGGTGGTCGTCGCCGACCTGCCCACCCTCATGTGGGCCGCCAACCTCGTCGTCGAGTTCCACACCCCCCAGTGGCCGGCCGGCGCCCCAGCCCTGGCCGACCGCCTGATCTTCGACCTGGATCCCGGCCCGCCCGCCACCGCCGTCGAATGCTCCGCCGCCGCCCTCTGGCTCCGGGACCGCCTGGCCGCCGACGGCCTGCACGCCTGCCCCAAGACCTCCGGCTCCAAGGGCCTCCACCTGGCGGTACCCCTCGAACCGACCCCTTCCGAGCACGTGTCGGCGTACGCGAAGACCCTCGCCCAGGAGGCCGAGCGCGAACTCCCCGATCTGGTAGTGCACCGGATGACCAAGGCGCTGCGCCCCGGCAAGGTCTTCGTCGACCACAGTCAGAACGCGGCCGCCAAGACCACCGCGGCCCCCTACACCCTGCGTGCCCGCGCCCTGCCCACCGTCTCCGCCCCCCTCTCCTGGGCGGAGGTCGAGTCCTGCCGGATCCCCTCCGACCTGGTCTTCCTCGCCGACGACATCGCCCCCCGGCTGGCCCGCGAAGGAGACCTCTTCGCCCCGCTCCTCGACCCCGGCCTGGCCGGACGGCTCCCGTGATCACCGTCGCGCTGGCCGTGGCCGTACGCTCCCTGCCGCGCGCGCCCGGTCTCGCGTACGAGCCCAAGTTCGACGGTCACCGCCTCGTCGTCATCCGCACCGTGGACGGGGTCACCCTGCAGGCCCGTTCCGGCCGCATCGTCACGGCGGCCTTTCCCGACCTCGCGGCGGCCGCCCACCACCTGCCCGCCGGGACGGTGCTCGACGGGGAGGTGGTGGTCTGGCACGCGGGCCGCACCGACTTCGCGCTCGTACAGCGCCGGGCGGCCGCCGCCTCGGCCGCGCGGGCCGCCGTGCTGGCCCAGACGCTCCCGGCCTCGTACGCGGCCTTCGACGTACTGGAACTCGCCGGGCTCGACCTGCGCCCCCGTCCCTACGAACGCCGGCGCACCCTCCTCGTCGACCTCCTCCTGCCCCTGGGCCCGCCGCTCCAGCCGGTCCCGATGACCACGGACCCGGAGCTGGCGGAGACCTGGTACGAGACCCTGCCCGCCAGCGGCATCGAGGGCCTGGTCGTCAAACGGATGGACCAGCCCTACCCCGCCGGCCGGCGCGGCTGGCAAAAACTGCGCCACACCAACGTCCGCGACGCGGCGGTGGTCGGCTACACGGGCACCGCCCGCCGCCCGCTCGCCCTCGTCCTGGTCCTGCCGGTCGGCGACGAGACCCCACTGGTCTCGAGCCCCCTGACGGCGCCGCTCCGCGCGGAGGTGGCGGCGGCGGTGGCCGCCCGCGACCCGGAGGCGGCGGGCGGAACCCCGCGCGCTTCCCGGGGCGCCGCCGTCTCCCGGGGCGCCACCATCACGGCCATCGGCCTCGGCGAGGTCCCCTTCCACCCCCTGGACCCGCCCCTGACGGCCGAGGTCCGCCACACCTCGACCCGCCACCCGCCCCCGGAGGTCCTGCGCCTGCGCACAGACCTGTGACCCGCGGCGAAAGGCCGCGGGCCACGGTCAACGGGTCGCTTCGGACGGTTTCAAGCTTTCGTCCCGCAGGTCAGGCGGGCTTGGCGCCGCCCAGGGGCGGCAGGGTCGGGGGCTGCTTGCCGGGCCGTGGATTGGGGTGCTCGTACCCGGATTCCCGCTCGGCCCGCGCATCGTCCTGATGGCTGTGGGTCCGGGAGCCGAAGTTCCCGTACCCCTGCATCTCGTGCGGGCGCAGTCCGCTCTCGGGGAATTCGACGTACTCCCGCTCCTCGGAGATCTCGTGCACGGCACCGCCGTCGGGCAGGTGCGGATGGCTCTCGGGAGCGGGGGGTGCGGGTTCCTGTGCCCGGACCCGCTTGCCCAGCATGAAACCGCCGAGCAGGAAGCCGACCACGATGAGCCCGACTACCAGGAACCACGCGATGTTGGTCAGAGTTCTGTCCACCGCGAGGAAGATCAGAGTCGTGTCCATACAACCCATTTTCCCGCATCGGCGCCCATTTCACCCGATCGGAACCGGGGCAGGCCCCACGGCCGGCCTCGGGGGCCTTGCCCGGGGGCCCGTTCACCCCCGGAGCGGGCCGTCCGCGTCCCGCACCCCACGCACCTCGCGCCCCCCGAGCACCGCCAGGATCTCCGCGCAGATGGCCAGCGCTGTCTCCGCCGGAGTCTGCCCGCCCAGGTCCAGTCCGATCGGCCCGTGCACCGTCCGCAGCCGCTCCTCGCTGACCCCGGCCGCGAGCAGCCCTTCGCGCCGCCGCGCGGTGGTCTTGCGGGAGCCGAGCGCCCCGACGTACGGCACCCCGAGCGCGAGCGCGGTCCGCAGCGTCGGCACGTCGAAGTCCGGATCATGGCTCAGCATCGCCAGACAGGCGGCGTCCCGCCGGGCCTCGAGCAGCTTCTCGGCCTCGCCGACGGCGGTGACGACGCTGACCTCCCACCCCAGCAGCCGGGCCTGGGCCTCGATGACCTCGGCCAGCTCACCGGCCCCGCCGATCACCACGTACGGAGCCGACGGGTACGCCTCCACGAGCACCAGCCCGGACCCCGCGTACAGCGCGTCCCGGCCGGGCCGCCTCGTCCTCAGCAGCTCCCCGGCCCGCCGCTCGGCGTCACCGGACGGCTGATCGGCGCCCCGCACCACGACGCTGACGGCCTGGTCCGCCCGCTCGTTCAGCTGGGTCACGAGCGCGACGCCGACCCCCTGCCCGAGCAGCTCCCACCACTCACCGGGAATCGCGGCGAGCGGCTGCAACAGCAGCTCGGCCTGCCCGCCGCACGTCAGCTTCGCCTCGACGGCCTCGCCGCCGCCCACCGAAACCTCGCACACCCGCGCGGTCTCCCCGGCCCCCATGGAGGCGGCCTCCGCCACCAGTTCGGCGTCGAACACCCCCCGGTACAGGGCCCCGACGCACTCCCCGCGCGCATCCACGAGTACGGCTCCGGCCGGGTCCCGGGGCCCGAACCCCTGCTCGGTCACGGGCCGTGCCAGAAACCCGACCCGCCCCTCGGCCACCCACTGCCGCGCCGTCTCCACCAAGTCACGCATACCGCGCCGCCCCATCCTCACCGTCAGAGCACGCCACAAAGCCCCAGACCCGCAACCCGAAGTGGCCTCCCTTCCAACCTACGCACGCACACCCCGGCCCCCCACCCCCCAAAACCCACAGACCCACCCCCACGTCCTTCGTACGGACCACCGGAACCGCACGGCCACCAAGACCGGCGGGGCTTCGGACCGCGCTCTCCGGTTCCGCCTTCCAGCGGCGGAGGTTTCCGGCAGCATGGGCGGGATCAGCACCCCGTGCCACCGCAAGGAGTCGTAGTGAGCGACCGGCCCTTACCCACCCTGCGCGACCTGGTTCTGGGCCGCCTCGCCAGTTCCGCGCTGACACCCGCGACGCGGGACCTCGTGGCCGAGTTGCTGCCCGAAGTGCGGGCGAGGAGCGCCGGCCTGTCCGGGCCCGTGTACCTGCGGTCGATCTCCGCGGCCGGCTGGCGCGGCATCGGACCGGCCGCGGCGCTGGAACTGACACCGGGCCCCGGCCTCGCCGTGGTCGCCGGCCGGAACGGCTCGGGGAAGTCGAGCTTCGCCGAGGCCGCCGAGATGGTGCTGACGGGGGACAACTTCCGGTGGCAGGACCGCACTCAGGTCTGGAAGCAGGGCTGGCGCAACCTCCACGACCCCTCTGCCCCGCAGGTCTCGGTCGAGCTCTGCCCGGACGGCGAGAGCCTTCCGCTGACCGTGCGCAGGAGCTGGCACGGGGACGGGCTTGAGGACTCCCGGACGGTCGCGCACCGGCCCGGAATGCCCGAACAGGACCCTCGCGAGGTCATCGACGCCGAGGACCTGTCGCTCTACCGGCCGTTCCTCTCGTACAGCGAGCTCGGTGCGATGATCAACGGGCGGATGAGCGCCCTGCACGACGCGCTCGCGCAGATCCTCGGACTGGACCTGCTCGGCGACGCCGACAACGAAGCCCGCGCCCGTGCCAAGGTCCTCACCGACACGGTCACCCGAGCCGGTGACCTGATCCGCGCCGTGACCGCCGAGCTGGCCGAGTCGGACGACCCGCGGGCCGCCGAGGCCGTCGCGGCGCTCGGCGGGCGCACTCCGGACCTCGACCGGCTACGCGCCCTTCTCAAGGGCCAAGTCGCCACGGACGGCACCGAGTTGGCCCGCCTGCACCGTCTCGCGGGTCTGGAAGGCCCCGACCCGCGTGAAGTGACGGGCGCGGTCGCCCGGTTGCGGGAGGCCGCCGCGGCTGCCGAGGGCGCGCGGTTCGGCGCCGCCGAGGACGCCAGGCAGCTGATCGGACTGCTGGAGCGCGCGCTGGACCACCGGCGCCGCCATCCGCGGTCCGAGGACTGTCCCGTATGCGGTGCCGGGAGCCGCCTCGACGAGGTCTGGGCCGTGGGGGCCCGGGAACAGGTCGAACGGCTCCAGCGGGAAGCGGCCACGGCTCAGAGCGCGCGAGAGGCCCTGGCGGCCGCGGTGCGGGCCGCGCGTGACCTCGTACAGCCTGTTCCGGGCTGGCTGCAGGGTGCCGACTTGCCGCTCGCCCTCCTCTGGTCGGAATGGGCGGCCTGCCGGGACGCCGCGGACCCGCGCGAACTCGCGGACCGGGTCGAGCGCGTGGCGGCCACCCTGGCGGACGCCTGCCGCCAGTCGGGCGAGGAGGCCGCGCACCGGATCGCGGAGCAGGACGGCCGATGGCAGCCCCTTGCCCTGCGCCTCGCCGAGTGCCTGCGCGACGCCGAGGCCGCGGAGGCGGCCCGGCCGCTGATCAAGCAGATCAAGGACGGCCGCGCGTGGCTGAAGAAGGTCACCGGCGAACTGCGCGAGGAACGCCTCCGGCCCTTCGCCGAGCAGTCGCAGACCATCTGGAACCTCCTGTGCGAACGCAGCAGCGTCGCGCTGGGCTCGATCAGCCTCGCGGGCACCGCCAACCAGCGGAAGGTGGTGCTCGACGCCTCCGTCGACACCATCGACGCGCCGGCCTTCGGCGTGATGAGCCAGGGCGAGCTCCATTCGCTCGCCCTCTCGCTGTTCCTGCCGCGTGCCACACATCCCGGCAGCCCCTTCGGCTTCCTGGTGATCGACGACCCGGTGCAGTCCATGGACCCGGAGAAGGTCGAAGGGCTCGCCCGCGTCCTCCAACTCTGCTCCCGGACCCGTCAAGTGGTGGTCTTCACGCACGACACCCGCCTCCAGCAGGCCATCCGTCAGCTCCGCGTCCCCGCGACGATCATGCAGGTCTCCCGCCGGACGGACTCCGTCGTACGGGTCACCCGGACCGACGACCCGGTCTCGCTCGCGCTGGGCGAAGCCCGGGCCGTGGCCGCCGACCGCAACGTGCCGCAGGAGGTCGCTGATCGAGTGCTGCCCCAGATGTGCCGAGGAGCACTGGAAGCGGCCTACCTGGAACCGGCCCGGCGCCGACTGCGCGGCGACGGTCACGGCCACGACGAAGTCGAGGCCCGGATCAGCAGGACGCACGAGCTCACCGAGCTGGCCGCACTCGCCTTCTACGACAGCGCGATGGCGCCGGCCGAGGTGCTCGCCGCGGTGGCCCAGGACCACGGGCCCTGGGCACGCACCCTGATCGAGCGGTGCAACGCGGGCGCCCACCAGGCCCCCGCCCGGCCCGGCGCCGACGGAGACCTGGTCCGGGAAACCGAGCGGCTCGCCAGGGCGGTGCAGCTCCGGTGACCCAGCCCGTCCGCGACCTCGTCGCCGCCGCCGGCCGGCTCCTCACGCCACCGCCCGGAACCCCGCCCGGAACCCCGCCCGGAACCCCGCCCGCCCTTACGCCCGGCCTGCGCGCCCGCGCCGCGGCCGCCCTGCTGCGGCTGGCGCTGGACGAGGCCATGGACGACTTCTGGCGGAGCACCAGCCCCGGCATGGTCCACAGCCGGGGCCGCACCAAAGCGCTGTGCCTGGAGTGGTACGCGAGCCCTTCGGTGGCGCGCCGGTGGTACGTCCTCTGGTCGGCCCTCAGCGCGGCCTGTCACCACCACACCTACGAGCTCCCGCCCACGCCGGCCGAGGTCAGGGCCTGGCACGCGGACGTCACGGAGCTCCTGCGGGCCATGCCCTCGGAAACGGCCGCCGTCCGGCCCTGACCGCGCCACGAAAGGAACCACACCGCGTGGACACCCGTCGCTACCGCATGGTCGTCACCAGCGGACTCGACTACGTCGGCACCGGAGCCCTGGTCGACGACCGGCTCCGCAGCTGGCTGAAGGAACCTCCGAAGACCTACGACATCGATGCGTTCGCCGAAGGACGCAACGAGATAGCCCGGGGCGTGACCCTCGACCACGACTCCGCCACCGGGACTTCAGGAGCGTACGGCCGCTGGCGGCTGCGGGAGACGACCCCGGACGGCACCTGGCAGACCACCGTAGTGATCCGGCAGACCGGAGCCGGACCGACCTGGGTCCAGCTGGATGTCGAGCACTTGCCCGATGACCCCGACGTCTTTCCCATCCCTGCCAAGACGCCCCGGCTCGCCGGGAGTTTGCTCGACGTGCTCCGAGCGCGCGACGGGCTCGCCGACGTGACGCGGATGCCCCAGGTCATCGAGGCCGACGACGTCCACTCCGTCATAGACGAGCTCTGCGACGAGAAGCGGCGCCTGCCCGTGGTCGTGGCCAGTACGCCCCACGGCGTGGACTTCGACGCCTGGCTGGAACGCACCGTGGACCCGCTGGTCCGCCCACTGGCCGGCCTGGCCATCCTCTACGTCCTCACACCCGAGGCAGAGCTCTGCTTCAACCGGGCCCTGGAATACCACCAGGTCTTCGCGGGCGGGATCCGTACGTACCTGCCGGGAGTGGACCCGGCCTGGGCGGGCGACGGCCAGCGGCACCGCGTGCTGTCCCGCCGGACCATCACCGAAAGCCCGCAGCGGGCCCGGGGCCTCCTCGCCCAGCTGCCGCAGCGCCTGGCGATCCAGGCCCCGTTGCCCCCGGAGCTCGACTCCGTACCCGTGCTCCGGGCCCGCACCAAGGAAGGCGTCGGGACGTCCGAGCTGGAGCGCCTGAGGGACGAGAACCACGCCCTCTTCGAGATCCTGGAGGAGGCGGGACGAGAGCAGAGGGTCCGGGCGGACGAGATCCGCGGCCTGAAACGGGAACTGCACGAGGCCCAACAGGGCGAGTCGATGCTGGTCGTCGAGTACGACGAGCAGTACCGGGAACTCCACGGAGCCAAGGCCCAGGTGCGGGCGCTCCAGAAACAGCTCCTGATCCTCAACGCCGCCGAGGCCGCGTACACCCCGGTCGCACCCGGCCCCCCGGGCCCCGCCTCCTTCGCGGAGATCCTCGACCGGATCGCCGGGATGCCCCGCGTCCACTTCACCGGCTCCCGCAAGGTCACCCTGGAACTCGACGACCAGGCGTACGGCTCCTCCTGGGGCCGCATGGCCTGGGACGCCCTGTTGGCCCTCCAGGACTACGCCGACGCCGCCGCCGGCGGTGAGGCCACCCGCGACTTCAAGCAGTGGTGCGAGGACGTACCGGAGGGCAAGCACTCCATCTCCCCGCGCAAAATCATCCGCGACGAGTCGAAATCGGTAAAAACCAAAGCCGACTGGCGCAAGGAACGCACCTTCCCCGTACCGGAGCACATCGACCCCACCCGCAAGCTCTTCATGGGCGCGCACGTCAGGATCGGCGGCGGCAACACGATCGCCCCGCGCCTCCACTACTACGACGGCGCCTGCGCCACCCACGGAATCTTCATCGGCTACATGGGCCCACACCTCACGAACACCCTCACCTGAACCCCACCCCACCGAGCCGACCGACGGTCGACAGGAGGTGGCCAACCCGGAGGGTCTGACATACGGGTGCGCAGGGCCGCAGTCGGCTGCGCATACGCGAAGACCCCGCTCTCGGCGAACTCGCTGATGGCGGGGTCTTTGGGCACTTCCTGCGACGAATGGACCGCACGTCCGGGGCGCCGTCCTCAGCCCCGATCGACGTGCGGGTGACGACCCGCAGCCTGGCGTGTTTCCGGTGGTGCTCCTGCCAGTCCCGGACAAGCGCCGCGTTTTCCAGCTCAGCAACTGAGAAGCCGGCTGCATTATCCGGGGCAATAGCGAACGCCTCCAAACCGCCGTGGTCCCGGATGAAGCTCTCAGCGAGTTCCTGAAACACGGGCTTGCCGTGGTCCGCGTCTGCCTCGCGGGGCGAGGAGATACTGTCCCCTGTCACTTCGCACACCACTGGCCCATGCGTGAACGCCTTTGCGATGTGCTCGATGACCTGCTCCTTGACCGCGCGCCGCAGGCACCCTCGCACTTGCTGCGCGTGAGGCGTCGCCTTGCGGCACTCCAGCCAGGAGATGTCGATCTCCGAGCCATCGATCCGCACGAGCATCAGCCCGCGGTTGTTCCACTCAGTCCGCACCACCACGAACCCGCCGACCCCCACCCCCGCCTTCTCCTCGTAGTCCGGGTGGCGAGTGATCAGGTGGCGCATGATTCCCGCCACTCTCCCCCTCTTTCAGGGTGACTGCTCGGGCCGCGACCGGTTGGCATCGCAGCATCAGGGCGAAGCCGTGACCTCTTCGCCCCGAAGAAACCTGGGCGGGTGCTCGACCGGGGGTCCCACCTGGTGCGACGGTCCACAGGCGTCCCAGCATGTCCGCCGCTGTCCATCGGCGTTGTCACGTGCTTGGACACGCAAAGCTGTCGCTCGCCATGAGGGATCAGACCGTAGTCGGCCCGACGAAGATCGGATCCGTCTCCATGAAGGTTGGCAGGTTGGGAATGGGTATGAGGGGCTGAGGGGCTGAGGGGCTGAGGACTGGGGGGATAAGTGAGTGGACTCGCGGACCAACTACCCGCACTTATCGGGGTGGTTGTGGGTGGCGTCGTGTCCTACGCCGCCGGAGCACTGACTGAGAGGAGTCGGTGGCGCCGGCAGCAGGCCACGCGTTGGGACGAGCGCCTGCTTCAGGCATACAGCGACTACGGGCACGCAGTGAAGGAATGCTCCAGCTACTACCTGCGACTGGCCGCTGGCCGCAACCTGACAGACCATCCGGCGCCCCTCGAATCGACCAATGACGTATTGGAGCAAGCAGCAACCGCTGAGCGCCGACGATCAGCCATGGTGGAACCCCTGAGCCTGCTGGTCGATGCTCGCACGGCTGAAGCGATACGAGCACTCAACCGCAGCCTCTGGCACCTTGAGTGGTTGGCTCGCGGGAGAAAGCCGGGGGACATCGCTACTTGGGCCAATGCCTTCAGCGACTACAGGGCTGCGCGGGCCGATTTCTATCAGCATGCAAGAAGGAGCCTGCAGGTCGCTGAGATGACGGGCCTGCAGGAAGCGCCCTGGCCGCCCAGCTGGCGACCAGTTCGGGAGCCTTCTGATCCGTAGCTCTAGCCAGAACGGTTAGCGGCGGTCATACAGGCAGCCTCCGGGCCCTTTGAGGACGCTATGGGACGGTGGTAGTCGCTGTAGTTGCGGTACGGCGCTGCTGTACCGCGTGCTCAATGCAGTCGCTCCGCATGGTCGCCTCCGTGCGCCCCGAAACTGCCTGACAGTCCCGCACCCGTGGCTGGCATGATCTCCCCGGAGGGGGCGGATGTTGGAAAGAGCAGGGATGACACCCTTCGCTTGAGGCCCTGAGCTTGGGAATCACCGATCTTCGACGTCAGCAAGCCGTCATGACCTGCGGAAACGGGCGCCGCTCCGAGCTTTCCGGATCTTCCCCGCGCCCGCCATTCTCCGTGGTTCCCCGCCCTACCTGGCACGTTCGGCTGATTTCTACGCCACGATTCGTGAATCGGCGCCTATGTGGCTGTCTCACTCTGCTGCTGCGGCACGATGGCGGTCAGTGCCCGCAATTCTCCGGGAACTTCGAAGAGGTTGCGTAGCAACTGTGTGGTGAATCGGAGGGCGCCCTGCGCAGTGTCGTGGTCGACTCGCTCATCGCTGGCGTGGGCCCCTACATTGCCCACGACCCGAATGTGATGCAGCACAGGCGCAAAGCTCTGTGTTACATGCCCGTCCGCAATCAACTTCTCGATGCTCTTCATGAGCACTCGTTCCCGAATCTCGAAGTGAGCTGCTGCGGCTTCTAGCGTCCGCCTTAGCTGAACAGCGGCCGCATCAGGAACGCCCACTCGCAGGACTCGGAGTGCATCGGTGTAGTACCGCTCGACGTCCTCTGGCAGATGGCGAACGGTGACGGCATCGTCAATGCCGGTCGGTACGACTGTGAAGGCAGATAGACCCGGGTCATGCGGACCGCTGTGCTCAATGAGAACGGCACCCCCACAGCTAGGGCATCCCAGAGTGGCCCAGTTTCGAGGGTTGCCGTCTTTGTCCTCGAACTGAGTATTGAACGTGCTGACAGTCAGCTTTGTGTTTGTTAGACCGCACCATGGGCAGTCCCGAAAGCTGTGCTTCTCATGCCAAGGCATGTTCTAGAGGGTAGGCCTTGCCGCTAGATCCTGTTCGAGGATCGACCCAGTTCGTTCGGTGAGGCTTCGATCCCTGCACCCAAGACTCACCCCAACTCAACCCTCCTCGGGCCGGCACACGCCAATGGCGCCCCCGCCATCCCGGAGCCGGAGGCCCCCGCCGGAGGCATGTCGGTGAGTGATGGCGCCGCGGGCCCGCAGGGGACTGCCTCATGCCTTTGGGCCTATCCCGCCTTGCAGGGGCGGGCGTCGGCACAGCGGGGGCGGAGCGGAGCGCAGCCGGGTGCTTGATTCATTGAAGATCAAATTGGATGGGACTTCGGCTGCTGCCGAGACCGTACGGCGGAAGCGGCGCACACTGGTCAATGCCCTGCACTACGCGGTGGATCTCGGGGAATTCCGGGAGAACCCGCTCGCGACGGTCCGCTGGCAGAAGCCCAAGGTGTCGAACGAGGTCGACCCGCGAGTAGTGGCCAACCCTGAGCAAGCCCGATCACTCCTCCACGCCGTCTCGTACGTCGGCGGGTACGGCCGGGCTCGTGGGCGGCGGCTGGTGGGGCTCTTCGCCGGGATGTACTTCGGGGGCTTCCGGCCGGCTGAGGTCGTGGGGCTGGCTGAGGCAGACCTGACCCTTCCGGGCTCCGGCTGGGGAACGGCACTCCTTCACCGGACCGGGCCGAGCGTCGGCAAGCAGTGGACCGACTCCGGCGAGAGCCATGACGACCGCGGGCTGAAGAACCGGCCCACGGAAGACGTACGACGGGTTCCGATTCCACCGCAGCTCGTGGTCATCCTGCGCGAGCACCTCGACACCTTCGGGACTGTCACAGACGGGCGGCTCTTCTTCAGCGAGGGCGGGGGAGTGGTCTCCTCCTCGACCTACTACCGGGCGTGGCAGGAAGCCCGTGTGCTGGCCCTACCGCCGGCCGCCGCCGCCTCGCCGCTGGCCCACCGGCCCTATGACCTGAGGCATTCGGCGCTCTCCACGTGGCTCAACGCCGGCGTGGACCCCACCGAGGTCGCCGAGCGGGCGGGCAACAGAGTGGAGGTGCTGCTCAGTCGGTACGCGAAGTGCCTGGACGGTCGGCAGGAGGTGGCCAACCGGAGGATTGAAGATCTGCTCAGCGAGTACGAGTGATCACGAGTGACTGGCGATACGC
This sequence comes from Streptomyces sp. NPDC006487, assembly GCF_042870555.1. Taxonomy (NCBI): domain Bacteria; kingdom Bacillati; phylum Actinomycetota; class Actinomycetes; order Kitasatosporales; family Streptomycetaceae; genus Streptomyces; species Streptomyces sp. NPDC006487. The sequence continues at coordinate 55,837 of NZ_JBIAHN010000019.1, forward strand.
CGCGAGGCCCCTGGACCTGTCCGGGGGCCTTCTGCGCTTCTACCGCTGACCTGCGCCGATGGACCAAGATCCTGTCCACGAATAGTCCACAGGGTCTGACATGCGGTGCACAGGGCCGCAGTTGGCTGCGCATACGCGAAGACCCCGTTCTCAGCATTAGGGCTGATGGCGGGGTCTTTGGGCACTTCTTGCGAAGTGCCCCCGGCAGGATTCGAACCTGCGCACACGGCTCCGGAGGCCCCGTGCGTCTCAGAGGTTTCTGCAGGTCAGATGAGGTCTTAGTCAGCTCGCGGGCCTGGGTTGTCCGCAAATAGGACGCGACCCGGCTACTTCGCGACCGCTAGGTGGTTGTGGTGCTGCCACGAACGCCGGAACGGGATCGCTCAACTCACCCGTGTGGGCGCCCTGGTCCGCTACGGAGACGAACACCGTCGCCAGGTTAGGTCAACCTGTGAAGAGGCCAGTATTCCGGACAGGTGGATGAGGCATCCAAGCGGAACCTTCTTCGGGCGAATGTGGTGTGTGACATGGTGAGCTGCGGTAGTTTGCGAGCATCCCGAGAAGGGGTACGTCGGGTGTCATAGCAAGCCGGTCGCTGATCGAAAGCACACGGGTGGGGATTCGTGCGAGTTTCGGAGTTCTACGGCATTGACCGTACGCAAGGGTCGTTGGATTTTGTTGATGTAGACATCACCGATGATGTTCCTGTTTACATCGACCCTGGAATGATTAGGCATCTCCCGGATGACTGGGGGAAGGAATGCCTGATCATGCTCACGACTTTCTTTGACAGTCTCCTTGACTCTATCAAGTTGGGCGATAAGCCCCGTACACGCAATCTGCTGGGTCATCTGGGGGAACCCAATGAGACCCACTTGGGGTTCTCGGCCGGGCGGAGTGCTGGCCGCGGTTTTGGTCAGCAGATGGGTGCCGCCCTTGCCGAAAAACTGGGCGCGAGTCAGGCTGCCCGCACGGGCCTGATCGAGGACCTCGAAGATACTGCCTTCTTCGTTTCCGGAGTCGGGAAAGATATCATTTCTGATATCACGACCAATATTATTCGCGGACCATTGATTGTGTATACGCAACAGATGGCGTCTGTCTTTGGGGTCGACCTAGAAGAAGGTGTGGCCAGCGGTGCAGTATGGAACCCCCATTCGCTTGAATGGGAACATGGCAATGCGCGCCTGCCAATTGCAGGCGGCCGAAAGCTGCTCCTTGTTCCCAAAGTGATTGTTCGCCGGGACATGTACCTGTCTCGGGCAGAGTATTACTTGAATCACCTGGCTCCAGCGCTCCAGGCGGAAGAGTTGGATGACCCGAGCAGTAACCTCGTGCGTACCCTCAAAGATGGTAGTAAGAGGGTTGCCAAGAAGGACATCGGAAGTCGTTACGGCACAACTAAGGGCGACGTGACGCGCGAATCGTTGCTGCGTCCCGATATCTACGCTAACTACAGGCAGCTGAAGAAGGCTGTAGCGCCCGCTCCCATTTCACACGAGGAGCTCAGTGAGGCTGCCGCTACTCCGCTGCCAAATTACTCTAAGCTCCTCTCTGATGTGGTGGATACTCCTGTCGGCCAGGAGCACGCTAACGACTATCATCGGCGAATTGAGGCGCTCTTCACCTCGCTTTTCTATCCCTCTCTTGCGATGCCCGAGATTGAGGATGAGATCCACGAGGGACGCAAGCGGATCGACATCTCCTACACGAATGTGGCGAGCGGCGGATTCTTTTCTTTCTTGAGGCGCAGTAAAATCAATTCCACCTACATTAAGGTCGAGTGTAAAAATTACGGGAAGGAGGTGGGTAATCCTGAGATTGATCAGCTGTCTTCTCGATTCTCACCTCTTCGCGGCCAAGTTGGAATTCTTACCTGCCGATCCTTCCTCGACAAGGATCGCTTCCTCAAGCGCTGTCGGGATACTGCTCTTGACTACCGAGGTCACGTGATCGCCCTGGACGATGACGATCTGCGCGTGCTCGTGGAGGATGCAACCGCGGCCGCTAACTGGGTTCCCGCTGACCCTCCTCCGGTTGAGCCAGAGGTACGGCCGCGAGTTGAGGGCTATCCCCTTCTTTATGCAAAGTTCAAGGCGCTGGTGCACTAGCGTTGAAACACAGGTCGTTGGAGCGGGTTGGCCGGCATCATGCCCGGTTTGGGGCCGAGCATTTTCAGCCCACGTAGCCACCGCAGAGCTCGGTGGCGGCAACGTTCGGGGCTGGCGCTCCACTGTTTGCTCCAGCTGTTCGCCAACGTTCCCCTCGCCCAGGCGAGGGCGCCGCCGCCGGCGGTATCGGCTTAATCGCACGGCCCGTCAGCATGACGACGATCAGCAGGGAGGCGGCCCCACGCCCCGAACCCCCTCGAAGTAGGGTCCCAAACGTCGCGCTCGGTGTCGTGATCCTTGACGCGGCCAGCACATGCGATTTGAAGGTTTCAGGCTCTTGTCCGGGGTCTTCGGGTGGCTCTGCACTCGGCAGGATTCGAACCTGCGACCTTCTGATTCGTAGCTGTAGCCAGAGAGGTCATCGACGGTCATCCCGGCCGCCACGGGGCCTGAGGAAGACGCTAACCAGCGAAGCCTGTCAGTGGGGTTGCGGTACTCGGCTGTGTACCGATGTTCCTGCTGCGTCACTCACCGGCGACTACGACGGTGAGGCATCATCGCCCGACTGCGACGGCAGCGCTCCCCACCAGCAGGGCTGGCACGGGAGACGGTGCAGGCGTCTAATCCCGCCGCATCGCCGGCAAGTAACCCCCATCTAGAGGCCCGGTGAAACCAACCCGCGACGCTAGAGTGGGGCGTGCAGCGTCCAATCAGTCGCGCACGGGTACCCACGGCGCCCGAAAACCCTGAACGAATAACCCAGGGGGGGAATTGTTCGAGACAGTAATTATCTCGGCAGATCAGGCAGCTACGCTCCTTGAGCGGCAAGAGGGACATTTCCTCGACTTCAAGGACAAGAGAATCGCGCCAGCAAAAGTGGCCCGCGCTGTATCTGCTTTCTGCAACGCAGATGGCGGAGATCTCTACGTTGGCGTAGGCGAGCGATCATCAAGCTTCCAATGGGATGGTTTCAGCGATCCCGAAGAAGCAAATCAGCTAATCCATGCGCTTGAGGACGTCTCCCCTTTCGGGACGGACCTTGATGCAGAGTTTCTCCTTGCGGACCAGCTGCCGGGATACGTTCTGCACATCAATGCGAGAAAATCTCGCGCCATCCGAAAGACAGCCGACGGAAAAATATACAAGCGCCTTAGCGCTCAGAACACCCCCGTAACCTCCGAGGAAGCACTTACCGCTCTACGTAGACAAAAAGGCCTCGAATCTTTCGAATCAGAGACTCTGCCAATCGATGTAGACGTCGTAACGAACTCGGAAGCAATTATCGAGTACCTGCTTAGCGCTGTCCCTGTCGCAGAGCCTGAGACTTACCTCAGGAAGCAGCATCTCCTGGTATCAGGGAAACCGGTCGTAGCTGCTGCTCTTCTCTTCGCCGATGAACCCCAGGCGTGCCTCCCGAAGCGATGCGGCATCAAGATTTACAGGTACAGCAGCGAGGAACAGTCACGGGACAGGCTGGTTGAAGACCCGGTCACCGTCGAGGGAGCCCTCTACAAGCAGATCTATGACGCCGTCGACAAGACCGTCGAGATCGTGGCTGCGGCAGCCTATCTTGACGAGGATGGCCTTCGAAGCGTCAAGTACCCGCACGAAGCCTTGCATGAGATCATCACAAATGCTGTCCTGCATCGAGACTACTCAGTAACGGACGACATTCACATTCGAATCTTTGAGAATCGAATCGAGATCCAGAGCCCTGGGCGACTGCCTGGCCACATCACAACCAGCAACATCCTCGACGAGCGCCTCAGTAGGAATCCCTACCTGGTTCGCCATCTAAACCGCTTCCCGAATCCTCCAAACAAAGATGTCGGCGAAGGCCTCAACACCGCCTTCGAATCGATGAAGAAACTGAACCTTCGGTCTCCCATCATCGAAGAAGGCGAAAACTCGGTCCTTGTAGTCGTTCGGCATGAGAGTCTAGCTTCCCCCGCCCAGCAGGTCGTTGAATATCTAAACGGCAGCGAGTCAATCAGAAATGAACAGGCCCGCAAAATGACCGGCATCGGAAGCGAAAGCAAAATGAAGAAGATCTTCGAGAGTTTGATCGAGGCGGGCGAAATCGAGCATAAGCCTGGAACAGCTGGTCGTGGGTACGCGTACCAGTTGAAGCAGAAACGCAGCGATTCGGCCTAGGAAGTGGGGGCACCTTGGCAGGGCCGTCAGAGTCTGGCGGCCCGCTATCGTCGACCACCACCTACCCCAACTCCCCGCCCGGTGCCGTGTCTGCTCGGCTTGTCCTGGGTCGATGGCGGATGGGATGGGAGTTCCCCGCCTCAACCCCCACGGGCCGGCACACGCCAGCGGCGCCCCCGCCATCCCGGAGCCGGAGGCCCCCGCCGGAGGCATGTCGGTGAGTGATGGCGCCGTGGGCCCGTAGGGGACTGCCTCATGCCTTTGGGCCTATCCCGCCTTGCAGGGGCGGGCGTCGGCGCAGCGGGGGCGGAGCGGGCCGCAGGCAGGAGCGTCGCCCCGAGCGCAGCCGGGTGCTTGATGAGGTAGAGAAACCTGTAACAGCTTGCTCTGCCCCCGCGGTCTTGCCGACCTGGCCGCTAGCTGCTGGCATAAGTATGGGGACGGCATGCATGGGGGGCTGCTGATGAGCGATCTGACGGTGCATTCGTGGAAGCGGCATGGCAAGGATCGGCTCTATGTGAATCTGCCGGACGGAACGGCCGTTGCCTGGGCGGATCGCGCGACCAAGGCCGTGACGATCAAGTTACGGCAGTACGAGGGCGAGTCCCTGGCTCTGCTTCGGCGTCACCTTGGGGAAGGGCTTGTCGTCAACGCCCCTCCTCCGCCGGCGCGCCTACCTCGTCCCTCAGCGGCTCCCCCTCGGCAGCCAACACCCCCCATTCACGCAGCCCCGAAACCCCGATCCGAACGGTCGGCGTCTCTCCCACCCCTCAGCCCCAGTGAGGACCTGGCGAGGAATCGTCCCGGCTCCCGAGTCGTAGGGTTGATCGCCGAACGAGGTCCGTCGAAGGTGCAGCGGCTGACGGCGAAGTTATTGCGGCAGTCCTCGGAGTGGGACAGCTGGTACGCGGGCCTGGAAGGCGAGCGTCGGGTAGGTCGTGAGCTGGAGCGTCTTTCCCCACTCGGCTGGCGAGTGCTCCACGGCATCGAGAAGGGGAACGGCGGCGACATCGACCACGTGCTGATCGGCCCTGGCGGCGTGTTCAGCATCAACACCAAGAATCATCGAGGCGCCTCGGTGTGGGTCGGCGACTCCATGGCCAAGATCAACGGCGGAAAGCCGCGTCCCTACGCCGCGGCAAGCCAGGCCGAGGCCGACTTCGTACGGAAGGTTCTGGGTCGGTACTGCGCCTTCGACGTACCCGTCGAACCGGTTCTGGTCTTCGTCGGCATCTCGTCATTGGACCGGGCAGCAACGCAGTATGCCGTCCGCGTCTATCAGGAACGGGAGGTGTCGGTCTTGGGGCCGCTCGCCGGGAAGCTCACGCCCGAGCAGGTGGAGCACGTGTATGGCGTCGCCCGTCACCGGCGCGTCTGGCTCCGTGCCTGACCGGTCGTGTCTCGCAAGAGGCGACTCGTGAAGCCCTGCCGGCACAGTCGTTCGTAAGCCTCGGTCACGTCGTGCGGGACCTGCTGCTCTGTGCGGTCTCCTACATCGGCGGCTATCGCAGAGCACGTGGCAGGCGCCTGGTGGGGCTTTTCGCGGGCATGTACTTCGGGGGCTTCCGGCCGGCGGAAGCCGTGGGCCTGGCTCTGCCGGACCTCACGCTCCCGTCTTCCGGATTGGGCGAGGCGCTGCTTCACCGGTCGCGCCCCAGCGTCGGCAAGCAGTGGACCGATTCCGGCGAGAGCCATGATGACCGCGGGCTCAAAAAACGGCCGGCCGAGGAGGTCCGCCGGGTGCCGATCCCGCCGCAGCTGGTCGCCGCGCTCCAGGACCACGTCGCCACCTTCGGGACTGCCGAAGACGGCCGGCTGTTCTTCAGCGAGGGAGGGGGAGTGGTGTCGTCCTCCACGTACTACCGGGCCTGGAAGGAGGCGCGGGTGCTCGCCCTGCCGCCGGCCGTGGTCGCCTCGCCGTTGGCACGGCGTCCGTACGACCTGAGGCACTCGGCTCTCTCCACGTGGCTCAACGCCGGCGTCGACCCGACCGAGGTCGCGGCACGAGCGGGCAACAGCGTGGAGGTTCTGCTCGGCCGGTACGCCAAGTGCCTGGACGGCAGACAAGAGGTTGGCAACCGCCGCATCGAGGAGCTGCTGCGCGAGTACGAGTAGGAGACGAGTAGCCGCGGTCCGAGGCCCCTGGGCGAATCCCGGGGGCCTTCGCGTTGTCCGGCTGACCTGCGAAGTTCCGATAGGAGCCAGGCCGCGAATAGGCCGCAGAGGCTGTCATACGGCTGCGCAGCACGGCAGTTGACTGAACAAACGCGAAGACCCCGTCTCAGCGAACTCGCTGATGGCGGGGTCTTTGGGCACTTCTTGCGAAGTGCCCCCGGCAGGATTCGAACCTGCGCACACGGCTCCGGAGGCCGTTGCTCTATCCCCTGAGCTACGGGGGCGCTGTCGCTGGTGTTGCGGCGACGGGTTGAACACTACCAGCTTCCCGGCGGTGATCAGGAACGGATTCGGGGGGATCGGGGCGTGGGTCGCTCGGACGGGGTGGAAGTGGCAAAAACCCGGACGCGGGGGCCGGGGCGGACCTACTCTCGAGTTGTGTCAGGCGCCTCGGGCCGGGTGCTTGTTGTCGACGACAACAAGGTCATCCGGCAGCTGATCAAGGTCAATCTCGAGCTGGAGGGCTTCGAGGTCGTGACCGCGAACGATGGTGCCGAATGCCTGGACGTTGTTCATCACGTACTGCCCGATGTGATCACACTTGATGTGGTCATGCCTCGCCTGGACGGGTTCGGGGCTGCCGCGCAGTTGCGGGCCGATCCCAGGACGCGGCATCTGCCCGTTGCGATCGTGAGCGCCTGTACGCAGAACGAGGTCGAGGCCGGGATCGCCGCCGGCGTGGATGCCTTCCTCGCCAAGCCCTTCGAGCCCGCGGAGCTGGTGCGCGTCGTGCGCCGCCTCATCGAGCGCCGGGACCGGAGGGAGAGGAAGGGCGCTCCCGCAGGGAGAGGGAGGGGATGACCACCCCGCAGGGAGAGTAGGAGGGGATAGGGGGATAGCCCTTTCGGTTCTTCAGGTCCCTGAGGGGCTTCCGGGTCTTCCAGGTTCTCCGGGGCTTTTTTCGGGTCGGTTGTTCACATGGCGAAACCGTTCGCGTGACGTGGGGGCTTCTCCCCTAGGCTGGTCACGTGACCCCCGTCGACCTCTCCCGTTCCGTCGTGCGCGCCCTGCGCCGCGCCGTTGAGGACGGGGAGCTGCCCGCCGGTGTGGTCGTGCCCGAGCGGGTCGTCGTCGAACGGACGCGGCCCGGGGGAGTGGGGGACTACGCCTCGCCCGTCGCGTTCGGGGTGGCGAAGGGTGCCGGAGTTCCGCCCCGTGGAGTGGCCGAGGTACTGGCCCCGCGGCTGGCGGGTCTGCCCGGGGTCGAGCGTGTGGAGATCACCGGCGCCGGGTTCCTGAATTTCGTACTCGCCGAGACTTCGGTCGGAGAGCTGGTACGGGGCATTCGAGCCGGTGGGGCGTCGTACGGACTTGCCTCCGGGGGATACGAGACCCCCGAGCCCGGCGGCGTTCCCCGCACCGGACTGCGTGAGCGCGTCGTGTGCGCGGCCGTGCAGCGGATTGCGGGCGGTCGCGGTCAGGGAGTGGCGGCGGGGAGTGCCGTCGCCCGGGTGGCTCCCGTCGCCCCCGTCGCCAAGCGCGACGGGGACGTCGTGGCTCAGTACGGGGTCGGCGCCGCCGTCTGGGCGATGCTCTGTGTTCCCGCCGCCGAGACCCCCGTGTTTTCCGCGGCGCTGCTCGTCCAGGACGAGTCCAGCGAGTTCTTCCGGGTGCGGTACGCCCACTCCCGGGCGCGGGCGCTGACCCGCAACGCCGGGCAGTTGGGGTTCCGTGCGGAACCGGGGGAGGTGGACGGCGCCGACGTCCTGCTCGGGGTTCTTCGCGATCACCCCCTCGTGCTCGAAGCCGCCGCGCACCACCGTGCGCCCGAGCGGCTCGTCCGGCAGCTCGTCGCGATCGCGGACGCGCTGCTCGACTTCCAGTACCACGTCCTGCCCAAGGGGGACGAGAAACCCTCGGCCGCCCACCGTGCCCGGCTGGCCCTTGCCGAAGCCGCCGGGACGGTGCTGGCCGGCGGCCTGGCCCTGCTCGGCATAGACGTGCCCGACCACCACTGCCTGTGATGCCGCGAACCGTATGTGATCCGACGAGACTCATTGTGGTCCGATGTGATGCGCCTGCGTTCCGGATGATTTGCGAAGAGAGAATGCCGAGATGAGCCGTTCCGCACACCCCGCCGGGCCCCGCCACGCCGACGTCATGCCCGAGGGCCACTACGCTCCGCCGGCCGCCGACCTCAACGCGCTCGAGGAGAAGATCTGGGCGCGCACGGTCGGCCGGAACGGCGACGGGGTCGTCACCGTCGGCGGGATCGAAGTGACCCGTCTCGCCGAGGAGTTCGGGACGCCTGCCTACTTCCTCGACGAGGAGGACTTCCGGGCGCGCTGCCGTGCCTGGGCGCACGCCTTCGGGCCGGACGCCGACGTCTTCTACGCCGGCAAGGCGTTCCTCTCCAAGGCCGTCGTGAAGTGGCTCAAGGAGGAGGGGCTCAACCTCGACGTGTGCTCCGGCGGGGAGCTGGCCACCGCGCTCGCCGCCGAGATGCCGGCCGCGCGGATCGCCTTCCACGGCAACAACAAGTCCACGGCGGAGATCACCCGCGCCATCGAGGCCGGCGTCGGCCGGATCGTGCTCGACTCCTTCCAGGAGATCGCCCGCGTCGCGCACATCGCCCGCGAGCTCGGCGTGCGCCAGCCCGTGCAGATCCGCGTCACCGTGGGCGTGGAGGCGCACACCCACGAGTTCATCGCCACCGCGCACGAGGACCAGAAGTTCGGGATCGCCGTCGCCGACGGGTCGGCCGCCGAAGCCGTACGGCGCGCGCTCGGGCACGACAGCCTGGAGCTGCTCGGCGTCCACTCCCACATCGGCTCGCAGATCTTCGACATGGCCGGCTTCGAGGTGTCCGCCAAGCGCGTCGTACGCCTCCTCGCCGCCGTGCGCGACGAGCACGGGGTGGAGCTGCCCGAGATCGACCTCGGCGGCGGGCTGGGCATCGCCTACACCTCCGCCGACGACCCGCGCGAGCCGCACGAGATCGCCAAGGCCCTGCACGAGATCGTCGCCCGCGAGTGCGAGGCGGCCGGCCTGCGCGCCCCGCGGATCTCCGTCGAACCCGGACGGGCGATCGTGGGGCCGACGGCATTCACCCTCTACGAGGTCGGGACGATCAAGCCGCTGGAGGGCCTGCGGACGTACGTCTCCGTCGACGGCGGGATGTCCGACAACATCCGGACGGCGCTCTACGACGCCGAGTACACGGTCACCCTCGTCTCCCGGACCTCCGACGCCGAGCCCATGCTCGTGCGCGTCGTGGGCAAGCACTGCGAGAGCGGCGACATCGTGGTCAAGGACGCGTTCCTGCCCGCCGACCTCGCCCCCGGGGACCTCCTCGCGGTCCCGGCCACCGGCGCGTACTGCCGTTCGATGGCGAGCAACTACAACCACGTGCTCCGCCCGCCGGTCGTCGCCGTGCGCGACGGCCGGGCGCGTGTCATCGTCCGCCGGGAGACGGAGGAGGATCTCCTGCGTCTCGACGTCGGCTGACGCATTCTTCTGGGGGAAGTCCACGGACCCCGGAATAGGTGTCTCACTCAATGGACCGAGGGTGGAAACTGTTGTCCATTGAGTGAGACTGGTTCACACCTGGGGCGCAAACCGCGCAACAGGTACTGATGTGAAGATCGAAAGGCGTAGGTCGAATGATGCGTACGCGTCCGCTGAAGGTGGCGCTGCTGGGCTGTGGAGTGGTCGGCTCGGAAGTTGCCCGCATCATGACGACGCACGCCGACGATCTGACGGCCAGGATCGGCGCGCCCGTCGAGCTCGCCGGCGTGGCCGTGCGCCGCCCCTCCAAGGTGCGCGAGGGCATCGACCCGGCCCTGGTCACCACCGATGCGACCGCGCTGCTCAAACGCGGCGACATCGACGTCGCGATCGAGGTCATCGGCGGCATCGAGCCGGCCCGCACCCTGATCACCACCGCCTTCGAGCACGGCATCTCCGTCGTCTCGGCGAACAAGGCGCTGCTCGCCCAGGACGGCGCCGCGCTGCACGCCGCCGCCGAGGCGGCCGGGCTGGACCTCTATTACGAGGCCGCCGTCGCCGGTGCCATCCCGCTGGTCCGCCCCATGCGCGAGTCCCTCGCGGGCGACAAGATCAACCGGGTGATGGGCATCGTCAACGGCACGACGAACTTCATCCTCGACAAGATGGACTCCACCGGCGCCGGGTACCAGGAGGCCCTCGACGAGGCCACCGCCCTCGGGTACGCCGAGGCCGACCCCACCGCCGACGTGGAGGGCTACGACGCCGCCGCCAAGGCCGCGATCCTGGCCGGCATCGCCTTCCACACCCGGGTCCGCCTCGACGACGTCTACCGCGAGGGCATGACCGAGGTCAGCGCCGCCGACTTCGCGTCCGCCAAGCGCATGGGCTGCACCATCAAGCTCCTCGCCATCCTGGAGCGCGCCGCCGACGGGGAGTCCGTCACCGCCCGCGTCCACCCGGCGATGATCCCGCTGACCCACCCGCTCGCCTCCGTCCGCGAGGCCTACAACGCGGTGTTCGTCGAGGCGGAGGCCGCCGGGCGGCTCATGTTCTACGGCCCGGGCGCGGGCGGCGCGCCGACCGCGTCCGCGGTCCTCGGCGACCTCGTCGCCGTCTGCCGCAACAAGCTCGCCGAGGCAAAGGGGCCGGGCGAGTCGGCGTACACCCAGCTGCCGGTCAGCCCCATGGGGGATGTCGTCACCCGCTACCACATCAGCCTCGATGTGGCGGACAAGCCGGGCGTACTCGCCCAGGTGGCGACCACCTTCGCGGAGCACGGTGTCTCCATCGACACGGTCCGCCAGCAGGGCAAGGACGGCGAGGCCTCCCTCGTCGTCGTCACTCACCGTGCGCCCGACGCCGCCCTCTCCGGGACCGTCGAGGCGCTGCGGAAGCTGGACACCGTCCGCGGTGTCGCCAGCATCATGCGTGTTGAAGGGGAGTAAGGACCCATGAGCAGCAATCGCACCCACCAGTGGCGCGGCATCATCGAGGAGTACCGGGACCGCCTGCCGGTCACGGCCACGACCCCGGTGGTGACGCTCCGCGAGGGCGGCACTCCCCTCGTCCCCGCCCAGGTGCTCTCCGAGCGCACCGGCTGCGAGGTACACCTCAAGGTCGAGGGGGCCAACCCCACCGGGTCCTTCAAGGACCGCGGCATGACCATGGCGATCACCAAGGCCAAGGAGGACGGCGCCAAGGCCGTCATCTGCGCCTCCACGGGCAACACCTCGGCCTCCGCCGCCGCCTACGCGGTGCGCGCCGGGATGGTCTGCGCCGTCCTCGTGCCCCGCGGCAAGATCGCGCTCGGCAAGATGGGCCAGGCCCTGGTCCACGGCGCCAAGATCCTTCAGGTCGACGGCAACTTCGACGACTGTCTGGATCTGGCCCGCGCGCTGTCCGACAACTACCCGGTGGCGCTGGTCAATTCGGTCAACCCGGTACGCATCGAGGGCCAGAAGACGGCGGCCTTCGAGATCGTGGACGCGCTCGGCGACGCCCCCGACATCCACGTGCTGCCCGTCGGCAACGCCGGCAACATCACCGCGTACTGGAAGGGCTTCAAGGAGTACAAGGCCGACGGCCTGTCCTCCCGTACGCCCCGCGTGTGGGGTTTCCAGGCTTCCGGCTCGGCGCCGATCGTGCGCGGCGAGGTCGTCAAGGAGCCGCACACCATCGCCACCGCGATCCGCATCGGCAACCCGGCCTCGTGGGACTACGCCCTGCAGGCCCGGGACGAGTCGGGCGGCTTCATCGATGAGGTGACGGACCGCCAGATCCTGTCCGCCTACCGCCTGTTGGCCGCCCAGGAGGGCGTCTTCGTCGAGCCCGCCTCGGCTGCGTCGGTGGCTGGTCTGCTCAAGGCCGTCGACCTCGGTCTGGTCGACCCCGGCCAGAAGATCGTCTGCACCGTCACCGGCAACGGCCTGAAGGACCCCGACTGGGCGGTCGCGGGTGCTCCGCAGCCGATCACCATTCCGGTCGACGCCGAGGCCGCCGCCATCCGTCTGGGTCTCGTCTGACCGGGCCGCCGGCCGGCCGCCCCGGAAGGGCGGTCGGCCGGCGGCCCCGGCAGTACCGCAGTAACCGAGTTGCCGGATTCCGGAAGTCTTTCGAAGGCTGAGGAATCCGGCAACTCGGGCCGTACGGCACGAAAACCGACGGAAACCCGCCAGATATCGCGGCGGAAACCCGACCGGACCGGCGGGAGCCGGCGACACGCATCGTGCGCCTGCTGTGCGCCCTATGTCGGAGAAGAACCTTCCTTCGATAGGCTGTACTTACATCCGCCGCCGCGCATATGACCGCGGTGCTGCCCACAGGGCCTTCGGGTGTCGTACGTTCTCCAGTACATTCACAGCGAGCCAGCGAAGATTCCGTCTCGCACAGTCACAAGGAGTGTCATCGGAAGATGGCCGGTCCAGCGTTCCGCGCCGCCGCCGTACGGGTGCGCGTTCCCGCCAGCAGTGCCAACCTCGGCCCGGGCTTCGACGCCTTCGGGCTGGCCTTGGGGCTCTATGACGATGTCGTCGTACGCGTGGCCGATTCCGGCCTGAACATCGACATCGCGGGCGAAGGTGCCGACACCCTGCCGCGGGACGAGAGCCACCTCCTCGTACGGTCCATGCGCACCGCCTTCGACCTGCTGGGCGGCCAGCCGCGCGGCCTCGAGGTCGTCTGTGCCAACCGCATCCCGCACGGCCGTGGCCTCGGCTCCTCCTCCGCGGCGATCTGCGCGGGCATCGTGGCCGCCCGCGCCGTGACCATAGGCGGAGAGGCCAAGATCGACGACACGGCGCTGCTTGAGCTCGCCACCGAGATCGAGGGCCACCCCGACAACGTCGCCGCCTGTCTGCTCGGCGGTTTCACCCTCGCGTGGATGGACGGCGGCAGCGCCAAGGCGATCCGTATGGAGCCCGCCGATTCCATCGTTCCGGTGGTCTTCGTTCCCTCCAAGCCGGTCCTGACGGAGACGGCGCGCGGCCTGCTGCCGCGCACCGTCCCGCACGTGGACGCGGCCGTCAACGCGGGCCGCGCGGGTCTGCTCGTAGAGGCCCTGACCAGGCGTCCCGAGTTCCTGCTGCCGGCCACCGAGGACCGTCTCCACCAGGAGTACCGGTCCCCGGCGATGCCCGAGAGCGTGGCGCTCGTGGCCCGGCTGCGGGCGGACGGCATCCCCGCAGTGATCTCCGGCGCGGGCCCCACGGTCCTCGCGCTGGTCGACAACGGTGCGGCCGACAAGGTCGCACGGCTCGCAGGCGAGGGGTGGGCGGCGAACCGCCTCGCACTCGACGCCGCGGGCGCGAGCGTACTTCCGCTGGGAACCCAGGGCGGCTGATCCGCGCAGGAGAGGACACAGCCGGCCAGGGGCGGGCGGCCGGGGCAGGCCGCCCGCGCGGAGCCCGCGCGAAACCCGCGCGGATGGGCTCGAAAGCCGGTGATGGAGAGGGGGAATGTCTGTTGGATCCGGTAGTGTTAGTCTCAAGTGCGCATCCGAAGCCGCCATGGCTTGGTGCTCAGTGTCCCTATCAGGGACCACCTTTCTTCCGGGAGCCTCCCCGACTGCTTTGATCGCTGCCAGCAGTTTCGAGCACGCTCCGGAATCGGCGTGACATTCCCACGCTTTCAGCTCGGGGGCTTCTCGCCGGAACCACCCACGCACATGCACGTTTCTCTCCGCCGTATCTCTATCGGCGGACCACCGCCCCGGCAGCAGTTCGCGGCTCATCGAGTCGTGGCTTGCTGTCGGACAGCACAACCGGTCGCCGAGCCAGACAGGCCGACGTCCGCTCCAGGGAAGGACCCTTCGTGAGCGACACCACCGATCTGATGGGCGCTGCCGACACCAACGTCGACACCAGTGCCCCCGCCGAGGGCGCCGCGCCGACCAAGCGCCGCCGCTCCGGCACCGGCCTTGACGGCATGGTCCTGGCCGAGCTCCAGCAGGTCGCGTCGGGCCTCGGTATCAGGGGCACCGCGCGGATGCGCAAGGGCCAGCTGATCGAGGTCATCAAGGAGGCGCAGGCGGGAAGCAGCGCCCCCAAGGCCGCGGCCTCCGCGCCCGCCGCCGCCCCGGCCTCCGACGCCGGCGAGACCAAGCCGAAGCGCCGTGCCACCAGCAAGGCCCGCACGGGCGAGGCCGCCGCCGAGGCGCCCGCCGAGAAGACCGCCGCGCAGGCCCAGATCGACATCCCGGGCCAGCCGGCCAGCGAGGACGCCCCGGTCGGCGAGCGTCGCCGCCGGCGTGCCACCGCCCCCTCCGGCAGCCCCGAGGGTTCGGCCCCCGCTGCCGCCGTGCAGGTGGAGCAGAAGTCCGAGACCGTCGCTCCGGCCGCACAGGCCGAAGCGAAGGCCGAGGCCGCCACCGCCCCCGCCGGCCAGGCTCAGGGCCAGGAAGGCGAGGGCCGCGGCCGTCGCGACCGCCGCGAGCGCGGCAACGACCGTGCCGACGGCCGCCGCGAGCGCCGTGAGCGCGGTGCCAAGGTCGACGACCAGGGCCAGGGCGCCCAGGGCCAGGCCGGCCAGGGCCAGGGTCAGAACCAGGGCCAGGGCCAGGGTCAGGGCCAGCAGGGCGGCCGTCAGGACCGGACCGACCGTCAGGACCGCCAGCAGGGCGGCCGCGGCCAGGGCCAGGGCCAGGGTCAGCAGGGCGGCCGTCAGGACCGGGACCGTCAGGACAACGGCCCGCAGGACGACTTCGACGAGGACGGCCGTCGCGGCCGTCGCGGCCGCTACCGCGACCGCCGTGGCCGTCGCGGCCGCGACGAGTTCGCGCCGGCCGAGACTCCGGTCGCCGACGACGACGTCCTGATCCCCGTGGCGGGCATCCTCGACATCCTCGACAACTACGCGTTCATCCGGACCTCGGGCTACCTGCCCGGCCCGAACGACGTGTACGTCTCCCTCGCCCAGGTCCGCAAGGCCGGTCTGCGCAAGGGCGACCACACCACCGGCGCCGTCCGGCAGCCCAAGGACGGCGAGCGCCGCGAGAAGTTCAACGCGCTCGTGCGCCTGGACTCCGTCAACGGCATGGCGCCCGAATCCGGCCGCGGCCGCCCGGAGTTCCAGAAGCTGACCCCCCTGTACCCCCAGGACCGGCTCCGCCTGGAGACCGACCCGGGCGTGCTGACCACCCGCATCATCGACCTCGTGTCGCCGATCGGTAAGGGCCAGCGCGGTCTGATCGTGGCCCCGCCGAAGACCGGCAAGACCATGATCATGCAGGCGATCGCCAACGCGATCACGGTCAACAACCCCGAGTGCCACCTGATGGTCGTCCTGGTCGACGAGCGTCCGGAAGAGGTCACCGACATGCAGCGGTCGGTGAAGGGCGAGGTCATCTCCTCGACCTTCGACCGCCCGGCCGAGGACCACACCACCGTCGCCGAGCTGGCCATCGAGCGCGCCAAGCGTCTCGTCGAGCTCGGCCACGACGTGGTCGTCCTGCTGGACTCCATCACCCGTCTGGGACGCGCGTACAACCTCGCCGCCCCCGCCTCCGGCCGCATCCTGTCCGGTGGTGTCGACTCGACCGCGCTGTACCCGCCGAAGCGCTTCTTCGGTGCCGCGCGCAACATCGAGGACGGCGGCTCGCTGACCATCCTGGCCACCGCGCTGGTCGACACCGGCTCGCGCATGGACGAGGTGATCTTCGAGGAGTTCAAGGGCACCGGCAACATGGAGCTCAAGCTCGACCGGAAGCTCGCCGACAAGCGCATCTTCCCGGCCGTGGACGTGGACCCCTCGGGCACCCGCAAGGAGGAGATCCTCCTCAACAGCGAGGAGCTCGCCATCGTCTGGAAGCTGCGCCGGGTACTGCACGCGCTCGACTCGCAGCAGGCCATCGAGCTGCTCCTCGACAAGATGAAGCAGACGAAGTCGAACGCCGAGTTCCTCATGCAGATCGCGAAGACGACCCCGTCGGGCAAGAACGACGACTGACGTCTCCTCGTAGCACCACCTGCGTGACCGCCGACCGCCCCCGCCGCACCCGCGACGGGGGCGGTCGCGTCATGCCCGGGGCTTTCCGGCCTACGGGGCCCAGGGGGCTGTGGGTCCTGTGAGGCTCGTGGGACCTCTGGGACCTCTGGGATCTCTGGGGCCTGTGGGATCTTTGGGATCCATGGGATCTGAGCGGTCTTGTGTGGTCTACGGTGCTTCGCGCGCAGATGCGACCTTTGCCACACCCCGTACACCACGCGACCCCGGGCGGTGGCCCCGCGCGCCCGGTGGAAACCGCAGGTGGGTATGGGGTCACGGGGCGTTCGCGGGGTACCCGTCCCGGCCGGGCGCGGGGGTTCTGCGGGCCGGGACGCACACGGGACGCACAGGCGGCCGTGGAACCCTGGGGGGCGTCCGACCGTCTCTGTCAGAGGGAAACGGGGAACCGGGCCGAACACAGACGGGCAGAGCAGAGCATGAGCCAGGACAACAGGGGCCGCGGCCGCAGGGCCGCCGCGGGCAGACGCCGACGGAAGCCGGCCGCGGGCCGCAGGGCCGTCGTCATCGCCGCGTGGACCGCCGCAGGCGTGCTCCTCCTGGGCGGGGCGGGGCTCGGCTACTTCTACTTCAAGTTCAACGGCAACCTCAAGACGGTCGACATCGACGCCGCCCTCGGCAAGGACCGCCCGCAGAACGTGGACAACGGCTCGATGGACATCCTCGTCCTCGGCTCGGACTCCCGCGGCGGCGCCAACGGGGAGTACGGCCAGGACGACGGCGGCTCCGCGCGCTCCGACACGGCGATGATCGTCCACCTCAACGAGGGCCACACCAAGGCCACCGTCGTATCGATACCCCGCGACACCCTCGTGACCCGGCCCGTCTGCAAGCTCCCGAACGGCAAGAGCGACCTGGGCGGCCCGCGCAAGATGTTCAACGAGTCCTTCACCGTCGGCGGGGCCGCCTGCGCCGTCGCGACCGTGGAGAAGATGTCGGGGATCCGCATGGATCACTACCTCGAAGTCGACTTCACCGGCTTCAAGGAGATCATCGACAAGCTCGGCGGCGTCGAGGTGACGACCACCAAGCCGATCAAGGACGCCTACAGCCACCTCGACCTGCCCGCCGGGACGAACAGGCTGAACGGCGAGCAGGCCCTCGGCCTCGTCCGTACCCGCCACGGCGTCGGCGACGGCGGCGACCTGGGCCGAATACAGCTCCAGCAGGCCTTCATCAAGGCGCTGATCAAGCAGGTCAAGACCATCGGCGTCTTCGACAACCCGAAGAAGCTGCTCGACCTCGCCGACACCGCCACCAAGGCCATCACCACGGACAAGGCGCTCGGCGACGTGAAGTCCCTCATGGGGTTCGCCCAGGGCCTGGAGGGCATCAGCCCCGAGAACATGCAGATGATCACCCTGCCGGTGACCGGAGACACCCGTGACCCCAACCGGGTCGTCCCGCTCACCAAGGAGTCCGCGATGGTCTGGGACGCCCTGCTGGCCGACCAGCCGGTTCCCGCCGCGGCCACCGCGAACTCGGCCGGCGACAAGGGCACGGCCGGTACGGTCGTCCGGTAGCCGGAGGGGCGGACCGCCCGCCCGGACCGCCCGCCCGGAAGGTTCCGCCGGGCCGCGGAATAGATGCCGGACCCCTGCCGTTGAGGGAGGCGGTCCTCAGAATTTTGACAGGCAGCCCGGTCCTGGCAGACTGGTCTGTCGGCCCCGGTTCACGCAGCGCGCAATTCGGCTCCTGCGACCCGGCGCCCTCCCGAATCTAGGAGACACCTTGAAGCGCGATGTTCACCCCCAGTACGTCGAGACCCAGGTCAGCTGCACCTGTGGCGCGTCGTTCACCACCCGTAGCACCCTGACCGAGGGCTCCATCCGAGCCGAGGTCTGCTCCGAGTGCCACCCGTTCTACACGGGCAAGCAGAAGATCCTCGACACCGGTGGCCGCGTGGCCCGCTTCGAGGCCCGCTTCGGCAAGGCTGCACAGAAGTAGCGAGCCTCAGGCGCCGGTCCCCGGCTGCACCCTGTTCGCACGGGGGCAGCCGGACCGGCGCCTTTCTCGTCCCGCAGCCCTTTTCTTCACATTCACCATCTTCAGGAGCCCCCGATGTTCGAGGCGGTCGAGGAACTGATCGGCGAGCACGCCGATCTTGAGAAGAAGCTCGCCGACCCTTCGGTCCACTCGGATCAGGCCAACGCGCGCAAGCTGAACAAGCGCTACGCGGAGCTGACCCCGATCGTCGCGACCTTCCGTGCCTGGAAGCAGTCCGCCGAGGACATCGAGACGGCGAAGGAGTTCGCGGCCGACGACCCGGACTTCGTGGCAGAGGTCAAGGAACTGACCGCACAGCGCGAAGAGCTCACCGAGAAGCTCCGCCTGCTGCTCGTTCCGCGCGACCCCAGCGACGACAAGGACGTGCTCCTGGAGGTCAAGGCGGGTGCGGGCGGTGACGAGTCGGCCCTGTTCGCCGGCGACCTGCTGCGCATGTACCTGCGCTACGCCGAGCGCGTGGGCTGGAAGACCGAGATCATCGATGCCACCGAGTCCGAGCTCGGCGGCTACAAGGACGTCCAGGTCTCCGTCCGCACCAAGGGCGGCAACGGCGCCACCGAGCCCGGCCAGGGCGTCTGGGCCCGCCTGAAGTACGAGGGCGGCGTGCACCGCGTCCAGCGCGTGCCGGCCACCGAGTCCCAGGGCCGCATCCACACCTCCGCCGCCGGCGTGCTCGTCACCCCGGAAGCCGAGGAGGTGGAGGTCGAGGTCAACATGAACGACCTCCGCATCGACGTGTACCGCTCCTCGGGCCCCGGCGGCCAGTCCGTCAACACCACCGACTCGGCCGTGCGCATCACGCACATCCCGACCGGTGTGGTCGCCTCCTGCCAGAACGAGAAGAGCCAGCTCCAGAACAAGGAGCAGGCGATGCGCATCCTGCGCTCGCGCCTGCTGGCCGCCGCCCAGGAAGCCGCCGAGCAGGAGGCCTCCGACGTGCGCCGCAGCCAGGTGCGCTCCGTGGACCGCTCCGAGAAGATCCGTACGTACAACTACCCGGAAAACCGGATCTCGGACCACCGGACGGGCTTCAAGGCGTACAACTTGGACCAGGTGCTCGACGGAGACCTCGACCCGGTCATCCAGGCCTGCGTCGACACGGACTCCGCCGCCAAGCTCGCGTCCGCGCACTGAGTCCCCGCGCAGGACCCCCGCACCACCCCGCAGGACCCCGCACCACCCCCCGTACGACAGCAGCCCGGAGGACCAGCGTGAACTTGCTGCTTGCCGAGGTGGCCCAGGCCACCCAGCGGCTGGCCGCCGCCGGCGTGCCCTCACCGCGTTTCGACGCGGAGGAGCTCGCGGCCTTCGTGCACGGCGTCAAGCGGGGGGAACTCCACCACGTCAAGGACGCGGACTTCGATGCCCGCTACTGGGAGGCCGTCGCCCGCCGCGAGGCGCGCGAGCCGCTCCAGCACATCACCGGCCGCGCCTTCTTCCGCTACCTGGAGCTCCAGGTCGGGCCCGGGGTCTTCGTGCCCCGGCCCGAGACCGAGTCGGTCGTGGACTGGGCCATACAGGCCGTCCGGGCGATGGACGTCGTCGAACCGCTGATCGTGGACCTCTGCACCGGCTCGGGCGCCATCGCGCTCGCCATGGCGCAGGAGGTGCCGCGCTCGCGCGTGCACGCCGTCGAGCTGTCCGAGGACGCCCTCCAGTGGACCCGTAAGAACGCCGAGGGCTCCCGGGTCACCGTCCACCAGGGCAACGCGCTGAGCGCCCTGCCCGAGCTGGACGGCCAGGTCGACCTGGTCATCTCCAATCCGCCGTACATCCCGCTCACCGAGTGGGAGTACGTGGCACCGGAGGCCCGCGACCACGACCCCGAGATGGCGCTGTTCTCCGGCGAAGACGGCCTGGACACCATCCGCGGCATCGAGCGCACCGCCCACCGGCTGCTGCGGCCCGGCGGCATCGTCGTCATCGAGCACGCCGACACCCAGGGCGGACAGGTCCCGTGGATCTTCGCAGAGGAGCGGGGCTGGGCCGACGCCGCCGACCACCCCGACCTCAACAAGCGCCCGCGCTTCGCGACCGCCCGCAAGGCCCTGCCGTGACCGGCCCCGTCATGATCGGCTCGGTCACCGCGCGCATTCCCGCCACCCCCCTGCTGCACGAGGAGGCCCGCTGATGGCCCGGCGATACGACTGCAACGACGCGACGGACCGCAAGACGGGCCTGCGTGAAGCCGCCTCCGCCGTACGCCGCGGCGAGCTCGTCGTGCTGCCCACCGACACCCTGTACGGGATCGGCGCGGACGCCTTCAGCGCCGAGGCCGTCGGCGACCTGCTCGCCGCCAAGGGGCGCGGCCGCAACATGCCCACCCCCGTCCTCATCGGGTCCCCGAACACCCTGCACGGCCTGGTCACCGACTTCTCCGAGCAGGCGTGGGAGCTCGTCGACGCCTTCTGGCCGGGCGCGCTGACGCTGGTCGCCAAGCACCAGCCCTCGCTGGCGTGGGACCTGGGCGAGACCGGCGGGACCGTGGCCGTACGCATGCCCCTGCACCCCGTCGCGATCGAGCTGCTGACCGAGGTCGGCCCGATGGCGGTGTCCTCGGCGAACCTGACCGGACACCCCGCGCCGGAGGACTGCGACGCGGCGCGCGAAATGCTCGGCGACTCCGTGTCCGTGTACCTGGACGGCGGCCCGACCCCGGGCATGCAGCCCTCGTCGATCGTCGACGTCACCGGGAAGGTTCCCGTCCTCCTGCGCGAGGGGGCACTGACCGCCGAGCAGCTGCGGGAGGTCGTGCCCGACCTCGAGGTGGCTCCGTGAGCCCTCAGGGGCGTGGCATAGCCGGGGACAGCACCTTCCGCATACTCCACGTCAGCACCGGCAACGTGTGCCGCTCGCCCATCACCGAGCGGCTGACGCGGCACGCGCTGTCCCACCGGCTCGGGGGCCCCGTCACCGGGGACCTGATCGTGGAGAGCGCGGGCACCTGGGGCCACGAGGGCGCGCCCATGGAGGCCAACGCGGCCGCCGTGCTGGCCGACTTCGGGGCCGACGCCTCCGGCTTCACCGGCCGGGAGCTCCTGGACGAGCACGTCATACGCGCGGACCTGGTCCTGACCGCCACCCGCGACCACCGCGCCCAGGTGATCTCCATGGGGCACTCGGCGGGGCTGCGCACCTTCACCCTGAAGGAGTTCACCCGGCTGGTCCGGGCGATAGACCCGGCGACCCTGCCGCCGCTGGAGGACGGGATGGTGGAGCGGGCCCGCGCGCTGGTCCGTGCCGCCGCCGCTCTACGCGGGTGGCTCCTGGCGCCTTCCCCCGACGCGGACGAGGTGTACGACCCGTACGGGGCGCCGATCACCTTCTTCCGGTCGATCGGCGACGAGATCAACCAGGCGCTGGACCCCGTGGTCACGGCCCTGACGGGCGTCACCGCTTCCCGCTGACCCCCGCGCCCCACATGCCGGCCGGGCCGGACGGGCGCCGCAGGGCGGGATGGGCAGGGGCGGCCTACAGTGGCTGGTACCCGGTACGCGGTACCCCCCTGGAGTCGCGCCATGAGCGTCATCACCCAGCCCCTGGACCTGCTGCGGCAGCAGGATCCGCAGATGGCCGACGTCCTCGACGGGGAACGGCAGCGCCAGGCGACGGGGCTGCAGCTGATCGCCGCCGAGAACTTCACCTCCGCCGCCGTGCTCACCGCACTGGGATCGGTGCTCGCCAACAAGTACGCCGAGGGCTACCCCGGCGCCCGGCACCACGGCGGCTGCGAGTACGCCGACCTCGCCGAGCAGATCGCCGTCGAGCGGGCCCGCG
The DNA here is from genome assembly GCF_042870555.1 of Streptomyces sp. NPDC006487. Lineage (NCBI taxonomy): Bacteria > Bacillati > Actinomycetota > Actinomycetes > Kitasatosporales > Streptomycetaceae > Streptomyces > Streptomyces sp. NPDC006487. The sequence continues at coordinate 78,009 of NZ_JBIAHN010000019.1, forward strand.
CCCTCTTCGGCGCCGAGCACGCGAACGTGCAGCCGCACTCCGGATCCGCCGCCGTGCTCGCCGCGTACGCCGCGCTGCTGCGGCCGGGGGACACCGTGCTGGCCATGGCGCTCACCTCCGGGGGGCACCTCACCCACGGCTCGCCCGCCAACTTCTCCGGGCGGTGGTTCGACTTCGTCGGGTACGGAGTGGACGCCGCGACCGGGCTCATCGACTACGCCCAGGTGCAGCGGCTCGCGCACGAGCACCGGCCCAAGGCCATCGTGTGCGGGTCCATCTCCTACCCGAGGCACCCCGAGTACTCCGCGTTCCGGGAGATCGCCGACGAGGTCGGGGCCTTCCTGATCGCCGACGCCGCCCACCCCATCGGGCTCGTGGCAGGCGGGGCCGCGCCCAGCCCCGTGCCCTACGCCGACATCGTCGTCGCCACCACCCACAAGGTGCTCCGGGGGCCGCGCGGCGGGATGATCCTGTGCGGGGCCGAGTTCGCGGAGCGGATCGACCGGGCGGTGTTCCCCTTCACTCAGGGCGGCCCGCAGATGCACAGCATCGCCGCCAAGGCCGTGGCCTTCGGCGAGGCCGCCGGGCCCGCCTTCACCTCGTACGCGCACCGGGTGGTCGCCAACGGCCGCGCCCTGGCCGACGCGCTCGCCGCCCGCGGGTTCGCGATCACGACCGGGGGCACCGACACCCACCTGATCACCGCCGACCCCGCACCGCTGGGCCTCGACGGCGCGGCAGCCCGGGGCAGGCTGGCGGCCGCCGGGATCGTGCTGGACACCTGCGCCCTTCCCTACGGTGACCAGCGCGGGATCCGCCTCGGCACCGCGGCCGTGACCACGCAGGGCATGGGGGAGGGGGAGATGGACCGGATCGCCGCGCTGTTCACGGCCGCGCTGGCCGGCGGGGAGCCCGCGCAGATCCGCAGGGACGTCAACGAGCTCGTGGTCAGTTTTCCACCGTATGGGGTTTAAGCCGGGCAAGAGCGACGTACCGCAACCGGGATACCGCCCCTGCGCGTCCCCGACAGTGAGTACTTCGCAGCTAGTGTGTGGGGCTGAGATGGCCGGCGATACATCTGGGGCAGCCCGTGCGTGAATATCTGCTGACGCTTTGCGTCACGGTCGCGGTGACTTATCTACTCACCGGGCCCGTGCGGAAGTTCGCGATCGCCGTGGGCGCGATGCCAGAGATCCGTGCCCGCGACGTGCACCGGGAGCCCACTCCCCGGCTCGGCGGCATCGCGATGTTCGGCGGACTGTGCGCCGGCCTGCTCGTCGCGGACCACCTGCAGAACCTCAACGGGGTCTTCGAGCTGTCGAACGAGCCGCGGGCCCTGCTCTCCGGGGCGGCCCTGATCTGGCTGGTCGGCGTACTGGACGACAAGTTCGAGCTCGACGCCCTGATCAAACTCGGCGCACAGATGATCTCCGCCGGTGTGATGTGCATGCAGGGCCTGACCATCCTGTGGATCCCGGTCCCGGGCGTCGGCTCGGTCTCGCTCACCCCCTGGCAGGGCAACCTGCTCACCGTGGCCCTCGTCGTGATCACCATCAACGCGGTGAACTTCGTGGACGGCCTCGACGGCCTCGCCGCCGGCATGGTCTGCATCGCGACCTGCGCGTTCTTCCTCTACGCGTATCGGATCTGGTTCGGCTACGGGATCGAGGCGGCCGCGCCCGCGACCCTCTTCGCCGCCATCCTGATGGGCATGTGCCTCGGCTTCCTGCCGCACAACATGCACCCCGCCCGGATCTTCATGGGCGACTCCGGCTCGATGCTCATCGGTCTGGTGCTGGCCGCCGCCGCCATCTCCATCACCGGACAGGTGGACCCGGACGCGATGGCGCTGTTCGTGGGCGGCGAGCGCAACGCGACCCACGCGATGCTGCCGGTCTTCATCCCGCTGATCCTGCCGCTCACGATCATCGCGATCCCGATGACGGACCTGGTGCTCGCCATCGTGCGGCGCACCTGGAAGGGCCAGTCGCCCTTCGCCGCGGACCGCGGGCACCTCCACCACCGGCTGCTGGAACTCGGGCATTCGCACAGCCGGGCGGTGCTCATCATGTACTTCTGGTCAGGCTTGATCGCCTTCGGCACCGTGGCGTATTCGGTGCATTCCGCCTCGATGTGGATCGTGCTGGCGATCGCCGCGCTGAGCGCCGTGGGCCTGCTCCTGCTCCTGCTGCCGCGCTTCACCCCGCGAGCCCCGCAGTGGGCGGAGCGGCTGGTCCCGCCGCGCTACCGGCACGCGGAACGGGCCGCGGAGGCAGCCCTGCTGGACGCGTCCGCCGCGGAGCCGGAACCGGCCCGGCCGATCGCGGCAGGTGTGTCCGGCGTCAACGGCGCGACCGCCATCGGCCCCCGTTCGCGCTTCCCCGACCGGCGTAAGGCCGGATCCTCGCGCTGACGCCCGGTGCGCATGTCCGACATGAACGCCCTTTACCAGACAAGACACTTGCCTGTCGCGCACACACGCGCAGGGTCACTCTCATGTGTGACAGTCCGCACACCCTCCGAGTAAAGCTCTCATCAAATACTTTGTGATACCGTTCACTAAACCCGGCGACAGAGCCGAAGGACCGTAGTGCGACGGTCCATTGGCCCGAGGTACTCACTCGGACCGGGCTTACGCTCGTCCTGTACGAGTCCCTGTGCCCCCACCACCACGCGGAGCAAACCGCCATGCGGTCAGATGACGTCCGATCCCTTCTGCAATCCGCCGTTCCCACGGCTGCCGCCGGCGCTCTCGCCGCCGTCATCAGTGGGATCGTCGCCGGTGGCAAGGGGGCGCTGGGCGCTGTCGTTGCGACGCTGTTGGTGATGCTGTTCATGGGCATCGGATTCCTCGTACTGCAACGCACGGCGAAATCGCTTCCGCACTTGTTCCAGGCCATGGGGCTGATGCTCTACACGGCCCAGATCCTGTTGCTCTTCGTCTTTCTCGCCGTGTTCAAGAACACGACGCTGTTTAACCCCCGGGCCTTCGCCATCACGCTCGTCGTCGCCACCCTGGTGTGGATCGGCGCACAGGCGCGTGCTCATATGAAGGCCAAGATCCTCTACGTCGAACCTGACTCGATGAAGGGCGACAAGCCCGGAAATTCGGGCCAGAAGCCGTGAGGGGTAGGGGCGGAATAAGTACGCGTTCGGGATGCTGCTATCGTCCGGTTTCAACTGTGGCAATGCTGGCGCGGGCATCTGAGCTGACGCCTGTCCCATCGCGAGGCTCGATGCCCGAACGCCGCCCCCACATCCGTTACACCAGTCCAGTGCCGAACAGCGGCTGTCCGCCGCGCCGACACAACGAGGTTGCCGTACCTATGCGCCACGCTGAAGGAGCCCGCGGTGAGTGCTGACCCGACGACGGTGCTCGCCTTCGAGACCGATTGCCACATCTTCGACGGTTGTGGATTCCCGGCTCCCGGCCTGCACTCGTTCCTGTTCGAGCCGATCTTCGGGGACGGTGACAGCAGCACGTACTTCAACAAGACGATGTTGCTCGCCCTGCTCGGCTCGGTCGTCATCGTCGCCTTCTTCTGGGCCGCCTTCCGCAAGCCGAAGGTCGTCCCGGGCAAGCTGCAGATGGTCGCCGAGGCCGGCTACGACTTCGTGCGCCGCGGCATCGTCTACGAGACGCTGGGCAAGAAGGAGGGCGAGAAGTACGTCCCCCTGATGGTCTCGCTGTTCTTCTTCGTCTGGATCATGAACCTCTGGTCGATCATTCCGCTCGCCCAGTTCCCGGTGACCGCGATCATCGCGTACCCGGCAGGCCTCGCGGCCATCGTGTATGTGATCTGGATGAGCGTGACCTTCAAGCGTCACGGCTTCGTCGGTGGCTTCAAGAACCTGACCGGCTACGACAAGTCGCTCGGCCCGGTTCTGCCGATGGTCATGGTCATCGAGTTCTTCTCGAACGTCCTGGTGCGCCCGTTCACCCATGCGGTCCGACTGTTTGCGAACATGTTCGCCGGTCACACCCTGCTGCTGCTCTTCACGATCGCCAGCTGGTACCTGCTGAACGGCATCGGGATCGCCTACGCGGGCGTCTCGTTCGTCATGGTCCTGGTGATGACCGCTTTCGAGCTCTTCATCCAGGCTGTCCAGGCGTACGTCTTCGTCCTCCTGGCTTGCAGCTTCATTCAGGGCGCGCTCGCAGAGCACCACTGAGTCAAGCCCTCCCCCAAACCACTATGTCGTCCGGTGGCCAACCCCCACCGGGTCCGTGAAAGAGAAGGAAGAACCGGCATGTCCGCTCTCCAGACCATCGCCGCCGAAGGCGTCACCGGCTCCCTCGGCTCCATCGGTTACGGCCTTGCGGCCATCGGCCCCGGCGTCGGCGTCGGCATCATCTTCGGTAACGGCACCCAGGCCCTCGCTCGTCAGCCTGAGGCTGCCGGCCTGATCCGCGCCAACCAGATCCTCGGCTTCGCCTTCTGTGAGGCGCTCGCCCTCATCGGTCTGGTCATGCCGTTCGTCTACGGCCCGTGATCCTCGGATCCACGACCACTCCCTAGACGAAAGGCACTGAAGTGAACCTCCTGGTTCTCGCGGCTGAGGTGGAGAACCCCCTCATCCCGCCGATCCCCGAGCTCGTCATCGGTCTGATCGCCTTCGTCATCGTCTTCGGTTTCCTCGCGAAGAAGCTCCTCCCGAACATCAACAAGGTTCTGGACGAGCGCCGCGAGGCCATCGAAGGCGGTATCGAAAAGGCTGAGGCCGCTCAGACCGAGGCTCAGAGCGTGCTGGAGCAGTACAAGGCCCAGCTCGCCGAAGCCCGGCACGAGGCCGCTCGCCTGCGCCAGGACGCTCTGGAGCAGGGCACTGCGCTCAAGGAAGAACTGCGCGCAGAGGGCCAGCGGCAGCGTGAGGAGATCATCGCTGCCGGTCACGCCCAGATCGCGGCTGACCGCAAGGCCGCCTCTTCCGCCCTCCGTCAGGACGTCGGCAAGCTGGCGACCGACCTGGCCGGAAAGCTTGTCGGCGAGTCCCTCGAGGACCACGCCCGGCAGAGCCGCACGATCGACCGCTTCCTCAGCGAGCTTGAGGAGAAGGCCGAGGCCGCCCGATGAACGGAGCGAGCCGCGACGCGCTGGCCACCGCCCGCGAGCGTCTCGACGCGCTGACGGACAACACGTCCGTCGACGCGGCGAAGCTCGCCGGCGAGCTGGCGTCCGTCACCGCGCTGCTCGACCGTGAGGTCTCGCTGCGTCGGGTCATCACGGACCCGGCGCAGTCCGGCGAGGCCAAGGCCGAGCTGGCAAACCGCCTGCTGGGCGGCCAGGTGGGCGGGGAAACCCTCGACCTGGTGTCCGGCATGGTCCGGTCCCGCTGGTCGCAGTCCCGTGACCTGGTGGATTCGCTCGAGGTCCTGGCGGCCACCGCCGACCTCACGGCGGCCCAGACCGGCGGAGGCCTCGACGACGTCGAGGACGAGCTGTTCCGGTTCGGCCGGATCGTCTCCTCGAACACCGAGCTGCGCGCAGCACTGACCGACCGGTCGGCCACCGCCGCCGCCAAGAGCCAGCTGCTCCGCAGCCTGCTCGGCGGCAAGGCGAACGCCGTCACCGAGCGGCTGGTCACGCGTCTCGTCACGCACCCGCGTGGACGTAGCCTGGAAGCGGGCCTCGAGTCCCTTTCGAAGGTCGCCGCCGAGCGTCGTGGCCGCATGGTCGCCACCGTGACCACCGCGGTTCCGCTCAGCGACGTCCAGAAGCAGCGTCTCGGCGCGGTGCTGGCCAAGCTGTACGGCCGCCCGATGCACCTGAACCTCGACGTGGACCCCACGGTCCTCGGCGGGATCTCGGTGCGGGTCGGCGACGAGGTCATCGACGGCACCATCGCGGACCGCATCGCCGAGGCGTCGCGCCGCATGGCCGGCTGACCAGCCACACATTAGAAAAAAGTATTGCCAGCGGCCCGGTTGGGCCGTGCAGAACTTGCAGAAGATTCCTGGGGGTCGCCCCCAGACCCCTAAGAAGCTTCAGGCCCAACAAGGAGAGCAGGGAACCCAGATGGCGGAGCTCACGATCCGGCCGGAGGAGATCCGGGACGCACTGGAGAACTTTGTCCAGTCGTACCAGCCGGACGCGGCCTCGCGCGAGGAGGTCGGAACGGTCAGCGTTGCCGGCGACGGCATCGCGAAGGTGGAGGGCCTGCCCTCCGCCATGGCGAACGAACTGCTGAAGTTCGAGGACGGAACCCTCGGTCTCGCCCTGAACCTCGACGAGCGCGAGATCGGTGCGGTCGTCCTCGGCGAGTTCAGCGGTATCGAGGAGGGCCAGCCGGTGCAGCGCACCGGTGAGGTGCTCTCCGTCGGCGTCGGCGAGGGTTACCTCGGCCGCGTTGTCGACCCGCTCGGCAACCCGATCGACGGCCTCGGCGAGATCGCGACCGAGGGCCGCCGCGCCCTCGAGCTGCAGGCCCCCGGCGTCATGGTCCGCAAGTCGGTCCACGAGCCGATGCAGACCGGCTACAAGGCCATCGACGCGATGGTGCCGGTCGGCCGTGGTCAGCGTCAGCTGATCATCGGTGACCGTCAGACCGGCAAGACCGCTCTTGCCGTCGACACGATCATCAACCAGCGCGACAACTGGCGCTCGGGCGACGTGAACAAGCAGGTTCGCTGCATCTACGTCGCCATCGGCCAGAAGGGCTCGACCATCGCGTCCGTTCGCGGCGCCCTGGAAGACGCCGGTGCGCTCGAGTACACAACGATCGTCGCCGCCCCGGCGTCCGACCCGGCCGGCTTCAAGTACCTGGCGCCGTACACCGGTTCGGCCATCGGCCAGCACTGGATGTACGCCGGCAAGCACGTCCTGATCATCTTCGACGACCTGTCGAAGCAGGCCGACGCCTACCGCGCCGTGTCGCTGCTGCTGCGCCGTCCGCCGGGCCGCGAGGCCTACCCGGGCGACGTCTTCTACTTGCACTCCCGTCTGCTGGAGCGTTGCGCCAAGCTCTCGGACGACATGGGTGCCGGTTCGATGACCGGTCTGCCGATCGTCGAGACCAAGGCGAACGACGTGTCGGCGTTCATCCCGACCAACGTCATCTCCATCACCGACGGCCAGTGCTTCCTTGAGTCCGACCTGTTCAACGCGGGCCAGCGCCCGGCGCTGAACGTCGGTATCTCGGTCTCCCGCGTCGGTGGCTCGGCCCAGCACAAGGCCATGAAGCAGGTTTCCGGCCGTCTGCGCCTGGACCTCGCCCAGTACCGTGAGCTGGAGGCGTTCGCCGCCTTCGGTTCCGACCTGGACGCCGCGTCGAAGGCCTCGCTGGAGCGCGGCAAGCGTCTGGTCGAGCTGCTGAAGCAGGGCCAGTACCAGCCGATGCCCGTCGAGGAGCAGGTCGTCTCCGTCTGGGCCGGCACCACCGGCAAGATGGACGACGTCCCGGTCAACGACATCCGTCGCTTCGAGTCGGAGCTGCTGGACCACCTGCGCCTCGAGCGCAAGGAGCTCCTCACCTCCATCGCGGACGGCGGCAAGATGTCGGACGACACTCTGACGTCCATCGCCGACGCCATCGCCAACTTCAAGCGGCAGTTCGAGACCTCGGACGGCAAGCTCCTGGGCGAGGACGTACCGGCCGTCAACGTCTCCAAGTGACGACGGAAGGGACCTGACTCATGGGAGCGCAGCTCCGGGTCTACAAGCGTCGCATCCGTGCCATCACGGCGACCAAGAAGATCACCAAGGCGATGGAGATGATCGCCGCCTCGCGCATCGTCAAGGCGCAGCGCAAGGTGGCGGCGTCGATGCCGTACGCGACCGAGCTCACCCGTGCGGTGACCGCGGTGGCGACCGGTTCGAACACCAAGCACGCCCTGACCACGGAGGTCGAGGCGCCGGTGCGCGCCGCGATCGTGCTCATCACGAGCGACCGCGGTCTGGCCGGCGGCTACTCCTCGAACGCCATCAAGCAGGCGGAGCGGCTCACCGAGCGGCTGCGCGGCGAGGGCAAGGAGGTCGACACCTACATCGTCGGCCGCAAGGGTGTCGCCTACTACGGGTTCCGTGAGCGCAAGGTCACGGAGTCGTGGACGGGCTTCACCGACAGCCCGGCCTACGCCGACGCCAAGCGCGTCGCGGCGCCGCTGATCGAGGCCATCCAGACGGTTACGGCCGAGGGTGGCGTCGACGAGCTGCACATCGTCTACACGGAATTCGTGTCGATGATGACGCAGAACGCGGTGGACGGCCGGATGCTGCCGCTCAGCCTCGACCAGGCTGCGGAGGAGAGCGGTACGAAGGGCGAGATCCTTCCGCTGTTCGACTTCGAGCCGTCGGCGGAGGACGTCCTCGACGCCCTTCTGCCGCGCTACGTCGAGAGCCGCATCTACAACGCACTGCTGCAGTCGGCCGCTTCCGAGCACGCCGCCCGCCGCCGCGCGATGAAGTCGGCTACCGACAACGCCGGGGATCTCATCAAGAGCCTCTCCCGGCTTGCCAACGCGGCCCGCCAGGCCGAAATCACCCAGGAAATCAGCGAGATCGTCGGTGGCGCGAGCGCCATGGCTGACGCGACCGCGGGGAGTGACAAGTAATGACGACCACTGTTGAGACGGCCGCCGCCACGGGCCGCGTCGCCCGGGTCATCGGCCCGGTCGTCGACGTGGAGTTCCCCGTCGACGCCATGCCCGAGATCTACAACGCCCTCAAGGTCCAGGTCGCCGACCCGGCCGAGGACGGCAAGCTCAAGACCCTGACCCTCGAGGTCGCGCAGCACCTGGGTGACGGCCTCGTCCGTACCATCTCGATGCAGCCGACCGACGGTCTGGTCCGCCAGGCCCCGGTGACCGACACGGGCGAGGGCATCACCGTCCCCGTCGGTGACTTCACCAAGGGCAAGGTGTTCAACACCCTCGGTGAGGTGCTGAACTACCCGGAGGAGAACGCCAACGTCACCGAGCGCTGGCCGATCCACCGCAAGGCCCCTCGCTTCGACGAGCTCGAGTCGAAGACCGAGATGTTCGAGACCGGCGTCAAGGTCATCGACCTTCTCACCCCGTACGTCAAGGGTGGAAAGATCGGTCTGTTCGGTGGTGCCGGTGTCGGCAAGACCGTTCTGATCCAGGAAATGATCTACCGCGTCGCCAACAACCACGACGGTGTGTCGGTCTTCGCGGGCGTCGGTGAGCGTACCCGTGAGGGCAACGACCTCATCGAGGAAATGGCCGACTCGGGCGTCATCGACAAGACGGCGCTTGTCTTCGGCCAGATGGACGAGCCCCCGGGCACCCGTCTTCGCGTCGCGCTTGCCGGTCTGACCATGGCGGAGTACTTCCGCGATGTGCAGAAGCAGGACGTGCTCTTCTTCATCGACAACATCTTCCGTTACACCCAGGCCGGTTCGGAGGTGTCGACCCTTCTGGGCCGCATGCCGTCCGCCGTGGGTTACCAGCCGAACCTGGCTGACGAGATGGGTCTGCTGCAGGAGCGCATCACCTCGACCCGCGGTCACTCGATCACCTCGATGCAGGCGATCTACGTCCCCGCGGACGACCTGACCGACCCGGCGCCGGCCACCACCTTCGCCCACCTCGACGCGACGACGGTTCTTTCCCGTCCGATCTCCGAGAAGGGCATCTACCCGGCCGTGGACCCGCTGGACTCGACGTCCCGCATCCTCGACCCGCGGTACATCGCGGCGGACCACTACGCCACGGCGATGCGCGTCAAGGGGATCCTGCAGAAGTACAAGGACCTCCAGGACATCATCGCGATCCTCGGTATCGACGAGCTGGGCGAGGAGGACAAGCTCGTTGTCCACCGTGCCCGTCGCGTCGAGCGCTTCCTGTCGCAGAACACGCACGTCGCCAAGCAGTTCACCGGCGTCGACGGTTCGGACGTTCCGCTCGAGGAGTCCATCGTTGCCTTCAACGCGATCTGCGACGGAGACTACGACCACTTCCCCGAGCAGGCGTTCTTCCTGTGCGGTGGCATTGAGGACCTCAAGGCCAACGCCAAGGAGCTGGGCGTCTCCTGAAGCCGCGCTCATCCGTGAGCACAGCTGACTGACGGAGAGGGGCGGGTGTGTCCCGTCCCTCTCCCCACGCCCATTAGAATTTGACCCAACACCCGGCTTTCCCGCCGGGTGGTGACCCGAGGAGCCACCTTGGCTGCTGAGCTGCACGTCGAGCTGGTCGCGGCGGACCGGAGTGTCTGGTCCGGCGAGGCCACCCTGGTTGTCGCCCGCACCACGTCCGGCGACATCGGCGTCATGCCCGGTCACCAGCCGCTTCTCGGTGTGCTGGAATCGGGCCCGGTGACCATCCGTACCGTCGGGGGCAACACTGTTGTCGCCGCGGTGCACGGCGGATTCATCTCGTTCGCGGACAACAAGTTGTCGCTGCTGGCCGAGATCGCCGAGCTTGCCGACGAGATCGATGTCGAGCGGGCGGAGCGGGCACTGGAGCGCGCGAAGTCGGAGACCGATTCGGCCTCCGAGCGTCGCGCCGATGTCCGGCTGCGCGCGGTTTCGGGGCGCTGAGCCCCGGTACTGGTAAGAGTTTCAAACCTCAGCCGCGGCCTGTTCCGGAATTTTCCGGACCGGGTCGCGGCTGAGGCGATGCGGGTCCGGTTCAGACTCTGTCTGACAAGAACTCTGTCGTGTGGGTTATTCGATGAGCGAGGAGGTCGGTGAAAGATGCTCCTCGCTCTGCTTGTGAGCGGCCTGGTCGTAGTCGCCGTGGTGGTGATCGGGCTGTTTGTCTTCGGCCTGCGCCGCAGGCTGATCCAGCGCTCCGGCGGCACCTTCGACTGCAGCATGCGCTGGGGCGTGTCCGAGGAACCCGACGTCTCCGGCAAGGGCTGGGTGTACGGGGTCGCGCGCTACAGCGGTGACCGCATCGACTGGTTCCGTGTCTTCAGCTACTCCCCGCGGCCGCGCCGGCTGCTGGAGCGGTCCTCCATCGAGGTCATCGCCCGCCGTGCGCCCGAGGGCGAGGAGGAGCTGGCCCTGCTCTCCGACGCCGTCGTACTGTGCTGCGCGCACCGCGGCACCCGCCTGGAACTGGCGATGAGCGATGACGCGCTGACCGGTTTCCTGGCGTGGCTGGAAGCGGCCCCGCCCGGGCAACGGGTGAACGTGGCCTGAGGGCCGCCGTCGCCGGGTCGCCCCCGCCGGACGGAGTCCGGCGCAGCGCCGCGAAGCCGGGGAGGCCCGCCAGGGCCGAGCCGCGCGAGCGGCGCGTGAAGAAACAGAAGCCGGGGAGACGGGGGCGGACCCGTCTCCCCGGCTTCGTCTTTCACCGGGCCGAGCTGTCAGGGGTTACGAGAGGCCGGCGTGGACCGCGCTGGCCAGTTCGCCGTTCGCGGTGTCGCCGCTGAACTCCCAGTAGAAGGCTCCCTTGAGGCCCTGCTGCTTCGTCCAGGCCATCTTCGAGGCGATGGTGGCGGGGGTGTCGTAGCTCCACCAGTTGCTGCCGCACTTGGCGTAGGCCGTGCCGGCGATGGTGCCGGTCGAGGGGCAGGAGCTCTTGAGGACCTTGTAGTCCTCGATGCCCTGCTCGTAAGTGCCCGGGGCCGGGCCGGTGGCGGTGCCGCCGGGGGCGGCCTGGGTGACGCCGGTCCAGCCGCGGCCGTAGAAGCCGATGCCGAGGTTGAGCTTGGAGCCGGCGATGCCCTTGCCCTTGAGCTTGGTGATGGCCGCCTCGGAGTTGAAGCCGGCGATCGGGATGCCGGTGTACGAGGTGAGCGGGGAGTGCGGGGCGGTCGGGCCCTGGGCCGCCCACGCGCCGAAGAAGTCGTACGTCATGACGTTGTAGAAGTCGACGTACTGGGCGGCGCCCGCGTAGTCGGCCGCGTCGAGCTTGCCGCCGTTGGAGCCGTCGGCGGAGATGGCGGCGGTGACCAGGTTGCTGGTGCCGAACTTCGTGCGCAGGGCGGAGAGGACGTTCTTCAGGGAGGCGGCCCCGCTGGTGTCGCAGGACAGGCCGCAGGCGTTCGGGTACTCCCAGTCGATGTCGATGCCGTCGAAGACGTCGGCCCAGCGGGGGTCCTCGACCAGGTCGTAGCAGGACTGGGCGAAGGCGGCCGGGTTCGCGGCGGCCTGTCCGAAGCCGCCGGACCAGGTCCAGCCGCCGAAGGAGTAGAGGACCTTGATGTTCGGGTACTTCTTCTTCAGCTGGCGCAGCTGGTTGAAGTTGCCCGCGACCGGTTGGTCCCAGGTGTCGGCGACGCCCGAGACGCTGGAGGAGGCGTCGTAGGTCTTCTGGTAGTCGGCGTAGGCGTCACCGATCGTGCACTTGCCGCCCTGGACGTTGCCGAAGGCGTAGTTGATGTGCGTGATCTTCGCGGCGCTGCCGGAGGTGACCAGGTTCTTCACGTGGTAGTTGCGCTGGTAGACGCCCCAGTTCGTGAAGTAGCCGAGCTTGACCGGTCCGCCCACGGGCGGGGGATCGACGACTCCGCCGGTGGTGGTCACCGAGAGGGCGCCGGAGGAGGGCCCGGTCTGGTCGATGGTGTCGCGGGCGGTGACCGTGTAGCTGTAGGTCGTGCCCTTGGTCAGGCCCGAGTCGGTGTACGTGGGGCTGGTGACGGTGGCGATCTTGGCGCCGCCGCGGAAGACGTCGTAGTTCTTGACGCCCTTGTCGTCGGTGGCCGCGGCCCAGCCGAGGGTCAGCCCGGTGTCGGTGACGCCGCTGGCCGTGGGGGTGCCGGGGGCGCTGGGCGGGTTGTCGGTGGGGTTGGTGCCGCCGTCACAGCTGCCGCCGTTGATCTTGCAGCCGCTGGGGGCGCCGGAGCCCGTGCCGTTGAAGCCGAAGCTGACGGTGGCGCCCGGGGCGAGGGTGCCGTTCCAGCCGACGTTCTTGCCGGTCCAGTGGGTGCCCGAGCTGGTGACGGTGGCGTCCCAGGCGGAGGTGACGGCGGTGCCGGCCGGGTAGTCCCACTCCACGGTCCAGCTGCTGAGGGTGGTCGTGCCGGTGTTCTTCACCGTCCACTTGCCCTCGAAGCCGGAGCCCCAGTCGGAGACCTTGGTGTACGTCGCGGTGGCCGAGGCGGCCGCCTCGGCGGGACCGGCGATGGCCACCAGTCCGGCGAGGGGCAGGGTGAGGACGGCCAGTGCGGCCGCGACTCTTCGAAACAGCGGTGCGCGTCGTGGGGGTGCTGTGCTCAAGGGTGCTCCTCCGAGGTCCGCAGCGGCCGTGGGGACGGCCGCTGCATGGGGGTGGGACCTGCGCCGCCCGTGAGCGTGCCCGCATGACGCCTTGTCATGGCACGCTCACCACAGTTGTGCGTGAGAGTAGAAAGGTCTGGACCAACCGTCAAGAGGTCCAGACCTCCCGTAGCGACCCCGGAAATATTTCCGGCCGGATTCCGCTAGATCCCCAACTCCTGTGCCAGCACGGCCGCTTGGACCCGGCTGCGCAGCTCCAGCTTGGCCAGCACCCGGCTGACGTGGGTCTTCGCCGTCGCCTCCGCCATCTCCAGGCGCACCGCGATCTCCGCGTTCGACAGACCCCCGCCCAGGCACCCCAGAACCTCCCGCTCGCGCGGGGTCAGCGATTGCACCGTCGCCGGCACGGGGACCCGTACCGGCCGCGGATCCGCGAACTCGGCGATCAGCCGCCGGGTCACCGCCGGGGCGATCAGGCCCTCCCCGCGTGCGACGGTCCGTACCGCCCCGATCAGCTCCGCCGCGTCCGCGTCCTTGAGCAGGAAGCCCGACGCGCCCGCGCGCAGCGCGCCGAAGACGTACTCGTCCAGGTCGAAGGTGGTGAGCACGAGGACGTCGGCCAAGCCCTCCGCGACCACCCGGCGTGTCGCCGACACCCCGTCCAGGCGCGGCATCTGCACGTCCATGAGCACCAGGTCGGGCCGCAGTTCACGGGCCAGGCGCACGGCCTCCTCCCCGTCCGCGGCCTCGCCCGCCACCTCGATGTCGCCGGCACTGCGCAGGATCAGGACCAGCCCGGCCCGTACCGCGCTCTGGTCCTCCGCCACCACGACCCTGATCGTCATGCCCGTACCGCCTCTTCTTCCACGGGCAGCGACGCCCGGACCCGCCAGACCGCGTCCGTGCGGCCCGCTTCGAATGCTCCACCGAGCAGTTCCGTCCGCTCGCGCATGCCGATCAGGCCGGCGCCGGAGCCGGGTGCGCGGGGGCCGGGGCGCTCGCCGTAGGGGGAGTCGACCGCGACGTGCAGCGCGCCGCCCCCGGCCCGGCCACCGCCCGCGGGGCGCTCGCGGGCCAGGCGGACGGTGACCATGCCGGGGGCGGCGTGCTTGAGCGCGTTGGTCAGGGACTCCTGGACGATCCGGTACGCCGCCAGCTCCACCGGGGCGGGCAGCGGCTCCCCGGACGGCCGGTCGTCGAGGAGCGCGAAGTCCAGCCCGCTCGCGGCCCCGTTCGTACGGGCCTGCTCCAGCAGGGCGTCCAGTCCGTCGAGGGAGGGTGTGGCGACGGCTTCCTGCCCGCCGCCCGCGTCCCGCAGCAGGCCGATCAGGCGGCGCATCTCGGCCAGCCCCTGCACGCTGTTCTCCCGGATCACCCCGAGCGCCTCCCGGCTGGTGGCGGGGGAGTCGATGGAGAGCGCGGCGGTGGAATGGATGGCGATGGCGGAGAGGTGGTTGGCCACCATGTCGTGCAGCTCGCGGGCCATCCGCGCCCGCTCGGCCACGACCGCCTGCGACCGGTCCATCTCGGCCAGCAGCGCGGTCTGCTCGGCGCGCAGCCGGGCGGCGATGGCGGCCTCACGGTGGTTGCGCAGCGTGGCCCCGGTCAGCGCGGGGCCGAAGCTCACGATGCCGGTGATCACACCGATCAGCAGGGCCTGCGGGGTGCGCAGCCAGGCCACGGAGGCAATGGTGACGGCGATGGTGATCAGGCCGGTCTGGACCGGGAGGCGGCGGGCCATGGCCGGCGTGCCGTAGACGACGGCCGCGTACATCAGGTCGGTGAAGATCAGGACCGTGGCCAGGTTCCCCACGGTGAACTGGTCGGCGATCACCCCCGCGGTGCCGACCGCCAGAGTCACCCGGGGCAGGCTGCGGCGCAGCAGCTCCATCGCGCCGAGGGCGAGGAGCGGGACCAGGGCGGCCCAGGCCGGGAACAGGTCCCGGGTGGGGGAGCTGTACACCCCGAGCGACCACAGGAGCAGGCCGGCGGCCACGCTGACCACGGCGAGCAGGACGTCGTCGCGGTGCGGTGGCGGGATGCGGAGGGTCACGAGCCCATCCAACAGGGTGCGGCGGGGACGGGCGTCGCCATCACGGCCGAGGCGCCGTACATCGAAGGATGCAGGGCGGCCCCGCGGCATTCGTCATCGGCGACGAGGAACCGGTGCGAACCGGGCGGGAAGCTGGAGGCATCCCCCCACCGCAGGAACGGAGACTCCCGTGCTCGTCACCCTGATCATCGCCTGTGAAGTCGGCTTCTGGGTCCTGCTGACCGGCGGCCTGGCCCTGCGCTACCTCGCGAAGATGCCGAAGACGGGCGCGGCCGTCCTGCTGTGCGAGCCGCTCCTGGAGCTGGTGCTGCTGGTGGCCACAGCCGTGGACCTGCGCGGCGGCGCCGAGCCGGACTGGAAGCACGGGCTCGCCGCGCTGTACCTCGGCTACACCGTGGCCTACGGGCACTACACCGTGCGCTGGCTCGACGGCCACGCCGCGTACCGGCTGGCCGGGGGCCCGAAGCCGGCCGGCGCCGGTTCCGGCGGGGCGCGGGCCGTCCACGAGTGGAAGCTGGTCGCGCGGACCGTCCTCGCGGCGGCCGTCGCGGCCGGCCTGCTGCAGGCCGCGATCTGGTACGTCGGCACGTCGGGCGACACCGCGGTGCTGCGCGGATGGCAGCTCACGTCCCTGCGAGTGGTCGGCATCCACGCCCTGATCGCCGTCACCTACACGCTGTGGCCGAAGCGGGCACCGGCGGAGGCAGCGCTGCGCGACTCCGCCGACGCGCCCTAGGGGCTGTCGTCACCCGCGCTGCGGCAGGCGGCTGGTTCGCGGCCGACTCGGTGGCGCGGGCCGGGACGCCGCGGGCAGGAGCTGATAGGCCATCACCTGTCACCCTCCCGTCGCTCACCGAAAAGGGGCTGGTCCATGCCGGGCAAGCCGATGATCCGCCGACGACTCGACCGCCTGCTCACCGCGTCCCTGGGCGCGCTGCTCGCGGTCGCGGTGCAGGCCGCTCCGGCCCGGGCCGACGTGGGGGACCTGACGGAGTATCCGGTCACGACGCCCGCGAGCTCGCCCACGGGGATCACGGCGGGACCGGACCGGGCGCTGTGGTTCACCGAGTTCGACGGCAACAAGATCGGACGCATCACGACCGGCGGCGCCGTCACCGAGTTCGCCGTACCCACCGAGTCGAGCCTCCCCTACGACATCGCGCAGGGCCCCGACCGTGCCCTGTGGTTCACCGAGAGCGCCGCCGACAAGATCGGGCGGATCACGACCGCGGGTGCGGTCACGGAGTACCCCCTGCCCGTGGCGGGCAGCTTCCCCACGGGCATCGCGCTCGGCGCCGACCGCGCCCTGTGGTTCACCGAGAGCGGTACGAACAAGATCGGGCGGATGCGGCTCGACGGAACCGTCACCGAGTTCGCCGTCCCCACGCCGGACAGCGTCGTCTACCACATCGCGGCCGGGCCCGGCGGAGTGTGGTTCACGGAGCTGCTCGCGGGCAAGATCGGCCGCGTCGATCACTCCGGCAACGTGACCGAGTACCCGCTGCCCACCGGCTTCGAGTTCCCGTCCGACATCGCGGCCGGCCCCGGCGGGATGTGGTTCACCGCGTCCGACAAGATCGGGCGGATCACCGCCTCGGGCACCATCACGCTCTTCCCGCGGCCGAACCCGGGCGGATCCGCCGACGGCATCACCCGCGGCCCCGACGGGAACATGTGGTACGCCGACCAGCTCG
The DNA here is from genome assembly GCF_042870555.1 of Streptomyces sp. NPDC006487. Taxonomy (NCBI): domain Bacteria; kingdom Bacillati; phylum Actinomycetota; class Actinomycetes; order Kitasatosporales; family Streptomycetaceae; genus Streptomyces; species Streptomyces sp. NPDC006487. The sequence goes on from NZ_JBIAHN010000019.1 coordinate 94,881, forward strand.
GCGTCATCGGGCGGATCACCCCGAAGGGGGAGATCACCGAGTTCCCGGTGCCGGACGGCGGGGACAAGGTGCCCTTCAACATCGCGACGGGGCCCGACCGGAACGTCTGGTTCACCGAGCTCCTCGGCAACGCCATCGGCCGCGTCGACGCTCTCCCTGGCCGGGCGCACGGCCCCCACGCCGGCGCCGCGCAGCCGGGTCCGCGCCGCGAGCGGTCGCGTCACGAGGACTCGCGTCACGAGCGCCCGCGCCACCTGCTGCCCTGCGGCCCCGGGACACCCCCGGGGCCGCCCCCGCTCTGCCGCTGACGACGCATCCGGTGCCCCGCGGCCGCGGGGGCGTTTCGCACCGGTTCGCCCGGTCGGAACGTCCTAGCGGTCGCCGCCCGGGACCCACAGGACGTCGCCGACCTCCTTGTTGGCCGTGCGGGCCAGGATGAACAGGAGGTCGGAGAGGCGGTTGAGGTAGGTGGCGGTCAGCGGGTTCATGACCTCGCCGTGTGCCTCCAGGGCCGCCCACGTGGAGCGCTCGGCGCGCCGGACCACCGTGCAGGCCTGGTGCAGGAGGGCCGCGCCGGGGGTGCCGCCGGGGAGGATGAAGCTGCGGAGCTTCTCCAGCTCACCGTTGAAGAGGTCGCAGTCGGCCTCCAGCTTGTCCACGTAGAACTGCTCGACGCGCAGCGGCGGGTACTCGGGGTTCTCGGCGACCGGAGTGCAGAGGTCGGCGCCCACGTCGAACAGGTCGTTCTGCACCCGGACCAGGACCTTCACGACATCGGCGGACAGCGAGCCGAGCGCGATCGCCGTCCCGATGGCCGCGTTGGCCTCGTTGGCGTCGGCGTACGCCGAGATCCGCAGATCGGTCTTGGCCGTGCGGCTCATGTCGCCCAGTGCGGTCGTGCCCTTGTCGCCGGTGCGGGTGTAGATGCGCGTGAGGTTCACCATGCCGCCAGCCTAGTGCGGGCCAACTGCGGGCCCCTGTCGCACTGCTGGGCCGTCCCGGTGTGATGTCCGTCATCTGAGACGTGACGCGTGTTACTTCGCGGTCACTGCGCCCCTCTCGGACGCTAGTCTCCGCCGGAGAACGAACGAGGCTGTGCCGTATCTGAGGCCGTGTCCTATTGAAGGCCGTGTCCTATTTTTTAGAACGTGGGGTGTGCAGTGGCTGGGAAGCTCGCCGTCATCGGTGCCGGACTGATGGGTTCCGGAATCGCGCAGGTCTCCGCTCAGGCGGGTTGGGACGTCGTGCTGCGTGATGTGACCGATGCCGCTCTGACGCGCGGTACCGACGGGATCAAGGCCTCGTACGACAGGTTCGTCTCCAAGGGCAAGCTGACGGCCGAGGATGCCGAGGCGGCGCTCGCCCGCATCACCACGACCACCGAGCTCGAAGCGGTCGCCGACGCCGACATCGTCGTCGAGGCCGTCTTCGAGAAGCTGGAGGTCAAGCACGAGATCTTCCGCGCGCTCGACAAGCTCGTCCGCGAGGACGCGATCCTGGCCTCCAACACCTCCGCCATCCCGATCACCAAGATCGCGGCCGTGACGGAGCGTCCGGAGCGGGTCGTCGGCGCGCACTTCTTCTCGCCGGTCCCGATGATGCAGCTGTGCGAGCTCGTGCGCGGCTACAAGACGAGCGACGAAACCCTCGCCACCACCCGGGCGTTCGCCGAGTCGGTCGGCAAGACCTGCATCGTCGTCAACCGCGACGTTGCCGGATTCGTGACGACCCGTCTCATTTCGGCACTGGTCGTCGAAGCGGCGAAACTGTACGAATCGGGCGTCGCCTCGGCCGAGGACATCGACATCGCCTGCAAGCTCGGCTTCGGGCACGCGATGGGCCCGCTGGCCACCGCGGACCTCACCGGCGTCGACATCCTGCTGCACGCCACCAGCAACATCTACACGGAGTCCCAGGACGAGAAGTTCGCGCCGCCGGAGCTGATGCGCCGCATGGTGGACGCGGGCGACATCGGCCGCAAGAGCGGTCAGGGCTTCTACAAGCACTGAGCACCAGTTCGAATGCCTGCACCCCACAGGGTGAATTAGGTATCGGTTCGCTCACGGTCGGCAACTTCCCCGCCCCCCGGGCAGTCAGTTGCAGTGAGAGTTGCCGACCACGGACCAGTCGGACCATACGCAATCAGTACCGCTCTGCCGGGAGTACACATGCACATCAGGGGCGACCACGCCGAACTCGCTGTCGGGGGTCGCCTCGACGTGCGCAGCGCGGCGGACGCCCGTACGGTCCTGCACACCGCCCTGGACGACGGTCACGGCGACCTCGTGCTGGACCTCACCGGGCTCGACTCCTGGGACGCGACGGGCCTCGGCGTGATCATGGGAGCCCACCGCCGGGCCGGCCGGACCGGCCGCCGGCTCGTCCTGCGCGGGGTCCCGCCGCAGATGCAGCGGCTGCTCGTGGCCACCCGGCTGCACCGGATCCTCGCGATCGAGGGCGGGCTGGAAGCGGAGTCGCTGCCGCGCGCGTGACGCCCGTACGCGGTTCGCGTGCGCGGGGTCCGCGGAGTCTGCCGTGCGGGCCGTGCGGGTCCCGTGGGGCCCGCTCCAGAGGGCCTGCACAAACGTAACGGTCCGGTGGTGAAGGCACCCCTGCGGTACCGGCCCCGTCGAGCACGGTCTAGGGTTCGGGCGGAAACCGGACCAGTAGCGACAGCGGCGTGTGCGAAGGCCGGGCGGACGACGGCGCACGGCGCGATCGGGGGACTTGGTCATGGACCGCAGCAGCACACAGGGGCAGGCCGATCCGGCGGAGCCGCCGGCGCGGGTGGTGACGCTGACGTCCGGGGACCTCACCCTCACCGTGAACCCCGTCGACGGCAGCGAGATCGTCCGGACGCACCGCCCCGGAGGCGTGCCCGCCCCCACCCCGGTCAAGCGCACCCCCGCCGCCCGCGCCTCCGCCGCGGCCGCCGTACGGCCCCCCGTACCGCCGGGCGCCCCGGGCTCCTCGCGGCCCCTGCTGGGCCGCGAAGAGGAACTCGAACGCCTCGTACGGCTCCTCACGCGCGGCCGCTCCGTACGGCTGACCGGGCCGCCCGGATCCGGGCGCACGGCGCTGCTCGACGCGGTCGCCGACGCCTGCGCGGACCTCGCCCCCGACGGGGTCGTACGGCTCTGCGGGTACGGACACCAGCAGCCCGGCGAGCTGCTCCAGGCGCTGTACGCCACCGTGTACGAGGCTCCGGCCGAACGCCCCGACCGCGCCGGGCTCCTCGCCCGGGTGGCCGAGATAGGCGCCGTCGTCCTCGTCGACGACCTCGACATGGGCGGCACCGCCCTCGACGAACTGCTGCGGGCCACGCCGGAGTGCGCGTACCTGCTGACCGCCACCCCCGACACCCGGGCCCCCTCCGACGACTCGCACCTCGAAGAGGTCTTCCTCGGCGGACTGGCCCGCGCCGACTGCGTGGCCCTGCTCGAAGCGGGCACCGGACGGGCGCTGACGGACGCGGAAACGGCCTGGGCCGGGGACCTGAGCTTCGCCTCCGAAGGACTGCCTCTGCGCTTCGTACAGGGCGCCGCGCTCCTGCGCCAGCGCGACGAGCTCAACCGGACCGGCGACGACGAGGACGACGAGGACGAGGAGCCCGGCGTCTTCCAGGAGAAGCCGCGCGACACCGTCTTCGTGCCGCTGCCGACGCTGGCCGAGGGCGCCGCCCCGGCGGAGCTGCTCGCCTCGCGGGTCAGCGAGTCGGCGCGGGCCGCGCTGCGGATCGCCTGCGCGCTCGGCGGGGAGCTGCCGCACCACGCGCACCTGCCCGCGCTGGTGGGCGACACGCACGCCGACACCGCCGTCGCGGAGCTGCTCGACTGCGGGCTGCTGAGCCCCGTCGGGACGCGCCACCGGCTGGCCGCGGGGGTCGCGCGACAGCTCGAGGAGATCGGCTACGGAGACACCGCGGCCGAGGAGGCCCGTACGGCCGCCCGCCACTACGCCTGGTGGACCGGGCACGCCTCGGTCAACCCCGCGCGGGTCGCGGCGGAGGCCGACGCGGTGCTCGCGGCGCTGGCCGGAGCAGATGTCGTGGCCGCGGTCCTGCTCGCGCGGACGGCGGCACCGGCGTTCGCGGCCTCGCTGCACTGGGAGGCCTGGGAGCGGGTGCTGCGCGCGGGCGCGGAGGCCGCGCGGAAGGCCGGCGAGGTCGCGGAGCAGGCGTACTTCCACCACGAGCTGGGCGTACTGGCCCTGTGCGAGGGCCGGCTCGACCGGGCGCGGGCCGAACTGGAGGCCTCGATCGGGCTGCGCGGCGCGCTGGCCGACAAGCGGGGGACCGTCGCGGGACGGCGCGCTCTGGCCCTGGTCACCGACCGCGAGGCGGCGGGGGTCCAGATATCACCGCCGCTGCGACTGGCTCCGCCGACCGCGTCCGAGTCTGCGTCTGCGGCGGGGGCCGGGGGAGCGGCGAAGCCGGCCGGCCCCGGTCAGCCGGCGGCGGGGGCACCGGGTGATCCGGGTCTGCCGGTCCGGGCCCTGCTCGGCCTGCCGCCGGGGCCGGGGGCTGCGGGTGCTCCGCTGCTTCCTGGCGCTGCTGGTGCTGGTGCTGGTGGTGCCGCCGGGGCTGCTGCACTGACTCCCGGGCTTCCGGCCCTTCCGGCGCCTCCCGGGCTTCCCCGGGCTGCCGGGGCCCCGCCGCTTCCTGCGGTTCCCGGGACTGAGGGGGCTCCGCTCGCTGCTGGAGCTGCTGGAGCTGCCGGTGCTGCCGGTGCTGCTGGGGCTCCGCTCGCTGCTGGAGCTGCCGGTGCTGCCGGGGTTGCCCGGGTCGCGCGGACTACGCCGTTTCCTGAGGTTCGCCAGGGGCCGGGCGTTCCCGGTGCCGTAGGGACTTCGTTCGCTGCGGGTGCGGGTGCGGGTGCGGGTGCGGGTGCGGGTGCTGCTGCTGCCGGTGCCGGTGCCGGTGCCAGGACTCCGTCCGCCCCCGTGGCCCCCTCGGCTCCCGTGACTCCGGCGACCCTGTCGAAGGCCCTCGCCGCCCTGCCCGGGGCGGGTACCGGGGCCACTCCCGTAGCCGAGCACGCGGCGACGCGGGTTCCGGACGGCTTCACGACGGTGGTGCCCGCTGTGGCGCCGCCGGGCTCCGTCGCGCCCGCGACCCTGGCCGAGGTGTTCGAGGACGCCTTCCCGCTCACCCCCGAGCCGGCTCCGGCACCCAGGACGATGCCCCAGCCGAAGCCGGGGCCCCGCCGCAAGCCGATGCTGCTGGCCGCCGCCGGGGCGGTGACCGTCGTGGTCCTGGGCACGGTGGTCGCCCTGGCGATGACCACCGAGGACGAGAAGCCGCCCGCGCAGGCGCCGGCGGTCTCCACGGCCCCGAGCTCGGAGGAGGGGCAGCCGCAGCCCACCACTCCGGATCCGGGCGGAAGCGATCCCTCGCCGGCGCCGGAGCCCTCGTCCCCCACCTCGCAGGCGCCGGGTACGACCCCGCCGCCGCGCAAGTCCCCGACGCCGACGCCGACACCCACGCCGACCCGGTCTTCGTCGAGCCCGGTGACCCCGCCTTCGCCGCCGGTGACGAGCTCGGCCCCGCCGGTCAGCAGTCCGCCGGCTTCCCCGACTCCGACTCCGACCCCGACCACGTCCGTGACGCCGAGTCCCACGAACACGACGTCGCCGGTAGTACCGGAGCCCCCCGCGGACGCCGAAGGCCAGCCGGAGACCGTAGCCCCCTGACGGCCCGTCCGAGCCGCCGGGGCGGTCGGCAGTCGCCGCCCCGCGCGGACAGGTCTCAGAACAGGCGGAGCTTGTCGTCCTCGATGCCGCGCATCGCGTTGTAGTCGAGGACGACGCAGTCCATGCCGCGGTCGTTCGCCAGGACGCGGGCCTGGGGCTTGATCTCCTGGGCCGCGAAGATGCCCTTCACGGGCGACAGGTGCGGGTCCCGGTTCAGGAGCTCCAGGTACCGGGTGAGCTGTTCGACGCCGTCGATCTCGCCGCGGCGCTTGATCTCCACCGCCACCGTCGCGCCGGAGGCGTCCCGGCACAGGATGTCGACCGGTCCGATCGCGGTCATGTACTCGCGGCGGATCAGCGTGTAGCCCTCGCCGAGGGTCTCGATCCGGTCGGCCAGGAGCTCCTGCAGGTGGGCCTCGACCCCGTCCTTGATCAGGCCCGGGTCCGTGCCCAGCTCGTGCGAGGAGTCGTGGAGGACTTCCTCCATGGTGATGATGAGCTTCTCGCCCGCCTTGTTGACGACGGTCCAGACGCCGGCGTCGTCGCCGCTCCCCTCCTTGAGGGTGCACGGCGGCGACATCCAGTTGAGCGGTTTGTACGCTCGGTCGTCCGCGTGGATCGAGACACTGCCGTCGGCCTTCACGAGGATCAGACGGGGTGCCGAGGGCAGATGGGCGGTGAGCCGGCCCGCGTAATCGACGGAGCAGCGGGCAATGACGAGACGCATGGTCGGCAACGCTACTCGACGACAAGGCCTGCACGCGATTCGCCCCTGAAAGCCCCGTTCGAGGATGGCGCGTTGTATGCGCATTCTCCTGGTGCGGTACCCACGGGGCGCCTACCGTGGTGAGCGGGAGGTTGCGACTCGTGCACGCTGCGTCGCGATCTCCTTCCCTGCCCGTAAGGCTCCGGCAACCCAATCGGCCGGAGTCGCGAGAGGAGAACCCATGTCGCTCGACGTCTCACCGGCCCTACTCGAACAGGCCGAGCGAGGCGAGGTCGACGAAGCCGCTTTCGTCGACTGCGTCCGGACCTCCCTGCCCTACGCATGGGAGATGATCAGCTCGCTGGTGGCCCAGCTCAAGGTGGACGGCGGACAGTTCGCCGACAATCAGACGCCGCCGCCGGACGAGCAGGCGCGTGGCCAGCTGCTGCGCGCTCTCGCGAGTGACGCGATACGGGGTGCGCTGCAGCGCCACTTCGGAGTGCGCCTGGCATTCCAGAACTGCCACCGGGTAGCGGTGTTCCCGCTGGACTCCGCGGTGGACGACCGGCTGGCCAAGTTCACTTCGATCCGTGGCCAGCTGCTCAACCAGTCGCCCGAAATGCGTGACTGTTAGCAGGAAGACCGCACGAACCGTACGACCGCACCTCCGCACGACCAGCACGACCGCACCTCCGTACGACCGCACTCCGCACCGCCGTACGACCGTATCGCCGCACGACCGGTACCTCGCTGCCGCTCCGGTGCCAACGGAGCGGCAGCCCTGGTCTCAGCCGAGCCGGGGCAGCACCTCGGCGCCGAGGCGCCGGAGGTTATCCTCGGTCGCGGCGAGGTCACCCGACCCCTCCGTCAGCAGGGCGAACCGCGTGATCCCCGTACGTTCCGAGGTGGCCGCCAGCCGGTCGGCCGCCAGCTCCGGTGTTCCCACGGGGTGGAGATCGCACAGCAGCTCGGTGTACGCGACCGGGTCCCGCATCGCCCGCTGCCGTCCGTCCACCGTGACGTGCGCGTCCAGGCCCTGCTTGAGCCAGCCCGGCATCGCCTTCAGCAGCGTTTCGCGGGCGTCCGCCGTCCGGTCCGCCAGCTGGCAGACCCCGGCCGACACGTGGCCGGCCTCGGGCGAATGCCCCGCGGCCCGCGCCGTACGCCGCCACAGCTCGACCATGGCGGCCTTGTCCTCGTCCCCGCAGTGCATTCCCAGCAGCATCGGCAGTCCGCGCTCCGCGGCCATCCGTACCGAGCCGGGAGAGGTGCAGGCGACGATCAGTTCCGGCCCTGTCCCGTCCCCGTGCAGCGCCTCCGACGCACGCGGTACGACGGCCACTTCGCGGAAGCCGTACCGGCCGCCGCCCGCCGCCCCGGGCGTCCCCACGCGCGGCTCGGCCAGCCAGCGCCGCAACAGGTCCAAATCCTCCGGGAAGCGGTTCTCGTACGCGTCGAGCCCGCCGCCGAAGACCTCCAGGTCCACCCAGGGACCGCCCCGGCCCACCCCCAGGGTGAAGCGCCCCTCCGAGGTCAGGTGCAGCAGGGCCGCCTGCTCGCCCAGGGCCACCGGGTGGGTGCTCGGCAGTACGCTCACGGCCGTGCCCACGCGCAGCCGTCGGGTCCGGCCCAGCATCAGGGCCGCCAGGGTCACCGCGGACGGGCACACCCCGTACGGGACGAAATGGTGCTCGGCGAGCCAGACCGAGTCGAGCCCGGCCTCCTCGGCCACCTCGGCGGTCCGTACCGCCCGGTGCAGTGCCTCGCCCTGTCCCTGTCCCGGGAACTGGGCCGCCAGTACAAATGCTCCTACGCGCATCGCCTTTAGCCTCCTCGCGGCTGACGCGGCCTCCCCCAGGCGGACCGTTTTCCTCATCGGCAACAACGTCTGACACGTGCCAAAGGCACGGCCTGACCGGAAAGTTATTGGGATTGTCAGGCCAGTCGCACCAACCGGCGGCCCGCTCCTACGGTCGTCTTCGGACACCCTGCGGGTACCCGGGCTCGCTGCGCGTAGTCTGGGAGAAAGTCACTGCCGTCCGCCCATCCGTGAGGTATACGTGTCACCGCGCCACAACCGCCCCAGGGGCGGCGAGAATCCAGCCGATCGTTCGGACCAGGGCTCGGGCCCGGGCAGTCTGGACCGGTACGGCCTGGAGCGCACGGAGGAGTACCAGGGCGAGGAGTGGAAGGTCCGGCACGTCGCGGGCGCGAGCGCCGCGGGCAAGCGCTACCGCTGCCCCGGCTGCGACCAGGAGATCCCCTCCGGCACCCCGCACCTGGTGGCCTGGCCCGAGTACGGCGGGGTCGACGACCGCCGGCACTGGCACAAGGCCTGCTGGAACGCGAAGGACCGCCGCACCACCAAGGTGCAGCGGTCCCGCAACGCTCCCAAGCATTAGAGGGGGCGGGGCCTAGACGTCCCGGCGGCCGACCACCACGTACGAGCCGGCGACCGCGGCGCCCGTCACCAGCAGGATCACCGTCATGTGGCTCAGGCTGCCCGGGACGGCCATCTCGCCGGCCGCCGGGTCCGAGGCGTTGGTCGGCATCCCGAACAGCTCCATCATCGCCACCGGAGCGTTGTACTGGAGCAGCACCTGGCCGACCGGGGCGACGGCCTCCCAGATGCTCAGCACTCCGCCTATCACCGGCGGCAGCGTGACGACGCCGAGCATCACGGCGATCCCCCCGGCCGAGTGCCGCACCAGCGCCCCGACCGCCAGGGCCAGTACGCCGAGCAGGGTGACGTACAGGCTGCCCACGAGTCCGGACGCCCACTCGGAAGGCGGGTGGTGCCCGGCGCCGGGGCCGTCGCGCAGGATCGACGCGGCCAGTCCGACCAGGCAGACCGACCCGGCCGTGGTGAGGAACGCGGTGATGCCGAAGACGAGGTACTTCGCGGTGAGCACCCGGTACCGGTCGGGGGCCGCCGTGAAGGTGGTGCGGACCAGGCCGGTGCCGTACTCGGAGGTGATCGTCAGCACCCCGAGCACCATCACCGCCAGCTGACCGACCAGCAGCCCGAACAGGGCGGGGGCGATGAACGGCATCTGCTCGTAGTCCAGCGACCGGGTCTGCACGATGACCGTGCCGCCGATGCCGACGACGAGCAGTACCAGCGCGCCGAGCGTCCACATCGTGGAGCGCACCGAGGTCAGCTTCGTCCACTCCGAGGCCAGCGCGTGCCCCAGGTGCGGCCGGGGGGTCGGCAGCGGCGAGGTGTAGCCCGCCGGGCCCCGGTCCCCGGTGGTCGCGGTCGTCGGGGCGGTCATCGGGTGTCCTCGGGCTTCCGGGCGGGGGTGCGTACGGGATCGGGAGCGTGCACGGGATCGGGGGAGGGCGTGGTGCCGGGGGAGGGCTCGGTCCCGGAGGAAGAGGTCCCGGGGCCGGCGAGCTCGCCGGGGCTGCCGGGCATCAGGAACGGCCGGCCGCCGGTCCCGGGCGGCGGGGGCGCGAAGAAGCCCGCCTGCGGGACCGGGAGGGCCTCGGCCGCCTCGTCTTCCTCCCACTTCGGGACGCTCAGCGGTTCGGGCTCCCAGAGCTCGGCACGCGGGTCCTCGGTGGAGGTGTACTCGACGGAGGACTGGGTCATCCGCATGTACGCCTCCTCGAGCGAGGCCCGGTGCGGCGACAGTTCCCACAGCCGTACGCCCGCCGCGTGCGCGAGGTCGGAGATCCGCGGCAGCTCCAGCCCGGTCACCCGCAGCGCCCCGTCGGGCTCCCGCAGGACCCGGCCGCCCGCCCGGGTGAGGACGGAGCCGAGGGTGTCCCAGCCGCCCGGGTCGGTGTCGGCCGTGCGGACCCGGGCGAATCCGGCCGAATTGTGGGTGATGAAGTCCTGGGTGCTCATGTCGGCGAGCAGCCGGCCCCGGCCGATCACGATCAGGTGGTCGGCGGTCAGCGCCATCTCGCTCATGAGGTGCGAGGAGACGAAGACCGTTCGGCCCTCGGAGGCGAGCCGGCGCATCAGGTTGCGGACCCAGAGGATGCCTTCGGGGTCGAGGCCGTTGACCGGCTCGTCGAAGAGCAGCACCTGGGGGTCGCCGAGCAGGGCGGTCGCGATGCCGAGGCGCTGGCCCATGCCGAGCGAGAAGCCCTTGGCGCGCTGCCGGGCCACGTCCTGCAGGCCGACGACCCCCAGCACCTCGTCCACCCGCTTCTCGGGGATCCCGGAGAGCTGGGCGATCGACAGCAGGTGGGTACGGGCCCGGCGGCCGCCGTGGACGGCCTTGGCGTCGAGCAGGGCCCCGACGTGCCGCTGGGCGTTCGGGAGCTCCCGGAAGGGCAGGCCGTTGATCGTGACCCGGCCGGCGGTGGGCCGGTCCAGGCCGACGATCATGCGCATGGTGGTGGACTTCCCGGAGCCGTTGGGCCCCAGGAATCCCGTCACGTGACCTGGCTTGACCTGGAAAGAAAGGTCGTCGACAGCGGTCTTCGCGCCGAAGCGCTTGGTCAGGCCGACTGCCTCGATCATCTTGCTGCCCCTTGCCAGGCCGGGACGACTCTCGCCCGCGTAAGGGTTAAGAGGATATCCAGTCCCTTGCGGTTCCACGTCGCCCCGGACCCTGAGCTACCCCTGAGAACCGACCCGGGGATCCCCCGTACGACCCGGGGGCCCGCGTCGTACCTCAGGCGTCCCTCTTCTTGAGGACCAGGTAGCCGCCGATGACCGAGGCGGCCACCCACAGGAGCATGATCCCGAGGCCGCCCCAGGGGCCGTAGGGGGTCACCGAGCTGCCCATGGCGTCCGGTACGACCTGCATGACCTTGGAGCCGGCCTTGTCGGGCAGGTACTGGCCGTACTTGCGGGTCGCCTCGAAACCGCTGAGGAGGTTCGAGACGATCAGGAAGAACGGGATCAGGATGCTGATGGAGGCGACCGAGCTGCGCAGCATGGTGGCCACACCCATGGAGAACAGGGCGAGCAGGGCCATGTAGAGGCCGGCGCCGGTGACCGCCCGCAGGACGTTCTCCTCGCCGATGCCGATGCCGCGGTCACCCAGGATCGCCTGGCCGAGGAAGAACGCCACGAAGCTGGTCAGCAGCCCGACCACCAGGGCCAGCGCCGTGGCCACGGCGAACTTCCCCGCGAGGAAGCCGCCCCGTCGGGGCACGGCGGCCAGCGAGGTGCGGATCATGCCCGAGCTGTACTCGGTGCTGACGACCATCACACCGAAGACGATGATGGCCAGCTGACCGAACCCCATGCCGGTGAAGCTCAGCAGGGTGGGGTCGAAGGTCGCCCGTTCCACCTCGCTCAGGTCGCCGTAGGTCGCGTTGACCAGGGCGCAGAATCCGGCACCGAACCCGACGGTGACGAGGAAGGCGAGGGCGAGGGTCCAGATGGTGGAGGCGACCGTGCGGATCTTGGTCCACTCGGACTGGAGGACGGCGGAGAAAGCCATGGTTACTTGCCGCCCTTGCGCTGCGTCTCGAAGCCGGCGCCCCACGCGGGTACGTCGGCCGGCCGGGCCGGGTTGTCGAGCGACCCGGCGCCGGCGGCCGCGCCGGGTCCGGCCGGGAATCCCGCCGCCCCCGGTGCGTGGGCGTGGTACTCGACGGAGTCCGCCGTCATGCGCATGAACGCTTCCTCCAGTGAAGCCCGCTGCGGGCTGAGTTCGTGCAGGACGATCTGGTGCTGGGCGGCCAGTTCGCCGAGCCGCTCCGACTCCACGCCGTCGATCTCCAGTGCGCCGGTGGCCGGGACGCTGATCGCGTCGATCCCGGCTTCGTGCAGGACGTCCTTCAGCCGTTCCTGCTGCGGGGTGCGGACGCGCACGTAGCTGCGGGAGTTCTGCTGGATGAAATCGGCCATGGACAGGTCGGCGAGGAGTTTTCCCTGTCCGATGACGACCAAATGTTCTGCGGTCAGGGCCATTTCGCTCATCAGATGGGAAGAAACGAAGATCGTCCTTCCCTCCGCCGCGAGCCCCTTCATCAGATTGCGGATCCAGAGAATTCCCTCCGGGTCCAGACCATTGACGGGTTCGTCGAACATCAGGATCTCCGGGTCGCCGAGCAGCGCGGAGGCGATGCCGAGCCGCTGGCCCATACCCAGCGAGAATCCCTTCGACTTCTTCTTCGCCACGGCCGTCAGGCCGACCAGGTCCAGCACTTCGGAAACCCGGCTGCGCGGGATCCGGTTCGACTGGGCGAGGCAGAGCAGGTTGTTGTACGCGCTGCGGCCGCCGTTCATCGCCTTCGCGTCCAGCAGTGCCCCGATGTACTTCAGCGGCTCCGGCAGGTCCCGGTAGTGCTTCCCGTCGATCCGGACCGTGCCGCTGGTCGGATTGTCGAGGTCGAGCATCATGCGCATGGTCGTGGACTTGCCCGCCCCGTTGGGGCCGAGGAAGCCGGTGACCACCCCCGGTCTGACCTGGAAGCTGAGGTTGTCCACGGCGGTCTTCGCGCCGAATCGTTTCGTAAGGCCCTCAAGCTCGATCATTCCGCCACGCTAGAACGCCGAAGGGCCCTGCGCCACCTCTCACGGGTGACGAAGGGCCCTCGGTGTCGAAGCGGATTGTTGGCTTCCGTGTACTGGTGCGGGAAACCTTCCGGCGACCGGCGAGACGACCGGCGACTAGCGGCTCTGCTGCGCCGGAACGCCGCGGGTGACCGGCTCGTCGTCGATCGGCGCGGAGGCGGCGGCGACCGCGGCACCCGTCAGCGTCGCCAGCATCTCGCGGACGTTGGTGAGCTGCGCGTTGATCGAGTCGCGGCGGTTGGTGAGCGCCGCCAGCTCGCGCTCGGACTCGCTGCGGATCCGGTCGGCCTTGGCGTTCGCGTCGGCCACGATGTCCTCGGCCTGGCGCTGCGCGGTCTCCACGGTCTGGCGGGCGCGACGCTCGGCGTCCGTACGGAGCTTCTCGGCCTCCAGGCGCAGCTGCTCCGCACGGTGCTCGATCTCCGCGAGACGCTTCTCGGCCTTGGCCTGACGGCCGGCCAGGTCACGCTCGGACTGCTCGCGGCGCTTGGCCAGGTTGGTCTCGAAGTCCGCGGCGGCCTGGGCGGCCTTGGCGCGGGTCTCCTCGAAGAGCGCGTCGGCCTCCTCACGCTTGGAGGCGGCGTCCTTCTGGGCCTCGGTGCGCAGGGAAGCGGCGTCGCCCTTGGCCTTCTCGACGATCCGGACGCCCTCGTCCTCGGCGGTCGACTTCCGGTCGGCGGCGAACGACTCGGCGTCGTTGCGCACCTGCTGGGCGGCCGACTCGGCGAGCTCGCGGTGCTGCTCGGCCGCGCGACGGGCCTCCTCACGGAGGTCCTTCGCCTCCTCCTCGGCCAGGCGCAGGATCTTCTCGACCCGGGCGCCGAGACCGGCGTACGACGGCTCGGCGTCGCTCACCTGAGCCTGGGCGTTCTGCGTCTCGAGGTGCAACTCCTCGATCCGCTTTTCCAGAGAGTTGATACGTCCTAGGGCGCTGTCGCGGTCGGAGACCAGCTTGGTGATGCGGTCGTCCACCTGACCGCGGTCGTAACCACGCCGCACGAGCTCGAAGCCGAAGGGGGAGGATGTGTCGCTCATGGGGTTCCTGTCGAATGAGACCGATGAGGTGCTACGCGGGGTGTTAGGTGTTAAGGGGAATCCTAGGCGCCAAGACGGCGTGTCATCGAGTCAATCCGCGTTTGATCTGGACAATGACACCCCTTTTGAGTGGCAAGGCGACAGAATGCTTGTCACTCGTTCGCCTGAACCTCCATCAGGAGCACAGCATTGAGCGTGCTGACTAGCCCTCTGACGTCTTGCCACCCGAACGAGTGGAACCCGCTGTCGCACCGGCCTTCACGCCCCCCGCGCCCTGGCCGCCGACCCCGGGCTTCGCGCCACCCGAAGGTGCCTCGAATGATTCCAACGCCTCAAGAACGTCCTGGACACGGGAGATCTCCGCCTGAATGTCCTCGCGCCTGCGCACGAGGACCTCCAGCTCGCGCCGGCCCTCGTCGACGAGCCGTTCGGCCTCGGCCTTCGCCTCCGCGAGAGCCCCCTCGGCAGCCCGGACCAGCTCGGCCTTCTTCTGCTCGGCCTCCTTGAGCAGCGCCTCCGCCTTGCGGACCGCGGCGATGCGGACCTTGCTCGCCTCGCTGCTCGCGTCCGACACCAGCGCCTTGGCCTTCGCGTCCGCCTCGACGCTCTGCTCGGTCGCCGCCCGCACCAGCTTGTCCACGCGCTCGCCGGCCGACTTCATCTGCTCGGCAGACTCGCGGCGGGCCCGCTCGTGCAGCTCCTCGACCTCCGCCTCGACGCGGCCGCGCAGCTCCTCCGCCCGATCCCTTATGGCCGACGCGTCGCTGCGCGCCCCGACCAGCAGCTCGTCGGCGTCCGTACGGGCCTTCTCCACCAGGGAGTTGCCCTCCACCGTCGCCTCGGAGGAGATCCTCGCCGCTTCCTTGCGCGCCGCGTCGACCATCGCGTCCGCCTGCTCCTCGGCCGCCGTCGTGGCGGCCAGGGCCTGCTTCTGCGCGTCCCCGGTGAGCTTCTCGGCCTCCGAGGAGGCCTCCGTGATGAGCCGGTCGACCTGGGTCGCGGCTTCGCTGCGGCGCTTGTTGGCCTCTTCGCGGGCCTCGTCCAGCACCCGCTCCGACGCGGTGCGCGCCTCGCCCCGGATCCGCTCCGCCTCGGTGGCGGCCTCGGCCTTGACCCGCTCGGCCTCGGACCGGGTGCGGGTCGCGTGCTCCTGCGCCGAGGACAGTGCCTCGGAGGCCTCGGCCCGCAGCCGCTCGGCCTCGTTCGCCGCCTCGCCGACCGTGCGCTCGGTGTCCTTGCGGGTCTGCTCGGTGAGCCGGTCCGCCTCCGCGATGGCCTCGCCGACCAGGTGGTCCGCCTGCTCGGCGGCCTCGGTACGGATCCGGCCCGCCTCGGCGCGCGCCTCGTCCAGGGTCCGCTCGGACTCCCGCTCGGCGCCCGCCAGCGTCTCGTTGGCCGCGACCGTGACCCGGTCCGCCTCCGCGGTGGCCTCGCCGATGATCCGGCCGCCCTCCGCGCGGGCGTCGTCCAGGGTGCGTGCCGCCTCGGCGCGCAGCCGGTCGGCCTCCGCCGCGGCCTCGCCGACGGTGGCCTCGTTGGCCGTGCGCGTCTCCTCGACGAGCCGGTCGCCCTCGTTGCGCGCGTCGACGAGGATCCCCGTCGCGTCCCGCTCGGCCCCGGCCAGCGTCTGCGCGGCCTGCGCCGTGAGCTGCTCGGCCTTGGCCTTCGCCGCGTCCAGGGCGGCGGCCGCCTCGGCGCGCAGCGCCTCGGCCGCGGCCTCGGCCTCACCGACCGTCAGCGCATTGGCCGCGCGGGTCTCCTCGGTGAGCCGCTCCGCCTCCGCAGCGGCTTCGGAGATCAGGCGGTCCGCCTGCTCGGCAGCCTCCGTACGCAGCCGGTTCGCCTCGGAACGGGCCTCGTCCAGCGTGCCCGCGGCCTCGGTACGGGTCGCCTCCGCGGCGGCCTCGGCCTCGGCCGTGAGCCGCGCCGCCTCCGCCTGGGCCTCGCCGATCGTGGCCTCGTTGGCCGCGCGGGTCTCCTCGGTGCGGCGCTCGGCCTCGGCCGTGGCCTCCGCGACGAGCCGGCCGCCCTCGGTACGAGCGGCCTCCAGGACCTCCGCGGCCTCGCCGCGGATCCGGTTGGCATCGTCCCGGGCGTCGGCCTTCGTGCGGGCCGCGTCGCGTTCGGAGGCGGCCAGCGCGTCGGTGGCCTCCGTACGCACCCGCTGCGCGTACTCCGCCGTGTCCGTGCGCAGCTGCTCGACCTCGGCCGCGGTGTCCGTACGCAGCCGCTCCGCCTCGGCGATCGCGTCGCCGACCGTGCGCGCCGCCAGCTCCTTCGCCGCGTCCGTCTCGGTGCGCGCCTCGCTGCGGATCCGGTTGGCGTCCTCGGTGGCCCGCTCCCGCTCCGCGTACGCGTCGGCGCGGACCCGGCCGGACTCCTCCTCGGCCTCCGTCCTCGTACGCTCCGCCGCGTGCTCGGCGGCGCTGCGCAGCCCCGCGACCTCTTCCTCGGCCTGCTCGTGCAGCCCGGCCACCGCGTCGCGCACCTGCTGGGCGGTGGCCTCGGCCGCAGCGACCACCTCGGACGCGCGCCGCTCGGCCTCCTCGGTGAGCCAGACCGCCTCGGCCGTGGCCTCCTCGGAACGCTTGCGGGCCTGGGCGAGGAGCTCCTCGCTCTCCTCCCGGGCCTGCGCCCGCTCGCTCTCCGCGTCCGTACGCGCCGAAGCCAGCGTCTCCTCGGACTCCCGGCGGCGCCTCGCGGCCTCCTCCTGGGCGGCGGCCAGTGCCTCGGCCGCCTCCTGCGCGACCCGCTCGGCGGCGGCCTTGGCCTCCGCGCGCAGCCGGTCCGCGGTCTCCTGCGCCTCGGAGCGCAGGCGCTCCGCCTCGGCCTCGGCCTCGCCGGTCAGCCGTACCGCGTTCTGCTCGGCCTCGGCGCGGACCCGGCCGGCGTCCTCGGCGGCGTCGGTCCGCAGCTGGTCGGCCTCCGCCTCCGACTGCGCCTGCAGCGTGCGGATCCGCTCCGCCGACTCCGCGCGGAGCCGGTCGCTCTCCTCGGTGGTCTCCTTGCGGATGTTCTCCGCGGCCGTCCGGGCGTCGCGCAGCGTCTGCTCGGCGGTCGAGAGGCGTCCCTCGGCATCGGTGTGCAGCCGGACGAGCTCCTCGTCGGCCTCCGCCCGCTTCGCCGACAGCGCCCGCTCGGTCTCCTCGCGCCGTACGGCCGCCGCGGCGTCCGCCTCGGCCCGTACGGACTCCGCCTGCTCCTCGGCCTCGGCGCGCAGCCGCTCGGCCTCGGCGCGGGTCCGCTCCAGGGTCTCCTCGGCCTGCTTGCGCAGGGTGGTGGCCCGCTCGACGGCCTCGCCGCGGACCCGCTCGCTCTCGGCGTTCGCTCCGGAGCGCACCTCGTCGGCGTCGGCCCGGGACTTGCCCAGCAGCTCCTCGGCGGTGCGGGCCGCCTCCTCGATCTGCTGGACCGCCTCGCGGCGGGCCTCGCCGCGGATCCGCTCGCCCTCGGCGACGGCCTCCGCACGCAGCTGCTCGGCCTCGCCGCGCAGCCGGCGGGCCTCCTCCTGGAGCTCGACCGTACGGGCCCGGTACTCCTCCGTGTCGTCCTTCGCGGCGCCCTTGAGCTCATCGGCCGTGGCCGCGGCCTGGGCACGCAGCCGCTCGGCCTCCGCCTCGGCCTCGCCGCGGATCCGCTCGGCCTCCTCGGACGCCGCACGGGTGGTGGCGCGGGCGTCCTCCGAGGCCTTGTTCAGGACCTCCTCGGCGGTGCGGGCCGCCTTCGCCAGCTGGGCCGCCGTGTCCTCGGCCGCCGCGGTACGGGCCTGCTCGCCGGCCTCGGCGCGCAGGCGCTCGGTCTGCGCGCGGGCATCGGCGAGCGCCTGCTCGGCCTCGGCCTTGAGGGTCTCGGCCTCCTTGTTGGCCTCGCCCACCAGGCGGGCCACCTGCTCCTTGGCCGTACGGGTGCGCTGCTCGTTGACGGATTCCGCCGAGGCGAGCTGCCGCGCGGCGCTCTCCTTGGCCTCCGCCAGCAGCTTCTCCGCGGCCGCGCGTGCCTCCCGTAGGGCACCGTCGGCCTCCTGGGCGCGCTGCTCCGCGACCCGGCCCAGGTCCATCGTCTGCTGGCGGGTCTGCTCGGCCTCGGCGGAGGTGGTGGAGCGCAGCCGCTCCGCGTGCTCGGTGGCCTCCTGGGCCTGCGCGGAGGCGGCGGTCAGCAGCCGCTCGGCCTCCTTGCGGGCACGCAGCAGCGTCGACTCGGCCTCGGCGCGGGCGGCTTCGTTCTCGGAGGCGAGCCGGCGGGTGGCCTCGGAGGCGACCCGGGCGGCTTCGGCGCGGGCGGTGTTGAGGGTCTGCTCGGCCTCGACGCGGGACTCGTCCATGAGCCGGCGGGCCTGCGCTTCGGTGCGGGCGCGCAACTGCTCGGCCCAGGCCACGTTCTCGTTGACGTGGGCTTCCACCGTCTGGCGGCGCTCGCTCAGCTCCTGGTCCAGGCGCTGGCGGCGGTTGACGGCCTCGGCGTGCAGTTCGGCCTGGAGGCGCGCCTGGTGCTCGGCGTGCTCCTGGAGGATGCGCTGGGTCTGCGCCCGTACGTCGCGCAGTTCGCGCTCGGCGTCGGAACGCATCTGGTCGGCCTGGATCTGGGCATTACGGAGCAGCTGCTCCGCCTGGTAGCCCATGTCCGCGCCGTCGTAGGCGGGGCGGGACGCCAGATTGCGGCGTACCTCGTGGAGCTTGGCGCGCAGCACCTCGACCTGGTACCCCAGGTCATCGGCGTGCTGGACGGCCTTCCCGCGTTCCTTCTTCAGCCGCTCCATCTCGGCTTCGAAGCGCGAGAGATGGTCGGCCTCGGCCTGATGGCTCTCCTGGCTTTCGTAGCCCCGCACAGCGCGGTCCCATCCGTCCCCTGGTCGCAAGCCCGATCCCAAACGAGCGCCGTCCGCCCGCTGAACGACGCCCCCGGGGAATGGTGTCAGATACCGGGTCGGGCGATACAGGCCCCGACCCCGTCCCCGCACCGAACCCCGGCCGAGCCAAAGCCACTCTACCGGCCGGGGAAACGGGACATCAGTGGTCGGGGTTGCTCGTGACCAGTTCGGTGAGGACGCCGTGGCAGTCCTTGGGGTGCAGGAAGGTGATGGAGGAGCCCATCGAGCCGGTGCGGGGCTGGTCGTAGAGGACGCGGACGCCCTTGCCGCGGATGGCTTCCGAGTCGCCCTGGACGTCCTCGGTGCCGAAGGCGATGTGGTGGACGCCCTCGCCGTTCTTGGCCAGCCACTTGCCGACCGCGGAGTCCTCGCGGGTGGGTTCGAGGAGCTGGAGGTAGGAGGCTCCGCCGTCGGAGGTCTCGTTGATCTTCAGCATGGCCTCGCGGACGCCCTGCTCCTCGTTGACCTCGGAGTGGAACACCTCGAAGCCGTACGTGGCACGGTAGAACTCAACCGTCTTGTCCAGGTCGAAGCAGGCGATCCCGATGTGGTCGATTCTTGTCAGCATGGACACAGTGCAGCGCTACCGGAGGCGGTTACGCAACGTGCGCGCGATCACACTGGCGGGCCGGTGACGGCACGGGTACCGCTCAGTACATTCGGGTAAACCCTCGTTCACTCCTCATCTTCAAGGGGCTGTGCTCCATGTCCGGAACGAACAACACCACGTCAGTGATCGTCGCCGGGGCCCGCACGCCCATGGGGCGACTGCTCGGCTCGCTGAAGTCCTTCTCGGGTGCCGACCTCGGCGGCTTCGCCATCAAGTCCGCGCTGGAGCGGGCCGGGATCTCGGGTGACCAGGTCCAGTACGTGATCATGGGCCAGGTTCTGCAGGCCGGTGCGGGCCAGATTCCCGCCCGCCAGGCCGCCGTCAAGGGCGGAATCCCCATGAACGTCCCCGCGCTCACCATCAACAAGGTGTGCCTGTCGGGCCTGGACGCCATCGCCCTGGCCGACCAGCTGATCCGCGCCGGGGAGTTCGACATCGTGGTCGCGGGCGGTCAGGAGTCCATGACCAACGCCCCGCACCTGCTGCCGAAGTCCCGTGAGGGCTTCAAGTACGGCGCCATCGAGATGCTCGACGCGATGGCCTACGACGGCCTCACCGACGCCTTCGAGAACATCGCGATGGGCGAGTCCACCGAGAAGCACAACACCCGCCTCGGCATCGAGCGGGCCCCGCAGGACGCGTTCGCGGCCACCTCCCACCAGCGCGCCGCCGCCGCGCAGAAGAACGGCGTCTTCGAGGCCGAGATCACCCCGGTCGAGATCCCGCAGCGCAAGGGCGAGCCGGTGGTGTTCTCGCAGGACGAGGGCATCCGGGCCGAGACCACGGTCGAGTCCCTCGGCAAGCTGCGCCCGGCCTTCGCGAAGGACGGCACCATCACCGCCGGCACCTCCTCGCAGATCAGCGACGGTGCGGCCGCCGTGGTCGTGATGAGCAAGGCCAAGGCCGAGGAGCTGGGTCTGGAGTGGCTCGCCGAGATCGGCGCCCACGGCAACGTGGCGGGCCCGGACAACTCGCTCCAGTCGCAGCCCTCCAACGCGATCCTGCACGCCCTGAAGAAGGAGGGCCTCGGCGTCGAGGACCTCGACCTCATCGAGATCAACGAGGCCTTCGCGGCGGTCGCCGTGCAGTCGATGAAGGACCTCGGCGTGACCCCTGAAAAGGTGAACGTCAACGGCGGCGCCATCGCCCTGGGTCACCCGATCGGCATGTCCGGCGCCCGCGTGGTGCTGCACCTGGCGCTGGAGCTCAAGCGCCGCGGCGGCGGCGTCGGCGCGGCCGCCCTGTGCGGTGGCGGCGGCCAGGGCGACGCCCTGATCGTCCGCGTCCCGTAGGGGAGGGGCGGCCACCCGGCCGCCCGCACCCGTAGCCGTACCCGTACGAGATCCGCGGGACCCGCGGGCCCCCGAGAAGCAAGGAGCGCAGCAAGAATGACGGCGGTGGACGTCCCCCAGCTGGTGGCCCAGGCCCGTGAGGGCAGGCCTCGAGCGGTCGCCCGGCTGATCTCGCTGGTCGAGGGGGCGTCCCCGCAGCTGCGCGAGGTGATGGCGGCGCTGGCGCCGCTCACGGGCAACGCGTACGTGGTGGGCCTCACCGGCTCCCCGGGCGTCGGCAAGTCCACGACGACCTCGGCGCTGGTCTCCGCGTACCGGCAGGCCGGCAAGCGGGTCGGCGTCCTGGCCGTCGACCCGTCCTCGCCGTTCAGCGGGGGCGCGCTGCTCGGCGACCGGGTGCGGATGTCGGACCACGCCTCCGACCCGGGGGTGTACATCCGCTCCATGGCCACCCGCGGCCACCTGGGCGGACTCGCCTGGGCCGCCCCGCAGGCGATCCGGGTGCTGGACGCGGCCGGCTGCGAGGTGATCCTGGTCGAGACCGTCGGGGTCGGGCAGTCGGAGGTGGAGATCGCGGCGCAGGCGGACACCTCGGTGGTGCTGCTGGCCCCCGGGATGGGCGACGGGATCCAGGCCGCGAAGGCGGGCATCCTGGAGATCGGCGACGTCTACGTGGTGAACAAGGCCGACCGGGACGGTGCGGACGCCACCGCCCGGGAGCTGAACCACATGCTGAGCCTGGGGGAGTCCCGGGGCAAGGGCGACTGGCGGCCGCCGATCGTCAAGACGGTCGCGGCGCGCGGCACGGGCATCGACGAGCTGGTCGAGGCGCTGGAGAAGCACCGGGCGTGGATGGACGAGCGCGGGGTGCTGGCGCAGCGGCGTACGGCCCGGGCCGCGCGCGAGGTGGAAACGATCGCGATCACCGCGCTGCGGGCCCGGCTGGCCGACGTGCACGGCGACACCCACCTGGAGACCCTGGCCGGGCGGGTGGCGGCGGGCGAGCTGGATCCGTACGCGGCCTCGGACGCGCTGCTGGCGACCCTGACGGAAGCGACGGAACCGACGGAACCGACGGAACCGGATGCGGAGCCCGCGGGCCGGTCATAGACTGGCGAACGCCCGGAATGCCCCGACGCAGGGAGGTTTCATGGCGAAGCGCGGCAACAAGAAGCGAGCCCGCAAGAAGAAGAAGGCCAACCACGGAAAGCGTCCCAATGCCTGACCGTGAGCACTGACTGACCACATACGGAAGCCGCACCCCGTCCACGGGGTGCGGCTTCCGTATGCCGGGGCCTAGCCGTTGTCGTTCTCGTCGTTGTCGTTGTCCGAGTGGGAGACGGTGGCCTTGCCGGACGTGGGGTCGACGTGGACGTTCGTCGTGCTGCCGCCGGACTTGACCTCCACGTCCCAGTAGGTCTTGTTGCTGTCGTCATCGTCGTCCCACTGAACCGACCACACCGGGCCGGGATGGGCGGCGACCGCGGCCTTCATCGCCTGCTGGGCGGTGACCTTCGCGGCGACCAGGGCGGCGTCCTCGTCCCCGTCGTCGTCGTTCTCGTCCGAGTTCTCGACGGCGACCGACCCGGTGGCCGCGGTGACGAGCAGCTCCGTGTTGCCGCCGTCCTTGCCGATCACGTTCACGTGCCAGACCGAGCCGTCCTTGTCGAGGGACTCGATGACTCCGGGGTGGCTCTTGAGGGCCGCCGCGGCGGCCCCCTCGGCATCGACCGCGGCGCGCAGGGGCGCGGAGACGCCGCCGGTGGCAGCTTCGGTCGTGGAAGCGGCGGTGGCGGCCGCCACCGGCCCCACGACCAGCAGGGCCGCGGCGGCCGCGGCTGACGATACGTACAGGGTGCGCTTCATGGCGTGACCTCCTCAGGCCGGCCATGGCGCTTACGGTTGCTCGGCGGCGGCCGGCGAGCGAGCGTTACCGCCCATTCTCCGGCCTGAGGAGGAGGATCGCCGCTCGGGCCGAGCCCGCGGCCCGGCCCGGCCCGGGGCCGTCCGGCCCGGCTTCAGGCCTTGCCGCGGCCCGCGCGCAGGTGCTCGGCGACCGGTCCGAGCGCGGCCCGCAGCGCGGCGATGGCGTCCGGGGTGAGCAGGTCGATGAAGTGCCGGCGGACGGACGCCACGTGGTGCGGGGCGACCTTGCGCATCGTCTCCATGCCCTCGGGCGTGAGGACGGCGTAGAGCCCGCGGCGATCGGACTCGCAGTTCACGCGGCGGACGAGGCCCGCCGATTCCATGCGGGTGATCTGGTGGGAGAGCCGGCTCTTGGACTGCAGCGTGGACGTCGCGAGATCGCTCATCCGCATCCGGTGCTCCTCGGATTCGGAGAGGTTCACGAGGATCTCGTAGTCGTTGTTGGTGAGCCCGAACGGCTGGAGGTCCTTTTCCAGCTGGTGCATCAGCAGTCGGCTGACGTCCAGGTGGGTGCGCCAGGCGCACTGCTCGGCGTCGTTCAGCCAGGGGGTGGCCGTCTCGGTCTCGATGGTCTCCATGAAAGAACTCTACCTAAGAAGTTGAATTGCGTACAAAAATGCGGCGGGGTGAGAGATTTCCTACAGCCCGAAGCGCCTCTGGAGATCGCCCAGCTGCCCCGGCATCCGCGGTACGCCCATCTGCCCCAGCGGACCCTGTCCGGGCACGCCCTGGGCGTTGCCCGCGGCCGCGCCGGGGCCTACGGTGCCGACCGCCTGCTCCGCCATCAGCATCTCCGAGGACTGGAGCAGCACCGTACCCGCGCCGACGAACTCGAACTGGTGCTCCTCGCCCGAGGAGCCCCCGATGCCCGTCAGCGAGCGCAGGCCGCCGATCACGCCCGACATGTACTTGTGGTCGTAATGGTGACAGGGGGAGGGGCAGTCCGCCCAGCCCACCAGCGCCTGCGGGTCCACGCGCAGCGGCGGCTCCATGAACACCACCGGCCCGTTGGAGGCCGCCACGAACTTCCCGGTCCCGATCAGGGTGAGGAAGCCCGGCACGATCGACTGCTTGAGGGCGAGCGTGGGCTGGTAGGCGAGCAGGTTGCCCGACCGGATGGTCAGGTTGCCGTTGTCCAGGTCGTACGAGTTCACGTCGAAGGCCCGGTCGGCGAGCAGCATCTTGCCCTGGCCCTCGGCCACCACCCAGTCGCTCGCGTGCAGCGGCGAGTGGAAGCTGGTGCGCAGCAGCCGGTCGAACCGGCCGTGGCCGATGCCGTTGAACTCGATGCGCCCGTAGTAGGCGATCATCTTGCCCTTCTGCAGGAACCACTGGCTCCCCTTGAGCTCCACGCAGAAGGTGTAGGCGTTGACGTTGTCGTCGGACGGCAGGGTGTACGGGTCGAAGACGGTCGGACCTCCCGGTCCACCGGTCACGGGACCAAAGTTCACAACTTCTCCTCTGAGGCCTGTACGTACACCGCGCCCTGCCCGGACAGCTCCAGCTGGAACGCCTCGCCCGAGCCGCGCCCGACCATGTCCCGCCAGCCCAGCGCCGTGGACAGCTTGTTGCGGACCTCGCCGTGGTGGGCGACGTAGGCCTGCGGGTCCACGTGGATCGGGCGGCCCGGGTGGATCGGCAGCTCGATGACCCCGCCGTGGGCCATCACGGCCACCGAGCCGTGGCCCTTGAGGGTCGTGGTGAACAGGCCCTGGCCGGTCACCTGGCCGCGGACCATGCCCATGACCCCGCCCTGCGCGCCCATGAACATCGTGCCCTGCTGGAGGGTGCCGTCGAAGGCGAGCAGCCGGTCGGCCTCCACGTAGAGCGTCTCGCCGGTGAGGCTGATCACTTGGATGTGGTGGCCGCCGTGGCCGAACATCACGGTGCCGCTGCCCTCGACCTCCATCAGCGGGGTCTGCTCGTTCGCCACCCGGCGCCCGATCATGCCCATCACGCCGCCCTGGCCGCCGGTCAGGCTCGGGGTGAAGGAGACCTCGCCGCGGTAGGCGAGCATCGCGCCGCGCTGGCTGTACATCTTCTGCCCCGGTACGACCTGGGCCTCGACCATCTTCGAGTTGATCTCGCGGAACGGCATCAGACGTCGCCCCCGATGGTGTTGCGCTCGCTGGGCTGCACGTACACCAGGCCCTCGCCCTCGAAGCGGATCTGGAAGGACTCGCCGGAGCCCTCGCCGATCAGCGTGCGGAAGTTCACACCGGACTGGAAGGACTGCTGGAGGTTGCCGGTGTGCGCGATGTACGCCCCCGGGTCGACGGAGAGCGGGTACTGGGCGCTGACGCGCAGCACCACCGCGGGGCCGTCGGACATGATCGCCGCCTGCCCGCTGCCCTCGACGGTCGTGGTGAACAGGCCGTTGCCCGTCGTCGCACCGCGCAGGCCGGTGAAGGTGGTGCCGGTGCGCAGGCCTGCGTCGGTGCACAGCAGGTTGCTGGACTCGACGTAGAGCTTCTCGCCGCGCAGATTGACCAGATTGATCTCACTCGCCCGGTCGGCGAAGAAGCAGGTGCCGTGACCCTGCACTTCCATCACGGTCATCTGCTCGCCGGTGAGCCGCCGGGTCACCATTCCGCGGAGGCCTTCGCCGCCGCCGGTCATCTTCTTGAAGGCCACCTGGCCGTCGTACGCGACCATGGAGCCGTTTTTCGCTTTCACGGCGTCCCCGGTCAGGTCGACGGCGAGCACCTTGCTGCCTTGGAGTCGGAACTGAGCCACGGGAAGACGTTATCCGCAGAGGGCGGCACCGAACAGGGCCCGTTGGCCGATATCCGTCACGGTTCGGCACGGTCCGCCCCGGTCCGCCGGGACCGCGGGCCCCGCGCCAAGATCGCCCGGGGCGGCTGAGACACTGGGTCGGACCCCCGGCATCCACCCCGAAGGTTCCACGTGGACATCAAGACCGCTTCCGCCCTGCACCGGCTGCGCCTCATCTCCGTACCGGAGGCGCTCTCGTTCCCGGCGCTGCTGATCTTCGGCTCGGTGCTGAGCCGGATCTCGGACATCGACTACCTGATGATGCCGCTCGGCATCATCCACGGGATCCTGTTCGTCATCTACGGCGTCTTCCTGCTGGACGTCTGGTTCAAGGCGAAGTGGCCCCTGAAGAAGGTCGCGCTGTTCTTCCTGCTGGCGCTGGTCCCCTTCGGCGGGCTCTACGGCGACCGCCTGCTCAAGCGCGACGAGACGGCCGGCGTGCTCGCCGCCCGCGCCCGCGAGGCGGCCCGCGCATGATGATCGCGTTCTCGGTGACCCCGCTGGGCGTCGGCGAAGAGGTCGGCGAGTACGTGGCCGACGCCGTCCGCGTCGTCCGCGCGTCGGGGCTGCCGAACCACACGGATGCCATGTTCACCACCATCGAGGGCGAGTGGGACGAGGTGATGGACGTGGTCAAGCGCGCGGTGGCCGCCGTGGAGGCGCGCGCTCCCCGGGTCTCCTTCGTCCTCAAGGCCGACATCCGCCCCGGCGTCACGGACGGCATGACGTCCAAGATGGAAACGGTGGAACGCCACCTCGCCGGGGGCTGACCGGATCGCGGGACCCGTCGGCTCACACGCCCCGTCGGCTCACACGGCGAAGACGTGCACGTCGGGTGCTTGGAGCACCGACAGGTACGCGGTGGTCTCGCGCATCGGTCGGGGCCGAAGTCCGCGCCTGCGCCACCGCGCAGTCCTTGAGCATCGCGGCCGGCACACGGACCATTGCCGGGTGGGGCCGCCACACCTGCGCCGGCACCGGTTGCAGCTTCGGCCTCTCGCCGCTCCTGTGAGAGCGCGTACGCCGACGGCACCCTGCCCGCGACCGTGGACGACTGGAAGGTCTGCTTCCAGGACCCGGCCGAGGGCAGGGAGGTCCAGGCTCCGAAGACCGTGAGCGCCCGGCTGAAGGTCGTGGCACCCGGCACGGCCTGTCCGGCCGCGGCGGGCGGCAGGCTGCATCCGGACCCCGAACCCACCCCCGAAGCGCCGGACGCCGGGGACGACTCGGGCGGCTCCTCCACCGGTGGTGGGGGCGGCAGCGTGTACTACAAGAACTGCACCGCCGTTCGCGCCGCGGGAGCCGCCCCGATCCGTCGCGGCGACCCCGGTTACGGCCGCCATCTGGACAGGGACGGTGACGGCGTGGCCTGCGAGTAGCGGGCCCGTGCCACGGTCGCCGGAGCCGGGGGACCTGGCGTAGAGCAGACTTCGGAGGCATGGCCGTCTCCACGATCAAGCACGCCGTCCCGTACTACTCCCAGTGGGAGTCCGCCGCGCTGGTGCCCGAGTTCGTCGCGGGCGCCGACGCGGCCCTGGATCCCCTGTGGGCGGGGTCGGGCGCCGACTCACCCGAGGAGTACGCCTTCTGGGCGCCCCGCATGTGCGGAGTGGCCTGCCTGCGGATGGTGCTGGGGAGCCTGGAGCTCCCGGTGCCGCCCTCGGTGGAGCTGGTGAAGGAGCTCAGCGCGGCCGGGGCGTACGTGCGGGACGGGGACGCGGTGAAGGGGCTGATCCACCGGCCGTTCGCCGAGTACGTCACCGCCCGCTGGGGCCTGGACGCCCGATCGGCGCCCGTACTGGACCACCGGACCGTCCGGGACACGCTGGCCGGGGGCGGGGTGGCGATGCTGTCGGTCCACTGGGCGATCCGTACCCTGACCCCCGTGGTGGAGGCCAGGGGCGGTCACCTGGTGCTCGCCGTCGGAGCCACCGAGGACGCCGTCCTGGTGCACAATCCCTCCGGCTTCCCCGACGGTTCCCAGCAGTACGCGCCCGTCCCCTGGGCCGACCTGGACCGCTTCTACGCCGGACGCGGCATCCTCCTCGGCGGCCGGGCCGGCTGAGGGCAGCGGCCGGGGCCCCGGCGTCCGCGCTTCCCGGTCTGGTGACCCGTTCGGCCCTGGCCGCAAGGGCACGGAACGGAACCGCCCGGGTGGGTGCATCCCGTTCGACAGGTGGAGGCATCTCCCCTTTCGTTGGGATACGTACCTCGGTTTCGAGCGCTGGAGGAACCGTGCGGCAGGAAGCCTTCGACTACGAGTCCCACAGCCGGCTGGCCGGCCCCTGTGAGGAGCCGGATCCCGCCGACGCCTACCGGGTGCGCTACCGCTCCCTCCTCGCGCGCGAGGACCTCCGGACCCGAATACGGGCCGTCGCGCTCATGACGCTCGCCCCCGTCGCCGCCACCGGGCTGCTGCTCTACCTCGTCTGGCCCACGCACCGGACCGTCCGGGAGGGCGGCGAGGGATGGCTGGTGCGGCTCGACGCCGTGATGCTCGGATCCGTCGCCCTGATCATGCTCTTCATGGTGGTCAACGTGATCTCGATCGCCCACGCCACGATGGTCGCCCGGGACCCCGTCCCGGTCCCCGCCGAACCCGGAACCCGCGTCGCCTTCCTCACCACCTACGTCCCCGGCAAGGAACCCCTCTCCATGGCGGCCGCCACCCTGCGCGGGGCCGTCGCCGTCCGCCACGACGGGCCGCTCGACGTCTGGCTCCTCGACGAGGGGGACGACCCCGGGGCCAGGGAACTGTGCGCGGCGCTCGGAGTGCGCCACTTCACCCGCAAGGGCGTCGTCGAGTGGAACACGGCCAAGGGCGCCCACCGGGCGAGGACCAAGCACGGCAACTACAACTCCTGGCTCGCCCGGCACGGCGCCGACTACGACTACTTCGCCTCCGTGGACACGGACCACGTGCCGCTCCCGCAGTACCTGGAACGGATGCTCGGCTTCTTCCGCGACCCCGACGTCGCCTTCGTCGTCGGCCCGCAGGTCTACGGCAACTACACCTCCTCGGTCACCAAGGCCGCCGAATCCCAGCAGTACCTCTTCCACGCACTGATCCAGCGCGCGGGAAACCGCTACGGCGCCCCCATGTTCGTCGGCACCAACAACGCCGTCCGGATCAGCGCGCTGCGGCAGGTCGGCGGGCTCTACGACTCCCTCACCGAGGACATGGCCACCGGCTTCGAGCTCCACCGGAGCAGGAACCCCGCGACCGGGCGGTTCTGGCGGTCCGTCTACACCCCCGACGTGCTCGCCGTCGGGGAGGGGCCGAGCACCTGGACCGACTTCTTCACGCAGCAGCTGCGCTGGTCGCGGGGGACGTACGAGACCCTCCTGCGGCAGTACTGGCGGGGCTGCTTCCGGATGCCTCCGGGCCGCTGGCTCAACTACACCCTGATGCTCGTCTACTACCCGATGACGGCCGTCAACTGGCTGCTCGGCGTCCTCAGCTGCGTGCTGTTCCTGTGGTTCGGCGCCTCCGGCACCCAGGTCTCCTCCGAGGTCTGGCTGATGCTCTACACCGACGCCGCCGCCCTCCAGGTGGGCCTCTACCTGTGGAACCGCCGCCACAACGTCTCGCCCCACGAGCCGGCGGGCTCCGGCGGGCTCGCCGGCATGGCGATGTCCGCCGTCTGCGCGCCCGTCTACCTGAAATCGCTCGGCTCCGCGGTCCTGCGCACCCGGGGCCGTTTCGTCGTCACCCCCAAGGGCGGCGTCGCCAGCCCCGACCGACCCGCGACCTTCCGCATCCACCTCTGCTGGGCCGCCGTCCTCCTGGTCTCCCTCGCCGCCTCCGTGCGCTACGAGCACACCCACGCGGCCATGCGCGTCTGGGCGGTGCTCGCCCTGGCCGTCACCCTCGCTCCGCCGGCCGTCTGGGCCGTGACGGAGCTGTGCGCCCGTACGGCCCGGGCCTCACCCGGCGGGGGACCCGAACCGGGCGAGGAGCCGGAGCAGGCCTTCGCGACGACCGCGGGAGGGAACTGAACCATGGCGTACCGCCCTTCGAAGCAGTTCAAGAAGACGGCCCTGGGCGCCGGAGCCGCCGCCCTGCTGCTCGCGCTCAACGCGCCCGCCGCGCTCTCCTTCGCCGGGGACCGCTACCACTCGTACAAGATCGGGCAGTCCAGCTACCGCGTGCAGTACGGCTCGTGGGGGCTGATCGGGCTCCCCGAGGAGCACCGGATCAACGCCATGCACGCGGCGCTGCTGCGCACCGGCAAGGTGCTGCTGATCGCCGGCTCCGGCAACGACCAGCGCAGCTTCGACAAGGGCAGCTTCTCCACCGTCCTGTGGGACCCGAAGGACGACAGCTTCAAGAAGATCCCGACACCGGAGGACTTCTTCTGCTCGGGCCACAGCCAACTCCCGGACGGACAGCTCCTGGTGGCCGGCGGGACCGCGCGCTACGAGGTGCTCGACGGGAAGGTGACCCGGGCCGGCGGCGGCATGCGCGTCAAGAACGAGAGCCCCGACAAGGCGGTCAGGCTGGCGAAGGGCACCGTCTTCCGGTCCCCGTCCGGCGTCGAGTACGTGTCGAAGTTCGCCGTCACCGTCCCCAAGGCCACCCGGCGGTTCGAGATCGCCTACGGGCGCGGCGGGCAGATGATGCCGTGGAAGACCAAGGTGGTCGCGGCCGAGGCACGGGTCTTCGTGGAGGCGGTCCGGGAGGGCGCCGCGGGGCTGACGACCCAGGCCGCCCAGTACACGGTGGCCGGGCTCACCGGCAAGGACGCAGCCGACGTCTACGGGCTCGCGGAGCGGCTCAGCGCCGACAAGCAGGATTTCCAGGGCATCAAGTCCGCCTACGAGTTCGACCCCCTGGCGGAGAAGTACGTACCGGTCGACCCGATGAAGGACGCCCGCTGGTACCCGACCCTGGTGGGGCTCCAGGACGGGCGGGTCCTCGCGGTGTCCGGACTCAACGACGTGGGCGACGTCGTACCCGGCGACAACGAGTACTACGACCCGAAGACCAAGAAGTGGTCCAAGGGCCCCTTCCGCTACTTCCCGACCTACCCCGCGCTCTTCCTCACCCAGGGCGGCAAACTGCTCTACACCGGCTCCAACGCGGGCTACGGGCCCAAGGGCAAGGGGCGCGAGCCGGGCGTGTGGGACCTGGCGACGAACCAGTACCGGAAGGTCGGCGGACTCGCCGACCCCGACCAGCTGGAGACCTCCTCGTCCGTGCTGCTCCCCCCGGCCCAGGACCAGAAGGTGATGGTGCTCGGCGGTGGCGGAGTCGGCGAGTCCCGGCTGTCCACGGACCGGACGGCGGTCGTGGACCTCAAGGCGGAGGTACCGGTCTTCCGGTCGACGGCCCGGCTGCCGCAGGGCGTGCGCTACCTCAGCAGCGTGCTGCTGCCCGACGACTCCCTCTTCACCACGGGCGGCTCCGCCGACTACCGGGGCCGGGGCGCCAGCGACATCCGCAAGGCGCAGTTCTACTACCCGCGCACCGACACCTTCGTGGCCGCCGCGGCCCCCACGGTCGGGCGCAACTACCATTCCGAGGCGCTGCTGCTGCCCGACGGGCGGGTGGCGACCTTCGGGTCCGACCCGCTCTTCGCGGACAAGGACAACACCAGGCTGGGCCGGTTCGAACACCGGCTGGAGGTGTACAGCCCGCCGTACCTCCACCGGGACCCGGCGCTGCGGCCGGTCCTGGGGGCCGGTCCCGAGGACGTCGAACCGGGCGGCTCCGCCACCTTCGGGGCGCCGCGGGCCGAGCGGATCCAGCGGGCCCGGCTGATGCGGCCGAGCGCGGTCACGCACACCACCGACGTGGAGCAGCGCTCGATCGAGCTCGGGCTGGAGAAGACGGCCGGCACGGTGACGGTCACCGTGCCGGCGGACCCGACGCTGGTGCCGCCCGGCTGGTACATGCTGTTCGTGACGGACGCGGACGGCACCCCGTCGGTGGCGAAGTGGATCCGGGTGCGGCAGGCGCCGGAGCCCCCGCCGTCACCGGCGTCGCGGGACGGCTGGCTGAGTTAGGGACGGGACGCGCCGCTCCCTTCCGCGCTAGGGCCTGTCGTCAAACTCCCGTCTGCCTCGCGACGCCTGGCACGCGCTCTCGCCGCACCGGACGGCAGCCAAGTACGTCCAGTACACGGGCTTCCGCCCGGCACGCCGAGAGCACGCACCAGACGCCGCGAGGCCGCCCTTCGGGCGACGACGGGAGTTTGACGACAGGCCCTAGTCCGTGGAGCGGCGGGCCAGGCCCAGGGCGTAGTCCGGCCACCACTTCCCGGCCGGGGGGCCGCCGCGGCAGGTGCCGTCCGATTCGCCCGGCCGCTTGACCCAGAGGTACGCGTCCACGAGCGGGTCACCCGTCCCGTCGGTCGGGGGCGTGCCCAGTGCCCTGCCCGGCGGGTTGCACCAGGCCTGGCCGCGGTCCCCCTCGAGCGGGCCGTCGCCGTTGCGGCTGGTGTCGATCACGAAGTGCTTGCCCTTGGTGGCCTTGGACAGGGCGGCGCCGTACTCCCGCCCGGCCGCGCTGGGCTGGAAGTTGGAGACGTTGAGGGAGAAGCCGTCGGCGCGGTCGAGCCCCGCCTCGTACAGGGGATCGACCAGCTTCTTCGGGTCCGGGATCCACGCCGGGTTGCCGGCGTCCAGGTAGACCTTGGTGTTCTTGTTGCGCTTGAGCCGGTCGACGGCCTCGGAGAGCAGCCGCAGCCGCTCGTCGCGGTGGCCGGCCTGGGTGCAGCCGTCCACCAGGTGCGGGACCGCGTCCGGCTCCAGGACGACCAGGGCCTTGGTGTCGGCGATGTTGTCGGCGAAAGCGCCGATCCAGCTCCGGTACGCGGCTGCGTCCCGGGCGCCGCCCGCCGAGTGCTGCCCGCAGTCCCGGTACGGGATGTTGTACGCGACGAGGACCAGCGTGCGGCCCGCCGCGCGGGCGCTCGCCCTGGCCCGGCGGATCTCGGGGCCGGGGTCGCCGGCCGGGCCCCACAGGGCCATCGGCCGGTCGGCGATGCGGCGCAGCACCTGGGCGTCGCTGTTGCGGCCCTGCGCCTCCCAGGCGGCGACCTGGCGGGCGGCGTCGCTCTGCGGGTCCACCCAGAACGGCGACTCGTCGACGAGGCCGACTCCGGCCGGGTGGTGGGGCGGGGCGGATTCCGGCTGCGCGGTGGGGGCGGGCGTGCAGGCGGCTGCCGCCGCGAGGACGAGGGCTGTGGTGAGGAGGGTGGCGGGGCGGCTGCGGGGGCGGCGGGCTGGCATCCGGCTTCCTCGGGGCGAAGGGGTGAGCGGCTGCGGGCCGGGTCATCGTGACATAACGGGCAGTTGGGGTGGGGTACGACACCGCCGAGTGCGGCCGGGTGGGGGGAGGGCGGGGGATCTACCCCGGCGAAGCCGGATTCGTCAGGGCGATGGCCAGCGGCGTGCGTTCGTAGAGGATCTGGTGGCCGTGGCGTGCGGAGATGAGGAGCCCGGCCTCCTGGAGGGTCTTCAGGTGGGCGGAGACGGTGGAGGGGGCCAGGGACAGGCGGTGGGCCAGGGCGGAGGTGGAGGCCGGCTCGGTCAGGGCGCACAGGACGTCGGCGCGGGCCCGGCCCAGCAGCCGGGCCAGGGCCTGGGGGGCCGGGCCCGCGGGCGCCGTCCACAGGGCGCCGATGCCGCGGGCCGGGTACACCAGGGTCGGCTGCCACGGCGGGTCGTAGCCGCCCACCACCTCCGGCCAGACGAAGGCGCTCGGCATCAGGAGGAGCCCCTGGCCGTCGAGGGAGCGGTCGTGGTGGCCCCGGCGGGCGATGCTGAGGGTGTTCCCCGACCAGCGCAGATCCGGGTGGAGGCCGTCGAAGAGGGCCTCCAGCCCGCCCGCGGCCAGCCGCCGGGAGTGGAACAGGATGTCCGCCTCCAGCAGGGCGCGCAGCCGGGGCCAGTGCGGGGCGACCAGCGCCCGCCAGGCCAGCTCGTAGAGGTCGGCCAGCTCCTGGACCGCCCGTTCGGGGTCGTCCAGCATCCGCCGGCCGGCCGCGCTCTCCAGGGCGCCCGGGGTGCAGACCAGGGAGCGGCGCAAGTCCTCCCGCGCCGATTCGGGATCGGCGGCCCGGACCCGCGCGAGCTCCTCCTCGAAGGTGACCGACGGGCCCGTCGGCGACGGGCTGAGGAAGTCCGGGTTGTGTCCCGTGCGCGGCATCAGCAGCCACAGGGGCCGCAGGTCCAGCCCGGCGGCCGCCGTGCGGATCCCGCGGAGCCAGGGCAGGTGGTACGCGTGGCGCCGCCGGTCCAGCAGGACCCGTACCGCCTCCTGGGTCTCCCAGCGGGGTGAGATCGAGAACCGGCAGCGCATCAGGTCGGCGGGGCCGAAGCGGTAGTGGAAGGGCACGGGTCCCTCCGGGGGTGCGACG
Organism: Streptomyces sp. NPDC006487; assembly: GCF_042870555.1. Taxonomy (NCBI): domain Bacteria; kingdom Bacillati; phylum Actinomycetota; class Actinomycetes; order Kitasatosporales; family Streptomycetaceae; genus Streptomyces; species Streptomyces sp. NPDC006487. The sequence goes on from NZ_JBIAHN010000019.1 coordinate 128,636, forward strand.
GGACGGGCGGGCGGGTGACGCGGTGCGGGCGGGCGGGCGGCGGCCGTGGGCGGGTGCCGATGGGCGGGCCGGGCGGCGGGCCGCCGGGCCGGACTGCCAGACTGCCCGGCTGCCGGGCCGGAAGCGGGTGATTCGGGTGGGAACGAATCTCTGGAACCTCAGCCTAGGCGCCGCCAGGGTGCACCGTATGACCACCGCAGACCCCTCCGCGTCCCCCGCGGCCATGCTCCCCGGCCAGGACTCCCCTCCGGAACCCGCGGGTTACCGGGCCGTCTTCCGGGTCGGGGAGTTCCGGCCGGTCTTCGCCGCGCACCTGCTGTCCGTGCTCGGCGTCGTCGTCGCCGAGATATCCCTCACCGTCCTCGTCTACCGCGCCACCGGCTCCCCCCTGATGAGCGCGCTCACCTTCGCCCTCGGCTTCCTCCCCTACGCCCTCGGCGGCACGCTCCTCGCGCCGCTCGCCGACCGGCTCCCCGCCCGCCGGGTGCTCGTCGGCTGCGACCTCGTCTGCGCGGCCTGCGCTGTGGCCATGGCCGCGCCGGGCACCCCGGTCGCGCTGCTCCTCGTACTGCGCTGCGCGATGGCCTTCGTCGCGCCGCTGTTCCAGGGCACCCGCAGCGCCTCCCTCGCCGACATCCTCGGCACCGGCGACGCGTACGTCCTGGGCCGCTCGCTGCTGCGCATGGTGGCCCAGAGCGCCCAGCTCATCGGCTTCGGGCTCGGCGGACTGCTGCTCACCGTGCTGGCCCCGCGCGGGGCGATCCTCCTCACGGCCGCCGGCTTCCTCGGCTCCGCGGTCCTGCTGCGCCTGGGCACCCGGGCCCGGCCCGCCCGGCCCGCGGGCGCCGGCTCGCGGCTCTCGCCGCTCGCCGGGCTGCGCGCCGTGCTGGGACACCGCCGGCTGCGGGCCCTGACCCTGCTGTCCTGGCTGCCGCCGCTCTTCGTGGTCGTGCCCGAGGCACTGCTGACCCCGTACGCCACCGGCCTCGGCATCTCCACCGCCGGGCTCGGGCTGCTGATGTGCGCGATGCCCGCCGGAGCCATCGCCGGGGAGGTGTGGGCGGGCTCCGCGCTCACCGCCCGAACGCGTTCGCGGATCACGGCTCCGCTCGCGGCGCTCTCGCTGCTGCCGTTGCTCGTGTACGCCGTCCGGCCCGGCCTGCCGCTCCTGCTGGGGGTGCTGGTCCTGGCCGGGCTGGCCCACGCGTACACCCTCGGGCTCGACCAGTGGTACGTCGAGGCCGTGCCCGAGGAGCTGCGCGGCCGGGCGATGACGCTGCTCAGCACCGGGCTGATGACGCTTCAGGGCGTCGGCATGGCGCTCGCCGGGGTCGCGGCGGAGTTCCTGCCCGTCCACGTGGTGGTGGCGTCGGCCGCGGTGCTGGGCACCGGGGTCGTCCTGCTGCTGCTCGCCGAGGTGCGCCGGACGGACGGGCCGAAGCGTGAGACGGATCCCGCGGCCAAATGACCGCCCGGTAGGGTCTGATGCGTGGCCAAACCGCTCAGCCTTCCCTTCGACCCGATCGCCCGCGCCGACGAACTCTGGCAGCAACGCTGGGGTCCCGTCCCCTCGATGGCCGCGATCACCTCGATCATGCGGGCGCACCAGATCCTGCTCGGCGAGGTCGACGCGGTCGTCAAGCCGTACGGTCTGACCTTCGCGCGCTACGAGGCGCTGGTGCTGCTGACCTTCTCCAAGGCCGGGGAGCTGCCGATGTCGAAGATCGGCGAGCGGCTGATGGTGCACCCGACGTCGGTGACGAACACGGTGGACCGGCTGGTGAAGTCCGGCCTCGTCTCCCGGCGCCCGAACCCGAACGACGGGCGCGGCACCCTCGCGTCGATCACGGACAAGGGCCGTGAGGTGGTCGAGGCGGCCACGAAGGCGCTGATGGAGATCGACTTCGGGCTGGGGGCCTACGACGCCGAGGAGTGCGGGGAGATCTTCGCGCTGCTGCGCCCGCTCCGGGTGGCCGCGGCCGACTTCGACGAGAGGTGACCCTCCTCGCCCCGGCCGCCGGCCCCCCGGGCTGACGCGGGCGGCGCCTTCCCCGGTGGCGGCGTAGGCTCGGCAGGGGCGCCCGTACTGGACCGCGGAGGGCCTATGACCGCGCTCGGTGACCTGATCGAGATCGACGACCGGACCCTGCTGGTCCTCGGGCAGGGGCTGGACCTCGCCCACGGGCAGCCGGACGTCGCCAACGCACTCGTGCACCGGGTCGCAGACACCCTCGTGGTCGTCGACACCGGTGTCACCACGGCCTTCCGCACGGCGCTGCTGGAGGCGACCGGCCGCGTCGGCCCCTGGTCCCGGGCCCTGGTGCTCACCACGCACGGCCACCTCGACCACGTCGGCAACAACGACCTGGCCGACGGCCTGGGCGTACCGGCGGAGCACTGGGTCCCCGCCCCCGACCTGCCGCAGATGCGGGATCCGGGCGAGTACTGGGTCCGGGCCTTCGAGCGGGCGGCCGGGGCCGCGGCGCTGCCCGACCCGGGGCGGACCGCGGCCGGGTTGGTCGCGCTCTTCCGGCCGATGCGGCCCTTGGGCGCGAAGACCCGGACCTACGAGGAACGGCCGCTGGAGCGGATCCGGATCGGTCCGCTGCGGTTCACCGGCTGGACCTTCGCCGACGGCGCGGTCCGGGTGCTGCGCAGCCAGGGCCACTGCGCCGGGCACGTGATCGTGCACCTCCGGGACGCCGGCGTCCTGCACCTGTCCGACGAGGGCAACGGGCCCTGCGGTGCGATGGCCGATGCCGACCAGCTCAAGATCCAGACCGTGCTGGCCTCCGCGGCCCTCCTCTTCGAGCGGGGGGAAGCGGAGCTGCTCACCGACGGGCACACCTTCGCCGTGCGCCGTCGTGCCGAAGCGGCGGCCCACCTGGAAGGCGTACTGGAGCAGGCCACCGCGCTGCAGGGGGTGGCGCTGGGGCTGGCCGGTGAGGGCGCGCGGATCCGGCCGGGCGCGTTCGCGGGGGCCGTCGCGGAGCTGGGCATCGGAGGGGCCAACCCGAACGCGCTGTTCACCGGCATGGTGGCGGTCAACCTGCTCCACGAGCTCGGTCTGCGGCCGGAGTCGGGCGCCGTCGACGCACCCTGGTCCCGGCCCCCGCTGCGCAACCAGGCGCCGCCCGGCTCCGGCTGACCCGGGCGGGCGGCGGGGCACCAACCCGGCCCGCGTCAAGATCGTGCAAACCGGACGGCTAGGCTCGACGGCATGAAACGAAGCGTGCTGACCCGCTACCGCGTCATGGCCTACGTGACCGCGGTCATGCTCCTGATCCTCTGTGCCTGCATGGTGGCGAAGTACGGCTTCGACACCGGCGCCGACCTGACCTTCGCGGTCTCGCAGGCGCACGGTGTGCTGTTCATGATCTACCTGGTGTTCGCCTTCGACCTGGGCTCCAAGGCCAAGTGGCCGTTCGGCAAGCTCCTGTGGGTCCTGCTCTCCGGCACCATCCCGCTCGCCGCGTTCTTCGTGGAGCGCAAGATCCGCGCCGAGGTCGAGCCCCTCGTCGTCGGCGCTCCGGCCGCCGCCCGCGCCTGACCTCAGATGATCCACCCGCCCCCGGGGCGACTCCCCGGGGGTTGGCCATCGACATTTACTAGGACGTCCTAGTAAATTCAGAGCATGGACGCTGACGCCATTGAGGAAGGCCGCCGTCGCTGGCAGGCCCGGTACGACAAGGCCCGCAAGCGCGAGGCCGATTTCACCACGCTCTCCGGCGACCCCGTCGATCCCGTCTACGGACCCCGGCCCGGCGACGCGTACGAGGGCTTCGAGCGCATCGGCTGGCCCGGGGAGTACCCGTACACCCGGGGCCTGCACGCCACCGGCTACCGGGGGCGGACCTGGACCATCCGGCAGTTCGCCGGGTTCGGCAACGCCGAGCAGACCAACGAGCGCTACAAGATGATCCTGGCCGCCGGCGGCGGCGGGCTCTCCGTGGCCTTCGACATGCCCACCCTGATGGGGCGCGACTCCGACGACCCCCGCGCGCTCGGCGAGGTCGGCCACTGCGGGGTCGCCATCGACTCCGCCGCCGACATGGAGATCCTCTTCAAGGACATCCCGCTCGGCGACGTGACCACCTCCATGACGATCAGCGGCCCCGCCGTCCCCGCCTTCTGCATGTACCTGGTGGCCGCCGAACGCCAGGGTGTCGACCCGGCCGTCCTGAACGGGACGCTCCAGACCGACATCTTCAAGGAGTACATCGCCCAGAAGGAGTGGCTCTTCGAACCCGAGCCGCACCTGCGCCTCATCGGCGACCTCATGGAGTACTGCGCGAACGGCATCCCCGACTACAAGCCGCTCTCCGTCTCCGGCTACCACATCCGCGAGGCCGGGGCCACGGCCGCGCAGGAGCTCGCGTACACCCTCGCCGACGGTTTCGGGTACGTGGAGCTGGGCCTCTCGCGCGGGCTGGACGTGGACCACTTCGCGTCCGGGCTCTCCTTCTTCTTCGACGCGCACCTCGATTTCTTCGAGGAGATCGCCAAGTTCCGCGCCGCCCGCCGCATCTGGGCCCGCTGGATGAAGGAGGTGTACGGGGCGAAGTCCGACAAGACGATGTGGCTGCGCTTCCACACCCAGACGGCCGGCGTCTCCCTCACCGCCCAGCAGCCCTACAACAACGTCGTGCGCACCGCGGTGGAAGCCCTCGCGGCCGTACTCGGCGGCACCAACTCGCTCCACACCAACGCCCTCGACGAGACCCTCGCGCTGCCGAGCGAGCAGGCCGCCGAGATCGCGCTGCGCACGCAGCAGGTGCTGATGGAGGAGACGGGCGTGGCCAACGTGGCCGACCCGCTGGGCGGCTCCTGGTACGTCGAGCAGCTCACCGACCGCATCGAGGCCGACGCCGAGAAGATCTTCGAGCAGATCAAGGAGCGCGGGCTGCGCGCCCACCCGAACGGGCAGCACCCGGTCGGTCCGATCACCTCGGGCATCCTGCGGGGCATCGAGGACGGCTGGTTCACCGGGGAGATCGCCGAGTCGGCCTTCCAGTACCAGCGCTCGGTGGAGAAGGGCGACAAGCGCGTCGTGGGCGTCAACGTCCACCACGGCTCGGTCACCGGGGACCTGGAGATCCTGCGCGTCAGCCACGAGGTGGAGCGCGTACAGGTCCGCGAGCTCGCGGAGCGCAAGGCCGGCCGGGACGACGCGAAGGTGACGGCGGCTCTGGACGCCATGCTGGCCGCCGCCCGCGACGGGTCGAACATGATCCCGGCCATGCTGGACGCGGTGCGTGCCGAGGCCACGATGGGCGAGATCTGCAACGTGCTGCGGGACGAGTGGGGCACGTACACGGAGCCGCCGGGCTTCTGACGCCCCGTCGCCCGTGACGCCTAAGGTGGCGGCCATGACAGGCCGCCACCTCCCCGTCCCCGTACACGGGGTGACTGCCCGCGTGCTCATGCAGACCAACTGCGGGCCGTACGCGTACATCGCCGCCGACTTCGAGCCGCCGGGCCGGGACGGGCTGACGGAGGTCCTGAACGCCGTCCCGGCGGAGCGCCGGCTGCCCGAGGTGTACCTCTCCTGCGTGCGTGCGGGCATTTTGCGCGGCCTCGACGGGGTGGTGGCCTCGGTGCTGCTCACCGACGCCCGTGTCCACGAGGTGGACTCCTCGGAGTACGGCTACCGGCTCGCCGGGCTCGAAGCGGGCCGGGCGGCCCTGGTGGCCTCCGGCCTGCTGCCGCCGGAGGAGGCCGACAGCCTGCGCTGGGCCGACTGGCCGGGGCGCCCGGGGCCCTGGCCGGGCCACAATCCGCGCTCGGAGGCGCTGATCGCTTCGGCGCCGGCCTGGTGCGAGGACTTCCTGCCCCTGTCGGACGGCGGCCGGCCCGCCGTGGTCACACCGCCGGTGCGGGGCCGGAAGGGGCGGCGGCGGAACCCTGGAGGCCGTACATGAGCAGGGCCGTGAAGGTGGCCACCCACAGCTCGTCCACCGGCTCGGAGCTGACCAGCGCACGGTGGACCACCGTGCCCGCGATCACGTCGAAGATCAGGTCCGTGGTGTGGGCGGCGAGGGACTCGTCCTCCTCGTAGGGGAGTTCGCCCCGGGCCTGCGCCCGTTCGCGCCCCAGTACGACGAGACGTTTCTGCCGGTCCACGATCGCCGACCGGATCCGGTCCCGCAGGGCCTCGTCCCGGGTGGACTCGGCGACGACCGCCATCAGGGCGGTACGGGCCTCCGGGCGCCGCAGCAGCGCCGCGAACTGGAGCACCACGTACTCGATGTCGGCTTCGAGCGAGCCCCGGTCGGGGAGTTCGAGGGAGTCGAACAGCTCCGCGACGGCGTCCACGACCAGCTCGCTCTTGCCCGACCAGCGCCGGTAGAGGGTGGTCTTCGCGACCCCGGCCCGCGCCGAGACGTCCCCCATCGTCAGCTTCGACCAGCCCAGCTCCACGAGCGCGTCCCGGGTCGCGGCGAGGATCGCGGCGTCCGCCGCGGCGCTGCGCGGGCGGCCGGTGCGGCCGGGCGGGCAGGAGGTGTCCGAGCTGGGGTTGCGCATGGCCGAGACCATACCCGCCGGTAGCAGAGGCGACCGGCCCCCCGGGCGTGTGGTTCAGATCACGGGGCGCGGGCGGGCCGGGGGAGTTACGCTACGACTCGTAGCGTAAGAGCGACAACCACGCGAAGAGCTACCGGCGCCAGGTGGGGACCCGGCGCCACAGCACGACGGTCACAGCACGACAGGTACCGCGATCGGTTCGTTTCGGCCGATCTTTTTCGTCGGCGCGCGCACTCGGGGGAGGATGTACGCATGCAGCCCAGAAACATGTCCATGAGCGGCGTCGTCGACCTCGCCGCTGTGAAGGCGGCCGGCGAGGCCAAGGCCAAGGCGGAGCAGGCCCGCGCCGACGCGGCCCGGAAGGCCGCTCAGGGCGGTGCGCCCGCGTCCGCCGGGGCCGTTCCGCCGTCCGCGCTCGTCTTCGACACCGACGAGACCCGCTTCGAGAGCCACGTGGTACCGCTCTCGGGCGAGGTCCCGGTCATCCTCGACTTCCGCGCCGAGGGCTTCGAGCAGGGGCAGGAGCTGAGCCTGCTGCTGGAGCGGCTCACCATCGAGGCGAACGGCCGCCTCGCGCTGGCGGCCCTCGACGTCGCGGCCAACCAGAACCTGATCCGCGAGTTCCGCATCCAGGCCCTCCCGGCGGTCTTCGCCGTGGTCGCGGGCCAGGCGATGCCGCTGTTCCAGGACTTCGCGTCGGAGGGCGAGGTCCGCGGGGTCCTGGCCCAGCTGGTCCAGATCGCCGAGGAGCGCTTCGGGGTCGTCGGCGTCGAGGTGGACCCCGGCGCCGAGGGCGCCGCCGCCCCGGGGCCGGGCGCCGTGGAGGCCGAGGAGCAGGCCGGTCCGTACGACGCGCTGCTCGACGAGGCGATCGAGGCGCTGGACGCGGACGACCTGGACGGCGCGGTGCGCGCGTACAAGAACGTCCTCGCGGCCGATCCCTCCAACACGGACGCCAAGCTGGGCCTGGCCCAGACGGAGCTGTTCGTCCGGGTCAAGGACATGAACCCGCAGGCGGTGCGCGCCGCGGCGGCCGAGAACCCGCGCGATCCGGCGGCGCAGATCGCCGCGGCCGACCTGGATCTGGCCGGCGGTCACGTGGCGGACGCCTTCGGGCGGCTGGTGGACACCGTGAAGGTGACGTTCGGTGACGACCGGGACGCGGTGCGCGTGCGGCTGCTGGAGATGTTCGAAGTGGTCGGTCCGGACAGCCCGCTTGTCACCTCGGCGCGTACGGCGCTCGCGAGGGTGCTGTTCTAGACCGGCACAGGACCGACACAGCACCGGCACATGCCGGTGATTTGTTGACACGGAGATAAACAGCGGCCGCACTTTGCCAAAACTTGGCAATCGCGGCCGCTGTTACTCGCAGTAAATCGAACCCCGTGAACTGTCCGGTGTGTTCACTCTTCCCCCGATCTGTCGTGGCCCTTGGTGACACCCTGTGTTGCTGCCCGACAGGGGCAGGACTCCCTCAGGTTATCTGGCCGTTACCCGCCAGTAACGAACCCCCTTGTGCCCCGGCCGTGAATGGACCACGATCGGCGACGCTCGGTCCTTCCCGCAGAGCCGCTCATCCGGAGCCGCGGTGGAGGGTCCCCACCGGGCCGGCCGGTGGCAGTGGCACCGGCCGTGGGACAGGGGGGTCTCCGTCACACGGCGGGGCCTGTCCTCCAGGTTGCGCGAACGCGTGGCCAAGTGGTTGTCGCTCGGGGGTGAACGCCGGTGTACGGACGCGGCATTGCCGCGGCTCGGCCGCTCGCGCTCCTTCCCGAGGACGTAGCACTTCTCCCATCCCAGGACGGGCACCGCCCGGACCGGAGATGTACGTCCGAGAAGGAGGAACGAACATGATTTCCCAGATTCGTGGCGGGACCAGATGGAAGCGCTTCGCGCTCGTCATGGTGCCGAGCATCGCTGCCACGGCGGCGGTCGGAGTGGGTCTGGCGCAGGGTGCCCTCGCGGCGTCCTTCAGCGTCTCGGGCCAGGACTTCAAGGTTTCTGCCGACAAGCTCGACGGCAAGGACCTGATCCAGTACGGCGGCGTCGCCGAGGGGCACAACCTCGACGGCACGGCGGCTCACCACCCGGTCACCATCTCCGGGTTCAGCCACGCCGAGATCACCAACATGTGCCAGTCGCTGGTCACCCCGACGCCGCTCGGCAACATCACGCTGAAGCTGACGACGGGCACCAAGGCGGGCAAGCCCGCGGTGGCCGACAACATCTACCTGGATGTTGCGGAGCTCGACACCGACGCCGAGTTCACCAACCTGGACATCGGTGTCGCGGTCGGCGACGCGTCCCACAAGACCAAGCCGCAGGCCGGCACGGTCGCCAACAAGTACGCGTTCTCGCAGCGTGCGGACCGCGCGATCCTGTCGAACGTGCGCCAGAAGGCGTGGGCGACGACGGCGGGCACCTTCAAGCTGCCCGACCTCAAGCTGCGCCTCCTCGGTGGCGACCAGCCCTGCTACTAGGACGAGAAGTAGTCGTTCCCGGTGCATAACCGGACGGGCGGGCGGTGACGGCAGTAGTCGCCGTCGCCCGCCCGTCCGGGCTCCACATAGTTCTCAGTACCACCCGTTTCCAGGGAGCTGTTGTCCATGAACCCCCAGGCCCCGGTTTACGTGCGCGCCGAAGACGACGCCTGGCTTACCGCGGTGTACTACCGCTTCCACGCGTGGAGCGGTCACCGCCCCTTCTGGGCGGGTCTGTTCACGCTCCTCAGCGGTGCTCCGATCCTCTACTTCCCCTACGGGGACGTCCGTCTCGGCAATGTCACCCTCGCGATGGCGACGACGACCGGTGCCGGTTCGCTGATCATCGGTGTGCTCCTGGTGACGCTGGGGCTGACGCTCTGGTTCCAGCAGGGTGTACGGATCTTCGCGGGCGTCGCCTCGATCCTGCTGGGACTGGTGTCCATCCCGGTGTCGAACCTCGGCGGTTTCGGTCTGGGCATCATCCTCGCCCTGACCGGCGGAGGCCTCGCGCTGGCGTGGGTGCCGGGCAAGCCGGCGGACGAGACCGGCCCGGGGGACACCAGGGATCCGGCCCACGCCGTGAACCTGGGCAAGGCCGAGGCGATGGCGGCCCCCCACGGGGTCCCGGGACAGCGCGAAACGGAAACGGCCGCATACGCGAGCGAGACGACTGCCCACGCCGATGGCGGGAGGAACAGTGCGGGGTGACGAAACGCAACGGGGCGAGGCTCCGGGTGCTGAGTCCCGTGAGAGGAAGGGCCCGCGCCACGCGGCGCCCAGGAAGTCGCTGCTGACCAAGATCCAGATACCCGTCGGCAAGACGATGGCGCTGGCCGCCATGCCGACCGCGGTCTTCGTCGGCATGAGCATGGCGCCGAAGCTGGCCGTGGCCGACGACAAGGACATCCCCTTCGCGCCCGGTCCGTGCGTGACGCGGTCCGACGAGCCCGCGGAGTCGCCCTCCCCGTCGGCATCGAAGAAGCCTTCCAAGACCCCGTCCAAGACTCCGCGGACGACGCCCTCACCGGGCAAGTCGCCCACGGCGGTGCCTTCGCCGAGCGCGAGCCCGTCGGCCTCGAAGGGCGTCGAGAAGCCCGGCGTCAAGCCGGCGGCGGTGCCCCCGGCCAAGGTGGCGAACCCGCTGGACCCGCTCGGCGTCGGCGAAGCGGTCAAGGGCCTGTTCGACGAGCTCGGCAAGCCCCTCGCGGGTACCGCGGCAGCCCCGACCCCGACCGCCACCGCGACCAAGGCGTCCGCGCCCGCCGCGGACCCGACCGCGGCCGCGATCCGTGACGCCGCGAAGACGGCCGGCGCCACGGTCTCGGAGCTCTCCGAGGAGGTCAAGGGCACCAAGGCCACCCCGAAGGACGAGACGGGCAAGACGAAGCCGAAGCCGAAGCCGAAGCCGGAAACGGCCACGGAGGGCCCGAAGGGCAAGAACGGGAAGGAACCCTTCCCCTGCCCGACCTACGACGCCAAGGCCCTGGCCGACGCCGAAGTGGAGCAGGGCATCCCGCTGCTCCCGGACGAGCCCTGGTACCTGGACAGCTCGCTGCTGACCCTCTATGGCCTCGACTACGAGGGCATCGTCGAGGTGAAGACGGCGGGCGGCAAGACCAAGACCGTCCTGAAGTTCACCGCGGACTCGCTGGACATCAAGGACCTCTACCAGACGGTCGGCAAGGGCAAGAACGTCGCCCACCTGAAGTCCCGTCCGGGGTCCACCTCGAAGATCCGCGGGGCCAAGGTGACGATGTACACCGAGAGCCTCAAGGGCAACCTCTTCGGGATCATCCCGATCGAGTTCAGCCCGAAGAGCCCGCCGCCCCTGAACGTCCCGTTCGCGTTCTTCACGAACGCCAAGGTCGTCCAGGCCGGCCAGTTCGGCGGCACCCTGACCGTCCCGGGCCTCAAGAACTACATCGGCCCGGAGGAGTAGACGCGTACGGCCTCGCGCGGCCGCACGCACCGAGGGCGGCACCCGGATCCTCATCGGATCGGGGTGCCGCCCTCGGTCTCTGTGCGGCAGAGGCTGTACGGGTGGAGCGAGTGGAGCGGTGCGGGCGAGGTCAGTCGCGGGCGCCGCTGCCCAGGTGGTGGACCCGGACCATGTTGGTCGTGCCGGGGACGCCGGGGGGCGAGCCGGCGGTGATGATCATGGTGTCGCCCTTGTTGTACCGCTTGAGCTTGAGCATCTCCACGTCCACCAGGTCGACCATGGAGTCGGTGTTGTCCACGTGCGGGACGACGTAGGACTCGACGCCCCAGCTCAGCGTGAGCTGGTTGCGGGTGCCGGCGTCGGTGGTGAAGGCCAGGATCGGCTGGTTCGCGCGGTAGCGCGACAGGCGGCGTGCGGTGTCACCGGAGTGGGTGAAGGCGACCAGGGCCTTGCCGTCCAGGAAGTCCGCGATCTCGCAGGCCGCGCGGGCGACGGAGCCGCCCTGGGTGCGGGGCTTCTTGCCCGGGACCAGCGGCTGCAGGCCCTTGGACAGGAGCTCCTCCTCGGCCGCCTCGACGATCTTCGACATCGTCTTGACGGTCTCGATCGGGTAGGCGCCGACCGAGGACTCGGCGGACAGCATGACCGCGTCCGCGCCGTCGAGGATGGCGTTGGCGACGTCGGAGGCCTCCGCGCGCGTCGGGCGCGAGTTGGTGATCATCGACTCCATCATCTGGGTCGCGACGATCACCGGCTTGGCATTGCGGCGGCACATCTCCACGAGGCGCTTCTGCACCATCGGGACCTTCTCGAGCGGGTACTCGACGGCGAGGTCGCCACGGGCGACCATGACCGCGTCGAAGGCCGCGACGACGCTCTCCATGTTGGCGACGGCCTGGGGCTTCTCGACCTTGGCGATGACGGGGACCCGGCGGCCCTCCTCGTCCATGACCTTGTGGACGTCCTTGACGTCGTTGGCGTCACGCACGAAGGACAGGGCGACCATGTCGCAGCCCATCCGCAGGGCGAAGCGGAGGTCGTCGACGTCCTTCTCCGACAGGGCGGGGACGTTGACGGCGGCACCCGGCAGGTTGATGCCCTTGTGGTCCGAGATGACACCGCCCTCGATGACGATGGTCTTGACCCGGGGGCCCTCGACCTCGGTCACCCGGAGCTCGACGTTGCCGTCGTTGATCAGGACCTGGTCGCCCTTGGAGACGTCGCCCGGCAGACCCTTGTAGGTCGTGCCGCAGATGGACTTGTCGCCCGGGACGTCCTCGGTGGTGATGGTGAACTCGTCACCGCGGACGAGCTCGACGGGACCCTCGGCGAAGGTCTCCAGGCGGATCTTCGGGCCCTGGAGGTCGGCGAGGACGCCGACGGCACGCCCGGTGTCCTCGGACACCTTCCGGACGCGGTCGTACCGCTCCTGGTGTTCTGCCTGGGAGCCGTGGCTGAAGTTGAATCGGGCCACGTTCATACCGGCCTCTACGAGAGCTTTCAGCTGCTCGTAAGAGTCGACGGCGGGGCCCAGCGTGCAGACGATTTTGGAACGGCGCATGGAGCGGATCCTATCGGTTTGTTTCGTAGCGGAATATTCCGTCTGGCGGAAAGTCCAAAGTGACTACCCGGTAACCAGCGCGTACGTCTGGCTGGCGATCTCCAGTTCCTCGTCCGTCGGGACCACGGCCACGGCCACCCGTGCGTATTCCGCGGACACCAGGCGCGGCTCGGGGGACCGTACCGAGTTCGCCTCCAGGTCGAGCGCCAGGCCCAGTTCGGCCAGACCGGCCAGGGCCATCTCCCGGATATCGGAGGAGTTCTCGCCCACGCCCGCCGTGAAGGCCACCGCGTCCACCCGGCCCAGGACCGCCGAGTAGGCGCCGATGTACTTCTTCAGGCGGTGGATGTACGAGGCCAGCGCCAAGCGGGCGGAGGCGTCGCCCTCCGCCGCCCGCCGCTGCACCTCGCGCATGTCGTTGTCGCCGCACAGACCCAGCAGACCGCTCTTCTTGTTGAGCAGCGAGTCGATCTCGTCGATGGACATGCCCCCGACGCGCGCCAGGTGGAAGACGACGGCCGGGTCCAGATCGCCCGAACGGGTACCCATGACCAGGCCCTCCAGCGGGGTCAGCCCCATGGAGGTCTCCACGCAGACCCCGCCGTGCACGGCCGAGGCCGAGGCGCCGTTGCCCAGGTGGAGGACGATCACGTTCACGTCCTCCTCGGCCTTGCCGAGCAGCTTCGCCGTGGCCCGGGCGACGTAGGCGTGCGAGGTGCCGTGGAACCCGTACCGCCGGATGGAGTACTTGTCGGCCGTCGCGGCGTCGATCGCGTACCGCGCCACGTGCTCCGGCATGGTCGAGTGGAAGGCCGTGTCGAAGACGGCGACCTGCGGCAGGTCGGGGCGCAGCTCCCGCGCCACCTCGATGCCGGTCACGTTCGCCGGGTTGTGCAGCGGGGCGAGCGGGATCAGGGCGCGGATCTCGGCCAGGACCGCGTCGTCGATGAGCGTCGGGTGGGTGAACTTGGTCCCGCCGTGCACCACCCGGTGGCCCACGGCGGCCAGCTCGGGGGAGTCCAGGCCCAGCCCGTCGGCGGCGAGCTCCGCCGCGACGGCCCGCAGCGCCGCCCCGTGGTCGGCGATCGGACCGGTCGTCACGCGCTTGCCGCCCGCGGCGCCCGGACCGGTCAACGGCTCGTGCACGAGCCGGGAGGTCTCCTCGCCGATGCGCTCCACCAGGCCGACCGCGAGGCGGGAGGAGTCCGCCATGTCGAGCAGCTGGTACTTCACCGACGAGGAGCCGGAGTTGAGGACGAGTACGCGCGATGCGGTCACGATGAGGGTCTTTCCTTTGCGGTGGGGTCTCGGGTGGGGGAAGGCTCAGCCGGCCGCGGGCTCAGCCGGCCGCGGGCCGGGGCTGGGACTGCGCCTGGATCGCGGTGATGGCCACGGTGGTGACGATGTCCTGGACCAGGGCCCCGCGCGAGAGGTCGTTGACCGGCTTGCGCAGGCCCTGCAGGACGGGGCCGACCGCCACGGCGCCGGCCGAGCGCTGCACGGCCTTGTACGTGTTGTTGCCGGTGTTGAGGTCCGGGAAGATCAGCACCGTCGCGCGGCCGGCCACCTCGGACTCGGGCAGCTTGGTCGCGGCGACCGAGGGCTCGACGGCGGCGTCGTACTGGATCGGACCCTCGATCAGCAGATCGGGGCGCTGCTCGCGGACGAGCTCGGTGGCCTTGCGGACCTTGTCCACGTCCGCGCCCGAGCCGGACGTGCCGGTGGAGTACGAGAGCATCGCGATCCGCGGCTCCAGGCCGAAGGCGGCGGCGGTGGTGGCCGACTGGACGGCGATGTCGGCGAGCTGCTCGGCGTTGGGGTCCGGGTTCACGGCGCAGTCGCCGTAGGCGAGGACCTTGTCGGCCAGGCACATGAAGAAGACCGAGGAGACGATGGACGCGTCGGGCTTGGTCTTGATGATCTCGAAGGCCGGGCGGATGGTGGCGGCGGTGGAGTGCACCGAGCCGGAGACCATGCCGTCGGCGAGGCCTTCCTGGACCATCAGGGTGCCGAAGTAGTTGACGTCGGTGACCACGTCGTGGGCCAGCTCGACCGTCATGCCCTTGTGGGCGCGGGCCTTGGCGTAGTACTCGGCGAACCGTTCCCGCAGCGGGGAGGTGGCCGGATCGATGAGCTGGGCGGCCGAGATGTCGATGCCCAGGTCGGCGGCCTTCTTCAGGATCGCCTGCTCCTCGCCCAGCAGGGTGAGGTCGCAGACCCCGCGGCGCAGCACCACGTCCGCGGCGCGCAGCACGCGCTCCTCGGTGCCCTCGGGGAGGACCACGCGGCGGCGCTCGGCCCGGGCCTGCTCCAGCAGCTGGTTCTCGAACATCATCGGCGTGACCCGCTCGGAGCGGGCCACCGAGAGCACCTCGCGCAGCTCGGCGGTGTCCACGTGGCGTTCGAACAGGCCGAGCGCGGTCTCCAGCTTGCGCGGGGTCGCGGAGTTCAGCCGGCTCTGCAGCGCGAAGAGTTCGGCGGCCGTCGGGAAGCTGTTGCCCGCCACCGAGACCACCGGGGTGCCCGGAGCCAGCTTGGAGGCCAGCGTCAGGATGTCCTTGCCCGGACGTTCGTTCAGCGTCAGGAGCACGCCGGCGATCGGCGGGGTGCCGGAGGTGTGCGCGGCGAGCGCGCCGATGACCAGGTCGGAGCGGTCCCCGGGGGTGACGACCAGGCAGCCGGGGGTCAGGGCGTTGAGGAAGTTCGGCAGCATGGCCCCGCCGAAGACGAAGTCCAGGGCGTCGCGGGCCAGTCCGGCCTCGTCGCCGAGGAGCACCTCGCCGCCGAGCGCCCGGGTGATCTGGGCGACCGTCGGGGCGGACAGGTGCTTGTCGTCCGGCAGGACGTAGCAGGGCACCGGCAGTCTGGCGGCCAGGCGCTCGGCTATCACCTCGCGGTCCTCGGCGGCCACCCGGTTGACGACCATCGCGCCCACGTGGCAGCCCAGGGCCTCGTACGCGCGGTAGGCGTTGCGGGCCTCGGCGCGCACGGCCTCGGCCGGGTGCTTGGTGCCGCCCACGACGGGGATGACCAGCGCGCCCAGCTCGTTGGCGAGGCGGGCGTTGAGCGCCAGCTCGTCCGGGAGGTTGGTGTCGGCGTAGTCGGTGCCGAGGACCAGCATGACCTCGTAGTCGCGCGCCACCTTCTGGTAGCGGCCGACGAGCTGGGAGACCAGTTCGTCGGTGCCCTTCTCGGCCAGGATGGCCGAGGCCTCGTGGTACTCCATGCCGTAGGCCGTCGAGGCGTCCTGGTCGATCCGGTACCGGGCCTTGAGCAGGTCGAAGAGCCGGTCGGGCCCGTCGTGCAGGAGGGGGCGGTACACGCCCACCCGGCCGGTCTGGCGGGTCAGGAGCTCCATGATGCCCAGCTCGACGACCTGGCGGCCGTCCCCCCGCTCGATACCCGTCACGTACACGCTGCGCGTCACGCGTGCTCTCCGTCCCAATTCGAGTCGGTTGTCCCAGTAAATATGGGCTTGACCTCTTGACAATACCCCTGCGATTCCTTAGGGCGCCCGCCGGGAGAAGGGCCTGCCGGAGGGGGCCGAAAGGCCCTGTGGGCCTCCCGGGGGCGGCACGCCACAGAGCGCGCGTCACCCTGAGCCCGTGGAACAATCGGACAGGCTTCATCAATACCCCCTCACACGGCACCCCATATGGCACCTCATATGTCCCCTGGCCGGGAGCCCGCACGCGAACGGCCAGGTACGACCAGGAGCAGGAGACACAGCACGATGCGTATCGGAGTTCTCACCGCAGGCGGCGACTGCCCGGGCCTGAACGCTGTCATCCGGTCGGTCGTACACCGTGCCGTGGTCGGGCACGGGGACGAGGTCATCGGCTTCGAGGACGGCTTCAAGGGCCTCCTCGACGGCAACTTCCGCCCTCTCGACATCAACGCGGTCAGCGGCATCCTCGCCCGCGGCGGCACGATCCTCGGGTCGGCCCGCATGGAGCGCGCCCGCCTCCACGAGGCGGCCGAGAACGCGGTCGAACTGGCCAAGCGCTACGGCATCGACGCCCTGATCCCGATCGGCGGCGAGGGCACCCTGACGGCCGCCCGGATGCTGTCGGACGCCGGCATGCCGGTCGTCGGCGTGCCGAAGACCATCGACAACGACATCTCCTCCACCGACCGCACCTTCGGCTTCGACACCGCCGTCATGGTCGCCACGGAGGCCATCGACCGCCTCAAGACCACCGCCGAATCGCACCAGCGCGTGATGGTCGTCGAGGTCATGGGCCGGCACGCGGGCTGGATCGCCCTGGAGTCCGGCATGGCCGGCGGCGCCCACGGCATCTGCCTGCCGGAGCGCCCCTTCGAGGTGGACGCCCTGGTCAAGATGGTGGAGGAACGATTCGCCCGCGGTAAGAAGTTCGCCGTCATCTGCGTGGCCGAAGGCGCGCACCCGGGTGAGGGCTCCATGCCCTACGAGAAGGGCGCGATCGACCAGTACGGCCACGAGCGCTTCGCCGGCATCGGCAACCGCCTCGCCGTCGAGCTGGAGCGGCGCCTGGGCAAGGAAGCCCGCCCGGTCATCCTCGGTCACGTCCAGCGCGGCGGCACCCCCACCGCCTACGACCGCGTCCTCGCGACCCGCTTCGGCTGGCACGCGGTCGAGGGCGTCCACCGCGGCGACTTCGGCAACATGACCGCCCTGCGCGGCACCGACATCGTCATGGCCCCGCTGGCCGACGCCGTCACCGAGCTGAAGACCGTCCCCGAGGACCGCATGTACGAGGCCGAGTCCGTCTTCTGACCTTCCCGGCGGGGACTTCCGTCACCGATGCGAGCCGCCGACCGCCCCCCGGGACGGGACCCCCGCCCCCACTTCGAACGCCGAAAGGCCCCGATCGCGTCCTCGTCCGGACGCGGTCGGGGCCTTTCCCGTAGGGACCCCGCGGGCGGAATGTGTCCTACGACGCACCCCCCGCGAGGTACCAGAACCGCTCCACGATCTCGCCCAGGTACTCACGTCCCGAGTTGCCGCTGCCGGCCTCGCCCTGCCCGCCGCCCCAGCTCAGGGTCGCCACCATCCGGGACTGGTACTCGGCGTGCAGCTGCTCGAGCACCCGCTCGAGGTGCACCTTCGGCACCGGAAGCAGCTTGGTCAGCGGCTTCACGTACGCCTGCCAGCGCGTGGTGACCGCGCTGCGCAGCAGCTCGGCCAGCTCCTCGTGCTTGCCGGTCGCCGTCACGAACTGGGCCAGCGTCAGCCCCAGGGCCGTCGCCAGCGCGGCGGACTGGCGCTCGTTGCCCTTCCAGCGGCCGGTGTCCTCCATCTTCTGGTACGCACCCGCCTCCACACCGACCCGGCGGGCCAGGTCGTCGGCGGCCAGGCCCCGGGCGATGCGGTGTTCCCGCAGGGTGACGGGCTCCGCGAGCAGCTCGCCGGGGGAACACCAGAGCACGCCGGCGAGGGCCGTGAGTTCGGGGGAGGTGGGCGAAATCTCGCCACGTTCCCACGCCATCACGGTCTCGGGAGTGACGAGCAGTCCGTACTGGGCGCGCAGGCCATAGGCGACATGACCGGGAGCCATGCCCAGGGCAGCGCGGAGACGACGCGCGGCGGGGGCATTGAAAGGGGGGCTGGAGTGCACATGGCACACCGTAGGAGTGGCCGAGGCGCGGCGACTACAGACCAATCAAACAAGCCCATACCTCGTAGGAACGTCCTATGGAGTAAAGGGCTTTGGGCGGTTTTCCCTGCGACTGTCCGGTAATCGGATCGATTCGGGACGCGCACGTGATCCACTTCTTAGCGTACGTTTCCGGCCGCCCGTGGCGATAGCCCCGTGCGTGATCCCCCTCACATGATCGCAACGACCCGAACCGGCCACCGCGCCACCCCGTGCTCCATGAGGTGGAGGCCCTCGCTCACGGGGGTGGCGAGGGCCTCCGGCTTCACGTCGGGAACGGGAACGGAAGGAGAAGGGGCGCTTGCGGCTACCGCCGCGGCAGGGGCCGGAGCCAGACCGTCGCCAGCGGCGGGAGGGTCAGGCGCAGGCTGGCCGGGCGGCCTTGTGCGGGTACCGGTTCGGGGCGCAGCGGCTGGGTGTGGTGGACGCCGCTGCCGC
Organism: Streptomyces sp. NPDC006487; assembly: GCF_042870555.1. Classification (NCBI taxonomy): domain Bacteria; kingdom Bacillati; phylum Actinomycetota; class Actinomycetes; order Kitasatosporales; family Streptomycetaceae; genus Streptomyces; species Streptomyces sp. NPDC006487. The sequence continues at coordinate 147,221 of NZ_JBIAHN010000019.1, forward strand.
CGTAGGACTCCAGGTCGGTGTTGAGCACCTCCCGCCACAGCGGCACCTCCTCCGGGACGCCGATCCGGTACCCGTGTCGGACCACCGGCGAGAAGTTCGAGACGCACAGGAGCTGCGAGCCGTCCTGCGCGAAGCGGAGGAAGGCGAAGACGTTGTCCTCCGCCGCGTCGGCCTCCACCCACGCGAACCCCTCGGGCACCGTGTCCCGCTCCCACAGGGCGGGCGCCGCCCGGTAGGTGCGGTTCAGGTCGCCCACGAGGCTGCGGACGCCCCGGTGGTCACCGGCCGCCGCGTACGAGGAGTCCAGCAGCCACCAGTCCGGCCCGTAGGTCTCGGACCACTCGGAGCCCTGCGCGAACTCCTGCCCCATGAAGAGCAGCTGCTTGCCCGGGTGGGCCCACATGAAGCCCAGGTACGCCCGGTGCGCCGCCCGCTGCTGCCACCAGTCGCCGGGCATCTTCGACACGAGCGAGCCCTTGCCGTGCACCACTTCGTCGTGGGAGATCGGCAGCACGTAGTTCTCGCTGAACGCGTAGACCATCCCGAAGGTCATGTCGTGGTGGTGGTACTTGCGGTGCACCGACTCCTTGGAGGCGTAGCGCAGCGTGTCGTGCATCCAGCCCATGTTCCACTTCAGGCCGAAGCCGAGCCCGCCCCCGTCGGTGGGCTGGGTGACGCCCGGCCACGCCGTGGACTCCTCGGCGATCGTCACCACGCCCGGGCAGCGCCGGTAGACGGTCGCGTTCATCTCCTGGAGCATCGCGACCGCGTCCAGGTTCTCCCGCCCGCCGTGCTCGTTCGGGGTCCACTCGCCGTCCTTGCGCGAGTAGTCCAGGTAGAGCATCGAGGCCACCGCGTCCACCCGCAGCCCGTCCACGTGGAACTCCTGGCACCAGTACACGGCATTGGCCACCAGGAAGTTCCGCACCTCCCGGCGCCCGTAGTCGAACTCCAGCGTTCCCCAGTCCGGGTGCGCGGCCCGCTGCGGGTCGTGGTGCTCGTACAGCGGCCGCCCGTCGAACTCGGCGAGCGCCCAGTCGTCGCGCGGGAAGTGCGCCGGTACCCAGTCGACGATCACCCCGATGCCGGCCCGGTGCAGTGCGTCCACAAGGAAGCGGAAGTCGTCCGGCGTGCCCATCCGGGAGGTCGGGGCGTAGAAGCCGGTGACCTGGTAGCCCCAGGAACCGCCGAAGGGGTGTTCGGCGACCGGCATCAGCTCCACGTGCGTGAAGCCGAGCTCCGTCACGTACGCGGGCAGCTGCTCGGCCAGCTGCCGGTAGGAGAGACCGGGCCGCCAGGACGCCAGGTGCAGCTCGTACACCGAGAAGGGGGCCTGGTGCGGCGGGCGCTCCCCGCGCGAGGCCATCCACTCGGCGTCCTGCCAGACGTAGGAGGAGGCCGTCACCACCGAGGCGTTGGCCGGCGGGACCTCGGCGTGCTTCGCCATCGGGTCGGCGCGCAGGGTGTGCGAGCCGTCCGGGCGGGTGATGTCGTACTTGTACAGGGCGCCCTCGCCGACGCCGGGCAGGAACAGCTCCCACACGCCGGTCGCCCCGAGCGAGCGCATCGGGTAGGCGACCGAGTCCCAGTACGAGAAGTCTCCGCTGACCCGCACGCCCTGCGCGTTCGGCGCCCACACCGTGAACCGGGTGCCCGCCACGCCCTGGTGCTCCATCGGCTCCGCGCCGAGCGCCGTCCACAGCTCCTCGTGCCGGCCCTCACCGATCAGGTGCAGGTCGAGCTCGCCGAGCGCGGGCAGGAACCGGTAGGGGTCGTGGACCTCCACCTCGTCGCTGTCGTACGTCACCAGCAGCCGGTAGTCCGGCACCCCGGTCAGCGGCAGCAGCCCGGAGAACAGCCCGTCGCCCTCGTCCAGGAGCTCGGCCCGCAGCCCCTTGGCGACGACGGTGACCGCCTTCGCGTACGGACGCAGCACCCGGAAGGACACCCCGCCCCGCTGGGTACGGGCCCCGAGCACCCCGTGCGGATCGTGGTGGCGGCCCTCCAGCAGCCGGGCCCGCTCCTCCGCGCCGAGCGCCGGCACCGGCCGGACCCCGCGCGGCGGGGCCTCCCGCCGCGCCCTGGGAGCCCGGGCCTTCTTCACGGGTTCGTGAACGGGGCCGGGGGCGGCGCCGGTGGCAGGGGCTGCGACAGCGCCGGTGGCAGGGGCTGTGGCTTCCTCGCGGACGGTCGGTGACGGCTGTCGTGCGGCGCTCACGCGAGCGGCCTCCTCGGGGGCTTCGGGTGGTGGGGGGTGGTGGATCCGGGGGCGGGGGGATGCGTGCGGTGGGAGGGGGGACGCTGCGGCTCCGACAGCCGCCGGATGGCCGCCATCGGCACGTGCAGCCAGTCGGGCCGGTGCCGGGACTCGTAGCGGGCCTCGTACACCGCCTTGTCGGTCTCGTAGGCGCGCAGGAGTACGGGGTCCTCGCGCGGGTCCCGGCCGGTGGTGCGGGCGTACCCCTCGCAGAAGGCGGCCCGGCAGTCGTCCGCCCAGGCGGGGGCGAACGGCCGGTGCGAGCGGGCCGCGTAGTCGAAGGAGCGCAGTATCCCGGCGATGTCCCGGACGGCCGGTTCGGGGCGGCGCCGGTCGGCGAGCGGCCGGGCCGGCTCGCCCTCGAAGTCGATCAGTGCCCAGCTGCCGTCGGCGGTGCGCAGGGTCTGGCCCAGGTGCAGGTCCCCGTGGATCCGCTGGGCGGGCACCCCGGCCCCGCGGGAGGCGGCCAGCGCGTCGAAGGCCCCGCGCAGCCCCGCCTCGTAGGGGCGCAGGGCCGGTACCTCGCGGGCGGTGGCGGCGAGCCGGGCCGTCATCCCGGCGGCCAGCCGGGCCGTCTGCTCCGGGCCCAGCGCGATGGTGGGCAGGGCCCCGGCCAGTGCGCTGTGCACCTCGGCGGTGGCCCGGCCCAGCGCGTGCGCCTCGGCGGTGAAGTCGGCGCCGGTGCGCAGCCGGTGCAGCGCGAGCTGCCAGCCGTCGTCGGAGCCGCGCAGGTACGGCTGGAGCACGCCGAGGGTCAGCGGTTCGGACCCGGGCAGCTCGGCCTCGTACCAGGCGACCGGCGCGGGCACCCGGGCGCAGCCGGCCGCGGCCAGGGCCCGGGGCAGTTCCAGGTCGGGGTTGACTCCGGGGCCGACCCGTCTGAAGACCTTCAGGATGTACGAATCCCCGTAGATCAGGGAGGAGTTGGTCTGTTCACCGGACAGCGGCCGGGGGGTGGGGGCCTCGGGGATCACGGCGGCCGGATCCCGGTCGAAGCGCAGCGGGCCCAGCGTGCCGGGGGAGCGCAGCCGCTCCAGCAGCAGCGAGGCGAGCCGCGGATCGCCCAGGCCCTCGTAGACCGACTGGCCGGCGTACGGGCCCTGCTCGGCGCGGCCGATCAGCGCGGGCGCGAGGGCCGGCGGCAGCGGGCTCGGGCGGATGCCGAGCAGGAGCTGGTAGCAGTCCCCGTCCACGTCCAGCAGCAGGTGCAGGAGCCCGGGGGCCGACCCGGGCGGGAGCAGTTCGGCCGCCGAGATGGCCCTGAGCCGTCCGATGGCACGGCCCTTGCCCGCGAACCAGCGCTGCGCGGGCAGCCAGGCCCGCAGCATCGGCTCCAGTGGACCGAGCCCGAGCGCGGTGGCCCGGTCGGCGGTGAGCCGATCCCGGGCGGATGCAGCCTCCGACATGGCGTCGCGTCCTTTCCCCGGGCCGTCAAAGAATGCGCAGAGTGTCCCGGATCGCGGTGTTTGCTGCTCCGGTGTGAGCGAGTGTCGGGTCAGAAAGGTCCGTACAGGGGCGGGCGATTGACCCATTCGCCCGCCCTCGTGCGTCGTCACTCCGAGCGGGACTTCACTCCGAGCGCAGGCGGAACCAGTAGAAGCCGTGGCCCGCCAGGGTCAGCAGGTACGGCCATTCGCCGATCGGCGGGAAACGGACGTCGCCGGTGAGTTCCACCGGGACCCGCCCGTTGAACGACCTCAGGTCCAGCTCGGTGGGCTGCGCGAAGCGCGAGAAGTTGTGCACGCACAGCACCAGGTCGTCCCCGTACTCACGGAGGAAGGCCAGCACCGCCGGGTTCGTCGAAGGCAGTTCGGTGTACGAGCCGAGCCCGAAGGCCGGGTTGGCCTTGCGGACCTCGATCATCCGGCGGGTCCAGTGCAGCAGCGAAGAGGGTGAGGCCATCGCCGCTTCGACATTGGTCACCTGGTACCCGTGGACCGGGTCCATGATGACCGGCAGGTTCAGCCTGCCCGGATCGCACGAGGAGAAACCGGCGTTGCGGTCCGGCGTCCACTGCATCGGCGTGCGGACGCCGTCGCGGTCGCCGAGCCAGATGTTGTCGCCCATGCCGATCTCGTCGCCGTAGTACAGCACCGGCGAACCGGGCAGCGACAGCAGCAGGGCGGTGAACAGCTCCATCTGGTTGCGGTCGTTGTCCAGCAGGGGGGCGAGCCGGCGCCGGATGCCGATGTTGGCCCGCATCCGCGGGTCCTTGGCGTACTCGGCGTACATGTAGTCGCGCTCTTCGTCGGTGACCATCTCGAGGGTGAGCTCGTCGTGGTTGCGCAGGAAGATGCCCCACTGGCAGCGGTCGGGGATCGCCGGGGTCTTCGCCAGGATTTCGGAGACCGGATAGCGCGACTCTCTTCGGACCGCCATGAAGATGCGCGGCATGACGGGGAAGTGGAAGGCCATGTGGCACTCGTCCCCGCCCTTTTGGAAGTCCCCGAAGTAGTCGACGACGTCCTCGGGCCACTGGTTGGCCTCGGCGAGCAGCACGGTGTCCGGGTAGTGCGCGTCGATCTCGGCGCGGACCGCCTTCAGGAGGGTGTGCGTGCGCGGCAGGTTCTCGCAGTTGGTGCCCTCCTCCGCGTACAGGTAGGGCACGGCGTCGAGGCGGAAGCCGTCGATCCCCAGGTCCAGCCAGAAGCGCAGCGCGGAGACGATCTCCTCGACCACGGCCGGGTTCTCGTAGTTGAGGTCCGGCTGGTGGGAGAAGAACCGGTGCCAGTAGTACTGCTTGCGGACCGGGTCGTACGTCCAGTTCGAGGTCTCGGTGTCGACGAAGATGATGCGGGCGTCCTGGAACTGCTTGTCGTTGTCGGCCCACATGTAGTAGTCGCCGTAGGGCCCGTCCGGGTCCTTGCGGGACTGCTGGAACCACTCGTGCTGATCGCTCGTGTGGTTCATCACGAAGTCGATGATCACCCGCATGCCGCGGGTGTGCGCCGCGTCCACGAACTCCACGAAGTCGGCGAGGTCGCCGAATTCGGGCAGCACCGAGGTGTAGTCGGCGACGTCGTAGCCCCCGTCGCGCAGGGGTGAGGCGAAGAACGGCGGGAGCCACAGGCAGTCGACGCCGAGCCACTGGAGGTAGTCCAGCTTGGCGGTGAGCCCCTTGAGGTCACCCACGCCGTCGCCGTTGCTGTCGTGGAAGGACCGTACGAGGACCTCGTAGAACACCGCCCGCTTGAACCAGTCGGGGTCTCGGTCCTTGGCGGGGGTGTCCTCGAAGGTGTCGGGGACGGGATCGTTGATCATCATGAGATGGGTGACCCTCCGGTGGGCGGGGACGGTCGCAGAGCCGCCAGTACGTGCGCGGGCGTGCGGCCCGGTTCCAGGCGCACGTAGTTGGCCCTGCCCCAGTGATAGGTCTCGCCGGTGAGCTCGTCGCGCACCGCGAGGGACCCGTGCCAGTCGAGGCCGAGTACCGGCATGTCCAACGAGACCGTCGCCTCCTGGGTGTGGTGCGGATCGAGGTTGACGACCACCAGTACGGAATTGCTCCCCGCGTGCTTCGAATAGGCGATCACCTGTTCGTTGTCGGTCGGGTGGAAATGGATGTCGCGGAGCTGCTGGAGTGCCGGGTTGCGCCGGCGCAGCCGGTTCAGGGAGGTGATCAGCGGGGCGATCGTGCGGCCCTCGCGGTCGGCGGCGGCCCAGTCGCGCGGGCGCAGCTCGTACTTCTCGGAGTTCAGGTACTCCTCGCTGCCCTCCTTGACCGGGGTGTTCTCGCAGAGCTCGTAACCGGCGTAGACCCCCCAGGTCGGGGAGAGCGTGGCGGCGAGGACCGCGCGGATCTCGAAGGCGGGGCGGCCGCCGTGCTGAAGGTATGCGTGCAGGATGTCGGGGGTGTTGACGAAGAAATTCGGCCGCATGACGGAGGCGGACCGGGTGTCGGCGAGCTCGGTCACGTACTCGGTCAGCTCGGCCTTGGTGTTGCGCCAGGTGAAGTACGTGTAGGACTGCTGGAAGCCGACGGCGGCGAGCGCCCGCATCATCGCGGGGCGGGTGAAGGCCTCGGCGAGGAAGATCACGTCGGGGTCGGACTTGTTGATCTCCCCGATCACCTTCTGCCAGAAGACCACCGGCTTGGTGTGCGGGTTGTCGACCCGGAAGATCCGGACCCCGTGCTCCATCCAGTGCCGCAGGATCCGCACCGTCTCCTCGACGATGCCGGCCATGTCGGAGTCGAAGTGGATGGGGACGATGTCCTGGTACTTCTTCGGCGGGTTCTCCGCGTACGCGATCGTCCCGTCGGCGCGGTGGCGGAACCACTCCGGATGCTTCTCCACCCACGGGTGGTCCGGGGAGCACTGCAGGGCGAAGTCGAGCGCCACCTCGATGCGCAGCTCGCGGGCCTTGGCGACGAAGGCGTCGAAGTCCTCCAGGGTGCCGAGCTCGGGGTGGACCGCGTCGTGGCCGCCTTCGGTGGAGCCGATGGCCCAGGGCACGCCCGGATCCCAACTCCCGGCGGACAGCGTGTTGTTCGGGCCCTTGCGGCAGGTGCTCCCGATCGGGTGGATGGGTGGCAGGTACACCACGTCGAAGCCCATCGCCGCGATGGCCGGCAGCCGCTCGGCGGCGGTCGTGAAGTTCCCGCTGACGGGAGCCTCTCCGGGCTCCAGCACCGCCCCCTCCGACCGGGGGAACAGCTCGTACCAGGACCCGAAGAGGGCCCGCTTGCGCTCGATCAGCAGCGGCAGCGGCTTGGAGGCCGTCACCAGCTCCCGGAGCGGGCGCTTCGCGAGCAGCGCGTCGATCCGGGGGCCGAGGGCGGCCGCGTACCGTTCGGCGACGGGCCGGTCCTCGTCGCGCATCACGTCCGCGGCGGCCAGCACGTGCTCGCGGCCGTCGCGCTTGGGGATCTTGGCGGCGGCCCGCTCGTAGAGCTCGGCGCCCTCCAGGAGGGTGAGCCCGGTGTCGATCCCGGCCGGGATCTTCACCGCCGCGTGGGCCCGCCAGGTGCCCACCGGGTCGCTCCACGCCTCGACGGTGTAAGTCCACCTCCCCTCGACCTCGGCGGACACTCGGGCCCCCCACCGGTCGGTGCCGGGAGCGAGCTCGGACAGGGACACCGGCGGCCGCAGCCGCCCGCTCGGATCTCGGAGCACGACATGGGCCGCCACGGCGTCGTGCCCCTCGCGGAACACGGTGGCGGAAATCTCGAAGACCTCGTCCACGACCGCCTTGGCGGGTCTGACGCCGCAGTCGACGGCGGGGCGGACGTCCAGCACGGGAATGCGACCGATCATGATGGGATCACCTGGGGGCAGTTCGCAGGGCTCGGTGACAACAGGCCAGCCGGCAAGGCAGCTGGTAGTGCACGCTCTGTTCGCTCTGTTTCTAGCCGCTCGGAAGACGGCTGGGCTGCGGGCATGGCCGCTCCTGTCCGCGTTCACTCGGGTGGCGGGGAGGCGGTTCCGGGGTGCGCCGTGCGCTGTACCCGAGGAGCCCTTCCCACTCCAGCCCGGACCAACCCGGGTGTTCGGTTAACTACTCGTACGTAGTGGAACGCCTGCCCGCGCACCACGGCTCGACACCTGCCGATGCTCCGTCAACTCGGATAGGACTAACGGATGTCCGCGCCTCCCCTGGTCCGATGCGCGGGGCCGCCCGGACTCGCCGCGAACGTGCGGGGCGGACCACTCGGGCGGCCCGTACGTGCCGCGGCGGACCCCGGCGGCGGCCTCGGAGACCCGCACACGCGGGGTGGACGCCTCGGGCGTGCTGAGGATCGCCCCGCGCCGCAGCGAACACGTCGCGTGCGAACGGCTGTGGCCGCGCGCGCAGTCGGTGGGGCGCCGCCTGGAGGCCGGCTGGAGGCGGCATGGCCGGGGGAAGGGCGGACCGCTAGCCTTCCGAGGGTGACGCTCGCGGTGCACAGCGTGGTGCGGCCGCTCCGATCCGTAATCCCCTGCGAAGGTGGAACGCGTGAAGGCTATCCGTCGATTCACCGTGCGCCCCGTCCTCCCCGAGACCCTCTCGCCGCTCGCCGACCTCGCGCGCAACCTGCGCTGGTCCTGGCACGCCGAGACCCGTGAACTCTTCCAATCCGTCGATCCCGAGGGCTGGCAAGCCGCCGGCGGGGATCCCGTCCGGCTGCTCGGCGCCGTGTCCGCCGTGCGGATCGCCGAGCTCGCCGGGGACCGGCGGTTCCTGAGGCGGCTCGCCGTCGCCGCCGCCGACCTCGATGACTACGTCCACGGCGGGAGGTGGTACCAGAGTCACGAGGCCGCCGCGGAGCTGCCCGCCGGCATCGCCTACTTCTCGCCCGAATTCGGGATCACCGCCGCCCTGCCCCAGTACTCCGGCGGGCTCGGGATCCTCGCCGGGGACCACCTCAAGGCCGCCAGCGACCTCGGCGTCCCCCTCATCGGCGTCGGACTCCTCTACCGGCACGGGTACTTCCGCCAGTCCCTCTCCCGGGACGGCTGGCAGCAGGAGCACTATCCGGTGCTCGACCCCAACGAACTGCCCGTCGCGCTGGTCCGCGAGGAGGACGGGACGCCCGCGCGGGTGTCCCTGAGCCTCCCCGGCGGCCGTTCCCTGCACGCCCACGTCTGGCAGGCCCGCGTCGGCCGCGTGCCGCTGCTGCTCCTCGACTCCGACGTCGAGGAGAACGACGCCGTCGCCCGCGAGGTGACCGACCGGCTGTACGGGGGAGGGAGCGACCACCGGCTGCTGCAGGAGATGCTCCTCGGCATCGGCGGGGTCAGGGCGGTGCGCGCCTACTGCCGGATCACCGGACACCCCGACCCCGAGGTCTTCCACACCAACGAGGGTCACGCCGGGTTCCTGGGACTCGAGCGCATAAGGGAACTGGAGGGACAGCAGGGACTCGGCTTCGACGCCGCCGTCGAAGCCGTCCGGGCCGGCACCGTGTTCACCACGCACACCCCCGTCCCCGCCGGCATCGACCGCTTCGAGCGGGCCCTGGTCGCCCGCCACTTCGGCGAGGGCGGCGAACTGGCCGGCGTACCCGTCGACCGGATCCTGGCCCTCGGCGCCGAGACCTACCCCGGCGGCGACCCCGGGGTGTTCAACATGGCGGTGATGGGCCTGCGCCTCGCCCAGCGGGCCAACGGGGTCTCCACCCTGCACGGCGCCGTCAGCCGCGGGATGTTCGCCGGGCTGTGGCCGGGCTTCGACCCCGCCGACGTGCCCATCACCTCGGTGACCAACGGCGTCCACGCCCCGACCTGGGTGGCGCCCGAGGTCGTGAAGCTCGGCGCGAAGCAGATCGGGGCCGGCCGCACCGAGGACGCGCTCTCCGTCGGCGGCTCGCAGCGCTGGGACGCCGTCGCGGACATCCCCGACCAGGACGTCTGGGACCTGCGCCGGGTGCTCCGGGAGCAGCTCGTCCAAGAGGTACGGGACCGCCTGCGCGCCTCCTGGCGCCAGCGCGGGGCCGCCGACGCCGAGCTGGGCTGGGTGGACTCCGTCCTCGACCCGGACGTGCTGACCATCGGGTTCGCCCGCCGGGTGCCGTCCTACAAGCGGCTCACCCTGATGCTGCGCGACCCCGACCGGCTGCGCCGCCTGCTGCTGGACCCGGACCGGCCCGTGCAGATCGTGGTCGCGGGCAAGGCGCACCCGGCCGACGACGGCGGGAAGCGGCTCGTCCAGGAACTGGTGAGGTTCGCGGACGATCCCCGCGTGCGCCACCGGATCGTGTTCCTGCCCGACTACGGCATGGCCATGGCCCAGAAGCTCTACCCGGGCTGCGACGTCTGGCTGAACAACCCGCTGCGCCCGCTGGAGGCCTGCGGCACCAGCGGGATGAAGGCGGCGCTCAACGGCTGCCTCAACCTGTCCGTCCTGGACGGCTGGTGGGACGAGTGGTTCGAGCCGGACTTCGGCTGGGCCATCCCGACCGCCGACGGCCTCGGTGCCGACGAGGACCGCCGCGACGACCTGGAGGCCAACGCCCTCTACGACCTGATCGAGGGCCGGGTCGCACCCCGGTTCTACGACCGGGCCGGACAGGCCGGACTCCCGGTGCGGTGGATCGAGATGGTCCGCCGCACCCTCGTCTCCTTGGGGCCCAAGGTGCTCGCGGGGCGCATGGTGCGGGAGTACGTGGAGCGGCTCTACGCTCCGGCCGCGCTCTCCCACCGCGCCCTGACCCCGGACGCGGCGCGGGACCTCGCCTGGTGGAAGGGCCGGGTCCGGGCGGCCTGGCCGCAGCTCACCGTCGAGCACGTGGAGGCCCTGACCGCGGGCCCGGTCGGCGGCACCGCCGAACTCGGGGCCACCCTCACCCTGCGCGTGCAGGTCTCCCTCGACGCCCTGGCCCCCGAGGACGTGGAGGTACAGGCCGTCGCGGGCCGGGTCGACGCGCAGGACGTGATCCAGGGCGGGCGGGCCTTCCCCCTCAAGCCCGCCGGCGGACCCGACCTGGAGGGCCGCTGGCTGTACGAGGGCCCGCTCGCCCTCGACCGTACGGGACCCTTCGGCTACACCGTACGGATCATGCCGGCGCACCCGCTGCTGGCGACCCCGGCCGAACTGGGCCTGGTCGCGGGCCCTGTGGACACGGACGCGGACGCGGGAGGCGGTGTCGTCCTGCGGTAGCCGCCCCGGCGGCAGGAGCGGCCCCGGCCGTTCAGGGGGCGGGCGGCGGATCCACCAGCCGCCCGTCCTCCACCAGCATCCCGGCCCGCTTGACGCTGCGCAGGGCCGGGATCACCTCCACCTGCCCCACACCGTCCACCGCGCCGATCCGCTCGGTCAGGTACGTGTACAGCGCGTCCGTGTCCCGGCACACCACCACCGCCATCAGCGAGGCGGCACCGGTCACGGCCGCCGCGAAGGCCACCTCGCGGTGGCCCGCCAGCGCCGCCCCCACCTGCGCCAGCCGGGCGGGCGGGACGGTCAGCACGATGGTCGCCTCCGCCTCGTAGCCGAAGAGCGCCGGAACGAACTCCACGTCGAAGAAGACCGCCCCCACCTCGCGCAGCCGCTCCAGCCTGCGCCGCGCAGTGGACTCCGACAGACCGCCGGCACGCGCCAGTTCCGGGTACCCGGCGCGGCCGTCCCGGCCCAGCACCGAGAGCAGGGCCAGCTCCGCCTCGTCGAGCGCGTACCGCTGCGGACCCGGCTCGGCCGCGGGCCGTTCCAGGGCCGCGGTCTGGTCGGGGCGCAGAACGTCCAGGCCTACCCAGGCGTCGGGCCCTCCGAAGAACTTCCGCAGGATGGTGTGGGCGCTCACACCGGTCACCCGGCGGGTCCGCGGCAGCTTTTCCAGCAGCAGGGCGTCCCGGTCCTGGCGGGTACGGGCCCGGGTCATGCAGTGGATCTCGGTACCGCCCGAGCCCAGGGTCACCCACGCGATGTCCGGGCGGCGGGCGAGCGCCTCGGCCACCGGGAGCGCGGCGTCGGGGGCGCACTGCACCCGCAGCCACGACTCGAACAGTCCGACGCGGCTGCCCAGCGGCAGTCCGACGACCCGGATCAGGCCGGTGGTCCGCAGCCGCCGGTAGCGCCGTACGACGGTCTGGTCGGAGACCCCCAGCACCTCGGCCAGCCGGCTGAAGGGGGCCCGGCCGTCGATCGTGAGGGCCTGGACCAGGGACCGGTCGAGGAGGTCCAGCTCCGCATCGTTCACGGTTTCCATCATCGCAGGCCGCTCGGTGGGTGAAATCCGCCGGCGGTGGGCCACTGGGTGGGGAGCGGCGGCGGCGGGCTGGCACCTTGTGGGAGGCGGAAGCCGAGCCCCTCCGGACCCCGGCGGGCCGCCCCGACCCCCGGTTTCCTGCCCCCCGTCCCACCCCTGCCCTACCGCTGCCCCACCCACTTCCGGTTCCCTGTCACCGTCCCACCCCTGCCTCCGGACATCCCCAGGAGTTCCCCATGCGCAAATGGCTGCCGTTGACGGCGGTGTGTCTCGGAGCCTTCATGCTCCTGGTGGACGTCACGATCGTGACCGTCGCCCTGCCCGACATGGCCGCCGACATGCGGACCGGCTTCTCCGGACTCCAGTGGGTGATGGACGTCTACGCCCTCGCCCTGGCCGCCCTGCTGCTCGGCGCGGGATCGCTCGCCGACCGGATCGGCCGCCGCCGCATATACCTCGGCGGGCTCGGACTCTTCGCCGCCGCCTCGCTCGCCTGCGGCCTGGCCCAGGGCCCGGCCGCGCTCATCGCCTTCCGCGCGGTCCAGGGCGTCGGTGGCGCCGCGATGTTCGCCACCACCATGGCCCTGCTCAGCTCCACCTACCAGGGCCGCGACCGGGGCGTCGCCTTCGGCGTCTGGGGCGCGGTCAACGGCGCGGCCGCCGCGGCCGGTCCGATCATCGGCGGGCTGCTCACCGAGCAGTTCGGCTGGCGCTGGATCTTCTTCATCAACCTCCCGGTCTGCGCCCTCGCCGTGTACGTCACCCTCAAGGCCGTCACCGAGTCCCGCGACCCGCAGGCCAAGGGCCTGGACCTGCCCGGCATGGCCACCTTCACCGCCGGCGCCGCGGCCGTCACCTACGCCCTGATCCGAGGCGGCGAGAACGGCTGGACCTCCGCCGGCACCCTCGGCCTGTTCGCCCTGGGCGCGGCCTCCTTCGGTGCCTTCGTCCTCGTCGAACTGCGCGGCTCGCGGCCGATGCTGGACCCCGCGCTCTTCCGCAGTCCGGTCTTCGTCGCCGTGATGACGGCCTCGCTGCTGATGTCCGGCGCCGCCTTCGGTTACCTGATGTACGTCTCCCTGTGGCTGCAGACCGCCGAGGGCATGGGGCCGGTCGGCGCCGGACTGGTCCTGGCGCCGATGAGCCTGGCCGCCTTCCCCGTCTCCGCGGCCTCCGGCAAGCTCCTGCACGGGGCCTCGCCCCGGATCACCATCGGCGGCGGGCTGTTCCTCATCGCCGCCGGGGCGCTGCTGCAGGGCTGGATGCTCGATGCGGGCGACGGCTGGACGGCGCTGGTGCCGGGCCTGGTCGTCACCGGAGCGGGCGTCGGGCTGGTCTCCCCGGCCCTGGCCGCCGCCGCGATGGGGGCCGTGCCCCCGGCCCGTGCGGGGATGGCCGGCGGCGCGCTGAACACCGCACGACAGCTGGGCATGGCCCTGGGCATCGCGGTGCTCGGCGCGGTCTTCCACGCCGGGCTGGCCGACGGCCTCGCCGGCTCCGGGCAGCCGCACGGTACGGCCACGGCGCTGGCCGGCGGCGGGGCGTCGCGGCTGCTGGAGACCGTTCCGGGGGCCGCGTCCTGGGTGGAGGCGGCCTTCGCGAGCGGGCTGCGCGACACCTTCTGGGTCTCGGGGGCGATGGGCCTGGCGGGGGCGCTGATCCTGGTGGTGCTGGTCCGCCGGCCCGCCGCCGCGCCCGGCGGCGGGGCCCCGGCCCCGGTGCCGGGTCAGGGTTCCGCGCCGGCGGACCGGGCCGCCGGCCGCGCCGCCGCCTGAGCCGCCCGGGGCGGGGGGGGGGGCCCCCCCGGGGGCCCCCCCCCCCGGCCCCGGGTCTCCCCCGGCCGCCTCGGCCGCCCCGAATACCGTTCGGTTGCCGGGGGGTGGGGGCGATAGGGGCCGGG
>NZ_JBIAHN010000019.1:161006-207262 GCF_042870555.1 Streptomyces sp. NPDC006487
CGGCGGCCCCCCCCCCCCGCCGCGCCCCGCCCCCCCCCCGCCCCCCCCCCCCGGGGGGGGCCCTCCCCCCCCCCCCCCCCCCCCCCCCCCCCCCCGCCCCGGGTACTCCTCCGGCCTCCTCGCACGCCCCGAATCCCTTGCGGATCCGGGGCGTTCGCGCATATCGGTCCCGGAGGGCCCCGGAGGGTCCGGGAGGGTGAACCTTCGAACGCGCTGCCGTGCCGAATCGTTTCGTCACGCCGTTCCGCTCCTACGCTGCCCGCGGATGCCGACCGGACCTGGCATCCGAGGAAACCCGAGGAACGGACTTCCCATGCGTCTTCGCACCACCGCCATCGCGCTCACGGGCGCCCTTGCGCTCGTCCTGCCGACCGCCGGCCTGTCGTACGCCAACGACCACGACGACCGCGAGCGCCTCGGAACCTTGTACTACCGGTACACGGACGACGACGGCGACCGCCGCCACGGGCAGATCCGCCCGGCGGACAACGACACCTGCTACCGGCTGACGCACACCACCGCGAACCGGCCGGCCTTCGAGGTGACGAACGAGACGGATTCCCTCGCGGTGGTCTACAGCAACCGCAGCTGCGGCGGGGTCCCGGAGGCGGAGCTGGAGCCGGGCGAGCGGCTGCGCGACACGGCCGTCGCCTCGGTGTACTTCAAGCCGGTCGACGAGGACCACCACCACGGCGGCCGCCACGACTGGCGCGACGAGGACGGCCGCGAGGGCCGCGACGACGGCCGCGACGACGGCCGCGGCGACGGCCGCGACGACTGGCGCGACGACGAGGACCGCAGCATCGGCGGGCGTGCCGCCGGAGCGGACGCCTCGACCCCCGCCATCCTCGACCGGATCTTCCGCTCCATCGGCTGATCCGCTCCCCCCGGCCGGTCCACGGCCGCCGAGCCGGAAGGGCCCGGCATCCCGCTCGGGGATGCCGGGCCCTTCTCGCGCCGTGTTCCTCAGCCGTCGGCAGGCCGGTCCGCGCCCGCCGCGAGCCAGTGCACCACGTCCGCGGCCGTGTAGGGCTCGGCGTTCGGGGCGAGCTCCGGGAGGAAGGACAGGTCCTTGCCGATCGTCACCAGCGGGGGCTCCACCCGGCCGTGCGGCCGCCGCTGGGCCAGCCCGATCGTGGCCAGCAGGCCGTTGCACAGGCACTGGCGGCCCTTGGTGTCGGAGGCCTCGCCGCCCTTGCGGACGTAGGCGGCCACCGGTTCGGCCGCGCACCGGTAGACCAGACCGCGCGGACCCCGTACGGGGGTGCGCAGGAACCCGAGGTCGCAGACCCGGCGCCGGGCTTCGGACACCTCCGGCTCGGAGACCGTCCCCGGCAGGTCCGCCACCTTGAACGGGAAGGAAGTCGGCGAGGCCTCGGGGTCGTTGCGGACCGAGAGGGTGCCGTTGTGGGCCCGCTCCAGCAGCTCCTCGCGCAGGTGGCGGGCCATGCCCGATTCCTCGCACAGGGCGAACGCGCTGCCGATCTGGACCCCGGCCGCGCCCCGGGCGAGCGCCTCGGCCACGGCCCCGGGGCCGGCCTGGCCGCCGGCGAGCCAGAACGGCAGCCCGAGCGCCGCCATCTTGGCGAGGTCGGGGCTGTCGCGCGGGCCGTAGACCGGCTCGCCGTCCTCGTCGAGCTTCATCGGCCCGCGGGGCGGGGCGCTGTGGCCGCCGGCCTGGCTGGTCTCGATCACGAAGCCGTCGGGGCGGGTGATCTCGTCCCGGGCCAGGTAGGCGGCCAGGACCGGGAGCGAGACGATGGCCAGCACGTGGGGGCGGCGCAGCGGGCCGGGCAGGTGCCCGGCGAGCAGGGCCGCGGGGTCGAAGAGGTGCTCCAGGGGCTCCTCGTCGCCTTCCACGTGGATCTTGCTCACGCAGCGTTCGTAGCGCGCCAGCCTTGAGGCGAGGGCCGGGATGTGACCGGGGACTCCCGCGCCCACGAGCACGTAGTCGACGCCTGCCAGGATCGCGCCGAACATCGCGGGGGCCGTGGCGAGCTGGATCTTCTCCAGGTAGTTGATGCCGATGACACCGTCATGTCCCTCCTTGGCGAGCCAGACCTCGGCGAAGTTGCCGAGGACGGTGAGGATCTCGGCCTGCGATCCGCCCGTCGCCCGCAGTCGCGGGGTGGTGCGCATCGCCGCGCCGTCCGCGAGGCCCTCCTCGCGGAAGTAGAGGTCGAGGGCGGACTGGGCGAGCTCCGGCAGAGGGAAGGCCGCCAGGGCCCGGCGGGCATGGCCGCCGGGGTCTCCGGTCTGCAGTACGCGGGCCAGTACGACGTCCAGGGCCGTACCGGATACCACGCCGAGCTGGCCCTCGCCGGAGACGGCCCTGGCCAGCCGCCAGCCGGAGACGCCGACGCCCATGCCGCCCTGGATCAGCCAGGGGTGCTGCACGGCGGGGGCGGTCGTGGGGGTCTGCGGCATGGGTCACGTCCTCGGAATCACCCGAACCTACGGTTCCGTAGGTTCGCTGAAATCCACTATGACCCGGGAGCCGCCCGCCGGATGGCGCCGAAGGTCCCGGCCCTCAGGGGCGCTGGACCCGGTCCGGCGGGGCTTATGGAACGGGGGGCCGCGGGGGCGGGGCGGGTGGGAGGAGGGAGTGGGGGATGGGAGTGGGGGATTGGAACAGGGCCGCCCGGGGAGGTCTTCTCCCGGGCGGCCCCGTGGTCTAGCGGTTCAGCTCTGGTTCACGGACGGCCCCGGTGGGGGTCAGAAGGTGAGCTTCCAGCTGTCGATCTTTCCGGTGTCGAGGTTCGCGTTGTCGTTGACCCGGAGCTTCCACACGCCCTGGGCGACCTCGGAGGAGGCGTTGACCGTGACGGACTTGATGATGTTGTCCGCGCTGCCACCGGTGCGGTTGTGCAGGTTGTACAGGGTGCCGTCGGGGGCGACGAGGTCGACCTTCAGGTCACCGATGTACGTGTGGAGGATGTTCACGTCCACCTTGAGCGTGCTCGGGGCGTTGCCCGTACGGTTCACGGTGAGCGGGGAGTCGACCGTCGCGTTGTCGGCGATGGCGTAGTCGGTCGTGTTCTCGAAGACCGTCTGCTGCGAGGTCCCGACGGTCCAGGCGAAGGACGCCGTACCGGTCTGGCTCGCGGAGTCCGTCACCGTGACCGTCGTGTTGTACGTACCGGCGGTGGAGGCGGTGCCGGTGATCAGACCGGTGGAGGAGTTGATCGACAGGCCGGTCGGCAGACCGGTCGCCGCGTAGCTCAGGGCACCGGCGTTGGTGCTGGTGGCCTGGATCTGGAGGCTGACGGCGCTGCCCGTGATGGTGTTCTGGCTACCGGGGTTGGTGACCGAGACGCCGGCGACGATGCGCGGGCCGACGTTGATGGCCGCCCAGGCGTTGGCCGCGTTGTTGTAGGTGGTCGAGCCCAGGCCGTAGAGGTCCGCGGCGGCCTTGAGCGTCTGGACGCGGGCGTCGGCGTAGTTGGTGGTCGACTTGAAGTAGCCGACCGTCAGCGCGCGGAACCAGATCTTCGAGGCGGCGTCGCGGCCGATCGCGGTGACCGGGAGCCCGTCGGAGGTCGGCGAGTCGTAGCTCACGCCGTTGACGACCTTGGCACCGGAGCCCTCGGAGGCCAGGTAGTACCAGTGGTTGGCCGGGCCCGAGGAGTAGTGGACGTCGATGGAGCCGATGCCCGAGTACCACGCGTCCTTGGACGAGCCGTCCTTGCTCGGCTTGTCCATGTAGCGCAGCGGGGTGCCGTTGCCGCGGATGTCGATCTTCTCGCCGACCAGGTAGTCGCCGACGTCCTGCGGGTTGTTGGCGTTGAACTCGACGGCCGCCGCCATGATGTCGGAGGTCGCCTCGTTCAGGCCGCCGGACTCGCCCGAGTAGGTCATGTTGCCCGTGACCGAGGTCAGACCGTGGGTCATCTCGTGCGCGGCCACGTCGATCGAGGTCAGCGGCTTGGTGTTGCCCGTGCCGTCGCCGTAGGTCATGCAGAAGCAGGAGTCGCTCCAGAACGCGTTGACGTACGCGTTGCCGTAGTGGACCCGGCTGTACGGGGCCACGCCGTCGTTGCGCAGGCCGTTGCGGCCGTGCACGTTCTTGTAGTAGTCCCACGTCAGCTGGGCGCCGTAGTGCGCGTCCGCGCCCGCGGTCTCCCGGCTGGAGGCGGCGCCGGTGCCCCAGATGTCGTCCGGGCCGGAGAAGAGGGTGCCCGTACCGCTGCCGGTGCCACCATTGAGGTCGTAGGTCTTGTGGCTGCCGCGCCCGGCGTCGGTCAGCGTGAAGTTGCTGCCCGAGGGGGAGGTGCCCAGGGTGACCTGACCGCTGTACATGGTGTTGCCGGTGCCGGTCTCGATGGCCTGCCACTGGCTGATCTTCGCGCCGGTCTTGGCGTTGGTGATCACGTGCAGTTCGCTCGGCGTGCCGTCGTGCTGGACTCCGCCGACGACCGTCTCGAAGGCGAGGACCGGGGTGCCGTTGGCGGCCCAGATCACCTTGCGGGCGCCCTTGGAGGCCTTGGCGTCCTTGGAGCCCGCCGACTTGGCGGAGGAGACCGCCGCGGCGTCGGCCGAGGCCGGGGTGACGGTGGCGGTGGTGTCCGCGACCTTGATGTCGGCGTTGGTGGCCTTGGTGACGCTCTTGGTGACCCCGCCCTTGGCGTGGACGGTCAGGTCACCGCCGAGCACCGGTATGCCGTTGTAGGTGCGCTCGTACGTGGTGTGCGTGGTGCCGTCCGCGTCCTTGACCACGTCGCGGACGATGAGCTTCTCCGTGCCGGCGAGGCCGAGGGCCTTGGCCGCCTGCACGGTGGTGGAGTTGGCCTCGGCCAGGAGCGTCGCACGCTCCGAAGCGCTGAGTGCGCGGTTCTCCGCGCCGGGGTTGACCTGGGCGACCGAAGAAGCCCGCGACGCGGTGGCGTCGGCGCTGGCGGATCCGGTCTGGATGCCTACGGCGAGGAGAGCGGCCGCGGCAACAAGCGCGCCGGCCGTGGTGGCACGCCGCTGGGGGGTGGGACTCAACGCAGACTCCTTCTGCAAGGGGGGTTCCGGATGGCTGGGTGGGCCTCCGGGCAGATCGGGCTGGTGCGAAGAACGGTCGAAGAGTGCCATCTGAGCGCTGTGATGTCAGGGCCGCGTCAAAAGGTTGGCCGGAAATCGTTCGTTGTCCGAAGAGACGTATCCGGTATGCGGAACATTCACTTTGGAATGAGAAAGAGGGGTCCCGTAGCCGGAACGAGGGCCACCGGCCGCTAACGCTTGGGCAACAAGACGCCCGGATCCCGGAAACGGCATTTACCGTACGGGTGTTTGTCGTACTGTTTCCCGGTGCGTCTGATGTCCACTGCCCGGGGAAGCCGCGGACTGGCGCAACCGTCATAGACCACGTGCCAGGGGGGCCCATGAGGCATGTCCATATACCTGTGCAAAGAGTGGCCGAAGCGGCCCGGGCGTCGGCCATGCCGACCCGGGGCCTCGGCGACAAAGCCCGTTGGTACCTGCCCGCCGCGGTCTCCGCGGACCTGATCGGCGCGGGAGTCCCCGTCGGCCTGGTCTTCGAGGCCGCCCAGCAGGCTCGGCCGCTCTACTGCGCCCTCGGCGCGGCCCTGGCCTGGACCGGCGTGCAGCTGATGCGCCGGCGCTATGCCGGCCGCGCGCTCGGGGAATCCCGGGGAGTTCTGCCGGTCGTACACGACTGGCTGATTCTGATCGGCGTACTCGCCGTGGCCCGCGTGATCACCGGGGAGAACACCCCCCGGCTGGCCGCCCTCGGCGCCCTCGTGCCCGCTCTGCTCGTCACCGTCGCCTGCCACAAGCTGACCTACCGCCACCTCTCCGCCGCCCGGCGCGAGGCCCAGGCCGTGAGCCGGGTGCTGGTCGTCGGCGAGCCCGACTCCGCCGAGTCCGTCATAGGGCACCTCGCCGCGCGCACCGACCACCCGTACGTCGTGGTCGGCGTGGTCCCGGTGGGCCCCGGCACGATGGACAACGGCGTGCCCGTGGCCGCACGGCTCGGCTCCGCGGCGGCGCAGTCCCCGGACGGGGACTCCACCGCCGTGCTCGGCGCCGTCGCCGCCCACCGCGCCGACCTGGTGCTCGTCGCACCGGGGGCCCGGCTCGCCGGGGAGCGGCTGCGCCGGATCTCCTGGGCCCTGCACGACGCCGGGCTCGAACTGGCGGTCTTCCCCGGCCTGGTGGAAGTTTCCGTCAAGCGGCTCGAAACCCTGTCCGCGGGCGGCCTGGCCATGCTGCGGGTGGCGCCGCCGGTGAGCCGGGGCGTGCAGCCGCTGCTGAAGTCGGTACTGGACCGGGCGGGCGCGGCGATCGGACTGGTCCTGCTGTCGCCGGCCTTCCTCGCGATGGTCCTGGCGATCCGCTTCGGCTCGCGCGGTCCCGCCTTCTACCGGCAGCGGCGCATCGGCCGC
Organism: Streptomyces sp. NPDC006487; assembly: GCF_042870555.1. Taxonomy (NCBI): domain Bacteria; kingdom Bacillati; phylum Actinomycetota; class Actinomycetes; order Kitasatosporales; family Streptomycetaceae; genus Streptomyces; species Streptomyces sp. NPDC006487. The sequence continues at coordinate 167,396 of NZ_JBIAHN010000019.1, forward strand.
GACGGCGTCCCCTTCGTCATGTGGAAGTTCCGCACGATGGTCGTGGACGCCGACGCGCGCAAGGCCGAGCTGTCGGGGGCCAACGAGAACGACGGCCTGATGTTCAAGATGCGCCGCGACCCCCGGGTGACCCGCGTGGGCCGGCTGCTGCGCCGCACGTCCATGGACGAACTGCCCCAGCTGATCAACGTGGTGGCGGGCAACATGTCACTGGTCGGCCCGCGCCCGCCGCTGCCGGAGGAGGTGGCGGAGTACGACGAGGTCGAACTGCGCCGGCTCGCCGTGCGGCCCGGGATGACCGGGCTGTGGCAGATCAGCGGGCGGTCCGACCTCTCGTGGGACGAAACCATCCAGCTCGACCTGCAGTACGTGGACAACTGGTCGTTCACCAGTGACGTCGACGTGATGGGCCGCACGCTCCGCGCCGTCGTCGACGGTCGCGGAGCGTACTGAGGCACCGGGGGACCCGCGCCAGGGGTCAGCTCTGCCCGCGGGTCTGCCCGTGTCCGGGCGCGCCGCCCTGCTCGCGCCACCAGGCGTACGTGGCGGCGATGCCCTCGCGCAGCGGGACCGCGGGCTTCCACCCGAGGGCGCGCAGCCGGGTCACGTCCAGCAGCTTGCGCGGCGTGCCGTCGGGCTTGGAGGTGTCCCAGGCGAGCCTGCCGCGGAAGCCGGTCACCTCGGCGACGGTCTCCGCGAGGGTCCGGATGGTCAGGTCCTCCCCGCAGCCGATGTTCACCGGCTCGGCGCCGTCGTACTCGCGCAGCAGCACGGCGCAGGCCGCGGCCAGGTCGTCCACGTGCAGGAACTCCCGGCGGGGCGTCCCCGATCCCCACAGCGTGACCTCCTCGCGCCCCTCGGCCGCGGCCTCGTGGAAGCGGCGGATGAGGGCGGGCAGGACGTGCGAGGACTCCAGGTCGAAGTTGTCGCCCGGGCCGTAGAGGTTCGTGGGCATGGCGGAGATGTACGAGGCCCCGTACTGCTTGCGGTACGACTGGACCTGGACGATGCCGGCGATCTTCGCGAGGGCGTACGCCTCGTTCGTCGGCTCCAGCGGGCCGGTCAGCAGGGCGTCCTCGCTGATGGGCTGCGGGGCCAGCTTGGGGTAGATGCAGGAGGAGCCGAGGAACAGCAGCCGGCCGACCTCCGCGGCGTGCGCCCCGGCGACGACGCTCAGCTGGATCTTGAGGTTGTCCTCGAGGAACTGCACCGGGAACGTGCTGTTGGCCATGATCCCGCCGACCTTGGCGGCGGCCAGGACGACGGCGTCGGGCCGGACGTCCCGCAGGTACGCCGCGGTCGCGGCGGCATCGCGCAGATCGAGGTCGGCGCGGCCGCGGGTGAGCACCTCGTACCCGTCGGCGGTGAGCCGGCGGACGACCGCGGACCCCACGAGGCCGCGGTGGCCGGCGACGAAGACGCGGGCGCTCGGGGGCAGGAACGGCGAACTTGTCATACCGCCGATGATGCCAGTCCGCTGGCCGCGGTCTTACGGGGGAGCCCCGCCCCCGACCCGAAGCCGAACGCCCCGGGGTCCCACCCCGTGCCCGCTCCCGGGCCCCGCCCTGGGTCGCACCCCGTGCCCGGTCCTGGGCCCCGCCCCGTGCCCGCTCCCGGGCCCCGCCCGGGGTCGCACCCCGTGCCCGGTCCCGGGCCTCGCCCCGTGCCCGGTCCCGGGCCACGCCCCGGGGCCAACCAAGGGTCCCGCCCCGAGCCGCGTTCGGGACTGTCTCCTTCGGGGACCTGTCCGGGCCCCGGCCCGGACAGCCCTTCCGGGGCCGGGTCGCCCTCCGGGGCCCGGCGCGGAAGGCTTGGTGGGCAGGCCGATTTCGGGTGGCGCGGGCCAGTCCGGTACATACCGACCCGCAAGGGGGCGAGGGGGCCCGATCCGGCGGGAGCGGCTTCGGGCGGAACGTGTACGGTACCCATCCGGTACCGTCTCCAGCCCCCTGGCGGCGGACCGCGCAGCATCCCGGGCCCGGCCCCACTCCGCATCCGGCGGCCGGCCCGAAACACCGGGGGCGCGGCCCCGGACCCGCACTCCGGTGCCGGGTTCCGACCCGCACTCCGGGCCGGGTCCCGATCCGGCGCCGCACCCGGTGCCAAGCACCGACCCGCACCCGGTGCCCGGCACCGACCCGCACGACGAGGCGTGACCCCGAGCCACACACGGGGCCGCGTCCCGAGCCACACCCGGGGCTCCGCCCCGAACCGAACAGCTCCGGCCCGTACCCCGGGGCGCAGCCACGACCGCACCGCAACGATCCCCAGGGGGACCCAATGGGCAAGACCGCGCTGATCACCGGCGTCACCGGGCAGGACGGCTCGTACCTCGCAGAGCTCCTGCTCTCCAAGGGCTACACGGTGCACGGGCTCGTGCGGCGGTCCTCCAGCTTCAACACGGAGCGGATCGACCACATCTACCAGGACCCGCAGACGGCGAACCGTTCCTTCGTGCTGCATCACGCCGACCTCTCCGACGGCGTCGCCCTGGTGAACCTGCTCCGCGAGATACGCCCCGACGAGGTCTACAACCTCGGCGCCCAGTCGCACGTCCGCGTCTCCTTCGACGCCCCGCTCTACACCGGCGACGTGACCGGCCTCGGCGCCCTGCGCCTGCTGGAGGCGATCCGGGCCAGCGGCGTGGACACCCGCATCTACCAGGCCTCCTCCTCGGAGATGTTCGGCGCCACCCCGCCCCCGCAGAACGAGGCCACCCCGTTCCACCCGCGCAGCCCGTACGGCGCCGCGAAGGTGTTCGCGTACTGGACGACGGTGAACTACCGCGAGGCCTACGGGATGTTCGCCGTCAACGGCATCCTCTTCAACCACGAGTCCCCGCGCCGCGGCGAGACCTTCGTGACCCGCAAGATCACCCGCGCGGTCGCCCGGATCAAGGCGGGCCTCCAGGAGAAGCTCTACCTCGGCAACCTCGACGCCGTTCGTGACTGGGGCTACGCCCCGGAGTACGTGGACGCCATGTGGCGGATGCTCCAGCAGGACGAGCCCACCGACTACGTCGTGGCCACCGGCGTCGCCGCCACCGTCCGCGAGTTCGTCGAGGCCTCCTTCACGCACGCCGGTCTCGACTGGAACGAGCACGTGCGCTACGACCCCAAGTACGAGCGCCCCAGCGAGGTCGACGCCCTGATCGGCGACGCCTCCAAGGCCCATGACCTGCTCGGCTGGAAGCCGACGGTCCTGGTGGCCGAACTGGCCAGGATCATGGTGGATGCCGATATCCGGCAGGTCGAGGACCAACTGGCGGGCGCCGGCGTCCGTATCGACCGCTGAGGCCATATATTTCGCCTACGATTTGCCCTGCCCCGGTCGTTCGCGCAGCTGTCGGCGGGCTCGGCCGGGTCAAATCTGCCGTATGTCCGAAGTGCTCCATCCGTGCCGGACTCTTTGATTCCAAGTTGGTAGCAATGGGTCGGGCGTGGTGACCGGGCCCTCGCGCAAGCCCTAGTCTGCGCCAGTACATATGGCTGTTCTGATACTTGCCGAACCAGCCATCAAGCCGGGCGATTGCCCTGGGGGGCTCATGCGTAGATCCAGAGGGCTGACTGCTGCCCTCGCCCTGTCACTGGCCGGCGCCGGCACCGCGATAGGCCTGGTGCTGATACCCGAGGCGTCGGCCATCACGCAGCCGGTGGCCTTCACCGCCGACAACCTGCCGACGTGGCAGCCCAACGGGATCGTCTGGGCGATGGCCGAGGCCAACGGCACCGTCTTCGCGGGCGGTACCTTCTCCTCCGTCCGTCCGCCCACCGGCACCGCCGGCAGCGAGCAGGAAGCCGTGAACTTCGTCGCGCTCGACGCGGCGACCGGTGCCCCCACCTCCTGCAAGCTGTCCTTCACCGTCGGCGAGGGCAGCGCGACCGTGCGCGCGCTCACCGTGTCGAAGGACAAGAAGACCCTGTACGCGGGCGGCTACTTCGGTGCCGTCAACGGAACCCCGGTCTCCAGCGTCGCCGCCATCGACATCGCGACCTGTGCCCCCAAGGCCTCGTTCGTCCCGAAGTTCCCGTCCACGGTGCGCGCGCTCGCCGCCACCGACGGCACCCTGTACGCGGCAGGAGACTTCACCACCGTCGAGGGTGCGGCCCGCGAGCGGTTCGCCGCGGTCGACGCCACCTCCGGTGCGCTCAAGCCCTTCGTCGCCAACGTCGACGAGCCCGGCCGCGCGCTCCAGCTCAGCAACGACGGCAAGAGCATCCTGCTGGGCGGTGACTTCTTCACCGTCAACGGCGCCCAGAGCCACGCGCTCGCCGTCGTGAACGCCACCACCGGCGCCGTCGCCAAGACGTACGGCACCATCCCCTCGACGTCGGTCATCAAGTCCATCACTGCCGACGCCACGGGCTACTACACCGGCGCCGAGGGCACCGGCGGCTTCGACGGCCGCGTCGCCCTCGCCACCGACTTCAGCGAGAAGTGGCGCGACCAGTGCCTGGGCGCCACCCAGGCCGTGCTGCCGTACGACGGAGTCCTCTACAGCTCCTCGCACGCGCACAACTGCAGCTCCGAGGGCCAGTACCCCGACGGCAAGCGCCACTTCCTGCTGGCGCAGCTGACCGACTGGGGCAACGGCGGCCTCGACGCCCCCGCAGCCGTGAACGGTTTCGTGCGCAGCCCGGCGAAGCTCGGCTGGCACCCCACCGCCAACGACGGCCTCGGCGAGGGCATCGGCCCGCGCGTGATGGCCGTCGCGGAGAAGAACGCCACCAAGTACATGTGGGTCGGCGGTGAGTTCACGCTCATCAACGGCAAGGAGCAGCAGGCCCTGACCCGCTTCGCCTCCACCGGCGACGTCGGCGCCCCGACCACCCCGGTCTCCAGCGTCTCCAGCGTCAAGCCCGGCGAGGTCCAGGTCCGCTGGCGCACCAGCTACGACGCGGACGACGAGAAGCTGACCTACCGCATCTACCGCAACGGCTCCGCGACCCCGATCGCCACCGTCAGCGCGAACTCCCTGGAGTGGCTGCGCAAGCAGGCCTCCTGGACGGACACCACGGTCAAGGCCGGCGCGTCCTACAGCTACCGGGTCTCCGCCACCGACGGCGCGGGCAACACCAGCGCCCTGTCGGCCACCACCTCGGTCGCGGTCCCGACCGCGGTCCTCGCGTACCCCAACCAGGTCCGCGAGGACGGCGCCTACCTGTACTGGCGCTACGACGACGTCGTCAGCCCGTACGTGGCCGACTCCTCGGTCTCCGGCAACACCAGCGGCATCCAGCTCAACGCTCCGGCGCTGCGCCAGACCCCGGGTGCGATCAGCGGTGCCAGCACGGCCATGGGCTTCAACGGCACCAGCCAGCAGGTGTACAGCGCCCACCGCCAGACGGTCGGCAGCAGCTACACGCTGGAGACCTGGTTCAAGACGAACACCACCCGCGGCGGCAAGCTGATCGGTTTCGGTGACAACCAGGACCGCACCAGCAAGCAGTACGACAAGAACATCTACATGACCAACACCGGCCGGATCTTCTTCGGAGTCAACCCGGGCTCGACGAAGACCCTCTCCACCGGCCTGTTCGACACGTTCAACGACAACAAGTGGCACCACGTCGCCGTGACCCAGGGTCCCTCCGGGATGACGCTGTACGTGGACGGCAAGGCCAAGGACTCCCTCAACGTCACCGGTTCCCAGGCGATCGAGGGCTACTGGCACGTCGGAGGCGACAACCTCGCGGGCTGGGCTTCCCGGCCGACCAGCAACTTCTTCGCCGGCCAGATCGACGAGACGGCCGTCTACCCGAAGGTGCTGACCGAGGCCCAGGTCAAGAACCACTTCAACCTGGCCAAGGCCGCCACCGACACGGTCTCCAAGGTCACCGCGACCGAGGACACCTACATCAACCAGGGTGCCCCCAGCACCGCCTACGGCGCGTCCACCTCGCTGGCCGTCCGCGGCACCTCGGCCTACGAGACGTACCTGCGCTTCGACATCCCGGCCGCTCCGGCCGGCATGGTGCTGAAGTCCGCGTCCCTCCAGGTCAAGACCACCACGGCGGCGAGTGCCGGCACCGTCGACACCGTCTCCGTGGTCCCGGTCACCGGTACCTGGAGCGGTGCGGGTACGACCTTCAAGAGCAAGCCCACCCTGGGCACCACCCCGCTCGGCTCCTTCGCGGGCGTGCCGGACGGTTCCGCGGTCCAGAGCACGCCGCTGGACACGGCCGCGCTCTCCGCGGTGCTGGGCAGCAGCTACAGCCTGGGCCTGACGAGCACGGGCACCGACCCGCTGTGGATCTGGTCCGCGGAGTCCACGGCCGTGGACGCCAAGCCGCAGCTGACCCTCACCTTCGGCGCGAAGTAACCGCTTGACGGAGTGCGGGGCCCGGCCGTTTCGACGGCCGGGCCCCGCACACCCATCTCATACGTACGGGAGCCACCTGATGTACCGACGCTCCGCAGCGGCTGCTGTCCTGCTGGCCGCCGCCCTGACGCTGACCGCCTGCAGCTCGGGCGGCGACGGCAAGGCCGAAGCCTCGGCCGCTTCGCCCAAGCCGCCGGCCGCCTCGTCGGCCCCCGACCCGGCCGACGCCACGGCCACCCCGGTGCCGCCCCCGGCGGGCGCGAAGCCGACGGGTCCCGTCCTGCCGGACACCAAGCTCGTCCCGAAGACGGGCAGCTTCACCGCGCCGCAGAAGCAGTACCTGAGCGGCAGGGTCCCGGAGAAGATGGACCCGGCGGCCGTCCTGCAGAGCGGCGAGGAGGCCTGCCAGCGGATCGAGCGCACGGCGAAGCGGGACAAGGACGCGGCGGTCGGCGCCCTCGTGGCCGGGGAGATCCCGGGTGCGAAGGATGCGATCACCTTCCTGTGTCCGGAGCAGAAGCCGCTCCTCGCCGCGGCGGCGAAGGGCTTCCCGGACGGTACGAAGGCGTCCCCGGCGGCTGGCACCTACCGCGCGCTGACCCAGAGCACGACGTGCACCTGGGAGGCCAAGGGCAAGGACGGCACCCCCCTGGCCTCGAGCCCGGCGACCCCGCCGAAGCCGGGCGACAAGATCACCGCCAAGATCCCGGCGGGCACGGCCCAGTTCGTCTCGAACGGCTGCTACGCCTGGATCCCGGCGTAGCCCGACCGCTACGGCGACCGCGAACGCCCCCGCAGCCCGGACCCGGGCCGTGGGGGCGTTTCCGTTCCCGCATCGGGGGCATCCGAGCCTTCACACGGCGGGGCCGTACCCCGTCCACGAAGCTGGAGGCGAATCCGATGAGGGGCATCAGCGGTTGCATAGGCCTGATCGTGGTGGGGGCCATCCTCACCTTCGCGAGTGACTGGCAGCTGCAGAGCGTCGACCTCGACCTGGTTGGCGTGATCATGATGGTGGCCGGCGCCCTGGGCCTCGCGGTCTACGCGAACGTCGCCAAGCGCCGCCGCACCGGCGCCCTCCCGGTCGTCGACGAAACCCGCCGCGGGCTCTGAGCCCGACGCCGGGGCCGCGGCGCACCTCACCTGCGCCGGAGGGCACCCTCGTACACGGGCAGCAGCGTGTCCAGGACGGCGTCCATGGAGAAGGACTCGGCGGCGAGCTTGCGGGCCGCGCCGGAGGCCGCCGCGTTCTCGGCCGGGTCCAGGAGGGACAGGACCGCCTCCGCGACGCCCGCCGGGCCGGGGTCGACCGCTCGGCCCGCGCCCGCGCGGGCGATGTCGCGGGCCAGGCCGTTGGAGTGGGTGACCACCGACGGGACGCCCACCGCCAGGGCTTCCAGGACCGACATCGGGAACGGTTCGTCCACCGAGGGGAGTACGTAGACGTGGGCGCGGCGGAGCTCCGTGAGGACCTCCGCGCCGGACAGGGCGCCCGGGACGGTGAAGCGGGAAGAGAGGCCGAGGGCGTGCACGCGGGCGCGGACCGCGGCGAGTTCGCCCTCGTCCGGGCCGGCCACCACGAACTCCGCGTCCGGGTGCGCCGCCAGGACGGCCGGCGCGGCGTCCACGAAGTCCACCGGGCGTTTGCGGGCCTGCAGGCGGGCCGAGTAGAGGATGCGCGCGGGCCCGGACAGGGCGGGGCGCTCCTCCTGGGCCGGGGTGCCGTTGACGAGCCGGACGGTGTTCGGCAGCGGCGTCCCCACCACCGCGTCGAGGCCCTCCCGCTCGTGCGGGGTGAGGTACAGCAGCGCGTCGGCCCCGCGCAGCAGGCGGCGTACCGCCAGCGCGTCCAGCACCTTGGCCAGCAGTTTCCCGCTCGGGTCGACCATGCCGTGGGTTTGCAGGACCAGCGGTGTGCCGGCCCGCAGCGCCGCCAGGGCGACGGGCAGGGTGACCAGGTCCCGCGCCAGGTGGACGTGGACCAGGTCCGCGCCCCGCACGAGGCGGCCCGCGGACGCGAGCAGGGCCGGCGAGGTCATCCCGCTGAAGCCGAGGGGGAGCAGGCGCCGGGCCGGGAACAGCTTCGCCGGGACCCCTTCCACCGCGGTCGGCCAGGGATCCGGGAACCCCTCGCCCAGCGCCAGCAGGTTCGCCTCGTGCCCGCGGGCCCGCAGCCCCTTGGCCAGGTTCAGCGCGACCCGCACCGGCCCGCCGAAGGCGTGCGTGGGGGAGTGCAGGGTGACGGCGTGCAGGACTCTCATTTGGGCTCCTCGACCGGGCGGCGGTGCCCGTCCTGGGTCTGCAGGGTCAGCGCGGGAAGGTCCTTGTGGACCACGGCCCCCGCGCCCGCCACCGCGCACCGGCCGATGGTCACGCCGGCCAGCACGGTGGCCCGTACGGCCACCCACGCGCCGTCCTCGACGGTGATCGGGGCGTTGCGGTAGCGGAAGTCGGCGGCCCGGTGGTCGTGGGAGCCGGTGCACAGCAGCGCCTCCTGCGAGACGCAGGCGTGCGCGCCGATCGTCACCGGCTCCAGGTTCAGCACCCAGGCACCCTCGCCGATCCACGCGTGGTCGCCCACGGTCAGCTTCCACGGCCACAGCACCCGCACCCTGTGGCGGATCAGCACCCCTTCGCCGATCCGCGCCCCGAAGGCGCGCAGCAGCGCGACCCGTAGCCGGGCGGGACACAGCCAGCTCATGAAGAGCGTGTTCATCACGGCGAACCAGAGCGCCTGCGTCAGCCGCCCGCGCCCCTTGTCGTATCCGGCCAGCGTGAAGGCAGGAAGATCACGCACGGGCACCCCCTCGTACCGCGGCCCCGGACGGCGCCTTCGAAGGCGCCTCCCCGGGCGCCGAGCGCTCAGACTAGACTGCGCCGGATCAGGCACAGGGGGTGGGGGCAAGCGTGGCGACCGACATACGTGAGACCGCCGCCAGGCCGGCGCCACCGCGCCCCGGTGAAGACAAGAGCTGGGGCCGGGTCACCACCCCGCGGACCCTGCTCTCCCGGGCGCTCTCCGTCCCGCTGGCCCTCGGATTCACCGTCTTCCTGCCCCTGTTCGTCGCCGTCCAGCCCGGCGGGGGCAAGCACGACGCCGCCTTCTGGCTCCAGCTGCTGCTCACCATGTACGCGGGCGCCCGGCTCTCGGCGATGGTCCTGACCAGCCGCCGCAAGCTGCTGCAGGGCTCCTTCTGGCTCTTCGTCTACATGGCCATGGGCGTGGCCCCCCTCGCCCAGGCCGTCCTCGGCCAGGTCCCGACCCCCGTCGTCGGCCCGCGCTCCGACCTCACGGCCGCCATCGGCCTGGTCCTGCTCGGCTGCGCCGCCTTCGACGTGGGCGTGCTGCTGGCCCGGCACCGGCCGGCCGGCCGTGCGGGCGGTTCGCAGAAGGAGCCGCGCCCGGTCATGGCGCACCGCCGGCGCCTCCACCTGCTGACCGGCGTGGCGTTCCTGGGCAGCGCGGCCCTGATCGTGAAGCTCGGCGGCCCGGCGGTGTTCTTCTCCAGCCGCCAGGAGATCATCGCGGGCATCGAGGAAGCGGGCGTCTCCCAGGACGGCCAGGCGGGGCAGGCGCTGCTGCGCGGCTTCGGCACGGTCCCCGCGCTGCTGGCCCTGCTGCTGTACACGCGCTGGCTGATCACCTCGAAGTTCGCCCGCCGCAAGGTGTCGATCATCGTCACCTGGTCGGCGCTCATGGTCCTCAACCTGATCGTCAACAACCCGATCTCGAACCCGCGCTACTGGTTCCTCACGGTCATGTTCGCGATGCTCTTCACCGTCTTCCCGGTGAGCGCCGCGATGTACCGGGTGGCGCTGTCCATGGCCGTGGTGATCGCCCTGCTCATCTTCCCGTTCGCGGACCGATTCCGCTACGACGAGAAGAACTACAAGCCCGTCGAGACGACCTCGTTCCTGGAGCCGATGGCGCTCAAGGACTACGACCAGATCGGCATGTTCGCGAACACCATCACCTTCTCGGAGTCCGGTCCCGGGCACTCCTACGGGCGCCAGCTCGCGGGATCCGTCTTCTTCGCGGTGCCGCGCTCGGTGTGGCCGGGCAAGCCGCGCGACACCGGCGTGATGGTCGGCCAGTGGATGGGCACGGTCAACACCAACCTCTCCTCCCCGATCTGGGCCGAGCTGTGGATCGACTTCGGGCCGCTGGGCATGGGCGCGGGGCTCCTGGGGATGGGGTACGCCTCCGCCCGCGTCGACCGGCGCTACGCGAAGCGGGCCCGGCGCAGCTCGCCGCCGGGCAGCCTGATCTCCACGGTGGTCCCGCTCGTCGCCGGGTACTCCTTCATCCTGCTGCGCGGGCCGCTGCTCCAGGCCTCGGGCCGGATCGCCATCGCGGGGATCTGCCTCGCGCTCGTGGCCACGTACCGGCAGGACAGGGCCACGACCCTGCGCTGACCAGGAGACGACGCCTTCTCGTAGCTGCTCCACAAGTGCACTCGCTCAACTTGTGCACCGGATAAGTACCGCCGCTACAGTGGTCCCATGACCGAGACCGTGGGGCGCCGCGAGCGCAAGAAGGCCCAGACCCGCAAGGCCCTGGCGGATGCCGCGCTGCGCCTGTTCCTGGAGCGCGGGTACGACAAGGTCGGCGTCCGCGACGTGGCGGAGGAGGCCGACGTCTCGGTGACCACCCTGTTCAAGCACTTTCCGAGCAAGGAAGCCCTGGTCTTCGACGAGGACGAGGACATCGAGGCCGCGCTCGTCTCGGCCGTACGGGACCGTGCGCCCGGGCAGTCGGTCCTGCACGCCCTGCGCGAGCACTTCGTGGAGACCCGGGCGACCCGCCGGATCGACGACCCGGCGGTGATCGCCCACATCACGCTGGTCCGCGAGACGCCGGAACTGGTGGAGTACTGGGACCGCATGTGGCGGCGCCACGAGTTCGCGCTCGCCGCCGCCATCGCGGCCGAGGCCGGAGCCCCCGAGGGCGACCTGAAGTCCGCGGCGCTGGCCCGGTTCGTGATGGACACCGCGAGCCTGATCCGCGGCCAGGAGGACCAGCGGCAGGCCATGCGGGACCTGTTCGACCTGATCGAAGCGGGCTTCGGCGACACCCCGGCCTGACCGGGACCCTGGTCCGACCGGCACCCGGCCTGACCGAGAGCCCTGCCTGACCGGGATCCCTGCCTCAGGCCGCCCGGACCTCGTCGGAGGGGGTGGCCGCGGCCGCTTCGGGGGCCGGCAGCCGGGCCACGCGCAGCCAGCCCGCCGCGGCCTTCGAGGCGGAGCCGAGGGCCAGCCCCCAGGCGGCCCCGGCCACGCCCCAGACGGCGTACCCGCCCAGCAGCAGCCCGACCGACAGCAGCGAGAAGACCACCTGGAGCGAGAGGGTGGCCTTCGGGTTCAGCACGCGCAGGGTGAGCAGCGCACAGGTGCCGAGCCCCATGACGGCGTACTGCGCGCCCGTCGCGGGCAGCAGCGCGGCCGCCGCCCGCCAGGTGTCGCCGAGCAGTTCGCGGCCGACCCGCTCCGGCAGCGCGTACAGCACGGCTCCCCAGGCGGCGCCGGTCACCGCGAGCGCGCCGCCCATCAGGGCGGTGAGCCGGACCACGCCCCGCTTCCCGGAGGCCCGGCGGACGACCGGCGGCCCGAAGGCGTTCGCGGAGTTGAACAGCACGTTCAGCGGCCCGAAGAGGGTGGTGGCACCGCGCAGCGCGCCGACGGCCAGCGGGGTCGCGAAGACGCCGAGCCCCAGAACGGCGAGCTGGCTGGAGCCGTTGCCCACGGCGAACTCGACCACGAACCGCTGTCCCAGGTACCCGCGCCGCAGGTACGGCCGCAGGTCGATCGCGCCGACCGCGCCACCCCGCACCGAGAGCCGCAGCAGCCACAGGCCCAGCGCGAGCGCGGGCAGTGCGGAGACCCCCCACACCAGCACCAGCCGCCCCGCCGGGGCGCCCTCGGGCTGGAGGAGCAGCGCGGGCACCACGCAGGCGAGACGCAGCGCGTCGGCGGCCAGGGCCCGGCCGGGAGCCCGCAGGGCGGAGAAGCAGTAGCGCAGCCCGTCCTGCAGCAGCACCAGGGGCAGTACGAGTCCCAGCGCGAGGAACGCCGAGCCGGTGGCCCCGGGCAGCAGCAGGCCCAGGAGGGCCAGGACGGCTCCCACCGCCGCCGAGGCGGCCCCGGTGAAGGCCAGGCCCGAGCGGCAGGCCGTGGCGAGGCGGGCGGTGCCGGGGTCGTCCTTCTCCAGCACCAGGGTCTGGCCGACGTAGGCCATGTTCAGGCCGAGCAGCACGGTGAAGGTCACGTAGACCATCGAGAAGTCGGCGAAGCCGGCCGTTGAGGAGAGCCGGGCGGCCAGCACCAGGACCAGGATGTTCGTGGCGCTGGACGCGGCCTGGTCCAGTACCGAGGCGACCGCCGCGAGGCCGCGGCGGCTCACCGCCGGCCCGTGCGGACCGTACGCAGGGCGACCGTGTCGGTGCCGTCGCCCGGGATGTGCTGCGAGGCGTCGGCGGCGGCCACCTCGTACGGGATCGGCTGCGGCTCCCGCGAGCGGGGCGAGGGTCCGGAAGGGGGCGCGGGCCGGGGGTCCTCTGCGGCGGGGCCGCCGCCCCGGGGGCTCCTGCCGAGGCCGCGCTTCTTCTCGCCCGGCAGCGGCGCGTGCAGGACGGCGCCGAGCACCGTGCCGCCGGCCCCGCTGATCAGCTCGCGGATGCGGGAGAGGTCGGTGCGGCGCACCGCGCCGGGGTTGCAGACCACCAGGACCCCGTCGACGCGGTCGACGAGCGCGAGGGCGTCGGCGTACGAGAGCACGGGCGGGGCGAGCACCACGACGGTGGAGTTGGGGGAGTCGGCCTCGGAGATCAGCCGGGTGGCCCGCTGCGAGGTGAGGGCGCGGGGCACGTTGCGGACCCGCTCGCCCGGGATCAGGTCGAAGCTGCCCGACTCCCCGGCGTCCACCAGGAGCTGGCGGCCGTCGGGCCACTCGGTGTCCGCGGGCTGCGCGCCCGCGCCCTTGGACTTGCTCCAGTTGGGCCGGCCGGAGGCGTCGGTGGGCAGCTGGCTGGCCAGCACCGGGGTGCGCAGGTCGGCCTCGATGAGGAGCACGTCCTTGCCGGTCTCCGCGAAGGAGGCGGCCAGGTTCACCGCCACGGCGGCGGCGATCTCGCTGCTGCCGCGCGGGGCGACCACGAGGAGGCGGCGCCGGTCCGCGAAGCGGGCGTCGTAGGCGAGCCGGAAGGCCACCGAGCGGAACTCCTCCGCCAGCCGCGGGTCTTCCTCGCCCGCCGCGAGCAGCGGCCCGCCGTCGGCCTTGCCCCGCGGCAGGGAGCCCAGTACGGGCGCGCGCAGGGCCCGGGCGACATCGCCCTCGGAGCGCGGAGCCGGGTCGAAGACGAGGCGCACCCAGGCGCCGAGCAGGCCGAGGGCCAGGCCCACGGCCGCGCCGAGCGCGAGCGACATGGGCAGGCCGGGGCCGTCGGCCCCGTGCGGCGGGACGGCGGTGCTGGTGACCCGGCCCGGGGTCATGTCCAGGGCCTTGAGCTTGGCGATGTTGCCGTTGAGCGTGTTGATCTTGCTCTGCTGGTCGGTCTTGGCGGCGTACGCGGCGTCCCGCGCCGGACCGGCCGGCATGCCGGTGGTCTGCTTGGTCAGCTCTTCGAGCTGCTTGGCCACCGGATCGCGCTGCTCCTGATAGCCCTTGACCATCTTGTCGCGGGTGACGTCGAGGGCCTCCTGCCGCTTGAGCAGGTAGGCCTCGGTCATCGCGTTGGCGCGCTTGGCGGCCTCGGCGGGGGAGGCCGCGGTGTAGGTGAAGCGCAGCACCATCGTCTGCGGGGGGTTGGTCACCTGCAGACCGGCGCGCAGGGCCGCGAAGTCGGTGGCCGAGACCCCGAGCTTCTTCGCGGCCTCGTTGGCTATGGAGCTGGAGAGCGCGACCTGGCGCTCCGAGCCGATGTTGATCGCCTTGTCGGGGGCGAGGCTCGGGTTGAACGGGTCGTCGGTGGGTGCACGCAGCACGATGTCGGCGGTGGCCACGTAGGTGTCCGCCGTGGAGACGCCGAGGTAGACCCCGCCGAGCAGGCCGATGCCCACGCCCACGCCGATGAGCCGGCGGTAGCGCAGGAGCTGGCGGAACTGGTCCCGGAGCAGGTCCGGTTCGTCCTCGGCCGGAGCCGCTGCCGGGCGGTTGGTCTCGATCACGGCCGGGGACCCCCAAGTGCTTCGTCCATCAGTGCGTCGATGCGGGCCAGGCCCGCCTCACGGCTCAGGTGCGCCGCGACGTGGCGCGGTCCTGCCGCCCCCAGCGCGTCCGCGCCCGCGGGGTCCTCGGCCAGCGCCCGTACGGCCTTCAGCAGGGCCTCCGGGTTCTCCGGCGGTACGAGCACCCCGGCGCCCGAACGTTCCACTTCCTGGGCGGTCCCGCCCAGCGCGGCGACGGAGGCCACGACGGGACGGCCGGCCTGGAAGTACGAGGTCAGCTTGGACGGCACGCTCATGTCCATCACGGCGGCGTGCTGCGTGACCGCGAGCACGTCCGCCGCGGCGAGGATATCCGGGAACTCGCCGTCGGCGGCGGGCGGGATGATGTCGAGATTGGGAACATCGGCCGCCAGGTCGGCGAGGGCGGAGCGCTGGCTGCCGTCGCCCATCAGGACGAAGCGGACGCTCGGGTCCAGCCGGGCGGCCCCGACGAGGACCTCCAGTCCCTGCTTGAGCCCCATGTTCCCGGAGTGCAGGACGACGGTCTGGTCGGGGGCCCAGCCGAGGTGGTGGCGGGTCCGGCCGCGCGGCTTGGTGGGCAACGCCACATGGGACCAGTTGGGGACGAGCCGGATCCGCTTGGGGTCCACGCCCATGCCGACGACCCGGTCGACGAATGTCTCGTGGATCACACCGACGAGGGCGGCCCGCTTCAGGGCGTGGGCCTCGGCCCGTCCGGCGAACGCCGCCGCCTTGTCCCCGCCGCTGATCCCGCTCTGCGCGGCGGCGGCGCCCATCAGGTCCTGGACGACCGGAACGAAGGGGACCTTCCAGCGCGCCGCGAGGCGCGCGGCCAGCAGGCCGCCGGCCAGGCTCGGCATCTGGGCCAGGACCGCGTCCGGCTTCGGCATCCGGGGCGGGGCCGCGGAGCCGTGCAGCAGAATCGATCCTTCAAAAAGGGCCCGGCGCAGGGCGGTCTGGCGCGGGGGCACGGTGTGCGCACGCCGGTGCACGGTCACGCCCGCGCGCTGTTCCGTGCGCCGTAGCGCCCCCTTGTACTCCGGCTCGACCGACCAGGCCGGGTAGTGGGGCATGCCCGCCAGGACGTGGGTGTCGTGACCGAGACGTGCCCAGTGCTCCGCGATCTGGGTGGCGTACGGGCCGATGCCCGTGTGCTCGGGGGCGTAATTCGTGGAAACCAGCAGTAGGCGTCGCTGACCGGATTTCGACACTCGACGTCCCCCTCTCACCTGGATGATGCGCACGTCACCCTATTCGTTCACCGGCACCAGGGGGAACGTGCACGCTATTGTCTGCTAATCCGCCACACCGGGGTGTGCGGCTTCTGGGGGATAACACGTGACGGAGCAGGACATGTCGGAATTTGCCGCGCCTGGGCGTAGACCTCACCGGGTCGGCTACGCGCCGGGTGCCTACGACCTCTTCCACATCGGACATCTCAACATCCTTAGGCACGCCCGGAGTCAGTGCGACTACCTGGTGGCCGGGGTCGTATCCGACGAGATGGCGGAACTCGCCAAGGGGCGCCGTCCGGTGATACCGCTCGTCGAGCGGCTGGAGATCGTCCGCAGCGTCCAGTACGTGGATGCCGCTTTTGTCGAGACCGTCCCGGACAAGGTCGAAACGTGGAAGCAAGTCCGTTTCGATGTCATATTCAAGGGCGACGACTGGCGCGGAACCCCCAAGGGCGACCAGCTGGAAAGGGACTTCGCCGTGCACGGGGTCGAGGTCGTCTACTTCCCGTACACGGTCCACACCTCCAGCACCCAGCTGCGCCGGGCCCTGGACGTGCTGTCGCAACCGCTCGCCACGGAACAGCGGGGCTGAGCGGCCTGTCGGCGGGCGCCGGCCCCGGTCACCGGGGTACGGCGCTGAGCTCCCGGAACCACTTCGCGAGGAACGCCACCAGGAACAGCGCGGCCATCACGCCCGCCCCGGCGTACACCCAGCGGAACAGCCCGCTGCCGCCGAGGAACAGGAACACCAGGCAGAACACCCCGTAGTCCACGGGCAGCAGCGCCACCGCACGCAGGGTCGAGGGCGCGGCGGCCGCACTTCCCGGTGCCGGCTTCGGCTTGAGCTTCTCCGTCAGCAGCCCCCCGAAGAAGGTCACGACCGCGGCGAGCTGGAAGCCCAGGGGCACCAGCAGCCAGCCGGCCGCCGCGCCGCCGTCCGCGCCGCCGCCGACCCCGTAGGCCTCGGGGAAGCGGTAGAAGGCGATCAGCACGCAGGTGTGCAGTGCGGTGAGCTTCGCGCAGTCCACGACGTGGTCCAGCCACTCGCCGGCCGCGCTGCCGCCCCCGCGCAGCCGGGCGAGCTGCCCGTCGGCGGAATCGAAGGCGAAGCCGACCGCGAGCAGGGCCCACACCGCGATGCCCAGCCCCCAGGAGGGCGAGGTCAGGGTGATGACGGCCGCGCCCGCGAAACTCAGGGCGGCGCTGATCAGCGTCACCTGGTTCGGGGTGAGCCCCAGCGCGTACGACCCGGCGGCCAGGTACCGCCCGACGGGCCGGTTGACGAACCGGGAGTAGAGCGAGACCCCCTTCGCCGACTTCTGCGCCCCGCGCAGCTCCCGCAGCGCGGTCCCGACACTCGCCATCGACACAACCCCTCGAACATCCATATATGCGTGCGTGCGTACGAAGGGCACATCATCGCAGGGTGTCCGGGGGCTCCCGCTCCGGGTCCGCCGGATGCGCGGACGCGAAGCACCGGCTTGCGGACCGGCTAGCCCTGCCCGCCCACCACCTTCAGCAGCAGCACCGCCCGCGCCGGAACGGTCACGCTCGCGCCCCCGCGGTGCACGGTGGCGGGCGCCGCCGCCTGGTCCTCGCGGGAGGTGTCCAGGACCAGTTCGTACGCCCGGCCCCACGGCGCCCCCGGCAGCACCCACGCCACCGGCCGGTCCCCGGCGTGCAGCAGCGCCAGGAAGCTGTCGTCCGTGACCTGCCGCCCGCGCTCGTCGCGGCCCGGGATGTCCTGCCCCGACAGGTAAAGGCCCACCGACCCGGCCGGGGCGTACCAGTCCCGCTCGGTCATCTCCACCCCCGCCGGGGTGAACCAGGCCAGGTCCCGCAGCCCGTCCGCCCCCTGCGAGCGCCCGGAGAAGAACGCGCGGCGCCGCAGCACCGGATGGGCCCGGCGCAGCGCCAGCAGCCGCCGGGTCAGCGCCAGCAGCGCCTGCCAGGACGGGTCCTCCAGCAGCGACCAGTCCACCCAGCTCGTCTCGTTGTCCTGGCAGTACGCGTTGTTGTTGCCGCCCTGCGTCCGGCCGAACTCGTCGCCCGCCACCAGCATCGGCACCCCGGTCGACAGCAGCAGCGTGGTCAGCAGGTTGCGCAGCTGCCGCCGGCGCAGGGCCGCGATCCGCGGCTCCGTGCCCTCCTCCGGCTCGCCCTCCACCCCGCAGTTCCAGGACCGGTTGTCGTTGGTGCCGTCCCGGCCCGCCTCGCCGTTCTCCTCGTTGTGCTTGGACTCGTACGACACCAGGTCGCGCAGGGTGAAACCGTCGTGCGCGGTGATGAAGTTGACCGAGGCGTACGGCCGCCGCCCGCCCCACGCGTACAGGTCGCTCGACCCCGACAGCCGGTACCCGAGGTCCCGTACGTCGGGCAGCGCGCCGCGCCAGAAGTCCCGTACGGCGTCCCGGTAGCGGTCGTTCCACTCCGTCCACAACGGCGGGAACGCGCCCACCTGGTACCCGCCCGAGCCCACGTCCCACGGCTCGGCGATCAGCTTGACCCGCCGCAGCACCGGGTCCTGGGCGATCACCGCGAGGAACGGCGAGAGCATGTCCACGTCGTGCATCGAGCGGGCCAGCGCCGCCGCCAGATCGAAGCGGAAGCCGTCCACCCCCATCTCCGTCACCCAGTACCGCAGCGAGTCGGTGATCAGGCGCAGCACGTGCGGCCGCCCGGCGTGCAGGGTGTTCCCGCAGCCGGTGTAGTCCGCGTACCGGCGCTGGTCCGACTGGAGCCGGTAGTACGCCCGGTTGTCGATCCCGCGCAGCGACAGCGTCGGCCCCAGCTCGCCGGCCTCCGCCGTGTGGTTGTAGACCACGTCGAGGATGACCTCGATCCCGGCGGCGTGCAGCGCCTTGACCATCCGCTTGAACTCGCCGACCTGCTGGCCGGCCGTACCGCTCGAGGAGTACGCGGCGTGCGGGGCGAAGTAGCCGACGGAGTTGTAGCCCCAGTAGTTGCGCAGGCCCCGCCGCAGCAGGTGGTCCTCGTGCGCGAACTGATGGACCGGCAGCAGCTCCACCGCCGTCACCCCGAGCCCGGTCAGGTGCTCGATCGCCGCCGGGTGCGCCAGCCCCGCGTACGTGCCCCGCAGGTGCTCGGGGATGCCCGGATGGCGCATCGTGAAGCCGCGCACGTGCAGTTCGTAGATGACCGAATCGGCCCACGGGGTCTTGGGCCGGACGTCGTCCGCCCAGTCGTCGTCATCGTGGACCACGACCCCCTTCGGGACGTGCGGGGCCGAGTCGCGGTCGTCGCGCACGGTGTCCGCGATGTACTGCTGCGGCCAGTCGCGGACGTGCCCGTACACCTCCGGCGGCAGCAGGAAGTCCCCGTCCACGGCCCGGGCGTACGGGTCCAGGAGCAGCTTCGCCGGATTGTGGCGGGCCCCGGTCCACGGGTCCCAGCGCCCGTGCACCCGGAATCCGTACCGCTGCCCGGGGCGCACGCCCGGCAGGAAGCCGTGCCAGATCTCGTGGGTCAGCTCCGTCAGCACGCACCGGCTCTCGGACCCGTCCTCCGCGAAGAGGCAGACCTCCACCGCCTCCGCGCCCTGGGCCCACAGCGCGAAGTTGGTCCCGGCCGTCCCGTCCGGTCCCTGGTGGAACCGGGCCCCCAGCGGGTGCGAGGAGCCCGGCCACACGGGCGGTCCGGGCACCCCCCGGCTCACTGCGGCGTGGCCCCTGACCTGCGGTTCCATCAGCCCCAGGGACTGGCCGGCCGGGTGCCCGCTCCCGTTGCCGGCTCCCGGCCCGCTTCCGTTCCCGTTCCCCGTCCCGTGGTCGGCCACGGCCCCGGTCCCGCCCTGAAGACCGACCCGGGTCCCGGGTCCGGTTTCGGCCCCGGGCTCGGCCCCGGCCCCGGATCCGGTCTCAACCCCGGCCAGGGGCTCCGCCTCTTGCTCGGCTGCGCTCGACACTGCCCGCCTCCACGGCTCTCGGTACCTGCGGGGGTGGGGGAACTGCGGCCCCGGCGTCCCTGCCGCGGCCCGCCCCCGTCTGGTCCTTCCCACTGTTCTGCCCGGACTGTCCTGCCTGGAACGTGGGCCGCGCCCACGTTTCCCCCGGAGGGGCCCGGTCGTTGGAGGAACGTGACTCTTCTGACGAGGCGGGCAGGGGCGGGCTTGGCCGCCGTGGCGGTATGGGCGGGCCTCCTTGGAGGCCTGGCCGGATGCACCGAGAACGGCGGCTCCCCGATCGAGATCCAGCTGCCCGGCAAACCCCGGTCACCGGACGAGGCGATCAGGATCACCCCCGACGACAACGCGAAGGGGGTGCCGGCCGAGGGTCCGCTCAGGGTCAGCGTGCCCGAGGGCCGACTGGAGCGGGTCGTGGTCACCAAGGTGGAGGACGCCCAGCAGGAGCAGGTGGCCGGCTCCATCGCCGTGGACGGGCTCAGCTGGAGCCCCGACCCGGCGTCGGGCCGGCTCGCGCTCGCGGCCAAGTACACCGTGGACGCGGTCGCGCTCGACGGGCACAACCGCCGCCAGGCCCGGCACACCACCTTCACCACCTACGTTCCCGAGGAGCGGTTCATCGGCTACTTCAAGCCCGAGAACCGCTCGACCGTCGGCACCGGCATGATCATCTCCTTCGGGTTCAGCCGGTCCATCGAACGCCGCGCCGACGTGGAGCGGGCCATCACGATCACCTCCGACCCGGCCGTGGAAGTGGTGGGCCACTGGTTCGGCGACGAGCGCCTCGACTTCCGGCCCAAGACGTACTGGAAGCCCGGCACCGAGGTCACGGTCAAACTGAACCTGCGGGACGTCGAGGGCGCCGCCGGCTCCTACGGCATCCAGGACAAGACCCTGCGCTTCACCGTCGGCCGCTCCCAGGTCTCCACCGTCGACGCCGCCGCGCACACCATGGAGGTCCGGCGCGACGGCGAGCTGGTGTCCACCGTGCCGATCACCGCCGGGGCGCCGAAGAACATGACCTACAACGGCAAGATGGTGGTGATGGAGCTCTTCGACGTCACCCGGATGAACGGGCAGACCGTCGGCTTCGGCGGCGAGTACGACATCCCCGACGTCCCGCACGCCATGCGCCTCACCCGCTCCGGGACCTTCCTGCACGGCAACTACTGGGCCAGCCCCGACACCTTCGGCTCCACCAACGTCAGCCACGGCTGCATCGGCCTGCGCGACGACAAGGGCGGCGGCTCGGACACCCCGGCCGGCTGGTTCTTCGACCGGACCCTGGTCGGCGACGTGGTGGAGGTCGTGAACTCGCAGGACAAGACGGTCGCCCCGGACAACGGGCTGGGCGGCTGGAACATGTCCTGGCCCGCCTGGGTGGCGGGCTCCGCGATCGGCTGACCCGGCCCGCCACCTGCGGTTCCCCGCGCCCCGCCACGCCAGTCGAGTGATTGTCGTACCGGAATGCCGTAGCGGGGGAGTGTCGGTCCGCCCGGCTCGCCGGAGCCCGACGCCAGCCTGTACGGGGCCCGGCACGCACGCGGCGGCGGGCAACGGACGGAGCGTCATGTCAGCAAGGAAGTGGACCCTCGGCCCCCTGGGGCTCGCCCTCGGGGCCGTACTGGCCGCCGGCGCCCCGGCGGCCCTGGCGGCGCCGGCCGCGCCGGGCCCCGGCGGACAGCAGCCGGCGCCGGCCCGGCAGACCGCCGCGGCCCTGCGGGCCCCGCTTCCGGGCGGACTGGGTCCCTGCCTCGGGGCCGGGTGCCCGCCCGTGTTCCCGCCGATCGAGGTCGGCAACGACCCCAACGGCTACGACGAGGGCATCAACATCTTCGTCGGCGCCGACTTCCTCGTCCGCGAGCGCGCCGCCGAGGCCGAGGGCAAGGTCGTCGTCCTCGGCAGCTTCGACCAGAACAAGAACCTGGCGTCGACCGGCGGCGGGTACAACATCGGAATCGTCGGCGCGGGCTCCCTCGTACGGCCCCCGGCGGGTTCGGACTTCCTCACCACCGGCCGCAACGTCACCATCGCCGCCCAGCAGCAGCTGATCTCGGACGGCGGCGTCGTCCGGCACGCGGGCACCGCCCCCGGACCCGGCACCGTCACCGGCCCGCTGATGGCCGACCCGGCCGCGATCACCCCCTACGCCGGCCTGCGCGACCAGCTCACCGCGGCCAGCCGCTGCTACGCCCGGGTCGACGGCAGCCCGCGCCCGGCGACGGGCACCGCCGTCAACCAGGACGGCACCACCGTCTTCACCGGGGACAACACCTCCAAGCTCCAGGTCTTCAACGTGGACTTCGACTTGGTCAGCACGCGCGACGGCGCCGTCGGCATCCGCTTCGACCGGATCCCGGCCGACGCCACCGTCCTGGTCAACGTCCTGGGCGCCAGCCGTACGGTCAACACCTACGCCGGCACCATCAACGACACCGGGCCGGGCGCGGACCCCTGGAACGGCTACCGCACCCGGCTCCTGTGGAACTTCCCCGACGCCACCACCGTCCAGCTGGTCGGCACCGGACAGTTCCAGGGCAGCGTGCTCGTCGGCGAGCAGGCCTCGCGCACCACCGTGACCCTGCCCGGGACCAACGGCCGCTTCTTCACCACCGGCGAGCTCGTCCACACCAGCACCGGGGGCGGCGGCCAGGAGTTCCACGCGTACCCGTTCAACGGTGACCTGCCCGACTGCGGGAACACCGCCCCGGTCACGGGCACCGTCTCCGTCACCAAGCAGGACACCGCGGACAACCCGCTGGCCGGAGCCACGTACGAGCTGTGGCGGGAGACCAACGGCACCCCCGGAGCCCAGTTCACGAGCCCCGGCGGCGACACCAAGGTCACCGACTGCGTGACCCCGGCGAGCGGCATCTGCTCCAGCACCGTCCCGCTCGGCACGTACTACTGGCGCGAGACCCAGGCACCGGACGGCTACGAGCTCGCGGAGAACCCCGTCGTCGAGCTGACGCTGACCGCGCAGAGCGCCGCGGGGGGCGTCAGCGGCAGCATGAGCAACGCGAAGGTGCCGGGCAGCGCCCAGGTGGTGCTGCGCAAGTCCGACGCGGACGGCGGGGCCCTGCTGCCCGGCGCCCGCTTCGAGCTCTGGCGCGAGGCCAACGACCGTACGGGCCTGCAGACCGACGGCACGGAACCCGACGAGCAGCTGGCCGGGTCCTGCACCACCGACGCGCAGGGAACCTGCACGGTCCAGCTCCCGGTCGGCGAGCGGTACTACTGGCGGGAGACGCAGGCACCGGCCGGCTACGACCTGCCGGCGGACCCGGTCACCCCGTTCGACCTCGACGAGAGCCACGTGACGGCGGGCCTCGTCGTCGGCGTCACCGACGAGCGGACCGAGCAGCCCGGATACGAGGGCTCGATCAACGTGCTGAAGAAGGACGCGAAGACGAAGCACCCGCTGCGCGGGGCGGTCTTCGAGGTGTGGAAGGAGACCAACAGCACCACCGGCCTCCAGACGCGCGGCATCAACCCCGACCGCAAGGTGGCGGCGGGCTGCGCCACCGACCGGGCCGGGGCGTGCTCGTTCCCGGGCCTGGAAGAGGGCTGGTACTACGTGGTCGAAACGGCCGTCCCGGAGGGCTACGTCCTTCCGCGCAACCCGGTCACCGGTCCGCTCCACCTGGACGAGAGGACCCCGGACCAGCGCCTGGTGGTCATCCTGGAGAACAAGCGGGACGACCACGGCAAGGGCGGCAAGGGCGGCAAGGACGGCAAGGACAAGGGGAAGGGCAAGGGCGGCAAGGGCAAGGGCCCGAAGCCGCGGCCGGGTGAGTAGGTAGGCCGCCCGGGTGGGCCGGTGACCCTGCCGGCCCACCCGGCGCGCCGGGGCCGGGCGGATCCGGTTGGCTCGGATCCGGTGGCCCGGCCGGCGGGCGCGAGGAGGCCCGCATGAGCCGTACGACCCCCGGGGACACGACGGGCACGATAGGCAGGGCGGCCGTCACGGCCGCGGTCCTCGCGGCGGCGGCCCTCGCCCCGCCGCTGCCGGCAGCCGGGGCGGCCCCGTCCCCGGCTCCGGCCCTGTCTTCCCCGGCCGCGTCGCCGTCCCCGGCCGTGGAGGCGTGCACCGCCGGCACCGGGCCCTACCAGCGCGAGCTGGAAGGCCACTTGCGGCGGAGGGCCGACGGGACACAGGACACCGGGGACTGCGAGGCGATCCGCGCCTTCCAGCGGGGCAACGGGATCCGGCCGGCCGACGGCTACGCCGGGCTGGTCACCTTCCGCACCATGGTCGCGGTCACCGCCCGGGCGAACCCCAACGCCGCCGGCGACTGCCCGGTCCGCCCGCACCGGGTGACCTGCGTGGACATGGAGCGCCAGCTCGTGTGGGTGCAGCGCGACCGCACGGTGGTCTTCCCGCCGGTGCCCGTCCGTACCGGTCGCGACGACGAGGAGACCCGACCCGGCTGGCACGAGGTCTACTGGCGCAGCGAGGACCACCGGTCCACGCTCTACGACGACGCCCCGATGCCCTACGCCCAGTTCTTCGACGAGGGCCAGGCCCTGCACGGCCGCCCGGGCGACCTGTACGCCCACGGCGGCTCGGCCGGCTGCGTCAACCTCTCCGTCCCCGACGCGCGGCGGCTGTGGGACCTGCTGACCGAGGGCGACGCCGTCTACGTCTGGGGCACCAAGCCCGGCACGGAGGGCTGACTCCCGGCACGCAGGGCCGACTCCCGGAGCGGCGACCACTCTTGGGACGGAACGGTGACATGACCGTACTGTCTCGTGATCCCCCATGTGATTTCCTGGCGATAAGCGCGCGACTGTCCGTGCGCGGGGGACATGGGGAGAACGATCGTGAACCTGCAGCCGATACGCGGGCGCGCCCGCACCGGCCTGCCGGCCCTCCTGTTGGGCGCGGCCTTGCTGTTCACCAGCGCGTGCAGCGGTGGCGGAAGTGGTGGCGGCGCCGGCGGGAGCGGTGGCGGCGACGGGGGTACCGCCACGACCGGTACCGAGGCGTCGAAGGCCGTCGTCAGCGTCAAGCCGGACGACGGGGCCAAGGAGGTCGCGACCAGCGGCATCCTGAAGATAACCAGCACCGGCGGCAAGCTCACCACGGTGACGGTCGCCGACACCAAGGGCAACGCGGTGGAGGGCAAGCTCGCCGCCGACGGCGCGAGCTGGGAGCCCGCCCGCAACCTCGCCTCCGCCACCGAGTACAAGGTGCACGCGGTCGCCAAGGACGAGGCCGGCCGCGAGTCCGCGAAGGACACCACCTTCACGACCCTCACGCCCGCCAACACCTTCATCGGTCAGTACACCCCCGAAGACGGATCGACGGTCGGCGTGGGCATGCCGGTCTCGATCAACTTCTCCCGGGGCATCACCAACCCCGAGGCCGTCGAGAAGGCCATCACGGTCACGGCCGATCCGGCCGTCCCGGTCGAGGGCCACTGGTTCGGCAACGACCGCCTGGACTTCCGCCCCGAGAAGTACTGGGCCGCGGGCACCAAGGTCACCCTGAAGCTCGAGCTCGACGGGGTCGAGGGCCGCCCGGGGGTCTACGGCAAGCAGACCCGTACGGTCAGCTTCAAGATCGGCCGCTCCCAGGTCACCACGGTCGACGCAGGCAGCAAGCAGATGCAGGTGGTCCGGGACGGCCAGGTGCTCAAGAACGTTCCGATCACCGCGGGCGCCCCGTCGACGACCACGTACAACGGCCAGATGGTCATCAGCGAGAAGTACAAGGTGACCCGGATGAACGGCGCCACCGTCGGCTTCGGCGGGGAGTACGACATCTCCGACGTCCCGCACGCGATGCGGCTGACCACCTCCGGCACCTTCGTCCACGGCAACTACTGGGCCTCGTCCGGCACGTTCGGCTCCGAGAACGTCAGCCACGGCTGCGTGGGCCTGAAGGACGTCCGCGGCGCCGGCGACGGCAGTCAGCCCGCCGCCTGGTTCTTCAACGAGTCGCTGATCGGCGACGTGGTCATCGTGAAGAACTCCAAGGACAAGATCGTCGCCCCCGACAACGGCCTCAACGGCTGGAACATGGACTGGGCGGACTGGATCAAGTAACGCCCTCCCGCGCGTCGTCCGGTGGCCCGGTGCTGTGACCCACAGCACCGGGCCACCCGGCGTTAACCGGCGCTAACCTTCCCGTATGACCATCTCTCTCGAAGTCTCCGAAGGCGTCGGCGTCATCCGTCTGGACCGGCCGCCCATGAACGCCCTGGACATCGCCACCCAGGACCGGCTGCGCGAGCTCGCGGTGGAAGCGACCGACCGGGCGGACGTCCGCACCGTCGTCATCTACGGCGGCGAGAAGGTGTTCGCGGCGGGCGCGGACATCAAGGAGATGCAGACGATGGACCACGCGGCCATGGTCGCCCGGTCCCGCGGACTGCAGGACGCCTTCACCGCGGTGGCCCGGATCCCCAAGCCGGTGGTCGCGGCCGTCACCGGTTACGCCCTGGGCGGCGGCTGCGAGCTGGCCCTGTGCGCCGACTACCGGATCGCCGCCGACAACGCGAAGCTCGGCCAGCCCGAGATCCTGCTCGGCCTGATCCCCGGCGCGGGCGGCACCCAGCGGCTGTCCCGCCTGATCGGCCCCTCCAAGGCCAAGGACCTCATCTTCACCGGCCGCATGGTCAAGGCCGACGAGGCGCTGACCCTGGGCCTCGTGGACCGCGTCGTCCCGGCCGCCGAGGTCTACGAGCAGGCGTACGCGTGGGCCGCGAAGCTGGCGCAGGGCCCGGCCCTCGCCCTGCGCGCCGCGAAGGAGTGCGTGGACGCCGGCCTGGAGGCCGACATCGACACCGGGCTGACCATCGAACGGGGCTGGTTCGCGGGGCTGTTCGCCACCGAGGACCGCGAGCGCGGGATGCGCAGCTTCGTCGAGGAGGGTCCCGGCAAGGCCAAGTTCCTCTAGGGGGAGCCCTGTCGGGAACCCGCCCGGATCCTTGCCGGGGTCATTCCTGTGGGTGGATTAGCCAGGCCTTAAGGCACCCTTAAGGCGAGACGGTGATCCACTCTGGGTGATCACCGCCTCGCGGTACGTCACCGCAGGTCAACGGGGCGTGGTAGCCCACGGGTTGCCGATTGCATATGCCAGGAAGACCCCTCGGAATCGGAGATCCCGGGGGGTCTTTTCCTGCGGAACGGCCCGAACGGCCTGACCGGCCCTCCATGATGGGTGCATGGCGGGTCTGGAGGGTGTGGAACAGCCGCGGCAGCGCAGTAGCGCTTCCGCCGTACGGCTCACGGCGGCCCTGGAGGACGAACTCGGCCTCAAAGCACTGGAGTTGTACGGGAACCCGGCTGAGGCGGAAGTGACGTTGCCGTCGATGCCCGAGTCGGCGAGCACCGCCCGCCGGCTCACGCAGTGCGTGGTCGTCCGCCTGTGGGGGCTCTCGCCGCAGATCGCCGAGCACGCGGTCCTGCTCGTCTCGGAGCTGGTGGGCAATGCCGTCCGCCACACGGGGGCCCGGTCCTTCGGTTTGCGGATGCTCAGGCGGCGCGGCTGGATCCGCGTGGAGGTGCGCGATCCCTCGCGCGGGCTGCCCTGCCTCATGCCGGTCCACGAGATGGACACCACCGGCCGGGGGCTGTTCCTCGTCGACAAGCTCTCGGACCGCTGGGGCGCGGACCTGCTGCCGCGCGGAAAGATCACCTGGTTCGAGATGCGGGTCGCCGACCGCTGAGGGCCACCCGACCGCTGAGGGCCACCCGACCGCTGAGCACCGCCGCCCCGCCGAGTACCCCCCCGGAACGCCAGAAACCCCCTGTCGCCGTTGTGGGGCGCTGCGGGGGTTTCATGGGTGTGCCGAGGATCGAAGGGGGTGTGATCCTCGGCAGGGACTTCGCTCGGGTCAACGGGAAGCCGTGATTCCGACTATGGCAGAAGAGGGACCAAATGCCAAAAGTCCCAAGTTGGACATAAGTGTGCATATCCTAAGACTTTCTACCTAAATCTTAGGTGAGGTGGGCCACTGGCCTCGTAATCAGTGAGTAAAGATCGGCCGCTCTGCGTGAATCGTTGATCACATAGCGGACAGGGGGTGGGTGATCCCGGTCCGGCCGAAGGTCCTGAATTGGGTCAATCAATACCTACACGGGCATCCACCCCTTAAATGGGCGGGTGCTCTGCTACCCGGACCGCCGATCCGCTCTCCGTGCCGGCGCGGCGGTCGCCGCCGGCGCCCTCGCCTCCGCCTGTGGCACGGACGCCCCCACCACCCCGGGGCCGTCCGTTTCCGGGACGGCCCCCGCAGGCCCCGCCGCCCCGGCGAAGGCCGCCCCGGACAAAGCGGCGACCCGGGCGAAGGCGGCCCCCGCCCCGCGCCGGTTCGCCGGTCAGCCCGTGGAGATCGGGCACGGTCCCCGCGGCCGGCCCGGCGTCGCGCTCACCTTCCACGGCAACGGCGACCCCGCCATCGCCAAGGCGGTGCTCGCCGAGGCGGAAAGGGCGGGCGCGCGGGTCACCGTACTGGCCATCGGCGCCTGGCTCGACGCCCACCCGGAGATGGCCCGCCGGATCCTGGACGGCGGCCACGAGCTCGGCAACCACACCCAGCGCCACCTCGCGATCAACACCATGCCCGAGGAGCAGGCGTACGCCGAGATCACCGGCTGCGCCGACCGGCTCAAACGGCTGACCGGATCCATCGGCACGTGGTTCCGCCCGTCCCAGACCCAGTACGCCACCCCCCTGGTGCGAAAGCTGGCCCAGCGGGCGGGCTACCCGCACGTCCTCTCGTACGACGTGGACTCCCTCGACTTCACCTCGCCCGGTGCCGCGGCCGTCATCCGCACCGTCATCGGCCCGATCCAAGGCGGATCGGTGGTGAGCCTGCACTTCGGCTACGCGGACACGGTCGACGCGATGCCACCCCTCCTCGAAGAACTCGCACGCCGCAAACTGCGCGCGGTGACCACCACGGAGCTGCTGACCCCATGACGACCACCCGCCTTCCCCTGAAGGCCACCGCGTTGCTGGCCGGCCTGGTCCTCGCCGCCCTGACCGGCTGCGGAGCGGCCGACAAGGGACCCGCCGAGGCCCTCGGCACGAAGGGGCCCGCCGCGCCGGTCAAGGCCGTACCGGCCGCGCCGCCGGGCCTGGCCGGAATGCCGCCGCTCCTCGATCCGAACGACGTGTACGCGGCAGACCGGCCGAACAAACTCTCCCCGGTGGTCAAGGACTTCCCGTCCCGCGTCTACGTGCCGAACACGTCCTCCAACACGGTGTCCGTCATCGACCCGGTCACGTACAAGGTCATCGACACCATCCCCGTCGGCATCCAGCCCCAGCACGTGGTCCCGTCCTGGGACATGAAGACCCTCTGGGTCAACAACAACCGGGGCCACACGCTCACCCCGATCAACCCGGCCACCGGAGAGGCCGGCAAGCCCGTCGAGGTGCACGACCCGTACAACCTGTACTTCACGCCCAACGGCAAGTACGCGGTGGTCATGGCCTCGATGGACAAGGAGCTGGTCTTCCGCGATCCGCACACGATGGACCGCGTGAAAACCGTCCCCGTGACCTGCTTCGGCGTCAATCACGCGGACTTCTCCGCGGACGGCCGCTACTTCATCGTGAGCTGCGAGTTCTCCGGTGAACTGCTCAAGGTCGACACCGAGAAGATGGAGGTCGTCGGCCAGCAGAAACTGCCCTTCGAGGGCGCGATGCCGCAGGACGTCAAGGTCTCGCCGGACGGAAAGACCTTCTACGTCGCGGACATGATGGCGCACGGCATGTGGGTGCTCGGCGGCGACAAGTTCGAGACCCCCAAGCTGCTGCCCACCGGAAAGGGCTGCCACGGCCTCTACGTCGGCCGCGACTCCAAGGAGATGTACGTCTCCAACCGGGGCGAAGGGTCCGTCTCCGTCTTCGACTTCACCCAGAACAAGCTGACCAAGAAGTGGGAACTGCCCGACGGCGGCAGCCCCGACATGGGCGGGGTCTCCGCCGACGGCAAGGTGCTGTGGCTCTCGGGCCGTTACAACTCCGAGGTCTACGCCATCGACACCACCACCGGCAAGCAGCTCGCCAGGATCCCCGTGGGCAGTGGACCGCACGGCCTCGCCGTCTACCCGCAGCCCGGCCGCTACTCCCTCGGCCACACCGGCATCTTCCGGTAGGACGCGCGCACGCAGGAAACGGGCGTGCCCCGGGAGCTCGCACAGCTCCCGGGGCACTCCTGATCGCTCACCGCCGCCTCCTCACCAGGCGACGGGGAGCCGCTCGGGAAGGCGCTTGATGAAGCCGGTCCGCCACACGAGGTTCTCCGCCGGCACCGCGAGACGCAGCTCGGGCAGCCGCTCGACCAGCACCTCCAGCGCGATCTCGGCGTGCGCCCGGCCCAGCGCGGAGGCCGGGCAGAAGTGCCGGCCGGCGCCGAAGGCGAGGTTGGCGTTGGAGCTCTCGCGCTCCAGGTCCAGCTCGTCCGGGTTCTCGAAGGCCTCCGGGTCGAAGTTGGCCCCCTCCAGCAGGACGAGGACCAGCTCGCCCTCCTTGACCAGCACGTCCCCGACCTGGATGTCCGCCATCGCGATGCGCGGCAGGCCGTCGCCCACGGACAGGTTCCAGCGCAGCAGCTCGTCCACGGCCTTGCCCATGCGCTCCGGGTGCTTGCGCAGGTAGCCGATGAGCTCGGGCTTCTGCAGCAGTGCCAGGACCGCCAGGGTCAGGAACGCGGACGTGGAGACGGCGCCGGCCCCGAAGAGCGAAACGGCGACGGTGGCGAACATGTCGTCGGTCAGGTGCGCCGACTCCGGGTCCGCCTCCTTCAGCTCGGCGAACTTGCCGAGGAGCCCCGTACGCTCCTCGGCAGGCAGCGCCAGCTGCGCCTTCAGCCGGTCCTCGAAGTAGCCGACGTCCTTGTACCAGTTGAGCGCCGAGTCGGCGAACGGCTCGCGAGCGGTCATGAACGCGACGTCCAGCCCCGACATCAGCCGCCGCCAGTCCTCGAACGGCACACCCAGCACCTGGCAGTGCATGGCCGCGGAGAAGGGATCGGCGAAGGCGGCCCGCAGATCGGCGGGCCCCCCTTCGGCGAGGAGCTGGTCGATGAGCTCCCCGGCCTTCGCGCGCAGCCAGTCCTGCAGGCCCTTCTGGCGCGGGTTGAGCGCCTTCATGACCGCGTTGCGCAGTCCGGCGCTGTTGATGTTGCCCATGTTGTTGACGACCTCGGGCGGGATCGTCAGCGCGTACTGGCGCGGGACACCGGCATTGGCCGTGTCCTTGAGGCTGAAGCGCTCGTCCTCCAGCACCTGCTTGGCCAGCGCGTAGCTGCTCACCAGCCAGGCCGGGTCCCCGGTGAGGGTGCGGACCTTCGCGACCGGCGCCTTCTCGCGGAGCCAGGTGCACTCCTCGGGGAGCACGTCACCACGCCGGGAGAGGGGGAAGTCGATGAGGGGCTCGGCGGTCGGCCCGGTGCCCTCAAGCTGCTCGACGCTCATCGACGGTCCCTTCGGTTGGTGCGGTGTGCGCGTGCGTGTTCGCGTTCAGGTGGTTCGGGTTGCCCGGGTTGCTCTGTGCCTTTTCGGCCGCTTCGGGCCGCACCACGGCGTATGCCTGGTTCCTCGTTGCGCGCAGGCCCCCACCGCGCGCGAAGAGGACGTCGGTCATCGGCATCTTGACGTGGTACGCCGCCACGGAGGACGGCACGTCGAGAATGCTCGGGGTGTCGATGAAGAACGGCAGCTCGGCCGCCATGTAATCGAAACACACCTGCAACTGTGCGTCGGTGATTGATTCACCTTCCGGCAACTTGGATCCGACAAAGTGCAGGGCCATTTCCTCGCAGCCCTTGCGGAATTCGTCGTCGGACTCCAGGAAATGGAGTACGCGTCTGTGCAGAAGTTGGTAGACGGGGTTCGTCTGGAACTCCGACAGTGCCCTCACTCGGATCTCGGCATGCAGAGGGCCTGATTCCTCGACGCCCTTGAGAATCCTTCGCCGGACTGCCTTGATTTCCTTCGTCGCACGCTTCTCGGCGTGTTCCCGGGTGTAGCCGAACGCGGCGAACATCCGGTCCACGTGGAGGTCTGCGTAGACGAAGTCGACCTGTGCGAAGCGGGTCGTGGCCCATCGGGTGAGGCTGGATATGCGCTCGGAGCTGAAGTAGCTGTTCCCAGGACTCACTCCGATGAGCACATGGTCGCCGTCTTCCCAGATGTGGTGGCAAGTGCGGGTGAAGGGCAGAACTTCGAATGATGCGTCAGCTGTGATCGTCACCTGTGTGATCGCCCTTGTTGCCGCTTGTCCCTGGGAGCCCTGCGCTCCCGGTGTGGCGGCAATGTCGCTACGTTATGCGGTGGTCCCGGAGCGTGACAAGTGGGGGCTTGAATTGTTGGCTGGAATTATCGCTTCCGCACTACGGAAGAGTAATTGAATTTCTATCTGCCGCTCGAACGGGACCCGGGGCGTGAGGGGGCCGGGCATGCCGCTACCCTGAGCCGGTCAACAAGCACCAAGAAGGGGTGGACCCAGTGGCGGACATCGAGAGCGCACGGACGACGTTCGGCAAGTTCGACGTGAACGGTGACGGCTTCGTCACGGCCGACGAGTTCCGTTCGGCGATGGCGGAGATGGGCGACCCGTTCGTCACCGGCCCGGTCGCGGAGGCCGTGATCGCCGCCAAGGACTCGAACGACGACGGCCTGCTGAGCTTCGACGAGTTCTGGGCCTCCCTGAACAAGTAAGCCCCCGCGCCGCCCCCGCCCCTGCCGGGCCGGGGGCGCGCGTCAGGCCCGCCGCGGCTCGGCGGCCATGCCCTCCACCTCGGCGAGGGCCTCCTCCAGCCAGCGCAGCCAGAACGTCTCCAGCCCGGTTCCCGCGTGCAGCACGACACGCCGCAACCGGTCCTCGTCGGAATCCCGGCCGGCCGGGAAATCCTTCTCCTCGATGCCCTCGTACACGGCCAGCTGGGCACGGTGCAGCTCCAGATGCCGCCGCAGCTCCGCGGCCAGCCCCTGCGGCCCCACCACCGCGGCCGCCCGGATCCGCAGCAGCAGGGGATCCCGCACCGGCTTGGGATCCTGGCGCTCCCCGACCCACCGCGCCAGCTCCCCGCTCCCGGCGGGCAGCACCTCGTACTCCTTCTTCTGCCCCCGCACGGGCCCCTCGCTGGGCAGCGCCCGGATCAGCCCGGCCTCCTCCAGCCGGCCGAGCTCGCGGTAGATCTGCTGGTGCGTCGCGGACCAGAAGTACCCGATCGACTTGTCGAACCGCCGGGTCAGCTCCAGCCCCGACGAGGGCTTCTCGAGCAGGGCGGTGAGGATGGCGTGCGGGAGCGACATGCGGCCATCCTAGATTTGCCCCCAGGCGGCCAGTGCCTGCGGATCGCGCGGGCCGGGGGCGCCCGCCGCCAGGTGGCCGTGGGTGCGCAGGAAGGCCGTCACCGCCGGGGACCAGGCCGGGCGCAGGCCCGCCGAGGTGAGGAGGGGCGGGTCCGAGAGCAGGGGCTCGGCGGGGCCGAAGCGGATGCCCGCCGGGGTCAGGACCGCCGCGTCGTCGGCCCAGCGCACCGCCAGGTCCACGTCGTGGGTGGCCATGACCACCGTCGTACCGGAGGCCCGCAGTCCCGCGAGGACGTCGAGGAGCCGCTCCTGGCCGTCCGGGTCCAGGCCGGCCGTCGGCTCGTCGAGGATCAGCACCCGCGGAGCCATCGCCACCGCCCCCGCGATCGCCGCGCGCTTGCGCTGCCCGTAGGAGAGCAGGTGGGTGGGGCGGTCCCGGAGGTGCGTGATGTCCAGCGCGGCGAGGGCCGAGTCCACGCGGGCGCGGACCTCCGGAGCGGGGAGCCCCTGGTTCATGGGGCCGAAGGACACGTCCTGTTCCACCGAAGCCGCGAACAGCTGGTCGTCGGGGTCCTGCACCACCAGCTGGACGGACGTGCGCAGCCGGGTCAGGCCCGCCCGGTCGTACGAGACCTCCGTGCCGTCCAGCCGCAGCGATCCCGCGCCGGGCCGCAGGCCGCCGCTCAGCAGCCGCATCAGCGTGGTCTTGCCGCTGCCGTTGCGGCCCAGCAGGGCCAGCGCCCGGCCCGGCGCGATGACGAAGTCGACGCCGGTCAGGACCGCCGGGCCGTCCTCGTAGGCGTAGCCGGCGCCGGACAGTTCCACCACCGGGCGGGGGGAGGGGGGCAGCGACGGGTTCACGGGCGGAGCCCCTTCAGGGTGAGGGTCAGGGTGATCAGGGCCGCCAGCAGGCCGGCGGTGGCCGTCAGGAAGCGCCACGACAGGGCCGCCTCCGGTACGAGGACCCGCAGCGCCCCGTCGTAGCCGCGTCCGGCCAGCCCCGCCTGGAGCTTGGCCGCGCGGTCGAAGGCCCGTACGAAGGAGGTGGCGGCGAGCCCGGCCAGGGAGCGCCACACCGCCGCCCGGCCGGTGTGCCCGAGTCGGGCCGCCTGGGCCCGGCGGACCTGGGTCATGGAATCCAGCAGCAGGAAGCCGATCCGGTACATGACCAGGGCCACGTCCACCACCGGGGCCGGCACACCGGCCCGGACCAGCCGGGGCAGTACGTCGGAGACCGGGGTGGTGAAGGCGAACAGCAGCAGTCCGAGCGAGGCCGCCGAGGTGCGCAGCAGCAGTTCGGCGGCGAGCCGGGGACCGTCGGGGGCCAGGGAGACCGGCCCCGCCGGGCCGCCGACGGCGAACAGCAGCGGCAGCGCCCCGGTGAAGCAGAAGCCGAGCGGGAGCCGGAAGGCCCGCCAGAGCTGCCGGCCGGCCACTCCGGCCGGGCCGAGCAGCACGGCGAGGGTGGCGGCGGCCACCAGCGGCCCGCCCGGCCAGGGCGGCAGGCACACGGCGGTGACCGTCAGCCCGATCCCGAGCAGGGCCTTCTCCAGCGGGTGCCGGCCGCGCCAGCGACTGCCGTGCGCGGCCACGTCGATCGGCAGCACCGCCTACGCCTCCGGGGCGGTGGCGGCAGCGGCGGCGGCCGCTCCCTGGCGGCGGCCCTTGCGGACACCGAAGTAGTAGGCGAGCACGCCCGCGCCCAGCGCCGCCTGCAAGGCGAACAGCGCGGACTCGATCTCGCCCGAGGGGGGTTCGTACAGAGGGGAGAACCAGGGCTCGTAATCCGGCTTCAGCTCGGTGATCGCCACCTCGGCCTGCGCGTCGGCGCCGGTGAAGGGCTCCTCCTTGCCCTCGCCCAGCCCCAGGGCGAGCGGCAGGACGGCCAGCGCCGCCACCAGGAGCAGCAGCAGGGTGTTGATCTTCGCGTTCTTGGACATCCCGCTCATCAGGCCGCCGCCTTCTCTTCGGTACGGGCGGAGGTCAGCTTCGCGACGCCCAGCCGGACCAGGTCCGACTTGCTCGACGCCATCAGCAGCCGCATCACCAGGACGGTCAGCAGGCCCTCGCTCACGGCCAGCGGTATCTGGGTGACCGCGAAGATCCCCCCGAACTTCGCTAGCGAGCCCGGGAAACCGGAGGCCGGGTCCGGGAAGGCCATGGCGAGCTGCACGCTGGTGACGCAGTAGGTGACCAGGTCGGCGAAGAAGGCGCCGAAGAACACGGTGACCATCAGCGGGAGGCCCGACCTCCGCATCAGCCGGTAGACGGCGTAGCCCGCCCACGGGCCGGCGATGGCCATCGAGAAGACGTTGGCGCCGAGGGTCGTGAGCCCGCCGTGCGCCAGCAGCAGGGCCTGGAACAGCAGGGTGATCGTGCCGAGCACCGCCATGATCGGCGGCCGGAACAGGATCGCCCCGAGCCCGGTGCCCGTGGGGTGCGAGCAACTGCCCGTCACCGAAGGGATCTTCAGGGCGGAAAGGACGAAAGTGAACGCTCCGGAAGCGCCGAGCAGCAGCGTGCTCTCCGGGTTGGCCTTCACCTCGCGGGTGAGCGAGCGGACGCCGTGGACGACGAAGGGGGCGGACGCGGCGCCCCAGGCGACCGCGTGCAAAGGGGGCAGGAACCCCTCGGCTATATGCATGAGTGGGGAGACCTCTCCAGCACCTCGTGGATGGACAACGCGCCCCGGCCGGTCTCCTGGCTCACGGGTTGACGTCCATGCTCCGCCTTCCCGGGCAGCGCGGAACCTCCCGCGCAGCCCAGTGGCTTTCCCGCAGGAGTGGAGCCGGACTTCCCGATCACAGTGGCGAGGGCCGCACCGGTTTCCCACCGGTTTCCCGAACACCAAGGCCCGCTGACCCTAGTCGGCCGCACGGACCGGTAACAACCCGCCCCAATCGCGCCGGGCGGTGGCCGGATTCCGCTTGTGCGTCACGCCGCGTGTCCGCCGCGCCGGCGTTTGCCTCAATGGCCCCACGTGGAAACGGAGTTCCATGGATCCGCGGCCGCCGGAGCCGGGAAGGGGCGCCCCGGCCGCGAGCTCCTCATCGCCTGCGCCGGTCGCCCGGACGGGCGCGGCCCGGTGGCGGCCGCGCCGGGCTCCGGAGAGGCTGGACGGGTGGCTACCGACACCGCGCACCCCTTCGACTACTCCGACCTCACCGCCGTCTACGTCAACTGCACGCTCAAGCGATCGCCCGAGCCCAGCAACACCGAGGGCCTGATCGGCAAGAGCCGCGCGGTGATGGAGGCGGCCGGGGTCCGGACCTCGCTCATCCGGGCCGTCGACCACGACATCGCCACCGGTGTCTGGCCCGATATGACCGACCACGGCTGGGAGAGCGATCAGTGGCCGGTGCTCTACAGCCAGATCATGGACGCCGACATCCTCGTGCTGTGCGGCCCGATCTGGCTCGGCGACAACAGCTCGGTGATGAAGCAGGTCATCGAGCGGCTCTACGCCTGCTCCTCGATCCTGAACGAGCAGGGCCAGTACGCCTATTACGGGCGCGTGGGCGGCGCGCTGATCACCGGGAACGAGGACGGCGTCAAGCACTGCGCCATGAACATCCTCTACAGCCTCCAGCACCTCGGCTACGCGATCCCCCCGCAGGCCGACGCCGGATGGATCGGCGAAGCCGGACCCGGGCCCTCGTACCTGGACCCCGGATCCGGCGGGCCCGAGAACGACTTCACCAACCGGAACACGGCCTTCATGAGCTGGAACCTCATGCACCTGGCCGCTCTGCTCAAGCGGTCCGGCGGGATGCCGGCGCACGGCAACCAGCGCTCCCTGTGGGACGCGGGCTGCCGCTTCGACTTCCCGAACCCCGAGCACCGGTAGGTCCCCGCCCCCCCGGCCCCCGCCTCCCGCCTCGCGCCGGCGTGCTCAGCAGACGTTCGGGTGCGCGACGTCCAGGACGAAGCGCTCCGGGGCGTGCAGCTTGGACGTGGTGTAGGCGGGCTTGGTGTCGAAGGCGGCGCCGAAGGTGACGTACCCCTCGTAGTCGCCGGTCAGGGCGATGCCCTTCAGCTTGGGCAGGTAGATCTTGAGGAGCTTGGGCCCGCGGTAGACGTTGCGGCCCGCGTCGTCGTGTCCGGCGGCGGGGTGCAGGCGGATCTCCAGGAAGTACCGCCCGGCCAGCGGGACGGGCTTGCCGGATCCGTCGTAGATCAGCGACGGGACGCGGGTGACGGTGACCTCGGGTACGTATCCCTGCAGGTCGATGACCACGCGGTCGTACGTGCAGTGCCCGCCCCAGCGGGCATTGACGACGAGCGGAGTGATCGTGGTGGCGGTAGTGGTGGCGGCGGTCGTGGCTGCGGCGGAGGCCGGTGCGGCGAAGGCGAGCATGGCGCAGAGCAGTGCGCCCAACCCCAGTGCGGTGGCCTGCCGGCGGCGTGGACGGTTCATTGCGTCCCCTCGATTCCGAGAGACGGGGAACGGTGTCACCCGTGAAGACGCGCCCGCTGCGGTCGTGGTTGCACCGGGTTCGGCGCGTTCGCCGGACTCACCCGGTTGATCGCGTTCACCCGGTTCAGCTGGGCAGGAGGGCGTTCAGCTCGGCGTCGAGGTCGTAGTACCGGTGCTCCTGGCCGCGCGGCACCAGCTCGGTCATCCGGCGGCACAGCTCCCGTACGTCCTTGGCCCGCGCGGACACCACGCACGACTGCTCGCCGTTGCTGAAGGCGAGGAAGACCCGCGGCTCGGTGCCCTTCCAGCGCGGCCACACCTGTATGTCGCCCTCGCCGGTGGCGCAGACCTGGCCGTCGAGCAGCAGTTCCCGGGAGAAGACCCAGCGCGCGAGGTGCATCCCGGCACCCTCGAAGTCGAGGGAGATCTCGTACGGCCGTTCGGTGCGGTACGCGAAGACGCCCCGCACCGGGACGGGCGCGGGCGCGGCCTCGAGCCGGAGCGGCAGGACGCGGTGTTCGGTGCCGGTCATGCGGGCGCCTCTCTCTCGGGTGGGGTCTCGCCGACGCACGCGCGACATGCCCACTCGGGCAAGCTAGCCCACCCCCGGACCGGTTTTCCGCTGCCGAAGGTCCCGTACGGCAGGGTCGCTCGACCCGACTTCGCCCGATGCGCCGAGCCCCGCCCTCCGGGGGGAGGGCGGGGCTCGGCGGACGTGTGTGACCGGGGCGGGGGCCCCGGCCGGCACTACGGAAGCGGGTTGTAGATGAAGGACTCGTGCGAGTTGGACTGGCCGATCGCGGTGAAACCGGAACCGTTGGCCTGGGCGCCGTTGTTCTGGTTGGAGGCGCCGAAGCCCGAGGCGACCTGCTGGGCGGTGGAGGAGTTCCCGAGGTTGCTGCCGCCGACCCCGCTCCCGAGGACGCCGGCGAGGGCCGCGTTCGACGCGGTCCCTGCCGCACCGGCCCCGTTGTCGGCCTGGGCGACGCCCGAGAGGAGCGCGAAGGCGAGGGGGAGCGATGCGGCGGCCGCCATCACGCGGATGCTGCGGGTGCTTGCCATGATTCAAGTCCTCCAGATAAGCAAAACGGCTGTGGTCCAAGACGGTTGGCCGAACCGCCGGGGGTGTGGACGCGACGTCGTGTGCCCACCTTGGCGCAGATGATCATCAAGAAACCAGTCCAGACCGCCTTGTTCCCCCTCAAGCGTGATCAACTCACCGCCAAACCTCACATCCCACCCAATCTCGAACGAAGTTACTGGCGTAACCCGCTCATACGGAGGCGGCCGCCCCTCCCGGATGGGAGGGGCGGCCGCCGTCGTGCCGGTGGTGCCGGGTGGTCGTGCTGCCGGGTCAGGCTGCCGCGTCGTAACTCGGCACGGGCAGCGGCGCGGTGGCCAGGGCGGTGACGGACCAGCGCTGCGGATCCGTCTGGTTGCAGTCCCAGAGCTGGAGCTGGATCCCGTTGGTCGTGTCACCGCCGTTCAGGTCGAGACAGCGACCGGAGACCGTGTTGTAGAGGCTGCCGTCGGCGCGGGGCAGGAACTGCTGCGCCGGGTGGTTGTGGCAGTCGACGGCCTGGATCGGCGTGCCGTTGCCGGTACCGGCGTCCTTGGCGTCCATGCACTTGCCCTGGATGCGCACGGTGCCGTCGGCCCGGACCTCGAACTGCTGGGCGAGGCCCCCGCTGATCTCGTTGCAGTCCCAGATCTGCACCGTGGTGCCGTCGGACGCCAGGTCCGCGCACTTGGCGCCCCGCGCGGTCATCGAGATCTTGGTGGTCGCGCCGGTGGCGGTGGGGGCGGCCGCGTAGGGGTAGGCGGCGAAGTTGCTGATGCCGCCGACGAAGGTGCCGAAGTAGTCCGGCTGCCCGTTGACCTTGTACCGGCCCAGGACCAGCGGTCCGGTCGGCGCCGGGCTGGCGGCTGCCGCGTGGTTGCCGCTCGCGGCGAGGACGCCGTTGACGTACAGGCTCATCAGGCCGGTCTCGGCGTTGTAGACGGCGGTCAGCCGGGTCCAGGTGTTCGCCTGGAACCGAGCCGCGTCGTTGACCTTGTCGGACCAGTCGTACGCCCAGCCGTCCACGTCGCCCTTGGCCATGGCGAACCTCCAGGAGGAGGTGGCCGCGTCGGCGTAGAGGGTGAAGGCACTGTTACGGGTGTTGTCCTGGCTCGCGATCAGGCCGCCGTTCGGGCCGGCCTTGGCCCAGGTGCTGAGGGTGAAGCTCTTGCGGGTGTCGATGGAGGCACCGGTGGCGGTGATCGCCGCCTGGGCACCGTTGAACGCCGCGTAGGAGGTGCTACGGCCATCGATGGTCTCGGCGGTGGGGAAGGTGACGGCGCCGGCGATGGTGCCGGGGGTCTTGTTGCCGCCGGCGCTGGGGGTCTTGCCCGCGGTCGCGCTCGTTAGCTTCCACTGGTGGGTGGGGGTGTTGAGGTTGCCCTGGAGGGTGAAGGTGGTGGTGACTCCGGTGACGGCGGGGTGGCCGCTGGTGGTGTTGCCGAT
>NZ_JBIAHN010000020.1:0-167819 GCF_042870555.1 Streptomyces sp. NPDC006487
GTGTCGGCCTGGACTGCATGATTTAGGCGCCCTGGGCTCGACTTCGACAGCCGTGGGGTGTACCTGCGCCACACATCACGCTTTACGTCCAGGCCAACACCCCACCCCGCCCCCGTCCCCGCCCCGGAAGCCTCCGACCCCGGTCGGGTATTTCAGCCGTCCGGCGTTTGAGGACCGGGGTCTGGGGCGGAGCCCCAGGGGGGCCGGGCGCAGCCCGGTACCCCTCCCCAGCCCGTCCGGCGTTTGAGGACCGGGTCAGGGCCGGC
Source organism: Streptomyces sp. NPDC006487 (assembly GCF_042870555.1). Classification (NCBI taxonomy): domain Bacteria; kingdom Bacillati; phylum Actinomycetota; class Actinomycetes; order Kitasatosporales; family Streptomycetaceae; genus Streptomyces; species Streptomyces sp. NPDC006487. The sequence continues at coordinate 267 of NZ_JBIAHN010000020.1, forward strand.
CCTGGGAACGGTGGAAGGGCGGGTCGGGGACTTCGCCCCGCGCAGCGGCAAAGGGTCGCAGCGGGGACTTCGCCCCGCGCAGCGGCAAGGGCCGCAGCGGGGACTTCGCCCGCAGGGACGGACCAGTTCACCGCCTGGTCGGGTGGGGCTCAGCCGGTGTTCCCGTCCGCAGTGCCCGGCTCGGCACAATGGAAGGCATGAGCCCCGAGACGCAGCTGACCGTCGGATTCGACCTCGACATGACCCTCATCGACTCCCGGCCCGGCATCAAGGCCGCCTTCGAGGCGCTTTCGGCCGAGACGGGGACGTTCATCGACACCGAGCAGACCATTTCCCGCCTCGGTCCGCCGCTGGACCAGGAGCTCGCGTACTGGTTCCCGGAGGCGGAGATCCCCGCCGTGGCCGACCGCTACCGGGAGATCTATCCCACACACGCCATCGAGCCGACCCCGGCGATGCCCGGCGCCCGCGAGGCGGTCGAAGCGGTCCGGGCCCTCGGCGGCCGCGCGATCGTCGTCACCGCCAAGCACGAGCCCAACGCCCGCCTGCACCTGGACCACCTGGGCATCAAGCCCGACGCGGTCATCGGCTCGCTGTGGGCGGAGGCCAAGGCGGTCGCCCTGCGCGAGTACGCGGCCCAGGTCTACGTCGGCGACCACGTCGGCGACGTCCGCGGCGCCCGCACGGCCGGCGCGGTGTCGGTGACGGTCCCGACGGGCCCGTGCCCGGAGCCGGAACTGCGCGCGGCGGGCGCGGACGTGGTCCTGACCGACCTCACGGAGCTGCCGGCCTGGCTCGCGGAGTACGAGCGCACGCGGACCGCGTAACCGCTGACCCCTACGCCTGCGAGGCGCGGGCCGCCGTGCGCTGCGCGGCGGCCGAGCGCAGTACGCCCGCCGCCGAGATCGCGAAGCCGACGCCCATGAGCATGCACACGGCCCACGCGTACGACGGGAACGGGTCCACGTCGAGGAAGAGCGGGGCCATCGTGGCGAGCGTGGCCACGGCGCCGACGATGAAGACGATGCCGCCGGCCTTGACGAGCGCGTCGCCGGGGCGGCCGGTGTCGTCGGCGGCCTGCTCGGGCTGAGGAGTAACAGTCACTCGACCAGGGTAGTTCCCTGGCCGGAGCGGTCACCCGCGAAGGACCGGGGAACGTCTTGTCACCCGGAGAGGGGCAACTAGCCTGAGAGGTGCGGGCCTGCGGCCCGCTTCCCACCCGACGAACGCAAGGACAGAGGACGGACGTGCCTACCGGCAAGGTCAAATGGTTCAACAGTGAGAAGGGCTTCGGCTTCCTCTCCCGCGACGACGGCGGCGACGTCTTCGTCCACTCGTCGGTGCTCCCCGACGGGCTGGACGCGCTCAAGCCCGGCCAGCGTGTCGAGTTTGGCGTTGTCGCGGGGCAGCGCGGTGACCAGGCACTTTCGGTGATCGTCCTGGATCCGGCACCCTCCGTCGCGGCCGCGCAGCGGCGCAAGCCGGACGAGCTGGCGTCCATCGTGCAGGACCTCACGACCGTGCTGGAGAACGTCACGCAGTCGCTGGAGCGGGGCCGTTACCCCGACAAGGCGCAGGGCGGGAAGATCGCCGGCATGCTGCGGGCGGTGGCCGACCAGCTCGACGTCTGAGCCTCGTGCAGGGCCGTGCCCCGCCGCCCGCCAGGGCCGCGGGGCACGTTCATGCCCGGGGGAAGGCCTACGGGAAGGCCAGGGCGTCGGCCGCGATGGCCGGAACCAGACCCTCCGCGGCGGCCCGGGTCAGCAGCCCGCGGACGGCCGCGTAGCCGGCTTCGCCGAGGTCGGCGGTGAACTCGTTGACGTACAGCCCGATGTGCTGGTCGGCGACGGCCGGGTCCAGCTCCTGCGCGTGCGCCCGTACGTAGGGCCGGGACGCCTCCGGGTCCGACCAGGCCATCCGGACCGACGTACGGGCCGACTCGGCGAGGGCGCGCAGCGCGTCCGTGCCCAGGGACCGCTTGGCGATGATCGCGCCGAGCGGGATCGGGAGTCCGGTCGTGGACTCCCAGTGCTCGCCCATGTCGGCCAGGCAGTGCAGTCCGTAGTCCCGGTAGGTGAACCGGGCCTCGTGGATGACCAGTCCGGCGTCCACGCGGCCGTCGCGCACGGCGGGCATGATCTCGTGGAAGGGGAGGACGACCACCTTGCCGACCCCGTCCGGCAGCACGTCGGCTGCCCACAGGCGGAACAGCAGGTAGGCGGTGGAGCGTTCGCTCGGGACCGCGACCGTCTTGCCGGTCAGGTCCAGGCCCGGCTCCCGGGTCAGGACCAGGGGTCCGCAACCACGGCCCAGCGCGCCGCCGCAGGGCAGGAGCGCGTACTCCTCCAGGACCCAGGGCAGGACGGCGTAGGAGACCTTCAGCACGTCGAGCTCGCCGCGCTCGGCCATGCCGTTGGTGAGGTCGATGTCGGCGAAGGTGACGTCGAGGGCGGGCGCGCCGGGGACCCGGCCGTGGGCCCAGGCGTCGAAGACGAAGGTGTCGTTCGGGCAGGGCGAGTACGCGATCCGTACGGGTGCCGTGGCGTCTGTTCCGGTCATGGAGGTCCTCCCCAGGAAGCGAGTACGGGGCCCAGGGCCCGGAAGCCGTCGGCCAGCGCGGTCAGCGCCTCCCCGATCCGCCAGGCGTCGCGGTCCCGGGGGCCCACGGCGTTGGAGACGGCACGGACTTCCAGTACGGGCAGCCCGTGGGCGGCGGCGGCCTCGGCGACCCCGAAGCCCTCCATGGCCTCGGCCCCGGCGAGCGGGTGCCGGGCGGCGAGGGCGGTCGTACGGGCGGCCGTGCCGGTGACGGTGGAGACGGTCAGGACGGGCGCGAGCAGTGCCCCGGTCGCCTCGGCGGCGCGCGCGGCGAGCTCTGCGGGAGGCAGGTGCACGCTGCGGCCGAAGCCGAGTTCCGAGACGGTGAGGAACCCCTGCGGGGTGTCGGCGCCCAGGTCGGCGGCGACGATCGCGTCGGCGACCACGAGGGAGCCGATCGGGGCGGCGGGCGCGAACCCGCCGCCGATGCCGGCGGAGACGACGAGGCCGTAGCCGTCGGGGGCGGCCGCGACCGCCAGGGCGGTCGCGGTACCGGCGGCCGCGGCGGCCGGGCCGACTCCGGCGACCAGCACGTCGAAGGCTCCCCGGCGGTGGATGAGGTAACCGCCGGGGAGGGTGCGCGGCTCGGGACCCGGGGAGCGGTCCGGACCGGACAGGCCTCGGACGACGGAGTCGGCCTCCGCCGTCACCGCGGTCACGATGAGCGCGCGCATGGTGGGTACGTGACTACTTGAGCTTGACGTTGAAGGCCCAGACGGCGAGGGGCTTGCCGTCCTCGGAGACCTGGACGATGTTCAGCTTCTTGGAGGCCGGGGCATCGCCCTGGCCGCCGGTGGCGAACAGGTCGGCGCCGGGGAAGCTGCGGTAGGTGTTGGAGGAGGGCTCGGTGATCGGCTGCCCGTCGAGGACCGCCTGCCACTTCTTGCCGTCCTCGACGACGTCCGGCTCGACACCCAGGCGCAGCGTGTCGCCACGGCCGTAGTCGATGTTCTTGGCGTGCTTCACGTCGGCGAAGCACTCCTGGACCTTCTCGCCCGTGAGTTCCTTGCTGTCGCTGCAGGCGGCTTCGGTGGACACCGACGAGGTGCCGACCGTCACGGTCGCCAGCGGCGTCGGCTTGTCACAGGCGGAGAGGAGGAGGAGGCCGGCGGAAACGGCTCCGAGGGCCGCGACGCTGCGGCGGGCCCTACCCGAGAAAAGCGGTGCGGTCATGAGCCGAAGGCTATCGGGCGGGTGGCGTGCCTTGCTGCACGGGGTCCTGTGGTGTGCCGCCGTGGCGCAAGCGCCCCCGGCAAGATCCGAACGAGACGGCCTACGCCACCCGCGGCCGCGACGACGTCGGGTGCTGGTGGCGCGGGGACGTGAGGAAGCCGCGCAGGGCCATCGTCGTGCCGAGGGCGACCACCACCGCGGCGACGGACATGCCCAGGACGCCGTTCAGGGGGAGGGCGATGCCGATCGAGCCGCCCAGCACCCAGGCCACCTGGAGCAGGGTCTCCGAACGGGCGAAGGCCGACGTGCGGACGGCCTCCGGCACGTCGCGCTGGATCATCGCGTCCAGCGAGAGCTTCGCGAGGGCCTGGCAGAAGCCGGCCGTCGCGCCCAGGACGGCCATGAACACCCCGCTGAAGAAGACCGCGGCGAGGACGGCCACCGCGAGGGTCAGGGACAGGACGGCGGCGATGATCGCCTCGGGCGCCCGGGCCCGGAGCCAGGCTCCGACGGCGGTCCCGCAGGCGTTGCCGACGCCGGCCGAGACGCCGACGATGCCCAGGGACACCGCGGCGCTCTGCCCGGCGAGCGGGTGCTCGCGCAGCAGGAACGCCAGGAAGAAGATCAGGAACCCGGACAGCCCGCGCATCGACGCGTTCGCCAGCAGCCCGCACAGCACCGGCCGGCTGACCGTCCGCAGTCCGGGGCGCTTCGAGTGCGCCTCGTGGGTGGAGAGCCGGGCCCGGCGTTCGCCCTTGGCCTCGTCGACCTTGTGCGGCAGCGTGAACGCCGCGAAGGTGCCCCAGATGAAGATCGCGCACGCCCCGTACAGCGGCCACGGCGGGCCGATCGTGTGCAGGGCGGCGCCCACGGGCGCGGCGGCCCCGGTGGCCAGCAGGCCGGCCAGGGTGACCCGGGAGTTCGCCTTGACCAGGGAGAACCCCGGTGGGAGGAGCCGGGGGACCACGGCGCTGCGCACCACCCCGTAGGCCTTGGAGGCGACGAGCACCCCGAGGGCGGCCGGATACAGCTCCAGGCCGCCCGTGGCCACCGCGCCCGACATCATCACGGCCAGCAGGGCCCGGGTGAGCATCGCGCCGGCCATCGCGGCCCGCCGTCCGTGCGGCAGCCGGTCCAGCAGGGGGCCGATCACCGGAGCCAGCAGGGTGAAGGGGGCCATCGTGATGGCGAGGTACAGGGCCACTCGGCCGCGTGCCTCGTCCGTGGGGACGGAGAAGAAGACGGTGGAGGCGAGAGCGACTGTGATCATCACATCACCGGCGCCGTTGATCGCGTGTAGCTCGATCAGTTTGCCGAGGCCCGATTCGCCCGCCCCGTGCGCGTGCGTGGCCCGCCGGATCCCGCGCGCCGTACCGGTGAACGGCAGGTGCAGGGCACGCCCGATCGCCCGGCCGGCCCGCCTGGCCGGTCCCGAGCCGTCATCGGACGACCGTACGGGTGCCACGTGGCCATAGTGCCCCACTCGGCCCCCCGGGACCCTTCCCGGCGCGTCGCGGGGACCCGGCCGCGCCCCGCGTCGGCCGTGGGTGTCCGCGAATCGGACCTTGCATGTGGGCCGAAGGCGCCGGAGAGGGTAGCGTGCGTAGCGCGCCACCGGCGGTTGCTCCTGGCCGCGCGCCTCTTCGCGATCCCGCAGAATGGATCGCAGGTAGGTGCGCCCTGGAACCCGATCGGGCGCGGACGTCGACGCGGCCCCCTGGTCCGCTCCGCCCGCGCTACGTAGGGACAGCCGACGGGTCGTTGTGGACGACAAGTACGGACGGCGCACTCGTGAGACGGCGTAGGAGAGAACGAGACCTGTGAGTGCTGCGACGACGCGAAGCCGTACCCCCGACCGCCTGTGCGTCGAGGCGGTAGCCCTCGCCAGGGCGGCGGCCGAAGAGGCCGCCTATCCCGGAGTGGTGGGCGAGCACACCGCTGCCATCTCGGAGGGCGACCGGGTCGTCACGCACTTCTTCGAGTGCAAGGACCCCGGGTACCGCGGCTGGCGCTGGGCCGTGACGGTGACCCGTGCGTCCCGCGCGAAGAACGTCACCCTCGACGAAACGGTGCTGCTGCCGGGCGACGACGCCCTGCTGGCCCCCGAGTGGGTGCCGTGGAGCGAACGGCTGAGGCCGGGCGACATGGGTCCGGGGGACCTGCTCCCCACGGACGCCGAGGACCTGCGGCTGGAGCCCGGCTGGTCGGGCGAGGACGCCCCGCCGCCGAACTCGGTGGTGTCCACCGAAATGGCCGAACTGGTCGAGGCGGAGGACGCCGACGTCACCGACCGCGCGGTGGTGCCCGTACGCGGCTCCATCACCTCGGTGGCCGAGGAACTGGGCATGCGCCGTGCGCGCGTCCTCTCCCGCTACGGGCTGCACAGTGCGGCCGACCGCTGGGACGAGTCGTTCGGCGCGAAGACCCCGATGGCTCAGGCGGCTCCCGCCTCGTGCGTCTCCTGTGGCTTCCTCGTCGCCATCGGCGGCTCGCTGGGCCAGGCCTTCGGCATCTGCGCGAACGAGTTCGGACCGGCGGACGGCCGGCTGGTCTCCCTGTCCTACGGCTGCGGCGGCCACTCGGAGGCCGCCGTCATGCCGAAGCCGCCGCGGCCCGCGCCGCCCGTCCTGGACTCGATGGCCTCGGACGAGTTCCACCTCCGCCCGTCCTCCGACTCCGGCTCGGTCCTCACCACGGACCCCTTGGCCCCGGACCTCGGTCACTCCTGACACCAGGAACGGCGCGCGCCCGGCCCGGCAGGGCCCGGCCCGCGCCGTTCTTGTTGGGCGACGGGGACGGCGACGGCGGCTGCGGCTGCGACTGCAACCGTGACGCGACCGCGTCAGCCGGTGCCGGCCGCCCGGGCCGGCTCCGGTTCGTCCGCGGCGGCAGACCGCGGCCGTGGCGGCACCGCAGGGGTCCCGCGCTGCCGGAGCCGGCGGACGAACCACGGTGTCCAGTCCTTCAGCTTCATGGCGGGCGACTCGATCAGGTGCCAGGACAGCGCCGCCAGCAGCACCGTGCCGGCCATGGCCAGCAGCAGGAAGACGGGCTTGCCGTACTGCGCGCAGCCCAGCAGGGCCAGCGCCTGTTCCACCGTGAAGCCGTAGATGTAGATCCCGTACGAGTAGTCCCGCTTGCGCCCGATCCCCTGGAACGGCCGCGGCAGCCGGATCGCCAGCCACAGCAGCAGGTACGCGAACGCGGGGTAGCCGAAGACGAAGACCCCGCCGTAGACCAGCGTGCCGCCGAGCACCGCGGCGCAGACCAGCGCCAGGCCGTCGTGGACCGGCACCCGGTCGCGGTACAGCTGGAACGTGGCGCCGATCAGGAACACGAAGCACAGGTGGACGAGGAAGTGCACCGACATGGAGCCCAGGAGCGGCACCTGCACGGCGGCCTGCATGTCACCGGGGACGCCGCGCGGCGTCGGGGCGGTGACCCAGTCCCGCAGGATCAGCAGGCCCAGTGCGGCCGCCGACAGCGGGACGAGCCTGCGGGCCCGCCGGAGCGCGCCGGAGGCGGCCAGCACGCCGACCATCACGTAGCAGAAGATCTCGTACTTGAGGGACCACAGGGCGCCGTTGACGCCGGGGTCGAAGTTGGTTCCGCGGGCCTTTCCCTCGCTCAGCACACCGGAAATGTCCCAGTGGGTGCTGATCGAGGTGTTCCACGTGCCCCGGAGGTAACTGACCGGGCCCTCGGGGTGGTTCCAGTACCCGTCCGTCGAGCCGTGCAGGTGGGAGTACAGCAGGGGGAGGACGACCAGCGCGGAGACGAGGAGCGAACCCCACAGGCCGGGCAGGATGCGCAGGGCGCGGTGCCAGGCGTAGCGGCCGCAGGTGCTGCGGGCGCCACTGCCCGTGATCATGAACCCCGACAGGACGAAGAAGCCGATGACGGCCATCTTGCCGACGTCGGTCTGTGCCCCGGTGTACTTCCACATCGGGTCCAGGGGGCCCCAACCGATCGGCCACAGGTGGGAGAGCACGACCGACGAGGCGAGGACCAGGCGCAGTACGCCGAAGCCGTTGGCCCTTGGCGAGTACAGCTCACCGAGGGTTCCGCGCCGGCCGGGCAGGACGGGTGCGCTGCGAGACATGGGGGAGCCAGACTTCCTTGGAGGGGTTCGCCGGGGGTTCGCCGGGAGCCCGGCGGTGCGCCTGCGGGGACCGGCGGTCCCGGTCGGACGCCGACCGGTCAGACGCCGACCGGGCAGACCGCGGCCCACAGCTCGGCGACGGCGTCGCCGAGGCTCCGGCTCGGCTTCCAGTCCAGCGCCCGCTCGGTGGCGGACATGTCGAACCGGTGCCACTCGGTCTCCGGGCCGCTTCCGTCCGGCGCGGGCACCTCGACGATCCGCGTCGGTACGCGGCTCTCCTCGATCAGGAGCTCGACCACCTCGCGGGCGGACGTGGCCCGGCCGAGTCCGAGGTTGAGGACCGGCGGGCAGGAGCGCGCCGGGGCGAGGGCGGCGGTCACGGCCTCCACCGCGTCGAGGAGGTGGAGGAACTCGCGCCGGGCGGTGAGGGGCATCAGCGACAGCTCCGCACCGCCGGCGGTCCGGCCCTCGGCCAGCTTGGCCGCCATGACGCCGAGGAGGCTGTGCGCGGGCTGGCCCGCTCCCACGACGTTGCCCAGGCGCAGCACGAGGGCGTCCAGGCCGCGGTCGCGGACGGCCTCGGTGATCAGCCGGGTGGCCCGGAGCTTGAGTTCTCCGTAGACCGTCGAGGGGTGTGCGGGGGAGTCCTCGGTGATGCTCGTGCCGATCGGGAAGAGCCCGTACTCGTGCACGGATCCGATGTGCACCAGCCGCGGCGGCTTCGCCATGGCCTCGAGGGTCTCCAGCAGGCGCTCGACCATGCCGAGGTTGGCCGGGACCATCTGTTCCTCGGTCAGGCCCCAGTTGCCGCCCGCCGCGTTGACGATGACGTCGATCCGGTGTGCCGCGAGGATCGCGGCGAGCCCGCCCGGCGGGTCGAGGGTGAGGTCGAAGGCGACGAACGCGCCCGGCAGTGGGATGGGCGGCCGCTTGCGGGCGACGGCGAGCAGGCCGTGGCCGCGCTCGTCGAGCGCGGCGCACAGGGCCCGGCCGATGAAGCCGGTGGCTCCGAGGACGGCCACACGGGGCAGGGGCTGGCTGGCGAGGGACATGGGCGTCGGCTCCGGACGGTGGGGAGGGAGTGGGGGCTGCGGGGGTGCGCCGTCAGCGGCGGCTGCCGGGGGGTGTCCCTCAGCGGTGGTCGGCGCCGGCGACGTGCCGCAGCAGGGTGCGGGCGCCCTCGGCCTGCTTGTTCTTCAGCGCGCCGGGGAGCATCGTCAGGGCGTGGATCCGGGAGGACAGGTGCAGCCGGGAGGCCTTGGCGGCCTTCGTCCAGCCCGTGCCGTCCAGCCGGTCGGCGACGTCCATGAAGAAGCGGTTCGCCTCTTCGAAGCGGACGCCGGTGAAGGCCTGCCGGGAGGAGATGCTGACGGCGTGCCGGCGGTACTGGAAGCACAGGGTGTCCGACAGGAGCATCTGCTCGCCGGCCTGCAGCACGTCGATGACCAGGGCGAGGTCCTGGGTGACCTCCAGTCCGTCCCGGAAACCCGCCGTGCGGACGGCCTCGGTGCGCCAGCAGATGGAGGGGAAGAACAGCCAGTTCCCGCGCAGCAGGCTCGTGGCGAGCGCCTCGCCGCCCATCAGCACCTCGCCCTTGAACGCGGGTTTGTACAGGCGGCGCTTGGACTGGTCGACGAGTCCCTCGGTGGGCTTGCCCGCTCCGTCGATGACCTCGACGCCCGGCTGGATCATGCCGATGCCGGGGTGCTTCGCGAGCGCGGCCCGGATGGTGGCCACGTACGAGGGCAGCATGATGTCGTCGGTGCCCATCAGCACGAAGTGCGCCTCGCGGACCAGCCCCAGGCACGTGCGGTAGTTGCCGGTGACGCCGAGGTTCCGCTCGTTGCGCCGGTAGGAGACGCGCGGGTCGTCGAGCTCCGCGAACCAGCCGGGAACGGACGGCTCCGTGCCGTCGTCCACCACCGTGAGCCGCCAGTCGGGGTCGGTCTGCGCCAGCACGCTCCGTACCGCGGCCTGCATCAGGGCCACGTCGCCGTAGTAGGGAAGCATGATGTCGAGAGTGGTCATCGGGGGTGCACCGGGTCCTTCGCAGGGGACGGGACGGGAGGTGTCCGGTGGCCGCCGCTCAGTGACCGACGGTGGGCCGGGCCTTCCTCGTAATCGGGCAGGATGCCCGACCCGGGCGTCCGCGCGAGGGGCTGGAACGGGGCGGGAACGGGACGGCTCCATGAACAGTCCGTGGCGCGGCGGAGCGGGTTCCGGCCCCCGTCAACGCGGGGCCCACAGCGCCCGGATGGCCCAGTACAGTGACCGCACTATGCGCATTCTCGTGACCGGTGGCGCCGGTTTCATAGGCTCGCAGTTCGTACGCTCCCTCCTCTCGGCAGACCCTGCCGCCACGATCACGGTCTTCGACAAGCTGACCTATTCGGGCGTCGAGGAGAACCTCGCGCCCGTGGCGGGCCACCCCGGTTACGCCTTCGTCCGCGGTGACATCTGTGACGCCGGCGCCGTCGACCAGGTCATGGCCGGCCACGACGCGGTGGTGCACTTCGCCGCCGAGTCCCACGTGGACCGTTCCATCGCCGGAGCCGGCCCCTTCGTGATGACCAACGTCGTGGGCACGCAGGTGCTGCTGGACGCCGCCCGCAAGCACGGCGTCGGCCGCTTCGTCCACGTCTCCACCGACGAGGTGTACGGCTCGATCAGCGAGGGCTCCTGGACCGAGGAGTGGCCGCTCGCGCCGAACTCCCCGTACTCCGCGTCCAAGGCGGGATCCGACCTGCTCGCGCTGGCCTACCACCGCACTCACGGCATGGACGTCGTGGTGACGCGCTGCTCCAACAACTACGGGCCGTACCAGTTTCCCGAGAAGGTCGTCCCGCTCTTCACCACGAACCTGATCGACGGCAAGAAGGTCCCGCTCTACGGCACGGGCGGCAACATCCGTGACTGGCTGCACGTCGCGGACCACTGCCGCGGCATCGAGCTGGCGCTGCTCAAGGGCCGCGCCGGGCACGTCTACAACATCGGCGGCGGCGTCGAGCTCACCAACAAGGAGCTCACCGGCCTGCTGCTGGACGCCGCCGGCGCCGACTGGGACATGGTCGAGCCGGTGGAGGACCGCAAGGGCCACGACCTGCGCTACTCCCTCGACATCACCAAGATCAGCGAGGAGCTCGGCTACGCGCCACAGGTCGGCTTCGAAGAGGGCCTGGCCTCGACGATCGACTGGTACCGCGAGAACCGCGCCTGGTGGGAGCCGCTCAAGGCGAAGGCCGCCCGGCAGCCGTGAACGCTCCGGACGCGGCCGTGAACGCTCCGGACGCGGCCGTGGGCGTCCCGGATACGGCCGTGGGCGTCCCGGACGCGGACGCGTCCGGGAAGCGGTCGCCGCTGGGGAGGATCGCGAGCACCCTGCCCCCCGGAACCCTGCCGGTGATCAGCGGCACGGTCGTCCTGGGCGCGGCCTCGTACATCCACCTGATGGCGGCGGGCCACAGCCTCGACACCGACGGCATGGCCGCCCTCTCGGTGCTCTGGACGATCCTCATGTCCGTGGGCATCGGCCTCTTCTTCCCCGTGGAGCAGGAGCTCACCCGGATCGTCGCCGCGCACCGCGTCTCCGGCACTGGCGTCTCGGGCGTCCTGCGCCAGATCGCCGGGCTCACCCTCGGCATGCTCGTCCTGCTGGCGGCCGGGCTGGCCTGGGCGACCCCGATCCTCGCGGACACGTTCTTCAACGGGCACACCGATATGGTCGGCGCGCTCGGCCTGGCCTTCGCCGCCATGGCCGTCGGCAACATCTCCCGGGGGGTCCTGGCCGGCCTCGGCAGGTTCGGCCCGTTCGGCCGGCAGCTGGGCATCGACGGCGTCCTGCGCATCGGCCTCGCCGTGGGCTTCGCCCTCGCCGGGGTCCGCTCCCCGATGGCCTTCGCCCTCATCCTCACCGCCGCCCCGCTCGCCGCCGCCCTGGCCACCTCGGTACCCGTCTTCCGGGGGCTCGGCCGGGGGCCGTCCGACCGGTGGCCGGGGCTGCTCGGCGGCCTCGGCCCGCTCGTCGTCTCCACTCTGCTGTCCCAGGTCGTCGTCAACGCCGCCGTGGTCAGCACCAAGCTCCTCGCGCCCGAGGACGGCGCGCTCGTCGCGGGTCTGCTGAACGCGATCGTGCTCGCCCGGGTACCGCTCTTCGTCTTCGGCTCGCTCCAGGCCTCGCTGCTCTCCGGGCTGTCCACCGCGGCGGCCGCCGGCGACCGCGCCGGCTTCTCCCGGCTCCTCGGGCGGACCTCCCTGGTCGTCACCGCGCTCGGCCTGGCCGGGGGCGTCCCGGCCACCCTGTTCGGCCCGTGGCTCATCGAGGTGCTCTTCGAGGCCGAGGCCGGGCTCGGCCGTGCCGTGTTCTTCTGGATCTCCTCCGGCACCCTCTTCTCCATGCTGGCCATGGTGCTCGGCCAGGCCCTCCTGGTCCTGCACGAGCACCGCCTGCAACTGCTCGGCTGGGTCGTGGCCACCCTGGTCCTGACCGGCGCGACCCTGCTCCCCGGCGAGGTCTCCACCCGCGTGTCCCTCGCCTGCGCGCTGGCCTCGCTCGCCGCGGTCGTCGCCATGGCCGCGGCCCTGTGGGCGACCTTCCCGCGCCGGGCCCCGGCCGCCCCAGGAGGACCTCGCCCGGTTGGGTGACCTGGGGTGTGGCCGGTTGCCCGGCGTGTTCCGCTGGGCGGGATGAAGACCTCCGCGCGCCCCGAGACCCACACCGGCCAGGCGGCCCCCACGCGCACCCGCCTGTCCTGGGTGGACTTCGCCGTGGCCGCCGCCTTCCTCGTGCTCGGGTACGCGATCCTCCAGGTCGGCAAGGGCACCACCGTCAACTTCGACCCCGCCGACGTCCCCGACGTGGACACGGACCCCGCGAAGCTCCCGTACTACGCCGCCCGCAGCGTCCTGCGCATGTTCATCGCGCTCGTCGCCTCCGTGGTCTTCACCTTCGCCTACGCCTACGCCGCCGCCCGCAGCCGCCGCCTGGAACGGGTGCTGATCCCGGCCCTGGACATCCTCCAGTCCGTCCCCGTCCTCGGCTTCCTCTCCGTCCTCGTCACCTTCTTCGTCGCACTCTTCCCCGGCTCGCTCCTCGGCCTCGAATGCGCCGTCGTCTTCGCCATCTTCACCTCGCAGGCCTGGAACATGACCTTCGGGTTCTACGCCACCCTGACGTCCCTGCCCCGTGAACTCGACGAGGTCTCCCGCTCGTTCGGCTTCACCCGCTGGATGCGCTTCTGGCGCGTGGAGGTCCCCGCCGGGGTCATCGATCTGGTGTGGAACGGCATGATGAGCTTCGCCGGCGGCTGGTTCATGCTCGTGGCCTCCGAGGCGGTCTCCGTCTCCGGGCAGGAGTACGCCGTCCCCGGCCTCGGCTCGTACGCGGGCACCGCGATCGGCGAGGGGGACCTCGGGAAGGTCGGCTGGGTCATCCTCGCGATGACCGTCACCATCGTCACCGTCAACTTCGTCTTCTGGCGACCCCTCACCGCCTGGGCGGAGAAGTACAAGAACGAGCAGTCGGAATCCACCGACGTCCAGCGCAGCTACGTACTGGACTTCCTGCGCCGCTCCCACTGGCCCCGCCTGCTCGGCCGCGCCACCGCCCCCGCCCGCGACGCCACCGGCCGGGCCGCCCGCGTACTGGGCCGCGACGACATGGCGCTGTCCGTGGACCCGGCCCGCCGCCGGGCCGGCGACGTGATCTTCGCCGTCGTCGCCGGAGCGGTCATCCTGTGGGGCCTGTACGACCTCGTGCGCTACCTCCAGCGCGAGACCGGCCTCGGGGTCTTCGGGGAACCGCTGCTGCTCGGGCTGATCACCTTCGTCCGGGTGATCGTGCTCGTCGCCGCCGCCACCGTCGTATGGGTGCCCGTGGGCGTGTGGATCGGCTCCTCGCCCCGGCTCACGAAGATCGCCCAGCCCGTCGTGCAGGTCCTGGCGAGCTTCCCCGCGAACCTGCTCTTCCCGGTGGCCGTCTGGTTCTTCCTCGAGACCGGGCTGAACATCAACATCGGCTGCATCCTGCTGATGGCCCTCGGCGCGCAGTGGTACATCCTCTTCAACGCCATCGCCGGAGCCATGGCCATCCCCTCCGACCTCAAGGAGGCCATGGACGACCTCGGCGTCCGCGGGCTCCAGCGCTGGAAGCGCCTGATCGTCCCGGCCGTGTTCCCCTCGTACGTCACCGGAGGCATCACCGCCTCGGGCGGCGCCTGGAACGCCTCCATCGTCGGAGAGGTCGTCACCTTCGCCGGTACGACCCTGTCGGCGACCGGCCTGGGCGCGTACATCTTCCACGCCACCGAGGCCGGGGACTTCCCCAAGCTGATCGCCGGGATCGCCGTCATGAGCCTGTACGTCGTCGGCCTCAACCGGCTGTTCTGGCGGCCTCTGTACCGGCTCGCGGAGCGCCGCTACTCCATCTGATCCATCCAGTCCGTCCGGTCCGTCCGGTCCGTCCGGTCCGTCTGGATTCCGCCCGCCCGCCCGCCCGATCCGAGGAGCCCGTCCCGATGACCGCGACCACGATCCTCCAGGCCGCCGCCCTCACCAAGTCCTACGCCGGCGCCGACGGGGAGCTGCCCGTACTCGGCGGCATCGACCTGGAGATCCACGAGGGCGAGATCGTCGCCCTCCTCGGGAAGTCCGGCAGCGGCAAGTCCACCCTGCTGCGCTGCCTCGCGGGGCTGATCCCCGCCAGCTCCGGCTCGGTCACCTACCGGGGCGAGGAGCTGCGCGGGGCGAACCCGGGCACGGCGATGGTGTTCCAGACCTTCGCGCTGCTGCCCTGGCTGACGGTGCAGCAGAACGTGGAACTCGGCCTGGAGGCAAAGGGCATGGACCGCGAGGCGCGGGCCCGGCAGGCGGTGGAGGCCATCGACCTGATCGGTCTCGACGGCTTCGAGTCGGCGTACCCGAAGGAGCTCAGCGGAGGGATGCGCCAGCGCGTCGGCTTCGCCCGGGCGCTCGTCGTGGAACCGGACGTGCTGATGATGGACGAGCCGTTCTCCGCGCTGGACGTGCTCACCGCCGAGAACCTGCGCGGCGAGCTGATGGAGCTGTGGGCCTCCGACCGCTTCCCCGCCAAGGCGGTGGTGCTGGTCACGCACAACATCGAGGAGGCGGTGCTGATGGCCGACCGGGTGGTGGTGCTGGGCTCGCGGCCCTACGGCACCATCAAGGAGACCTTCGCGGTGGACCTGGCCCGCCCCCGGGACCGGGGCGGCGCGGACTTCGAACGGATCGTGGACGCCGTGTACGCGGTGATGACCGGCCGCACCGCCAAGACCCCGGCCACGGCCCCGCCGGCCAAGCGCACCCCGGCCAACACCCCGCTCCCGGCGGCCAGCGTCGACGGCATGGCGGGCCTCGCCGAGATCGTGCTCCAGCGGGGCACCGGCGACGGCAGCGTGGACCTCGCCGACCTCGCCGAGGAACTGGGCCTCGAGGTGGACGACGTACTGCCCCAGGTGGACGGGCTGGAACTGCTGGGCCTGGCCGAGGTACGGGACCTGCACCTGGTGCTGACCGCGCGCGGCACCGCCTTCGCGGGGGCCGACGTACAGGAGTCGAAGGAACTGTTCGCCGAGGGGGCCATGGAGGTTCCGCTGGTCCACCTGATCCACACCACCCTGCGGCGCTCCCGGGGCGGCACCCAGCGGGCCGGCTTCTTCCGCGACCTCCTCTCGCACCACTACACGAGCGAGCAGCTGGAGCAGCAACTGGAGACGGCGACGGACTGGGGCCGCTACGGGGAGCTGTACGGCTATCACGCGGACGGCGAGGAATACCGGCTCGACGAGGACCCGGCACGGGGATAGCCCCGTACGCTCGGTGCATGGGGGAATCGGACATGGTGGGACTGGACGGCCGGGTCACCGGAACGGTCGGGCCGGGGCTGGTCGGCGAGGTCATCGTGCGGATCCGGGGCGGAGCCGAGCACTTCCTCGCACACCCGGCGCCGGGGACGGGCCGGCTGGCGGTCGGGACGGTGGTCACGGTGGTCGAGTACCTGCCGCCGCGGACGGTCTACGTGATGGCCGCGTACGGCGACTGACCAGGGGCCGCGCCCTCTCGTACCAAGATGGCGACAAGATTCGGCAGCCGTCTTCCCGCTGCCTTGACGCGGGCGCACACTCGCCTTCCCGGTGGCGAACGCCACCGCGTACGAGGGGGAGTTGCCGATGTCTGTCGGCGTACTGGCAGGGATGGTCGTGGGTGCGATCGCGGCCGCGATCGGCCTGTTCAAGCTCATGTGGCGGGTGGCCGAGCCCAATGAGGCGCTGGTCATCTCCGGCTCCGCGCACAAGACCGAGGGCATCGCGGAGGGCATGGGCTTCCGGATCGTCACCGGGCGGGGAACCATGGTGATGCCCGGCGTGCAGGCCGTCCGGAAGCTGTCGCTGGACCTCAACGAGACCCAGCTGAACGTGGACTGCGTGACCCACCAGGGCATTCCGCTGCGGGTCAAGGGCGTGGTCATCTTCAAGATCGGCGACGACTTCGTGTCCATCGCCAACGCGGCCCGCCGCTTCCTGGACCAGCAGAAGATGATGCCGGAGCGGGTGCACATCGTCTTCGCCGGCCATCTGCGGTCCATCGTGGGCGGCCTGACGGTCGAGGACATGATCCGCGACCGGGAGAAGCTGACCGGGCAGACCCGGGCGGCGTGCGGGACGGAGATGGAGAAGCTCGGCCTGATCGTCGACTCCCTCCAGATCCACGAGATCGAGGACCCGACGGGCTACATCAAGAACCTGGCGATGCCGCACGCGGCGGCCGTCCAGCGGGACGCGCGGATCGCCCAGGCGGACGCCAACCTGCGGGCCACCGAGGCCGAACAGGCCGCCTTCGCGCGGATGTCGGAGGCCACCCGGGACAGCGAGATCCTCCAGGCCGGCTACCAGGCCGAGCGGGACAAGGCGGCCGCGACGGCACGGCAGGCGGGCCCGCTGTCGGAGGCGGCGGCGCGGCAGGAGGTGGTGGTCCAGGAGACCCGGGTGGCGGAGCTGGAGGCCCACCGGCGCGAGCAGCAGCTCCAGGCGGACGTGCGCAAGCCGGCGGACGCGGCGGCGTACGAGACCCGGACCCGGGCCGAAGCGGACCGCGACGCCCGCATCTCGGCGGCGCAGGCCAAGGCGAAGGAGACGGAGCTGGCGGCCGCAGCCGAGGCGACCCGGGTGACGACGGCGGCCGCGGCCGACGCGAAGGCCACGGAGGCGCGCGGCCTGGCCGCGGCGACGGCCACCCGCGCGACCGGCGAGGCGGAGGCGGCGGCGACCCAGGCCAAGGGCCTCGCGGAGGCGGCGTCGGCCCAGGCGAACGGGCTGGCGCAGGCGGAGGCTGCCAAGGCGAAGGGCCTCGCGGAGGCGGCGGCCATCCAGGCGCGGGCCGCTGCGCTGGCGGAGAACCAGGAGGCGGTGGTCGCGCAGCAGCTCGCCGAGAACTGGCCGGCGATCGTGGAGGCGGGAGCGGGCGCCTTCGGCAACGTAGAGCACATGATCTTGCTCAACGGGGCGGAGGGCATGTCGGAGATGTTCGCGAAGGCCCTGACGATGGGCGGCACGGGCCTGGGCCTGGCCCGCCAACTCCTGTCGACGATGTCGCAGCCGACCCCTCCGGCGGAAGCCCCGGCCAACGGATCCTCTGCCGGGACCTCCCACCAGATCCCGATCCAGGGGGCCTGAGAGGGACCCCTGCTCCTCAAACGCCGGAGCGCCATGTCAGCCGTCCGGCGTTTGAGGACCGGGGTCCGGGGCGGAGCCCCGGGAGGGGTCCGGGCGCAGCCCCGGGGAACGGGCGAAGGGCGGGTAGGGGACTTCGTCCCGCAGGGCCCACCATCCGCACCCGCCCCCCGGCCCGGAGGGTCAGGGCTTGGGGCGGCGGCGGAGGAGCCGCTTCGCGGCAAGGGTCAGGGTCAGGGCCGCGACCAGGACGAGGGCGCCCTTCGTGAAGCTCCCCCCGTCGGGGGCGGCGGGCGCGCCCGCGGAAGGATCCGGAGCGGCGGATCCCGAGCCGGAGCCCGGGCCGGAGCCGGAGGACGAAGGCGAGGGCTTCGCGGCCGGGGCCACCGGCACGGCGACGACCCGGCTGTTCGCCCCCTCCGCCCCGAACATCAGCGTCGTCCCGTCCGCCGTGTACGTCACGGACTCCGCCTGCCCCTGCCACGGCGCGGCCACCGCCTCCCCGTCGCCGGCGGGCCGCCCGTCCTTCCACGGGTACGTCCTCGCCCACAAGTACCCCCGCAGCGCGAGCCGCCCCCCGTCCGGGGAGAACGCCCCGTCCGTGACCCACGGGACGTCCCCGATCCTCCGGAAGGTGTTCGTGCCGGAGGCGGACAGCGCCTCCGGGCCCTCGTACAGCCCGCCGGCCTTCTCGTCCTTGCTGGCGATGTACACCCGCCCCGTCACCGGATGCACCATCAGCGCCTCCGCGTTCCGCGGCCCGTCGGCGTACTTCACCGTGAACTGCTCGGCCTTGAGCGTGGCGTCCCGAAGCGTCTTCGGCTCGGCGAACCGGTAGATCCACACGTGGTTCCAGGAGCCGCCCCGGTTGTCCCCGATGTCGCCGACGTACAGCCGCCCGTCCGGGCCCAGCGAGATCCCCTCGATGTCCCGCGGTGTGCCGATGCCCGTCAGGGTGATCCGCGCGACCGTCTTCCCGGTCGCGGAGTCCACGGCGTACACGTACGGGCCGTCGTCGCTGTCGTTGTGCGTCCAGTAGACGCCGGGGTGGATCCGGCTGGCCGCGAGCCCGCTCGACTCCTTGATCCGGGGGTCGGTGATCGTGAACCCGGACGCGGCGGACCCGGACCCGGCCGACCCGGCCGCGGCGGCGGCGGCCGAGGGCAGCAGGGCGAGGACGGCAGCGGCGGCGGTCAGGGGCAGCAGGTGCGGGCGCATCCCCCTACCCTGCCAGCCCGCCCCGCGTGTCCGGCATCACAGGGGCCGCGGCCCGGTGATCCGCGAAGATGACCGGATGCATTTCATGTTCGTCGGGGATTCCATGACCGTCGGATGCGCCGGCGACTACACCTGGCGCTATCGGATGTGGCAGCACCTCGAGACCGCCTTCGGCGGCCCGTACGAGATCGTCGGCCCCCGCAGCCGCCTCTACGACGCCCTCGCGGACGCGCCGACCAGCGAGGCCTACGCCGACCCCGGCTTCCCCGACGGCGCCCGCCGGCACCTGGCCGGCTGGGGCGAGGGCTGGCAGCACATGGCCCCGCTCATCGGGCCCGCGGTCCGGTCCTGCGGGGCCGACGTGCTGCTGGTTTCCCTCGGGCTGATCGACCTGGGCTTCTACACCTCGGCCGAGGGCACCGCCGCCAACGTCCGCCGGTTCATCGCGGAGGCCCGCGCCGCCCGGCCCGGGATACGGATGGTCCTGCTCCCCGTCATACCCAACGTCCGGGCCCGTGACGACGCGCCCTTCGCGCAGCAGGTCGAGCTCTTCAACGAGCTGCTCGCCAAGGCGGTCGCCGACCTGTCGACCCCCGCTTCGCCGATCCTGCTGGCCGCCCGCCCGGAGGCGTACGACATCGACCGGGACACCTACGACGGCACGCACCCCAACGCCTCCGGCGAGCACCGCCTGGCGGGGGAGTTCGCAGCGGTCCTGCACCAGGCCTGGGGCCTGGGCGGTCCGTACCGGCCGCGGCAGGACACGTAACACGCGCTTCACGAGCGGGTCTTGCTTCGAGCGCACTCCAGGCAGTTGGCTAGTGGCCCATGGAGTACACGCAGCTCGGACGCACCGGTCTCAAGGTCAGCCGACTTGTCCTCGGCACCATGAACTTCGGCCCCCAGACGGGTGAGCCGGAGAGTCACGCCCTCATGGACACGGCCCTCGACGCCGGTATCAACTACTTCGACACGGCCAACGTGTATGGGTGGGGCGAGAACAAGGGCCGTACCGAGGAGATCATCGGTACCTGGTTCGGCCAGGGCGGCGGACGCCGTGAGAAGACGGTCCTCGCCACCAAGGTCTACGGGAGCATGGCCGCGGAGGGTGACCCGTGGCCCAACTACGACCGGCTGTCGGCGCTCAACATCCGGCGGGCGGTGGACGCCAGCCTCAAGCGCCTGAACACCGACTACATCGACATCTACCAGTTCCACCACGTGGACCGGCTGACGCCCTTCGAGGAGATCTGGCAGGCCGTCGAGGTCCTGATCCAGCAGGGCAAGGTGCTGTACGCCGGCTCCTCGAACTTCCCCGGCTGGAAGATCGCCCAGGCCAACGAGGCCGCGGCGCGTTCGGGGCGGCTCGGCCTGGTCAGCGAGCAGTGCCTCTACAACCTCGCCGAGCGGCGGGCGGAGCTGGAGATCATCCCGGCGGCCGAGGCGTACGGGCTCGGCGTCATCCCGTGGTCCCCGCTGCACGGCGGGCTGCTGGGCGGGGCCATCCGCAAGGCGGCGGAGTCGGGGCGGACGGCGAGCGGCCGCTCGGCGGACGCGCTCGCGAACAGTTCCGTACGGGCGCAGGTGCAGGCGTACGAGGACCTGCTGGACAAGCACGGACTGGAGCCCGGCGAGGTCGCCCTGGCCTGGCTGCTGACACGTCCCGGGGTCACCGGTCCGATCGTCGGTCCGCGTACGCCGGAGCAGCTCGCGTCCGCGCTGCGCGCGGTGGAGCTGGAGCTGTCGCCGGAGGTGCTGGCCGGGCTGGACGAGGTCTTCCCCGGGCCGGGACCGGCTCCGGAGGCGTTCGCCTGGTAGGGGCCGCCCGGCGGGCCTGCCGTCCTTACTGGCCCACGGCGGCGGCCACGGCCACCACGACGAACATCAGTACGAGCACACCGGCCATGACGCGGTTTCTGGTCTTGGGATCCACCCGTCGAGCCTAACGCGACCGGGCCCGCCCTTCGTACGGAGGGGCGGGCTCGCCCAGTTCCCAGGAGCCGACGACCTCGTAGCGGGGCTGCTCGCCCGGGACGCCGGAGTCGGGCAGGTTGCTGCGGACCAGGCTGAGCTCGCCGACCTGCCAGACGGCTCCCTCGAAGGAGGCCAGGGCCGTGGAGTAGGGGCGGACGTCGTGCCGCTCGTCGCGGAGCCGGCCGAGGGTGAGGTGCGGGGTGTAGCGGTGGTGCTGGTCCATGGGCACCCCGGAGCGCCGGGCGGCGGCGTCGGCGCGTTCGGCGAGCATGCGCAGGGCGTCGAGGTCTCCGGCGGCGCCGGCCCACAGGGAGCGGTGGCCGAAGTGGCCGGAGCCGTGGATCCGCAGCGGGAAGGGGGTGCTCCGGGCCGCGGCGCGGGCGAGGCGGGTGTGGAGCTCGGGGAGGACCTCGTCGCGGACCTCGCCCATGAAGGCGAGGGTGAAGTGCCAGCCCGCTTCCGCGGTCCAGCGCAGGTGGTCGTCGTGGAGGCCGCGGACGGCCTCGGCCAGTTCTGCGACCGCCGTCGCGGGCGGGATGACGGCTGCGAACAGTCTCATGGCCCGAGCCTAGCCGCGGGTGCCCGGTGCGGCGCCGTTGCCGGGGGGCCGGCCCCAAACGCCGGCGGGGCTGGATTTTCCAGCCCCGCCGGCGGTTGAGGCGCCTTCAGGCACCGCCAGGCCCTACGCCGCCGTCGCCAGCTGGCGGTGGCGGTCCGAGGGGACGAAGGTCACGCCGTGGCGGTTCACGCTGAGGCGGAGGTTGCCGACGCGGGAGAGGACGAGGCCGATCGTGACGGCCGCGGCCAGGGAGACCGCTCCGCCCGCGGCCATGCCGATCCGCGCGCCGTAGGTGTCCGTGACCCAGCCGACCAGCGGGGCCCCGATCGGGGTGCCGCCGGTGAAGACCATCATGAACAAGGCCATCACCCGGCCCCGCATCTCGGGGTCGGTGGCCATCTGGACGCTGGAGTTCGCGGTGACGTTCACCGTCAGGCCGAAGACCCCGAGGGGGACGAGCAGCGCCGCGAACAGCCAGAAGCTCGGCGCGAAGGCCGTCACGAGGAGGAGGACGGAGAAGAGCACCGCCGCCGCGACCAGCAGCCGCAGGCGGGACAGGCCCCGCCGGGCCGCCAGCAGGGCACCCGCCAGGGAGCCCGCCGCGATCAGGGTGTTGAAGAGCCCGTACGTGCCCGCGTCGCCGTGGAAGACCTTGCTGACGAAGGCGGACAGCCAGATCGGGAAGTTGAAGCCGAAGGTGCCGATGAAGCCGACGAGCACGATCGGCCAGATCAGCTCGGGCCGTCCGGCGACGTACCGCAGGCCTTCGCGGAGCTGTCCCTTCGCGCGGGGCTGGACCTCGACCCGGTGCAGTTCGCGGGTCCGCATCAGCAGCAGCGCCGCGATCGGCGCCGCGAAGGACAGGCCGTTGAGCAGGAAGGCCCAGCCGGAGCCGACGGCGGTGATGAGGACACCGGCGATGGCGGGGCCGACCAGTCGTGCGGACTGGAAGTTGGCCGAGTTCAGGCTGACCGCGTTGGCCACCTGGTCCTTGCCGACCATTTCGGAGACGAAGGTCTGCCGGGCCGGGTTGTCCACGACGGTGACCAGGCCGAGGAGGAAGGCGGCGAGGTAGACGTGCCAGACGTTGACGTGGCCGGCGAGGACGAGGACACCGAGTGCGAGGCCGGTGAGGCCCATGGCCGCCTGGGTGCAGAGCAGCAGCGGCCGCTTGGGGAGCCGGTCGGCGAGTACGCCTCCGTAGAGCCCGAACAGCATCATCGGCAGGAACTGCAGCGCGATGGTGATGCCGACCGCCGAGGCGGATCCGGTCAGCGACAGGACCAGCCAGTCCTGTGCGATGCGCTGCATCCAGGTGCCGGTGTTCGAGACGACCTGGCCGGTGGCGAAGAGCCGGTAGTTCCGGATCTTCAGCGAGCTGAACATCGAGTTCTTGTCCGGCGCGTTCTTGGACGTGCGGTGCGTGCGCGTAGTGGTGGGTGTGTGGCCGGGGGCGGAGTCTGCTCCGGGTCCCGTACTCAAAAGGGGTCGCCTCCTGGCGTCGTTCCTATAGGTGCGCGAGCTTGTCCAGGACGGGCGCGGCTTCGCGCAGCTTCGCCCATTCGGCCTCGGTCAGCTCGGCCGCGAGCCCGGCGAGGAAGGCGTTGCGCTTGCGACGGCTCTCTTCGAGCATCGCTTCGGCCTCCTCCGTCTGGCGGACCACCTTCTGGCGGCGGTCGTCGGGGTGCGGTTCCAGCGTGACCAGTCCCTTGGCTTCCAGCAACGCGACGATGCGCGTCATGGACGGCGGCTGCACGTGCTCGCGCCGGGCCAGCTCACCGGGGGTGGCCTGGCCGCAGCGGGCGAGGGTGCCGAGCACCGACATCTCGGTCGGGCTCAGCGATTCGTCGACGCGCTGGTGCTTGAGGCGCCGGCCCAGCCGCATGACGGCGGAGCGGAGGTCGTTCACGGCGGCTGCGTCGTCACCATGGGAAAGGTCATGCATGTCTTTAGAGTAACTCATTACTCTTCCTAAGGAACACCACTTATCTGGTGTCACTCGTACGGGTGAGTCGGCCGCGGAAAGTGACACGCGTCCATGCCCTGTGCCCCGACTCTTTCGGCATGGGGACACATGTGCTGAGCATGCGCATAGACGGGGAGCTCCTCGACAGGCTCCGGACTCATGCCGCCAAACGAGGAATGAGCGTCCAGGACTATGTGGTCCGGACGCTCATTCGTGACGATTTCGACGAACGCTTCAAGGCGGCCGTCGACGAGACGGAGAAGTTCTACGGCCTTACGTGAGGCCCAGGGCCGGCATCGCGTAGTAGAAGACGAAGACCGCCGACACGATGTACATGGCCACCGGGACCTCGCGGCCCCGGCCGGTCGCCAGTCGCAGTGCGGAGAAGGCCACGAAGCCGATGCCGATGCCGTTGGTGATCGAGTACGTGAACGGCATCATCACCATGGCCAGGAAGGCCGGGACGGCGATCGTGAAGTCGTTCCAGTCGATGTCCCTGACCGAGCCGGCCATGATCAGGAAGCCGACCGCGACGAGAGCGGGCGTGGCCGCCTGCGAGGGGACCATCGTGGCGAGCGGCGTGAGGAACAGCGACACGGTGAAGAGGCCGCCCGTCACGATGTTCGCCAGGCCCGTCCTGGCGCCCTCGCCGACGCCGGCCGTGGACTCCACGAAGCAGGTGGTGGCCGAGGAGGAGGAGGCGCCGCCCGCGGCGACGGCCATGCCGTCCACGAACAGGACCCGGTTGATGCCGGGGAAGGAGCCGTCCGGCTTCGTCAGCTTCGCCTCGTCGCCGACCCCGAGGATGGTGCCCATCGCGTCGAAGAAGCAGGACAGCAGCACGGTGAAGACGAACAGGATGCCCGTCAGCATGCCGACCTTGCCGAAGCCGCCGAACAGGCTGACCTGACCGATGAGGCCGAAGTCGGGCGCCGCCACCGGGTTGCCCGGCCATTCGGGGACCGTCAGGCCCCAGGCGGCGTCCGGGAGCTTGACGATCAGCTGGATCGCCAGGGCGGCGACGGTCATGGCCACGATGGAGATCAGGATCGCGCCGGGGGTCTTGCGGATGATCAGGGTGAGCGTCAGCAGGACGCCGACCACGAAGATCAGGACGGGCCAGCCGTGCAGGTGGCCGTTGCTGCCGAGCTGGATCGGGACCGTGGTGTGGGCG
Organism: Streptomyces sp. NPDC006487; assembly: GCF_042870555.1. Lineage (NCBI taxonomy): Bacteria > Bacillati > Actinomycetota > Actinomycetes > Kitasatosporales > Streptomycetaceae > Streptomyces > Streptomyces sp. NPDC006487. The sequence continues at coordinate 24,714 of NZ_JBIAHN010000020.1, forward strand.
AGGTCCGGGATGCGGGTGACGAAGCCCGAGTCGACCAGGCCGATCAGCAGGATGAACAGGCCGATGCCGATCGCGATGCCCTTGCGCAGGCCGAGCGGGACCGCGTTCATGACGCGCTCGCGCAGGCCGGTGGCGACCAGCAGCATCACCACGAAGCCCGCCAGGACCACCATGCCCATGGCGTCGGGCCAGCTCATGCGCGGGGCGAGCTGGAGGGCGACGACGGTGTTGACGCCGAGGCCGGCCGCGAGGGCGATCGGGACGTTGCCGATGACGCCCATCAGGAGGGTGGTGAAGGCCGCGGTCAGCACGGTGGCGGTGACCAGCTGGCCGCCGTCGAGCTGGTTGCCGTACATGTCCTTCGCGCTGCCCAGGATGATCGGGTTCAGCACGATGATGTAGGCCATCGCGAAGAAGGTGGCGAACCCGCCGCGGACCTCGCGGCCGATGGTCGAGCCGCGCTCGGAGATCTTGAAGTAGCGGTCCACGGGGGCCGACGTGCTCATGGGGGTCCTGGTCCTCAGTGGTGGTTTCATACGACGAAAACGGGCCAAGCCCAAACCGTTTCAGTATGAACACATGAACGAAGGGGCGTCTATCTCCGCGCGTAGACCCTCCGCCGACCGGCCTAGACTTGTCCCCATGGCGAAATGGACTGCGCAGCACGAGGCCCCCGAGCCCCTCGAGGGTCCGATCGTCGGCACCGTCGCGGGCGGCACGATCATCTGGTTCGCCCTCTTCCTCTTCCAGCTCCCCTTCTACGGGTGGTTCGCGGACCGCGGCATGCTGTGGTGGGTCTGGACCTGCGCGGTCGGCGGGGTGCTCGGCCTCATCGGCCTCTGGTACGTCCGCGGCCGCGATGCCGCCCTGAAGCGGCACGCCCTCGAGCTGGCCGCTCGGAACGAGGACGGCCCGTCGGCCCCGTCGGCCCCGTCTCCCCAGGCGGGCTAGCCCGCCTTGCCCTGAGAGCCGGCCTCCCGACCGTGCCCCGGCCCGCGACGCGCACGTGACCGGTGGGCTGGGCCTGAACCGGCCTCGCCGGCGTTCGAGACGCGGGGGTCCGGGGGCGGAGCCCTCCGGAAACGGCGCCGCACCTGTCCGGCGAGCCCGCCTCGGCCCGTCGGAAGGGCTACCAGCGGAGGATTCGGCTCATCCCGAAGTCGGATCTTCATGCTTTTCAGCGGGTGAACCGTTGAATCCCCCTTTACCGTCGAAACCATGACGCAGCGGGCAGGGATTGAACCAGACGGACCGGAGCAGGGCGGCGGCGGCGCCGCCCCCGCCGGGACCGCCATCGACGCGGGGGCCGAGCTCGATCCCGTACACCCGATCCGACCGCCGGCACCCCGGTTCAAGCCGGCGGGGCTGACCACCGCGGAGGTCGCCGAGCGCGTCGCCCGCGGAGCCGTCAACGACGTCCCCGTCCGCAGCAGCCGCTCCACCGCCGACATCGTCCGTGCGAACGTCTTCACCCGCTTCAACGCCATCATCGGCGTCCTGTGGGTGGTCATGTTCTTCGTCGCCCCGATCCAGGACAGTCTCTTCGGCTTCGTGATCATCGCGAACACCGGCATCGGCATCATCCAGGAAATGCGCGCCAAGAAGACCCTGGACAGCCTCGCCGTGATCGGCGAGGCCAAACCCAGCGTCCGCCGCGACGGCCGCACCGCCGAGATCTCCACCTCCGAGATCGTCCTCGACGACGTCATCGAGCTCGGTCCCGGCGACAAGGTCGTCGTCGACGGGCTCGTCGGCGAGGCCGACGGCCTGGAGATCGACGAGTCCCTCCTCACCGGCGAAGCCGACCCCGTCCTGAAGAAGCCCGGCGACCCCGTCATGTCCGGCTCGTTCGTCGTCGCCGGCGGCGGCGCCTTCACCGCCACCAAGGTCGGCCGCGAGGCCTACGCCGCGCAGCTCGCCGAAGAGGCCTCCCGGTTCACGCTCGTCCACTCCGAGCTGCGCTCCGGCATCTCCACCATCCTCAAGTACGTCACCTGGATGATGATCCCGACCTCCATCGGCCTGATCATCAGCCAGCTGGTCGTCAAGGACAACAACCTCAAGGACGCCATCGCCCGCACCGTCGGCGGCATCGTCCCGATGATCCCCGAAGGCCTCGTCCTCCTCACCTCCGTCGCCTTCGCCATCGGCGTCATCCGGCTCGGCCGCAAGCAGTGCCTGGTGCAGGAGCTCCCCGCCATCGAGGGCCTCGCCCGCGTGGACGTGGTCTGCCTCGACAAGACCGGCACCCTCACCGAGGGCGGCATGGACGTCACCGAGTGCCGCCCGCTCGGCGGCGCGGACGCCGCGTACGTCAAGAAGGTCCTCGGCGCGCTCGGCGAGAGCGACCCGCGCCCCAACGCCAGCCTCCAGGCGATCATCGACGCCTACCCCGACAGCGCCGAGTGGCGCTGCACCGAGTCGCTGCCCTTCTCCTCCGCCCGCAAGTACAGCGGCGCCAGCTTCAGCGAGGGCGACGGCGAGAACAACACCTGGCTGCTGGGCGCCCCCGACGTGCTGCTCCCGGCCGGGGACCCGGCCCTGGAGGAGATCAACGAGCTCAACGAACAGGGCCTGCGGGTCCTCCTGCTGGGCCGTGCCGCCCATGAACTCGACGACCCGGCCGTGGCCACCGGGGTCAAACCGACCGCCCTGATCGTCCTGGAGCAGCGGCTGCGCCCCGACGCCGCCGACACCCTGCGCTACTTCGAGGACCAGGACGTCAAAGCCAAGGTCATCTCCGGGGACAACGCCGTCTCGGTCGGCGCGGTCGCCGGGAAGCTGGGCCTGCCCGGCGCCGAGAACACCGTCGACGCGCGAAAGCTCCCCACCGACCAGGGCGCCATGGCCGAGGTCCTCGACCAGAACGCCGTCTTCGGGCGGGTCACCCCCCAGCAGAAGCGCGACATGGTCGCCGCCCTCCAGTCCCGGGGCCACACGGTCGCGATGACCGGCGACGGGGTCAACGACGTGCTCGCGCTCAAGGACGCCGACATCGGCGTCTCGATGGGCTCCGGCTCGGAGGCCACCCGCGCCGTCGCGCAGATCGTCCTCCTCAACAACAGCTTCTCCACCCTGCCCTCGGTGGTCGCCGAAGGGCGCCGGGTCATCGGCAACATCACCCGCGTCGCCACCCTCTTCCTCACGAAGACGGTCTACTCGGTGCTGCTGGCCGTGCTGGTGGTCTGCTCCCAGGTCGAGTACCCGTTCCTGCCGCGCCACCTGACGCTGCTGTCGACGCTGACCATCGGCATTCCCGCCTTCTTCCTGGCGCTGGCGCCCAACAAGGAGCGGGCCAAGCCGCACTTCGTGAAACGCGTGATGCGGTACGCGATCCCGGGCGGGGTCATCGCCGCCGTCGCCTGCTTCGTGACGTACGTGATCGCCCGCCACCACTACACCGGCCCCGACGCCCTCAAGGCCGAGACCAGCGCCGCGACGCTCGCGCTGTTCCTGACCTCGATGTGGGTCCTGGCGATCATCGCCCGCCCCTACACGTGGTGGCGGGTCGGCCTGGTCGGCGCGATGGGCGGGGCGTTCCTGATCGTGCTCGTCGTGCCCTGGCTCCAGGACTTCTTCCAGCTCAAGCTGGAGGGCGCCGCGATGCCGTGGACCGCCGTGGGCATCGCCGCCGGCGCGGCCGTCCTCATCGAATTCACCTTCCGGTGGGTGAACCGCAAGTTCCCTGCTTAGAGGGCCACTTGAGGGTCCCTGTCGCTTCGCTCGAGCCGGGCATTGCGGCAGTGTTACAGGTTCGTGGCCATCGTGAAGAGGGGCTCCCGCGTGCCGGGCCGGACTCCTAAGGTCCGTCTGAATCGCGATCAAGGGAGTGTCCCGCCATGCCCCTCGACCTGTCCGACGAGAGCCAGTACGACCGTGCGCGCCTGCACCAGTGGGCGCGCGGCCGAGCCCGCTCGGCCGGAGTGGACCGCCGTGACCTGCTCAGGCTCTTCGCGGCGGGAGCCGCGGCCGGCGCCCTCGGCCTGGGCGCCGCCGGGACGGCCGGAGCAGCCGAAGCCGGTGAGGCCGCGGCGGCCGTGGGCCCCGCCGGAACCGCCAACCTGCCCGGGGTCGTGAAGCCGCTGCCGCCGGAGCTGTTCACGATCCGGGGAACGAACGCGGAAACGAAGTTCGCCGCCCTGCGCGGCACGGGCCGGCTGACTCCCATCGACCGGTTCTTCGTCCGCAACCACACCGCCACGCCGCGCCTCGACAAGGACGCCTGGCGGCTGAAGGTGTGGGGCGACGCGCTGGCCGGGGGGCCGGTGGAGTTCTCGTACGACCGGCTGCGCGCGCTGCCCGCCGTCGAGCGGACGCTGTTCATCGAGTGCGCGGGCAACGGCCGGAGCTTCTACACCACCCAGCAGGGCCAGACGGTGGCCGGGACGGCGTGGACCCTCGGCGCGATCGGTGTGGCCCACTGGCGCGGGGCCCGGCTCTCGGACGTGCTGCGGCGGGCCGGGGTGACCCGCGAAGCCGTGGACGTACTGCCCCGGGGCCTGGACGACGAGGTGGTCACCAACGGCGTGAACCTGGGGCACGTGCGGCGCCCGCTGCCGGTGTCGAAGGCGCTGGACGACGTGATCCTCGCGTACGAGATGAACGGCGAGCCGCTGCCGGCCGACCACGGCGGGCCGGTCCGGGTGGTCGTTCCGGACTGGATCGGGATCTCCTCGATCAAGTGGGTCGGGGACATCGAGGTGAGCGGGCAGCCGCTCTACACGCCGTGGAACACCGACCTGTACCGGCTGTTCGGGCCCGACCAGCCGCCGCAGGGCAGCGCGCCCCTGACCCGGCAGACCCTCAAGAGCGCCTTCGAGCTGGAGCTGGGCGCGACCGTGCCCGTGCACCGCCCGCAGCTGCTGACCGGACGCTCCTGGTCCGGAGCGGCCCCCGTGCACCAGGTGGAGGTCAGCACCGACGGGGGCGCCCGCTGGCGGCGGGCCCGGCTCCACGACGTCCCGCGCCGCGGCAGCTGGGTGCGCTGGTCGGTGCCGTGGACCCCGCGGACCCCGGGGGCGACCGCCCTGCTGGCCCGGGCCACGGACGCGACCGGGCGGACGCAGCCCGAGACGGCCGCCTACAACACCCAGGGCTACCTCTTCGACGGGGTCGTCCGCCACCCGGTCACGGTGGTCTGAGCCTTCCGCGACACCGGCCCGCTCGCCCCGGCCTGCTCGCCCGGCCCGCTCGCCCCGGTCATGCGGCCAGGGCGAGCTCCGCGCGGGCCGCGATCCGGGTGCGCAGGCCCAGGGTCGCCACCGCGGCGAGCAGTCCGGCGACCAGGGCACCCCACCACAGGGCGCTCGCCCCGACCCCGGTGTAGAGGGCTACGCCCAGGGTGAGGGCGGAGAAGCGGGCCATGCCCCAGGTCCAGCTGAAGGCGCCCTGGTAGCGGCCCCGGGCGTCGGCCGGGGCCAGGTCGGCCACCAGGGAGGCCGCGATGCCGGCCACGGCCACCTCGCCGAGCGACCAGACGACCACCGAGACCACGTACCCGGTGACGGAGTCCGCGAGCCCGGTCAGCGCCACCCCGGCGGCGATCAGGGCACTGCCCGCCGCCTGCACCGGGAGCTGCGGCAGTCCCGACAGCCTGGCCGTCACGAACGGCTGCAGGGCCACCACCAGGACGGCGTTGACCGCCGCCAGGGACCCGTACACGGCCGGCGAGAGCCCGCTGTCGCGGACGGCCAGCGGCAGCGCCACCTCGGTCAGCGAGTACACGAACAGCTGGATCCCGAGCAGCGGGAGCAGCAGGAGCAGCAGCCGGTCGCGCAGGACGACCCCGTAGCCCAGGCCCGTGGCCTTGGCCGGGGCGGTACGGGCCGGCTCGCGCAGCCGGGTCGCGACCACGGTGGCGTAGACGAGCGCCGAACCGGCGTCGACGAGGAAGAGCAGCCAGTACCCGTGCGCGGCGAGGAAGCCGCCGAGGACGCCGGCGACGGCCGTGCCGATGTTGACGCCCCAGTTGAACAGGGCGTACGCCCTCTGCCGCCAGCCGGTGTCCACCGCATCGGCCAACAGGGCGAACGCGGCGGGCGGGACGGTGGCTCCGGCGGTGCTGAGCAGCAGCGCGGAGGCGGCCATCGTCCAGATCCCCGGGGCCAGGAACAGCGCGCCCTGGGCCACGGCGGAGCCGATGAGCCCGATCAGCATGGTCGGACGGCGGCCGATCCGGTCGGCGAGCAGCCCGCCGACGGCCGGGCCGAGCAGGTGGCCGGCGCCGAGCGCGCCGAGCACGAAGGAGATGTCGGATCCGGTGATGCCCCGGTCGGCGAGGAGGAAGACGAGGAACGGGGTGACGAGGTAGCCGATCCGGTTGACGATCGAACCGGCGAACAGGGTCCAGACGAGCGGCGGGAGACCACGGAAGGAGGAGGGCATGGGAAGAGCCTGCGCGGGGACGGCCGCGGGTCCTATTGATTAAGGTGGAGCCGAATCCAATGGGCAGCGACGGGGGTACGCGGGGCCATGCAATACGAACTGAACTTCTCCGCGGCGGACTTGGCACAGACCCGCTTCGCGGTATCCCCGATGTGGGAGGTCGTCACCAGCTTCCGGCTGCTGAACGCGGAGACCGATCCGCCGCTGCACGGTCGCTGGGCCGCCCAGGTGCGGCCCCGGCTGCTGAGGGCGGGCCTGGACCGGGGCTGGCTCGCCGCCCTGATCCCGGGAGGCGGCTACCTCGCCGACTTCCTCAACCCGACCCCGGCCGGCCCCTTCCCGGAGCTGGACGCCGAGCTGGCGGCCATCCGCCGCAGCAGCCCGGAGAACGTGCGCGCCGACCTGGCGACGATCGCGATGAAGGACCGCCCGGCGGGGCGCCTGAGGCTGCTCCACGAGGACCCCGGAGCCGTACTGGAGAAGGTCGCCGACGAGATCCAGGCCTACTGGGAACTCGCGCTCGCACCCTACTGGCCCCGGATCCGCCAGCTCCTCGAAGCCGACGTGTTCCACCGGGCCCGGCAGGTCGCCGAGCACGGCTCCGCGCACGTGCTCAACGAGCTCCACGAAACCGTCAGTTGGGACGCGGGCACCCTGCGCATGGTGCGCCGGGCCTGCGCGCTGACCCGAGCCCAGACCGGCCCCGGACTGCTGCTGGTGCCCTCGGCCTTCGCCTGGCCCCGGGTCCTGACCCGATCGGTGGCCCCCGATCCGCTCCAACTGGCCTATCCGGCCCGGGGGATCGGCACCCTCTGGGAGCCCCGTGCCACCAAGGCCACCGACGCGGTGGCCGCCGTACTGGGCCGCTCCCGGACCCTGCTGCTCGCCGAACTCGACACCCCGGCCTCCACCACCCAACTGGCCCGGCACAGCGGCCTGTCCGCCGCCGCGGTCTCCCAGCACCTCACGGCGCTGCGCGACGCGGGCCTGGTCACCGGCCACCGAGCCGGCCGCTCGGTGCTGTACGCCCGGACGGCCATCGCGGACGCGCTGCTCACGCCGGTGGGGTGAGCGCCGCCACGGGGTGACGACGACCTCGTCGGGGCCGCGCAGTCCGCCCGGTGGCTGTACGGGCGGACCGCGCGAAGGTGTGCCGGGGCAAGGGACGGCCTAGTCGAACCAGCGGTCCCGGGCCAGCTCCGCCGTCCGCGACGGGTCCTCCAGCAGGGCCGCCACCTCGAAGCGGCGCGGCCACTGGCCGGCCGCCCAGGCGAGGGCCGCCGCGACGCCCTCCAGGGTGGAGGCGTGCAGGGTGCCGTCCGGGGTGCGGCGCCAGTCCAGCTCGATGCCGCCGGCCAGGAGTTCCTCGTGCTCCACGTAGCTCTTCGGGGTGGCCGGGCCCAGGAGCTGGTGCACCGATTCGGGGACCTCGTGCTCCTCGCCCTCGGTGGTGACCTCCGCCGGGACCGTCTCGGAGAGGCGCCGGACCTGGAACAGCTCCGCCAGGTCGGCGGCCCGGGAGGGGGCCACGGGCAGCAGCGGGAGCCCGGCCGTCAGCGGGAGCAGGTCGGGGGCGTCCGCGATCAGCGCCTCGGCCGCGTCCACCACGACCACCTCGCCGTCCACGACCGCGCGCAGCTCGTCGGGCAGGGTGACCTGTTCGGGGTCCAGCTCGGCCAGTGCCCCGTACAGGCCGTGCAGTTGACGTCCGCCGACCTCCCGGTCCGGGTCGGCGAGACGGCCCAGCAGCTCGGCGGCGCCGCCCGGCTCCTCCAGCAGGGCGGGCACGGTGGTGCGTACGCCCAGGGCCCGCAGGACCTGCTCGTCCTCGAAGCCGGTGGCGTCCGCCGGGGTGTAGAGGCCCGCCAGCAGCGGGTCGCCGCCCGCCGAGCGCAGGCCGGCCGGGCGGCGGCCGTCCAGGACCGGGTGGTCGCGCAGCCACCAGGCGGTGTACGAGCGCACGGAGCGCGTGGTGCCGTCCGGGAGCAGGACCCGCACCGGCTGGGTCAGGGCGTCGCGCAGCGGGGGCTGGGCCAGCATGGCCAGGGCCTGGGGCCAGCGGTCGTCGTCGACCAGGTCGAGGTCCCGTACGGCGACCAGCTCGGTGGCGACCGGCGGCACCGGGGTGTCGGGGAGCTGGTCCAGGAGGTCCTCGCACCACACGTCGACGGCGTCGAGCAGACCGGCGTCGTCGGGCTCGGCGAAGTCCCCGTCGCGGGGCTCCAGTTCGTCGGGGTCCAGGACCACGTCGGTGGCGCGGACCAGCTGGAAGGTGGCGAGGACGCCCACGGCGGTGAGGGTCCGCTCGTCCCAGCGCTCCGCCAACTCGGCGTCCACGTAGGGGATCTCGTCCTCGCGGACCACGGAGGCCAGCGGGGAGCCGGGCAGCAGCAGCTCACCGGCCGGGGTCGGCTCGCCGTCCTCGTCGGGCAGGGCGAGCGCGCCCAGCCACGGCTCGTCGCCGGGGGACAGCTCGGCGTCCCGGACCAGGCCGAGGACGATGTCGGCCAGTTCCTCGGGGTCGAGGGCGTCCTCGTCCCAGATCTCCCCGGCGTCCAGGGAGGCCGCGACGGCCGCCCGCACCTGCGGGGTGGTCAGGACGGCGCGCGGGCTGGCCGGGAGCGCGCCGAGCTTCTCCAGCAGCGGGTGCACCGCGTCGGGGTGGGCCACCTTGAGGCCGAGCCGGGCCAGGGCCTCGGGGCTGCCCGACCGCGGGGCGTCCGCGCCGGGCAGCAGCAGGTGCCGGGGCCCGATCGCGGTGCGGCCGTCGGCCAGCGGCACGGGGAGGCCGGAGAGCCGGTCCGGGTCGACCCCGGCGAGGCTGTCGTAGAGCCGGTACCACCATTCCGGGGTCCGCTCGATGCCCGCGATCCGCTCGATGGCCTCGCCCAGCGGCAGCCGGCCCACGCCCAGGGTGCGCAGTTCGGGGCGGCGCTCCAGCCCGGCCGGGAGCAGGGTCGGCAGCACCTCCGCGAGGACCCGTACGGTGTCGGCGCCCGCGCCCTCCACGACCTCGGCCTCGAAGGGGCGCAGGGCGGCCCGCTCCCTGCCGTCTTCGGTGTTCTCGGTGTTCTCGGTGTTCTCGGTGTTCTCGGCGGGCACTGCGGGCGCGAGGAAGGCCGTACGGGGCAGGCGCGTGATGATGGCTGCGCGCAGGGCCCCGTCGAGCTCGCCCTTGCCGAGCGGTCCGGGTACGAGGTCCACGAGCGCGGTGCTCACCGGCTCCCAGGAGCCCAGCAGTTCGGCGTAGGCGCCGGCCGCGCGCTCCACGAGGAAGTCGGTCAGCGGCCCCGGCGCGGGGTGCCGGCGGGTGGTGTCCAGCGGCAGGGTCGCGATGAGCAGCGCGGGGATGCCGAGCGGTTCGTCGGTCGGGGTCGGCGCGTGCACCACGGCGGCGGTCACGGGGCGGACCGGGGCGCCTTCGGCGTCGACGGGCACGGACCAGGACACCGCCCAGACGGGCCGCAGCCGTTCCTCGACGGGCCGGTCGGCGAGCAGCGCCTTCTCGATGGGACCGGAGTGGCGGACGGTGCGCCAGTGCTTGGTGTCCGAGGCGGAGTCGGTGATGACGGTGTACGGGCCTTCGGTGCGGCGCGTCAGCGTCCGCACGCCCCCGGTGGGGGTGTCCACGACGACCTCGGCGAGGCCCGGCAGGGTCAGCAGCAGGGCGTCGTCCACGGCGGCGAGCAGCCGCCCGGCCAGCTCCTCGGCGGCGGCGTCGCGCAGCGGGAGGACCACGACGGTGTCGTAGCCCTCGGGCGCGGTCCCCTCGGCGGGCAGCGGGAGGCGCAGCAGCGGGACGTGGCCGTCGCGGCGGCGCAGCTCCTCGCCGAGTCCGGAGCTGCCGACGGACGCGCCCCGGGCCAGCTCGCGGGCCTCGGCCAGGGACCAGCGCACGCCGCCGTGCCGGCCGAGGACGGCGGGCTCGTCGGAGACGGCCAGGACGGCGGCGAAGCCGACGCCGAAGCGGCCGACGCTCCCGGAGGAGTCGTCGCGCTTGGCGGAGGCGCGCAGCGTGGACAGCGATTCCACGCCGGTGGCGTCGAGCGGGGAGCCGGTGTTGGAGACGGCGAGCAGCGCGTGCCCGTCGGGCTGGTCGGTGCCCGCGTGCAGGGTGAGCCGCAGCCGGCCGGGGACCCCGGCGCGGGCGGCCGCGTCGGCGGCGTTCTGCGCGAGTTCGACGACGAGCCGGTCGCGGTAGCCGCCGAGCGCCAGGTCCTCCTCGGCGTTGGCGTCCTCGCGGAAGCGGGCCGGGCCGGCGCCCCAGGCGTCGAGCACCCCGCGCCGCAGCCGGGCCGTGCCGAAGGGGTCCACGCCGTCCTGGGCCGCCGTCACTCGCACGCTCACGCTGCTGCCTCCAAGCTGCACTGCGATGTACCGCGCCGTACCGCGTACCGCGCCGTACGGCATCCGCGGAACACCGGATGCCGAGGCCCTGAAGGTATCGCGTGCGTCGAGCGGCTCCGCAAACGAACCGGCTTCAGGCAGACTTCAGGAGTCGGTATCGCACTGCTATTTGTGAGGATTGCGCATGATCACGCTCACCAAGGAAGACGGCCCCGCGGACCTGGGCGGCGTAACCCACCTGTCCATCGGGGTCTCGTGGGACCCCACCGTGGGCAGCAGCGGCGGCCTGATGGGCAAGTTCAAGCGGAAGATCGGGACCGACCTGGACCTGATCGCGATCGCGATGCAGGGGTCGGACCCGGTCCGCCTCGCGGGTCTCGACTCCCTGGACCCCATGGGCAACGGCTCGCTGCTGCACAGCGGGGACAACCAGACCGGCCACGGCGAGGGCGACGACGAGACGGTGACCGTCGAGTTCGCCCGGATACCGGGCAACGTGACGTCCATCGTCTTCGTCGCCGCCGCGTACAAGAAGGGCAGCTCCTTCCAGAGCGCCCGCAACATCAGCTTCAAGGTGTACGACGGCACCGGTGGCAGCACCCAGCAGGTCGCGGACATCTGGCCGAGCCTGCTCGGTACGGACAACGGCTGCGCCGTGGCGAAGGCGATCCGGGACGGGGCCGGCTGGAAGCTCCAGGTCATCAACGAGACCGGGAAGATCAAGCCGGGCGACGAGCAGGCCCTGATGCGCTTCGCCGTGGCGAAGTAGTCCCGAGGAGCGGACTACTCCTTCCCGACGAGGTGTGCGAACACCACGACGTTGGCGTCCCAGTGGCGGTCCTTGGTGAGGTTGCCGCCGCAGGTGATGACGCGGAGCTCGGCCTTGCCGTGGGTGTCCCCGTAGACCTTGTCGGTCGGGAACCGGTCCTTCTTGAACGTGTCGACCTCGTCCACGGCGAAGACGGCGGTGGAGCCGTCGTCGCGGTGGACCTCGATCTTCTCGTCCTTCTTCAGCTTCTTGAGGTTGTAGAAGACGGCCTCGGGGGTCTGGGGCGTGTCCATGTGCCCGACGATGGCGGCCGCGCCCTTCTCCCCGGGGGTCGGGCCCTCCTTGTACCAGGCCGCGTCCTGGGGCTTGTCGAAGTCGGGCTCCTTCATGACGCCCCGGGCGTCGAGTCCGACGGTGTCGAGCGGGGCGTCGACCTTGATGTCCGGGATCACGATGCGGTCCGGGACGGAGGCGTTCAGCACCGAGGCGGCCTTGGCGTCGGCCGGGTCGTTCTTGGCCGGGGTGCCTCCGGTGTCGCCGCCGGAGCCGCAGGAAGTGATCAGGAAGGCCGTGAGGCCGGCGGCGCCCGCCAGGGCGGCCGTGCGCAGGGCGCGGCCGCTCCGGCGGGGGGCGCGTACCGGGGTGGACCGCTCAGCCATGGTTCGCGGCGTCCGAGGGGACCCAGCCGAGCGGGGCCTGGCCGGTGTTCACGGAACCCTTGGGGGTCTTGTGGTGGCTCGGGTCGACCGGCTTCGGCTTCGGGGTCGGGTTGACCGGGCCGGTGGCGTCGGTGGAGAACTTGACGGTGTCGAACTTCTTGCCGCCCGCGTAGGCCTCGACGCCGTAGTAGCCGGACTTGACGTCCTTGGCGACGACCGCGGTGCCGGTCCAGACGCCCTTGCCGTTGCTCTTCAGGTCGACCTGGCCGCCGAAGGCGTCGGACTTGACGAACGCGCTCTTCTCGTTCGCCGCGGTCTTGATGGTGACCTGGATCTTGTCGCCCGGCTTGCCGTGGTCCTGGGACAGGCTCAGCGTGGAGGCGGTCGGCGTGGGGGTCGGCGTCGGGGTGGGCTTGCCGTCCTTGACCGTGATCTGGGCGGTGGCCTGGAGCTTCTTGCCGTCGGGGCCCGTGCCGGTGAGGGAGACGCCGTAGTTGCCGTCGGCGACCTTGGCGATCGTGGCGGTGGCGCCGCGCCCGTCGGTCATCTTGACGTCGTTCAGGGCCTTGGAAGAGATGGACAGGTTCGTCGAGCCGTCCGGGACCTCCATCGACATCTGGACGGAGTCGCCCGGCTTGCCGGAGGAGACCGACAGCTTCAGGGCCACCGGGGCCGCCTCGGGGCTCGCGCTGCTGTGCGCGGTCGGAACGGAGTCGGCGGCGAACGCGACGGCGGGGGCTGCCAGGGCCATCGACGAGGCGAGGGCGATGGCCGAGAAGGTGAGTGCCTTGCGCATGGGGTTCCTCCTGAACGGGCCGGGGTTCGTTCCCGGCACACCAGACATGAGGGACATCCTGGGGCGGTCGGTTGCAGCGCTCGGAGGGGTCGGGAAGGGCCCCTGCCGAAGGTCCCGGGGCATGAAACCGCAGGCGGCGGAGGGGGTGGGGATCTTCCGTTTGCGGACTCTTTGCCCCGATTTTTGGGACCAAGGTCCCCGAGGTCCGGGACGTACGGCGGACTTCGTCCTTCAGGGGTCGTTCAGGACCGCCTCAGAACTGACTCAGGACTGACCCGGCACCGACCCGGCACCGACCCGGGACTCCGTCGGGCCGGGGCGGACAACGCGGAGCCCCCGGTGACGAGGTGTCACCGGGGGCTCGGGAGCGTGTCGGACGGGATCGGACCGTGTGGGGCCGGGTTGGTCAGAGGGCTTCGATCACGAAGTCCACGCAGGCGGTGAGCGCCTGCACGTCCGCCGGGTCGATCGCCGGGAACATCGCGATACGGAGCTGGTTGCGGCCGAGCTTGCGGTAGGGCTCGGTGTCCACGATGCCGTTGGCGCGCAGCACCTTGGCGACCGCCGCCGCGTCGATGTCGTCCGAGAAGTCGATCGTGCCGATGACGGCCGAGCGCTTGGCGGAGTCCGCGACGAAGGGGCTGGCGTACTTCGACGCCTCGGCCCAGCCGTACAGGTGGGCCGCGCTGGCCGACGTACGGCCGGTCGTGAACTCCAGACCGCCCTGGCTGTTCATCCACTCCAGCTGCTGGTCCAGCAGGAAGAGGGTGGAGAGCGCAGGGGTGTTGTACGTCTGGTTCTTCAGCGAGTTGTCGATCGCCGTCGGCAGCGAGAAGAACTCCGGGATGTGCCGGCCGGAGGCGTGCACGCGGGCCGCGCGCTCCAGGGCCGCCGGGGAGAACGCCGCCAGCCACAGGCCGCCGTCGGAGGCGAAGGACTTCTGCGGGGCGAAGTAGTAGACGTCGGTCTCGGTGATGTCCACCGGCAGGCCGCCGGCGCCCGAGGTCGCGTCCACCAGGACGAGGGAACCCTCATCGGCTCCCGCGACGCGCTTGATCGGCGCCGCGACACCCGTCGAGGTCTCGTTGTGGGTGTACGCGTACACGTCCACGCCCGCCTCGGCCACCGGGTCCGGGTGGGTGCCCGGGTCGGAGGAGATCACCGACGGCGCGTCCAGCCACGGCGCGGACTTCGCGGCGCTGGCGAACTTGGAGGAGAACTCACCGAAGGTGAGGTGCTGCGACTTCCGCTCGATGAGACCGGCGGTCGCGATGTCCCAGAAGGCGGTGGAGCCGCCGTTGCCCAGGATCACCTCGTAGCCCTCGGGGAGGGAGAAGAGGTCCCGGAGGCCCTGGCGAACCGATCCGACCAGGTTCTTGACCGGAGCCTGGCGGTGGGAGGTTCCGAGCAGGGAGGTACCGGTGGCGGCGAGGGCGTCCAGCGCCTCGGTCCGCACCTTGGAGGGGCCCGCGCCGAAGCGTCCGTCGGCGGGCTTGATGTCAGCGGGAATCTGGATCTCGGCCACGAGCCGAGCGTATCGGGTACGGGTCCACGCCTTGGAGCCGCGTCCACCCGATGAGATGACGCGGGTGGATGCGAGCCGCCGGGAGACCGGCGGGAGGCGGTGGGAAGCTGTCCGCCGTGACGTCACCCGGTGAACTCGAACGGACCTTGCACGAGAACCTGCGCGGAGAGGTCGACTTCGGCGCCGCCGCCCGCGCCCTGACGACGATGGACGCCTCGAACTACCGCCGCGTCCCGGTCGGTGTGGTGGCCCCGCGCGACGCCGAGGACGTGGCAGCCGCGCTCGCGGTGTGCGCCGCGGCCGGGGTCCCCGTCGTCCCGCGCGGCGGCGGCACCTCCATCGCGGGCCAGGCGACGGGCGTCGGCGTCGTCCTCGACCTCACCCGGCACATGAACGCCCTGCTCTCCCTGGACCCGGCCGCCCGCACCGCCGTGGTCCAGCCCGGCCTGGTCCTCGACCGGCTGCGCGACGCGGCCCGCCCGCACGGGCTGACCTTCGGCCCGGACCCCTCCACCCACTCCCGGTGCACGCTCGGCGGCATGATCGGCAACAACGCCTGCGGGGCCCACTCGGTGGCCTGGGGAACCACCGCCGACAACGTCGCCGAGCTGTCGGTCACGGCGTACGGCGGCGCCTCCCACCGGCTCGGCACCGGCTGGGAGGGCGCGCCGGCCGGGCTGCGCGAGCTGGTGTCGGGAAACCTGGCCGCGCTGCGCACCGGCATGGCCGGCGGCTTCTCGCGGCGGATCTCCGGCTACGGGGGCCTGGACGCGCTGCTCCCCGAGCGGGGCACCGAGGTGGCCCGGGCGTTCTGCGGGAGCGAGGGCACGCTCGGCGTGGTGACCGAGGCCCTGGTACGGCTCGTGGAGCTGCCGGCCGCCCCGGCGCTGGCCGTCCTCGGGTACGCCGACGAGAGCGCGGCCGCGGAGGCCGCGGTGGGGCTGCTGCCGCACGGGCCGCTGACCGTGGAGGGGATGGCGGCCGACCTGGTCGGCCCGGCGGCCGCCGGGCTCCCGCGGGGCGGGGCGTGGCTGTTCGCCGAGATGCGCGACGAGGGCGCGGCCCGGGCCCTGCTCCGGGCCTCCGACACGCTGGACGCCCTGTTGCTCACCGACCCGGCGGCGCAGCGGGCCCTGTGGCGGATCCGCGAGGACGCGGCGGGCACGGCCACCCGGATGCCCGACGGGACCATGGCCTGGCCGGGCTGGGAGGACTGCGCGGTACCGCCCGCCCGGCTCGGCTCCTACCTGCGGGAATTCCGGGCCCTGCTGGCGGAGCACGGGCTGCGCGGATCCCCGTACGGCCACTTCGGCGAGGGCTGCGTCCACGTGCGGATCGACTTCGACCTGGTGACGCCGCCGGGTGTGGCCCGCTTCCGGGCCTTCTCCTCGGACCTCGCCGACCTGGTGGTCGCACACGGGGGCTCCCTGTCCGGGGAGCACGGGGACGGGCAGGCGCGGGCGGAGCTGCTGCCGCGGATGTACGGGCCTTCGGTGATCGGCCTCTTCGAGTCCTACAAGCGGCTCTGGGACCCGGCGGGCGGCATGAACCCCGGCATCCTGGTCCGTCCCGCACGCCTCGACGAGAACCTCCGCTTCTCCTCCCTCCCGCCGTCCCTGCCCTTCGCGGGGGAGGTCGCGCGGTGCGTCGGCGTCGCGAAGTGCCGGTCGACGGAGGTCGGGGGGCCGGGGGTGATGTGCCCCTCGTACCGGGCCACGGGGGAGGAACGCCACTCCACGCGGGGACGGGCCCGGCTGCTCCACGAGATGCTGGCCGGGGAGATCGTGACCGGCGGCTGGCGCTCCGCGGAGGTCGCCGAGGCACTGGACCTCTGCCTCGGCTGCAAGGGCTGCCGCAGCGACTGCCCGGTGGGGGTCGACATGGCCTCCTACAAGGCGGAGTTCCTCCACCACCACTGGGCGGGCCGGCTGCGCCCGCTCGCCCACTACGCCCTGGGCGGGTTGCCGGCCTGGCTCCGCATGATCGCCGCGCTGCGGCTGGCCCGCCCCCTGAACCTGGTGTCCCGCTTCCTCCGGGTCCCGGGCCTGGAGCGGTCCCGGCCCCTTCCCCGGCTCGCCCCGACCCCGTTCACCCGCGGGTGGCGCGCACCGGCCCGCTCCGCGGAGGGAGGCCCCCTGCCCGCCCTTCGCCCGTTCCCCGGGGCTGCGCTGAATCCAGCCCCTCCGGCGTTTGAGGAGCCGGGGTCCGGGGGCCGGCCCCCGGGTACGGCGCCGCACGCGGCAACGGGTCCGGGCGAAGCCCGGGGAACGGGCGAAGGGCGGGTGGGGGACCCCGCCCCGCAGGGCACGTCCGGGTCCGGGATCGCTCCCGTCGTGACGGTGTGGCCGGACACGTTCACGGAGTACCTCGCGCCCGAGGCCGGCCACGCCGCGGTCCGGGTCCTGCGGGCCGCCGGCCTGGAGCCCGCACTGCCGCAGGGGCGCGTCTGCTGCGGGCTGACCTACATCTCCACCGGCCGCCTGGACGCCGCGCGCAGGGTCCTGCGCCGCACCCTGGACGCCGTGGGCGACCCGCGGGGACCCGTCACCGTCCTCGAACCGAGCTGTGCGGCGGCGCTCCGCAGCGATCTGCCCGCCCTCCTCCCGGAGGACCCCCGCGCACCCCGTCTCGCAGCGGCCGTACGAACCTTCGCCGAGACCCTGGAGGAGTACGCCCCGCACTGGCAGCCGCCCCGCCTGGACCGGCCCGTCGCCGGCCAGACCCACTGCCACCAGCACGCCGTCCTCGGCGACGCCGCCGACCGCCGGCTGCGCGAGCGCGCCGGGCTGACGGGGGAGCTCAGCGGCGGCTGCTGCGGCCTCGCGGGCAACTTCGGCTTCGAGCCGGGCCACCACGAAGTCTCCGTGGCCTGCGCCGAGGAACAGCTCCTGCCGTCGCTGCGGACGGCCGCCGCGGGCACCGAGGTGCTGGCGGACGGGTTCTCCTGCCGGACCCAGATCGCGCAGCTCGCCTGCGGCCGGGCCCGGCACCTGGCGGAGGTCTTGGCGGAGGGCCTGGCGGAGGGCCCGGCGGAACCGGACGTACACCGGATGTAAGGCAAAACACGGACGCACGCTCCTTACGAACCCCCTAATCTGGATAAATGCCCGCACCCTCCTCACCCACGAGCACCGCCACGAGCACCGCCGCGCCCACCGAGCCCTCGCACGCCACGGCAACCACCACGGCCCCCGCCCCCGCGGACGGCTCCTTCAGGGCCCGTTTCGGCCCCGTCGCCCTGGTGGTCACGGCCGGCGTCTCGGTGCAGTTCGGCGCGGCCCTCGCGGTGATGCTCATGCCGCGGGCGGGCGCGGCCGGAGTGGTCACGCTGCGGCTCGCCGGGGCCGCGCTGGTGCTGCTGCTCGTCTGCCGGCCCAAGGTGCGCGGGTACTCCCGCTCCGACTGGTCGACCGTGGTGTGGTTCGGCGTGGCCATGGCCGGCATGAACGGGTTCATTTACCAGGCCATCGACCGCATCCCCATGGGCCCCGCCGTCACCCTCGAGGTGCTGGGCCCGCTGGTGCTCTCCGTCGTGGTCTCCCGCCGCCCGATCAACCTGCTGTGGGCCGGGCTGGCACTGGCCGGAGTGGTCCTGCTGTCCACCCACGGCGGAGGCGGGCTCGGCGGGCTCGACCCGCTGGGCGTGGCCTTCGCCCTCGCGGCGGGCGGCATGTGGGCGGCGTACATCGTGTTCAGCGCGCGGACCGGCCGCCGGTTCCCGCAGGCCGACGGGCTGGCGCTGGCGATGGCCGTGGCCGCCGTACTGTCCCTGCCGCTCGGCGTGATCGAGGCCGGCTCGGCCCTGCTGCGCCCCAGCACCCTGCTCCTGGGCCTCGGCGTGGCGCTGCTGTCCTCGGTCCTGCCCTACACGCTGGAACTGCTCGCCCTGCGCAGGCTCCCGGCGCCGACCTTCGCGATCCTGATGAGCCTGGAGCCCGCGATCGCCGCGATGGCCGGGTTCCTGATCCTGAACCAGGCGCTGTCGGCGCTCGACGCGGCGGCGATCGCGCTGGTCATCGTGGCGAGCATGGGTGCGGTCCGCTCGCAGACCCGACCGCGGAACGTTTCCGGTGCTCAGGCCGTCGTCGAAGGGGCCGGCGCGGGCAGGAACTGATCGTAGAAGCCGGCCTTGAGCCGCAGTGCCCGCTCCTCGGTCTCCCTGAACCCGTCCGCCCCCGCCGTCCCGCCCGCCGCGTCCCTTCGGCCGAGGAGTTCGGTCACCCGGGCGGCCAGCCGGTCGGAGTGGGTGTCGGACAGCATGGACACGGTCGCGAGCGAATGCGTCTTCGCGTCGTGGACCAGGTGCGGGTGGTAGAAGCGCGAACGGTTGCGGCCGCCTCCCTCGCTCGTGAACAGCGGCCCCATCCGTTCCCAGAGCCGCCCGTACTCGACGGAGACCAGCACCTCGCCCCAGAAGCGGAGGAAGGTCAGCAGCCGCAGGTCGGCGTCGGCATGGCCGCCCGCCTCCGCGATCAGTTCGAGGGTGTCGGTGATGGCGCGCTTCGTCGCGGCCGTGGGCCTCGACGCCACCAGGGCCTCCCTGGACACTCCGAGCCGGCTCAGGTCCTCCGTCATGTCCTCGCGGTGCGAGGGCGTGTGCCCCGTGGCGCCCGGGTACTCCTCGCGCAGGATGATCCGGGCGATCCGCAGCCCCTCCTCGTCGCGCAGCAGGTCGATGGCCAGGTCGTAGGACGGGGTGAACGCGAGCGATACGAAGCGCCGCTGGAGCAGGAGCGCCGTGAAGTCCTCGTCGGGCAGCCGGCCGATGTTCGCCAGGACCGGATGCTCCTCGAACCGCTCGATCAGCCCGTTCTCGAAGCCGTCCAGCTCGTGGAGCCCGTCGAGTCCGTGCGGCCCGTCCTGCCGGCCCGGAGCGCCCAAGTCGTGCATGGCCGTACCTTTCCGTGGTTCTGGTTCTGGTTCTCGTTCCGGTTCTGGTTCTGGGGCTGGAGGTGAACCGGGATCCGGATCACCAGCTGATGTTTCTGAGCGACTCGCGCCAGTCGGCCAAGGCCACGTCGCGGCCGATCGACCACAACGTGTCCAGTTCCCGCTGGACCTGCCGGCCCATCGTCGTGTCACAGCCGTCGATCTCGGTCTGGGCGGAGTTGATCGCGAGCTGGCGGTGCAGGAACGAACTGACCAGAAAGTGCTCGTCGGCCTTGTGCACGGCAATGGACGGCAGGGAGTTGTAGACCCGCACGCTGAGCAGCGGCCGGCCCGCCGGCCCGACCGCCCTGTGCAGCTCCGCGAGGCCGGCCAGGCACATCTCCACCCGGGCCTTCACGTCCAGCGCGAGGGCGGGGTCCCGTACGGAACGCAGTGCCTCGTCGCGCAGTCCCGCCACGGGCGAGGACGGGTACAGGAGCATGATGCGCACCGGGACCCCGTGGTCCACCAGTGCCTTCTCCAGCGCGGGCTGGAGGTGTTCCAGGTTGGGGATGAAGGTCTGCAGGATGGCCACCTCCTGGGTGGCGCCCTCCACGAACGCGTTGAACTGCACGTCGGGGAACTCCGCGTGCACCCGGATCACGCCGAGGTAGTTCTCCTGCTTGAGCTGCTGCGCGACGGTGTCGATGTCCAGCTTGGCGAGCTGCGCCTGGAAGCTGCCGTCGAGCCGGGCGACCTCCGTCCGGAGGGTCTCGTCGAGCCGGGTGACCTGCGCCTCGACCACGTCGAGCTTGCGCAGGCGGTCGATCTCCAGCAGGAGGAACACGGTGACCGTGCTCAGGATGAGCAGGGTGACCTTGGGGAGCGCGCCGCCGGGAGCGAGTGCGTCGAGCCACCCGAGGAGGTCCGCGATCAGGACCACGACGCCCGATGTGGACATCAGGGCCAGCGCGATCCGTTCCACCCGATAGCGAACGTCGACACTCATGTCGCTCCAGCCCCCGTGCCCGGTACCCCGTACCTCGTGCCTCGTGCCCGTCGTGGTCGGCGATGACGTTATACCGACTCCCGGCGGTCCAGGGAGGTTTGAGTGGCGCCTGGGGGTGTGTGGGACGAGTTCAGGCCACCCGCCGGTCCGGTCAGTTCCAGGTGATGTCGCCGGCCGGCAGGGGCGTCACGTCGGCGTGCTGGACGTTCGCCTCGACGCGGGTCGTCCCGGTCGGCCAGTCCGCGGCCCAGGCGGAGAGCGAGAAGCCGGAGTCGGAGGCAGAACCAGGGGCGGAGCCCGCGGCGGAACCCGAGACGGAGCCCGAGCCGGGGGAGTCCCCGTCCGGGAAGTCCTGGCCCCAGCCGCTGGCCATGGCCACGCCCAGCGCGAGGGCGCTCAGGGCGGCCGTCGCGAAGTACATCCGACGAGTCGTCATGCGGGGAGCATCCCAGCCGCACGCCCCGGAGGGAAGGCCTCATCTGCACCGGTCCGTGGCCCCGCTGTCACCCCTGCCCGTCGGTGCTCGTGTCCGTGTTCCCAGCGGTCCCGCAGCTCTCGGCCGCCCCGCGGTCCCCCTCCGTCGCGTGGCTCCCAGCCGTCGCGTGGCTCCCAGCCGTCCCGTAGCGCGCCGCCGTCGCGGCGGCCGCCGCTCCGATGCGCCGGCGCAGGGAGGGCGGGGCGAGCACCTCCGCCTCCGCGCCGAGCTCCAGGAACTGCGCCTCCGCGCGGTCCTGCGACTCGATCGGCAAGGCCGCCCGTGTCCACCCGGGCAGTCCGGGGTCCGGGGTCCCGGTGGCGGCCAGGGCCCTGGCCTGGACACCGGTCAGCCGGGCGGCAGCGCGCGGGGAGACCCGTACCTCCGCCTCCTCGGGGTACAGCCGCTCGTGGAACTCCGCCTGGCTGAGCCGCCAGTGGGCGGCCAGCTCGAAGCCGTCGGGGAGCGCGCATTCCTCGCCGGTCTCCCGTACCGCCAGGATCTGGTCCACGCGGTAGGTGCGCGGGGGCGCTGTGGGGCCCGCCGTGCCCGCCGTTCCCGCCGTTCCCGCCGTCTCTGCCGTCTCTGCCGTCCCTGCCGTCCCTGCCGTGCCCGCGACCAGGTACCAGCGCCCCGCCTTCAGGACCAGGCCGTACGGGGCCAGCCGCCGGTCCACCTCGTGGGGTGCCTTCCAGCGCCGGTAGCGGACCTCGACGACCCGCCCCCGCCACACCGCGTCGGCGATCCGCCCCAGGTGCGGGGTCTCCTCGTGTTCCGCGTACCAGCCGGGGGCGTCCAGGTGGAACCGCAGCCGCATCCGGTCGGACTGCGCGCGCAGCTCCGCGGGCAGGGCGGCGCGCAGCTTCAGCTGGGCGGTGGACAGGGCACGGCCGAGGCCGAGTTCGGCGGCGGGACCCGGCATCGAAGTGAGGAAGAGGGCCTCCGCCTCGCCCGGGGCCAGCCCGGTGAGGCGGGTGCGGTACCCGTCGAGGAGCTGGTAGCCGCCGCTGTGCCCGGCGTCGCCGTACAGCGGGACACCGGCGGCGGCCAGGGCCTCCGCGTCGCGGTAGACCGTACGGACCGACACCTCCAGCTCCTCGGCGAGCTCGGCGGCGGTCATGCGGCC
This sequence comes from Streptomyces sp. NPDC006487, assembly GCF_042870555.1. Taxonomy (NCBI): domain Bacteria; kingdom Bacillati; phylum Actinomycetota; class Actinomycetes; order Kitasatosporales; family Streptomycetaceae; genus Streptomyces; species Streptomyces sp. NPDC006487. The sequence goes on from NZ_JBIAHN010000020.1 coordinate 46,673, forward strand.
GCGCGTCTGGAGCAGGAGCAGGATCGAGAGCAGCCGACTGGACTTCACTGACAGATGATGTCAGTGAAGTGCTCCTACGGTTCCCCCATCAGCGCAGAGGACCGCAGAGAACCGCAGAGAACTACCGAGAACCGCAGAGAACCGCGGACAAACAGTTGTTGGGGAGACCGCACATGAACGACTTCGACTTCCTCGTCGGGACCTGGGACGTGTCCAATCGGTGGCTCGCCGACTTCCTGGACGCGGACAGCGGCTGGGAGGCGTTTCCGGCGGTGTCCCGGGCCACCCGCCACTTCGACGGCGCCGCGAACTTCGACGAGATCGAGTTCCCGACCAAGGGGTTCGCGGGGCTGACCCTGCGGCTCTACGAGCCCGGGCGCGAGCAGTGGACTCTCAACTGGGCCGGCCGCCGGACCGGAATGCTCTTCCCGCCCGTCACCGGACGGTTCGATCCGGCCACGGGGACGGGCGTCTTCGAGGGCGAGGACACCTACGGGGGCAAGGACGTCCTGGTGCGGTTCGTGTGGTCGCGTACGGACACGGACTCCCCGCGCTGGGAGCAGTTCTTCTCGGCCGACGGGGCCGAGAGCTGGATCCACAACTGGACGATGGACTTCAGCCGCCGGGCGGCCGGCACCGCTGCTTGATCTCCTCTGCCGCCCGCGTGTCAGAGGAGTCCGAGGGGCCCGAGCGCCGAGGTCAGTCCGCTCGGCCGCTGCTCGACGGGAAGGTGCTCGACCAGCCGGACGGGGCACCCCAGCGCCGCGGCCCCCGTATCGGCGACGGCGTCGTCGCCGACCATGAGCACGTCCGCGGGTGCCGCTCCGAGCGCTTCGCAGGCGACCCGGAACAGGCGGGGATCGGGCTTCTGGATCCCGTGCTCGAAGGAGAGCACGTACGCGTCGACGAACCGGTCGAAGCCGTGGGCGCGGAACACGGGCCGCAGGTCCCAGCCGATGTTGCTGACGACGGCGACGGGTACACCCCGCTCGCGCAGGGCGGCGAGCGTGGCCCCGGTATCGGGGTAGGGCCGCCAGGCCGCGGGGATCCGGTGGCGCTCGTAGAGGGCGTCGGCCAGCTCCGCGGAGGGCAGCGGCACCTCGCGGGTGAGCGCGGTGTAGGCGGCCCGGTGCTGCTCGGGGCTCAGGTCCCGCTCCCGCCACAGCGGCTCCAGCCGGGCCGGCAGCCGCCGCGGCGAGGCGCCGCCCGGCAGGGCGCCGGCTTCTTCCAGCAGGGCGGCGCAGGCGGCGAGTTCGGCCTCGGGCAGGTCGATTCCGGCGTCCGTCACGACCGCGCGCAGCCAGTCCTCGGTGGGCTCGATGCGCAAGAGGGTGCCGGAGAAGTCGAACATCACGGCTTTGACGGAGCCCGCGGGCATGCCCGGTTCCCCGACGGCACCGCTGCCGACCTTCCCGGCCGTGCCGCTGTCCCCGACCACGTGGATCTCCCTGCTGTTGCGTTCGGCCATGACGTGGATCCTCGCCGCGGGCCAGCGCCCCGCGCAAGCCTGCCCGCAGGCCCGGACGGATGCTCCAAATTCCCGGCCATCGACCCCCGTTCACCTCCTCAACAAATAATGCAAGCACGCTTGATTGTTTTCATGCGGGCTGCCACGCTTCCCCTCACGCCGAGAAGGGGAGCGCACCCGTGCCCGATCCGTCCGCTGTCGAGAACGTCTTCGCCGTCTTCGCCGATCTCCGCGAGGAAGGCCGGGAACTCGACGCTCTGGTAGGTGAGTTGCCCGCCCCCGACTGGGCGAGGCCCACGCCCGCGCCCGGCTGGAGCGTCGCGCACCAGATCGCCCACCTGCACTGGACCGACCGGGCCTCGCTGCTCGCCGTCACCGACGCCACCGCCTTCGCGGGGCTGGTCGAGGAGGCCCTGAAGGCCCCCGACTCCTTCGTCGACGCGGGCGCCGAGGAGGGTGCCGCACTGGCTCCCGACGAGCTGCTCGCCCGTTGGCGGGGCGGCCGCACCGCACTCGACGAGGCCCTCGCCGCGGCCTCGCCCGACGCCAAGTTCCCCTGGTACGGGCCGCCGATGAAGGCCGCCTCGATGGCGAGCGCCCGCCTGATGGAGACCTGGGCCCACGGCCAGGACGTCGCCGACGCGCTCGGGGTGCGCCGCGTACCGACGGCCCGGCTGCGGCACGTGGCGCGGATCGGAGTGCGGGCGCGCGATTACGCGTACGCGGTACGGGGACTGCCGGCGCCGGCCGGGGAGTTCCGGGTCGAGCTGACGGCTCCGGGAGCCCGCGCCGAGGTGTGGACGTACGGCCCCGAGGACGCGCCGCAGCGGGTCACCGGCCCGGCGCTCGACTTCTGCCTGCTGGTGACCCAGCGCGCCCACCGCGCCGACCTGTCCCTGACGGCGTCCGGTCCCGACGCCGACCGCTGGCTCGACATCGCCCAGGCCTTCGCAGGCCCCGCGGGGCCGGGGCGCGCACCGGAGGCCTCCCGGTGACCCGGCGCCCCCTGCTGATCGGCAACGCGTCGGGCTTCTACGGCGACCGCTTCGACGCCCTGCGCGAGATGCTGACGGACGGCCCCCTCGACGTACTGACCGGGGACTACCTCGCCGAGCTGACCATGCTGATCCTCGGCCGCGACCGGCTGAAGAACCCGGAACTCGGCTACGCCAAAACCTTCCTGCGCCAGCTGGAGGAGTGCCTGGGCCTCGCCCACGAGCGGGGTGTACGGATCGTCGTGAACGCGGGCGGCCTGAACCCGGCGGGACTCGCCGGAGCGGTACGCGCGCTGGCCGCGAAGCTGTCCGTCCCCGTCTCGGTCGCGCACGTGGAGGGCGACGACCTGATGGCGGCCCCGCGGTCGTACCCGATGCCGTCCGCGGAGGGCGCGCTGACCGCGAACGCCTACCTCGGCGGCGCCGGGATCACGGCCTGCCTGCGGACGGGCGCGGACGTGGTGGTGACCGGCCGGGTCACCGACGCGGCCCTGGTGAGCGGGCCCGCGGCATGGTGGTTCGACTGGGCGCCGGACGACCACGACCGGCTGGCCGGGGCGGTGGTGGCGGGCCACGTACTGGAGTGCGGCACCCAGGCCACGGGCGGCAACTACGCCTTCTTCACCCGGCACGACGTGTCCCGGCCGGGGTTCCCGCTGGCGGAGATCGCGCAGGACGGCTCGTCGGTCATCACGAAGCATCCGGGCACGGGCGGAGTCGTCTCCGTCGGTACGGTCACGGCGCAACTCCTCTACGAAACCCAGGGAGTCCGCTACCTCGGCCCCGACGTCACGGCCCGCCTGGACACGGTCCGGCTGACCCAGGCAGGCCCCGACCGGGTGGCGGTCTCGGGCACCCGCGGGGAAGCCCCGCCCGCCACCCTCAAAGTGGGCGCGACCCGCATCGGCGGCTGGCGCAACGAGGTCGTCTTCGTCCTGACGGGCCTGGACGTCGACGCGAAGGCGGCGCTGGTGCGGGAGCAGCTGGCCGCGCTGCTCGAGCCGGTGGAGTCCGTCTCCTGGACGCTGTCCCGTACGGACCACGCGGACGCGCAGACGGAGGAGACCGCGAGCGCGCTGCTCCGCCTGGTCGTCCGCGACCCGTCCCCCGACCGGGTGGGCCGTGCGCTGACCTCGGCGGCCATCGAGCTGGCCCTGTCCAGCTACCCGGGCTTCCACGTCACGGCCCCTCCGTCCCCGGCCCAGCCGTACGGAGTCTTCGACTCGACCACGGTCCCCTCGGGCGAGGTCCCGCACACCGCAGTCCTCGCGGACGGCACCCGCCTGTCGGTACGCGCGGACCACGATCCCGCGGGGCGTCTCCCCTCCCCGCCCTTCCCCCCTTCCCCGGACTCCGCCCAGACCCGCGTCTCGAACGCCGGCGGGGCTGAAGGACCGCCTCGAACGCCGGCGGGGCCGGATTTCCCCGGAGGCGCCGCAAGCCCGGCCCCGTCTGCACACCCGGCCCCACCGGCGTTCGAGGCCCGGGGACCCGGGGGCCCGGGGGCGCAGCCCCCGGTTTCGAGAAGGGGCGGAGCGGGGGACAGCCCCGCAGATCCCACCACCCAGGAGCCGCAGCTCGCGACCGCGCCGCAGCCGCAGCCGCCCACCACCCGCGAGCCGCGGCCTTCCGTCGCCCCCGACCCGACGGGGCCCACCACCTCCACCCGCCGGGTGCCGCTCGGCACCATCGCCGGGGCCCGCAGCGGAGACAAGGGCGGGGACGCCAACGTCGGGGTGTGGGTCGAGACCGGCCCCGCCTGGGAGTGGCTGCGCACCACCCTCACCGTGGAAGCCTTCAAGGCGCTGCTCCCCGAGACGGCCCCCCTGGGAGTGACCCGCGCCGAGCTCCCGAACCTCCGCTCCGTCAACTTCACCGTCACCCGGATCCTCGGCGACGGCGTGGCCTCCGGCCACCGCTTCGACCCCCAGGCCAAGGCCCTCGGCGAATGGCTCCGCTCGCGCCACGTGGACATCCCCGAAGCCCTGCTGCACCCGCCTGCGGAGGAGCCCCCGCCCGCGCTGCCGCACCCGACTGCGGAGGAGCCCCCGCCGGCGGTGCCGCACCCGCCCGTGGAGCCCCCCGCAGCGATGCCGCAACCTCCCGCGGAGCCCCCCGTACCCACCACCGCCCCGGAGGGGACCCCGTGACCCGCCTCAAGAGCGCCGTCGACCCGCTCGCCCCCGAGCACGCGCAGGCCCGTACCGCCGCCCTGGAACGGCTCGCCGAGCTCGATGCCGCGCACGCCACCGCGCTCGCCGGCGGCGGCGAGAAGTACACCGCCCGCCACAGGACCCGCGGCAAGCTCCTCGCCCGCGAGCGCGTCGAGCTGCTCCTCGACCCGGACACCCCCTTCCTGGAGCTGTCCCCGCTCGCCGCCTGGGGCAGCGACTATCCGGTCGGCGCCTCCATGGTCACCGGCATCGGCACGGTCGAGGGCGTCGAATGCCTGGTCACCGCCAACGACCCCACGGTCCGCGGCGGTGCCTCCAACCCCTGGACGCTCAAAAAGGCGCTCCGCGCCAACGAAATCGCCCGGCAGAACAGACTGCCCTGCATCAGCCTCGTCGAGTCCGGCGGCGCCGATCTCCCCTCCCAGAAGGAGATCTTCATCCCGGGCGGCGCCATCTTCCGCGACCTCACCCGGCTCTCCGCCGACGGCATCCCCACCGTCGCCGTCGTCTTCGGCAATTCCACCGCCGGAGGCGCGTACATCCCCGGCATGTCCGACCACACCATCATGATCAAGGACCGCTCCAAGGTGTTCCTGGGCGGCCCGCCGCTCGTCAAGATGGCCACCGGTGAGGAGAGCGACGACGAGTCCCTCGGCGGAGCCGACATGCACGCCCGGACCTCCGGCCTCGCCGACTACTACGCCCTCGACGAGCACGACGCCATCCGCCAGGCCCGCCGCGTCGTCGCCCGCCTCAACCACCGCAAGCCCCGGCCCGATCCCGCACGCGCCGAAGAACCCCTCCACGACCCGGAGGAACTCCTCGGCATCGTCCCCGCCGACCTCAAAACCCCCTTCGACCCCCGCGAGGTCATCGCCCGCATCGTCGACGCCTCCGACTTCGACGAGTTCAAGCCCCTCTACGGCACCAGCCTGGTCACCGGCTGGGCGAGCCTGCACGGCTACCCGGTCGGCATCCTCGCCAACGCCCAAGGAGTGCTGTTCAGCGCGGAATCGCAGAAGGCGGCCCAGTTCATCCAGCTCGCCAACCAGCGCGACATCCCGCTCCTCTTCCTCCACAACACCACCGGCTACATGGTCGGCAAGGAGTACGAGCAGGGCGGCATCATCAAGCACGGCTCGATGATGATCAACGCGGTCTCGAACTCGAAGGTCCCCCACCTCTCCGTCCTCATCGGCGCCAGCTACGGCGCCGGCCACTACGGCATGTGCGGCCGCGCCTACGAGCCCCGCTTCCTCTTCGCCTGGCCCAGCGCCAAGTCCGCCGTCATGGGCCCCGCCCAGCTCGCCGGGGTGCTCTCGATCGTCTCCCGGCAGTCGGCCGCGGCGAAGGGCCAGCCCTACGACGAAGAGGCCGACGCCGGCATGCGCGCCTTCGTGGAGGCGCAGATCGAGTCCGAATCCCTGCCGATGTTCCTGTCCGGACGGTTGTACGACGACGGGGTCATCGACCCGCGCGACACCCGGACCATCCTCGGCCTGTGCCTGTCGGCCGTCCACAACGCCCCCGTCGAGGGCGCCCGTGGCGGCTTCGGCGTCTTCCGGATGTGAGCCCCCACATGACCACGACCCCGCACACCACACTGACCTCCCTCCTCGTGGCCAACCGCGGCGAGATCGCCGTCCGCGTCTTCCGCACGGCCCGCGCGCTGGGCCTGGCCACCGTCGCCGTCCACTCCGACCCCGACGCCGACGCCCTGCACGTCCGTACGGCCGACGCGGCCGTACGGCTGCCCGGCGCGGCCCCCGCCGACACCTACCTGCGCGGCGACCTGGTCATCGGGGCCGCCCTCGCGGCGGGCGCCGACGCCGTCCACCCCGGCTACGGGTTCCTCTCCGAGAACGCCGACTTCGCCCGCGCCGTCCGCGCCGCCGGGCTCACCTGGGTCGGCCCGCCGCCCGAGGCCATGGAGGCCATGGCCTCCAAGACCCGCGCCAAGGAACTGATGCGCGCCGCCGGGGTCCCGCTGCTCGACCCCGTCGACCCGCACGCGGCCACCACCGCCGACCTTCCGCTGCTCCTCAAGGCCGCGGCGGGCGGCGGCGGCCGCGGGATGCGAGTGGTCAGGGACCTCGACTCCCTCAAGGAATCCCTCGAAGCCGCCTCCGCCGAGGCCCTGTCCGCCTTCGGCGACGGAGAGGTCTTCGCCGAGCCCTACGTGGAGCGTGGCCGCCACGTCGAGGTGCAGATCCTCGCCGACTCCCACGGCACCGTCTGGGCGCTCGGCACCCGCGACTGCTCCCTCCAGCGGCGCCACCAGAAGGTCATCGAGGAAGCCCCCGCGCCCGGTCTCCCCGAAGCCCTGCGCACCACCCTCCACGAGGCCGCCGTGGCCGCCGCCCGCGCGGTCTCGTACGAGGGCGCGGGCACGGTGGAGTTCCTCGTCACCGCCGACGGCCGCCCGTACTTCCTGGAGATGAACACCCGCCTCCAGGTGGAACACCCCGTCACCGAAGCGGTCTTCGGGATCGACCTCGTCGCCCTGCAGCTGCGGATCGCCGAGGGCACGGCCCTGCCCCTGCACCCTCCCGTCCCCGGCGGACACGCCGTCGAGGCCCGCCTCTACGCCGAGGACCCGGCCCACGACTGGCGTCCGCAGACCGGCGTCCTGCACACCCTCGATGTCCCCTCCACCGTCCGCGTGGACACCGGTTTCGCCGACGGGGACACCGTCTCCATCCACTACGACCCCATGCTCGCCAAGGTCGTCGCCCATGCCCCGACCCGCGCCGAGGCGGTCCGCGCCCTGGCCCACGCCCTCGCCGGAGCCCGGATCCACGGACTGACCACCAACCGCGAGCTCCTCGTACGCTCCCTGCGGCACCCGGAGTTCGAGGCCGCCCGGCTCGACACGGGCTTCTACGAGCGGCACCTGCCCGCCCTCACCGAGACGGCCCCGGACGATCCGGCCCCCGCGCTCTGCGCGCTCGCCGCCGCCCTCGCCGAGGCCGCCCCCGACCCGGACGCCCCCCTCGCCACCCGCCTCGGCGGCTGGCGCAACCTCCGCTCCCAGCCGCAGAGCCGCCGCTACACGGCCGCCGGGACCGAGTACGAAGTCCGCTACCACCCGTCCCGCAGCGGCCTCCCGGAGCTCCTCGACCACCCCGGTGTGCGGATCCTGTCCGCCGGTCGGCACCTGGTGACCCTTGAAGTGGACGGCGTACGGCGGCTGTTCCACGTGAAACAAAAATCGAACACGGCGTACGTGGACTCCGTGCTCGGCTCCCACGCCCTGATCCCCGTCCCCCGGTTCGCGGACCCGCAGGACCGAACCGAGCCGGGCTCCCTGCTCGCCCCCATGCCCGGCACCGTCGTCCGCGTCGCCGAGGGCCTCGCCCCCGGCAGTACCGTCACCGCCGGGCAGCCCCTGCTCTGGCTGGAGGCCATGAAGATGGAGCACCGCATCCTCGCGCCCGCCTCCGGCACGCTCACCGCGCTCCACGCCGTCACCGGCCAACAGGTCGAATTCGGCGCCCTGCTCGCCGTAGTCCAGGAGGAAGCATGAGCTCCACCCCAGGCACCACGACGCTCGAAACCGAAGAACACCGGGCCCTGCGCGCGGCGGTCGCCGCCCTCGGCCGCAAGTACGGACGCGAGTACCTCGCCCGCATCGCCCGCGAGGGCGGCCACCCCGACGAACTGTGGGCGGACGCGGCCAAGCTGGGCTACCTCGGGGTCAACCTCCCCGAGGAGTACGGAGGCGGTGGCGGCGGCATCGCCGAACTGTCCATCGTCCTCGAGGAACTCGGAGCCGCAGGCTGCCCGCTCCTCATGATGGTCGTCTCGCCCGCCATCTGCGGCACGGTCATCGCCCGCTTCGGCACCGAAGCCCAGAAGCAGGCCTGGCTCCCCGGTCTCGCCGACGGCACCCGCACCATGGCCTTCGGCATCACCGAACCCGACGCCGGGTCCAACTCCCACCGCATCACCACCACCGCCCGCCGCGACGGCGACGACTGGGTCCTCACCGGCCGCAAGGTCTTCATCTCCGGCGTGGACATCGCCGACGCCACCCTCATCGTGGGCCGCACGGAAGACGCCCGGACGGGCAGTCTCAAGCCCTGCCTGTTCATCGTCCCCCGCGAGACCCCCGGCTTCGCCCACACCCCCATCGACATGGAACTCCAGGCCGCGGAGAAGCAGTTCGAACTGGTCCTGGAAGACGTACGCCTCCCCTCCTCCGCCCTGGTCGGCGACGAGGACGCCGGCCTGCTCCAGCTCTTCGCGGGCCTCAACCCCGAGCGCGTCATGACCGCCGCCTTCGCCATCGGCATGGGCCGCTACGCCCTCGCCCGGGCCGTCGACTACGCGAAGACCCGCCAGGTCTGGAAGGCCCCCATCGGCGCCCACCAGGCCATAGCGCACCCCCTGGCAGCCGCCCACATCGACCTCGAACTGGCCCGCCTGATGATGCAGAAGGCGGCCCGCCTCTACGATGACGGCGACGACATGGGCGCGGGCGAGGCCGCCAACATGGCGAAGTACGCGGCGGGGGAGGCGTGCGTCCGGGCGGTGGACCAGTCCGTCCACACCCTGGGCGGCAACGGCCTCACCCGCGAATACGGCCTCGCCGCGCTGATCGTCGCCTCCCGGGTGGCCCGGATCGCCCCGGTCAGCCGCGAGATGATCCTCAACTTCATCTCCCACCAGACCCTGGGCCTCCCCAAGTCCTACTGATTCCTTTCTGACGCGCCGCTCGCCTGGCTCGGCCCTGGCGGGCCTCCCCGGCTTCGCACCGCTGCGCCGGACTCCGCCCGGCGGTGGCTGGTCGGTGCCGCTGCCGCCTGATGCGGGGGCCGGTGGGCGGGTGCGGGTGGGTTGGCCCTGCGGGGCCGGGTCCCCTACCCACCCTTCGCCCGTTCCCGGGCTGCGCCCGGACCCCTTGCCGGGTGCGGCGCCGTTGCCGGGGGCCGGCCCCCGGACCCCCGCTCCTCAAACGCCGGAGGGGCTGGGTACCGAAGGGCGGGTAGGGGAACTCCGCCCGCGCAGCGGCAGGGGAGCAGCGGGGACTGCGCCCCTGCCGGTAGCCCACCGGAGCCCGCCGCAGGCGACCCGCATACCCTCCCCGGAGGGGTTCCCGACCGACCGACCACCCCCTCCGGAGGAGACATGCCCCCACTGGTCCACGCCGCGCGAACGCCCGGCCTCACCACCCTCACCCTCGACTCCCCGGCCAACCGCAACGCCCTCTCCGCAACCCTGGTCCAAGAACTCCGTACGGCCCTGGCCACCGCGGCCGCCGAACGACCCACCCGGGCGGTGCTCCTCACCCACACCGGCACCACCTTCTGCGCCGGCGCCGACCTGAAGTCCCCCTGCGACCCGGCCGACTTCCTGGCCCTGCTCCGGGAGATCGCCGAACTCCCCAAGCCCGTCGTGGCCCGGGTCACGGGCCACGTCCGCGCGGGCGGCCTCGGCCTGCTCGGCGTCTGCGACATCGCCGCCGCCGGGCACGGGTCCACGTACGCCTTCACCGAGACCCACCTCGGCGTGGTCCCGGCCGTGATCTCCGCGCCGCTGCTCCCGCGCCTGGACCCCCGCGCCGCGGCCCGCTACCTCCTGACCGCCGAGGTCTTCGACGCCGCCGAAGCCACCCGCATCGGCCTGCTCACCCTCGACACCCCGGACGCGGACGTCGACAAGGTGCTCGCCCCCGTCCTGGAAGGCCTCCTCAAGGCCGGACCCGAGGCCCTGGCCGCGACGAAACGGCTGGTCACGGCCCCGGTACGGGCCGCCCTGGAGCGGGACGGGGCAGCCCTCACCGAGCTGTCCGCCCGGCACTTCGCCTCCGCGGAGGCCCGCGAGGGCATCAGCGCCCGCTTCGAACGACGGGACCCGTCATGGCTGCGGTGACCGCGGAGAGCGGGCCCAAGCAGGCCCGCAGCCGGGTCACCCGCCGCCACCTCCTCGAGGCTGCCGTCTCCTGCCTCGCCGAGCAGGGCTGGGCCGGATCCACCGTCGCCGTGGTCGCGGAGCGCGCCGGTGTCTCGCGCGGGGCGGCCCAGCACCACTTCCGCACCCGCGAGGAGCTGTTCACCGCGGCCGTCGAGTACATGGCCGAGGTGCGCTCGACCGCGCTGCTGGACCTGTTCCCGCGCGGCGGCACCGCGGCGGCCCGCGCCGACGTGGTCGGGGCGCTCATCGACCTCTACACCGGCCCGATGTTCCGCGCCGCCCTCCAGCTGTGGGTCGCGGCCTCCCACGAGGAGCAGCTGCGGCCCCGCGTGGCGGAGCTGGAGGCCCGCGTCGGACGCGAGACCCACCGCATGGCCGTGGAACTCCTGGGCGCGGACGAGTCCGTACCGGGCGTACGGGAAACCGTGCAGGGTCTGCTCGACATGGCCCGCGGTCTGGGCCTGGCCAACGTCCTCACCGACGACACCGCCCGCCGGGCGCGGGTGGTCGCCCAGTGGGCCCGGATCCTGGACACGGAACTGGGCTGACCTCCCAGCCCCCCCAGCCCCTCCCCCTCCTTCCCTCCTCCCCTTTTCCTCCGGGAACGCGAAGGGCGCCGCACCCCCGAGGGGACGCGGCGCCCTTCGTCACGGCGGCGGCCCTGTGCGGGGGCAGCCGGCGGCCGGCGTGATCAGGCGGTGGAGGTGATGTCCGTGATATCGGAGTAACCCTCGATCTCGCGCGGGTTGCGCACGCCCGGACCGGTGTAGCGGGCCGAGGGACGGACCAGGCGGCCCGTGCGCTTCTGCTCGAGGATGTGTGCGGACCAGCCGGCGGTACGGGCACACGTGAACATCGAGGTGAACATGTGCGCCGGGACCTCCGCGAAGTCCAGCATGATCGCGGCCCAGAACTCCACGTTCGTGGCGAGGACCCGGTCGGGGCGGCGCGCGTGCAGCTCCTCCAGGGCGGCCTTCTCCAGCGCTGCGGCCACCTCGTAGCGCGGGGCGTCCAGCTCCTTGGCCGTACGCCGCAGCACGCGGGCGCGCGGGTCCTCGGCGCGGTAGACGCGGTGGCCGAAGCCCATCAGCCGCTCGCCCTTGTCCAGGGCCTTCTTCACGTACGCCACGGCGTCGCCGGTGCGCTCGATCTCCTCGATCATGCCGAGGACGCGCGAGGGCGCCCCGCCGTGCAGCGGCCCGGACATGGCGCCGACCGCCCCGGACAGCGCGGCCGCGACATCGGCACCCGTCGAGGCGATGACGCGCGCGGTGAAGGTCGAAGCGTTCATCCCGTGCTCGGCGGCGGAGGTCCAGTAGGCGTCGACGGCCTTGACGTGGCGCGGGTCGGGCTCGCCCCGCCAGCGGATCATGAACCGCTCGACCACGGATTCGGCCTTGTCGATCTCGCTCTGCGGGACCATCGGCCGTCCCTGGCCGCGCGCGGACTGGGCCACGTACGACAGCGCCATCACGGCCGCCCGCGCCAGGTCGTCCCGCGCGGTCTGCTCGTCGATGTCGAGGAGCGGTTTCAGGCCCCAGACGGGGGCGAGCATGGCGAGTGCGGACTGCACGTCGACCCGGATGTCACCGGAGTGCACCGGGATCGGGAAGGGCTCGGCGGCCGGCAGGCCGGGGTTGAAGGCACCGTCGACCAGCAGACCCCAGACGTTCCCGAAGGAGACGTGGCCCACGAGGTCTTCGATGTCGACACCCCGGTATCGCAGCGACCCGCCTTCCTTGTCGGGTTCGGCGATCTCCGTTTCGAACGCGACGACTCCCTCGAGACCGGGTACGAAGTCGGACATCAGGCTGCTCCTCAAATAGTGCGAACACGCGCGGCTCCCGGCGTGATTCGCGGTCCGGCGCGGTCATCCCCGTTGATGCCCGGCACGGCCGATGGTCATCCGTTCGGGACCGTCGGACCGGCCCCAAGATTTTGTACGTTCCGCTTGGCGCGGGGAAGCGTGACATACGGCACAGTCCAGGGCGGGCGGCTGCGGCAGGATGGCCGCGTGACCGATCAGCACCTTGACCCTGCCGACATGCGCAAGCAGTACCGCTCCCAGCTCGTCGCCGAGGAAAGCCTCGCCGAGGAACCGATGGGCCAGTTCGCGCGCTGGTTCCGCGACGCTGCGGAGGCGAACGTCTTCGAACCCAACGCGATGGTCGTCGCGACCGCAACCCCGGACGGCCGCCCCAGCTCGCGCACGGTCCTGTTGAAGCAGTTCGACGAGCGCGGATTCGTCTTCTTCACGAACTACGACTCCCGCAAGGGCCGCGAACTGGCAGTGAACCCGTTCGTCTCACTGCTCTTCCCCTGGCACCCCATCGCCCGCCAGGTCATCGTCACCGGCACGGCCTCCCGCATCGGCCGCGACGAGACGGCGGCGTACTTCCGCTCCCGTCCCCACGGCTCCCAGCTGGGCGCCTGGGCCAGCGAGCAGTCCACGGTGATCGCCTCCCGCGCGGAACTGGACCGCCGCTACGCGGACCTGGAAGCCCGCTACCCCGAGGGCGAACAGGTTCCGGTCCCCCCGCAGTGGGGCGGCATCCGCGTGGTACCCGACGCGGTGGAATTCTGGCAGGGCCACGAGAACCGCCTCCACGACCGCCTCCGCTACGTCCTGGAGGCGGAGAAATGGCGCGTGGAACGCCTCTGCCCGTGACCCCGTAGGGGCCCGGACACGCAGACGACCCGCGAGCTCGGGTTTCCCCCCTGCAGTGGGGGAAGCCGGCCGGACGTACCGGCGAGCTCGCGGGTCGGGTGACTGCTTGGGATTGGCGCCGGCGACTCCGCCGGGCACCGCACTGGGTGCGTGCGACAACGGGCGCTTTAGCCCGCAGCCACCTCACGCGTCCGGTTTCCGTACATTGCGGCAACCACCTCCTTTCAGTGTGCCGCCACTGTAGGCACCCCCGCGGAGCGCGCTCAACCGAATTTCGGGGGCGAGTTCGTACCCGTATCCGTCCGCTCTCTGGAGCAGCGCCACATTCCGGTGGGAGACATCAAACCGGCAGGTCAGCGTGCTGATTCGATGCTGGCCACTCGTCCGGACCGCGATCCGGCCCACCCAGGTCCCGACCCACTTCCCCCGGGGAACCACGGCTTTCACGAGGTCGCCGGTGGCGTAACCGTTCAGGATCTTCGCGCGCGGCCGCCGCAAGCGGGGGAACCCGAAGCGGTCCGGGGTGGTTCTGGCGTACGCACCGCGCCCTGTCGAGGTCACCACCAGGATCTGCGCGGGCACCCGCACGAGCTGGTCGCCCCGCTCATGCTCAAGGAACCCAACGGAGAGGGCATCGAGGGTGTGGCTCTTCGGCAGCTCCATCACGACACGGTTCCAGTACGTCCGGCCGCCCGACCAGGCGTGCACAGGTACGCCCAGCGTGGCCAGCACCTCCACGAGCCGGTGCCGGGTGGCGTTCATGACGGCGACGTCCCGAAGCGGTCTCCTGAGCTGGGCGATCACCCCCGCCAAGCGGTCGGGCCGGTCGGCGAGGAATTCCTCGACCCGCTGACTGCCCTTCGCCTGATTGCACGGAACGCAGGCGAGGACGAGGTTCGAAACCCGGTCCGACCCCCCGTTGCCGTGGGGGCGGACGTGTTCGATGTTGAGCGGTACCGCTGAGGCATCGCAATAGGCGCAGGACCTGTTCCACTTGGCCAGCAGGAACTCACGGACCTCGGACCCGGCGAGTGTGGCACCCGGGTCCTCCCGAACGCCGGGCCGCACGACTCCGGCGACAGCGGTCGTATCGAAGGCGACTTGTTCCACGTGGATCGCGACGACCGGCGCGTATCGGCACAACTTCGTCACGAGCGACATCGTGGAGTCGACCCGATGCCGTAGCGACGGAGGGAGCCAGCCGGCTGGCCGGCAGCGGTTGTCGGACCGGGGAGCCCGGTACCGCAGGTTCGAGGAGCGGCGTCGGCGACGTAGCCCGCGCGCCGCAGCATGCCGTTGCGGATCTGCTGTCCCCGATGCCGGAGCTCGATCGTGACGAGCCCTCGGCGCGCTACGGAGGTCTGGCCCTCCGGGCCGACGGGATGGAGTTCGTCGGTCACTGCGATCCCCGTTGCTTTCGACCCGGGGTCGAGGCGCACTTGCACGCCCGCGACGGTGGAACACTCACGGGTTCGCTCCCTCAGTCGGATGGTGAAGGGCACTCGTCGGGCCAGGACCGCTCGCCCGCTCCGGAGCAGTTCGCGGGCCCGGGCGGGATGGCAGGGCATCAGGGGTTCGCCCCCTTCGCCAGAACGAACACCCGGCTTGCCGTGTCGCGGGGAGCGTCACCGCTCCCGTTCACTGCCATGGCCGCTGCGTGAGCAGCGGGTCCGGCGTTCCGCCGACGGGCCCAGGTGCGGTTCCCGTCGATCTCCCCTCGCCCATGTTCCACGTCGGTGCCCGGCTCCGTGGCCGGGAGTCCGCGAGCCGTTTCGTCCCTGCTCCCGGGGGTGTCTGCGCTCACGGATTCCAGAGCAGGCTGCTGAGGAAGCACAGCCTGGTGGGTCTGCTCACCTGCGGAGAACGTAGTCATCAAGGCACCTCGTCTGATCCTCGGATCGTGATGACTGGGGCTGGTCACTCAGTGAGGGAGCGAGTGACCTCCCTTCTCGTGTTGCGGCCGACGCTATCGACCTTGGACCGAGCGGCGACGACGGATCGGTAGGGCTCACTCGAACGTGTGGCCGCTCGGGTCGTGCAGTCCAGGCGATCGGGCTGTGGTCAATCGGTCCCGGGGCTGTTTACCCTGGCCGCCGAGGCTGGGGGGCCGTATGGATCAGGGGACGCTGCCGCGCGAGTACCGGACCAGGGCGGGGTCGGCGGGTGGGGCGTACCTGTGGATGGGTCTCGTCTGGGTGTGGGGGTGCTACCAGTCGGCCACAGCCGATCGCCTGCCGTTCTGGTGGAGGGTGGCACTGCCCGTCCTGGCAGCCCTGCTCCTTGCCTTCGCGGCCTACGCCCGGGCGCGCCGGTTCACCGTCCTCGACGAGCAGGGGATCGCCGTACGGAGCCTCCTGCGGGTGCGGCGGGTGCGGTGGGCTGAGCTGCACGACATCCGGGCCGAGGGCCGGCCCGGGCGGGCGGGCAGGGGGCCCGGTGCGGAGTGGGTCTCCGCGTACGCCTACCTGCCCGGGGGCAAGCGGGTCTCGCTGCCGTGCGTGGACGACCGGGAAGTCGAGGGGGTCCGTACCGAAGTGGCCCTCATCCGGGCCGCGTGGGCCGGGCTGCGCGGCCCCGGGTGGCGGCAGGATCCGGGTGCGGAGGCGCGCATCGCCCGGGCTGCCGCGCAGCGGGAGTGGTGGGCGCGGTCGGCCGGGGCGAAGGCGGTGATCGGTACGGCCACGCTTGCCGGCATCGCGCTTCTCGTGGTGGTTCTCAGCTGACCGGACAGCCTCCGTGGCCCGGACATACCGGGATGATTGCGGGAAGTGGGTGTGTGCTGCGTCACGTTCGAGTTCAATGACGTGACGTGCCGCACACGCGAACACCTGTAGGGGGCCCAGGTGACTGCATCCGGACGTGATGAGACCGCCGACGATCTGCTCGCAGCGCTGCTGGACGGGATGGACGCGGCCTTGTGCGCGTTCGATGCCGATGGCGTGATCACCCACTGGAACCGCGAGGCCGAGCGGATTCTGGGGTGGTCGGCGATCGAGGCCGTGGGGCGCAAGGGGTTCGCGGGGTGGGCCGTGCGGCCCGCCGACGCGCAGGACGTACAGGACAGACTCATGGCCGCGCAGGACGTGCCGGGGCGGCAGGTGCACGAGTTCGCACTGCTGACCAAGGACGGCGGGCGGGTGCTCGTGCGGACCCAGTCCGCGGGGGTGCCGGGCGCCGACGGGAAGCCGGCCGGGGTGTACTGCGCCTTCAGCGAGGTGCACGCGCAGATCGACCTCGAGCGTTCCATCGCCCTGAGCGAGGCGCTGATGGAGGACGCCTCCTGGGGGGTCGTGCTCGTCGACGTGGACCTGCGCCCGGCCGTGGTCAACGCCCATGCCGCCCGGGCCTTCGGCTCCGGCCGCACCGTGCTGCTCGGGAGGCCGCTGGGGGAGCTGCTGGCGCAGGGGGTGGAGGAGCTGGAGGGGGCGCTGCAGCACGTGCTGGCCGAGGGCGCGCCCCCGGCGCCGGCGGAGCTGTGGGTGTCCGTGCGCGGACCCGAGGGCGTGCGGCGGCGGTGCTGGCGGTGCGGGTTCCTGCGCCTGGCCTCGCCGCTCGCGGAGGAACCCGTACCGCTCGGGGTCGCGCTGCTGTTCCAGGACGTCACCGAGGCCCGCCAGGCGCAGCTGGACACGGCGCAGCTGCGCTTCCGGTCCCATCAGCTGTACCGGGCCGGGCGGGCCGCCGCCGAGTGCGAGGACCCGGCCGAGGCGGCGGCCGTACGGCTGGAGTTCGCCCTGGCGGGCTTCGCCGAGCACGCGCTGGTGGACGTACTGGAGCCGCTACGGGAACCTGCGCCCGCACGGCTGCTGCGCTGGGCAGCGTCCCCGCCCGGCCTGCCGGGGCTCCCCGAGCCCGGGGTGATCCCGGTGCGCTACCGGGCCGGTCACCCGGCGCTGCAGGCGCTGGACCGGGCCGGGTCGGTGCGGACGAGCGCGCCGCGCGGGCAGGCCGACGGGGCGTGGGCGGGCGCCCGGCACTGGCCCGAGGGTGCGGCGCACGCCCTGTGCACGGTCCTGCGCAGCCGGGGCCGGACCCTGGGGACGCTGACGTTCCTGCGGGGGCCGTCCCGGGCCGCCTTCGAGCGCGAGGACGCGGCGTACGCGGAGGAGGTCGCGGCCCGCGTCGCGGCGGATCTGGACCTGGCGGGGCGCTGAGGCGCCCCGCGGGCGACAGCCTCTAGTGGCGGAAGAAGATGCGGTCGCCGTACTCCTGCATGACGCGGCCGTTCCACTCGTGGCCGCCGTCCACGTTGCCCGAGCGCAGGAGCGGCGGTTCGACCCCGCGGGCGACGAGCTCGCCGGCCGCGGCGGCCATGACCGCCTGCATGATCGCGCTGGTCACGACGGTGGAGGCGGGAGCGAAGGGGGCTTCGATGCCCTCGTGGGTGAGCTCGGCGTCGCCGACGGCGATCTTGCTGTCGAGGACGATGTCGCAGTGGTCCTTGAGGAAGGTGCCGGAGACGTGGCGGGACTTGGTGCCGGTCGCGTAGGCCACCGAGGTGACACCGATGACCTTGAGGCCGATCGCGCGGGCGTTCATGGCCATCTCGACCGGCAGCGCGTTGCGCCCGGAGAGGGAGATGATCACGAGGACGTCGCCGTCACTGGCCGGGCTGCTGTCCAGGACCGCGCCGGCGAGGCCGTCGACGCGTTCCAGGGCGCTGCCGAGCGTGGCGGGCATGACGTCGATGCCGACGGTGCCGGGGACGGCGAGGAAGTTCATCAGGGCGAGCCCGCCGGCCCGGTAGACCACGTCCTGGGCGGGGAGGGAGGAGTGCCCGGCGCCGAAGGCGAAGAGCTTGTTCCCGGCGGCCACGGCGTCCGCGATGACGGTCCCGGCCTCGTTGACGCGGGCGGACTCCTCGTCCCGTACCCGCTCCAGCAGACCGATCGCGGCGTCGAAGAACTGACCGGCCAGCTTGCTCTCGCTCATACGCCGATGGCCTTCCGGGGTGGGAGTGGGTGAGGTTGTCGTCCGTGTCCGCCGCTCACCGTGCGGTCTGGACCAAGGGCCTGTCAATACGAACTTCCATCCACGGGGCGAAAGGCCCGGTGGGCGGCGTAATGAGAGGTGCCCAGAGGGGACGGAGGGGCGTTTCCGGGCAGTCCGGAACGGCCCTTGACGTCCTACACGGGACGGTTGTCGGCGTGATGGGTCAGAATTGGGGGCAGGGCCAGCGCACGCAATCCGAGGGGCACGAATGTCCGGACTGATCGATACCACGGAGATGTACCTCCGCACCATCCTCGAACTGGAAGAGGAAGGTGTGGTCCCCATGCGCGCCCGTATCGCCGAGCGGCTCGACCAGAGCGGCCCGACGGTGAGCCAGACGGTGGCGCGGATGGAGCGCGACGGCCTGGTGGCCGTCGCCAGCGACCGGCACCTGGAGCTGACCGACGAGGGGCGCAAGCTGGCGACGCGCGTGATGCGCAAGCACCGCCTCGCGGAGTGTCTGCTCGTCGACGTCATCGGCCTGGAGTGGGAGCAGGTGCACGCCGAGGCCTGCCGCTGGGAGCACGTGATGAGCGAGGCGGTGGAGCGGCGGGTGCTGGAGCTGCTGCGCCACCCGACCGAATCGCCGTACGGGAACCCGATCCCGGGGCTGGAGGAGCTGGGCGAGAAGGCCGAGGCCGATCCGTTCCTGGAAGAGGGCATGGTCAGCCTCTCCGAGCTGGACCCGGGCGCGGAGGGCAAGACCGTGGTGATCCGCCGGATCGGTGAGCCGATCCAGACGGACGCGCAGCTGATGTACACGCTGCGGCGGGCGGGCGTGCAGCCCGGCTCGGTGGTCAGCGTGACCGAGTCGCCCGGCGGTGTGCTGGTCGGCAGTGGGGGCGAGGCCGCGGAGCTGGATGCGGACGTCGCGTCCCACGTGTTCGTGGCGAAGCGCTGACGGACGGAGGGGCTGGGGGGTCTTCGACAGGCTGACGCACGGTCGTTCGATCGGGTCGCCAGTGCGAGCGAATCCGACTGGTGTCGGTCGGTGTGGACCGGTGAAGATCTGCATGGATGGTCCCGGCGCCTTACGGCGCCGGGACCGGTCCTCCCCTGCTTGACCTGGAGCCCCGAGCTCTCAAGGTCATCCCTTCGGACCGTCTTCCCCGAGCGGCCCGCCTCCCTGTGGAAAGGATCTCCATCGGCAGCGGCGGTCAATCCTTGAGCAAGGTCACTCGAAAGAGCGGTGTTGTCGGCGAGAACCCCGTTTTCGAATACGGGTTCGATACTGTGGCCGGGAGCGAAGGGGGTGCATCTGCGGTGGTACGACGCCTCGATGTGACGGGGGCCGACGGCGTACGCCTGGCGGCCTGGGAGTTCTGCGCAGCGGCCGCGGAGTCCGAGCCGTCGACGCCATCGCCGCACTCGCCGTCGGGCGAGCCCGCGGCCCTCTTACTGCACGGCCTGATGGGCCGCGCCTTCCACTGGACGGGCACCGCCCGCTGGCTCGGCGCGAGCCGCCGCGTCGTGGCCCTCGACCAGCGCGGCCACGGCCAGAGCGAGCGCCCGCCGACCGCCGGCCCCGGCAGCTCCGTCGCCTACGGGCGCGAGGCCTTCGTGGCCGACGCCGAGGCGGCCGTCGAGCAGCTCGGCCTCGCGCCGGTGACGCTGATCGGCCACTCCATGGGCGCCCTCACCGCCTGGCAGCTCGCGGCCCGCCGCCCCGACCTCGTGGCGGCCCTGGTCATCTGCGACATGCGGGCGTCCGCGCTGGGGGAGGCCTCGCAGCAGGAGTGGGAGGAATGGTTCCGGCACTGGCCGCTGCCGTTCCCCACCCAGGACGCCGCACGGCGCTGGTTCGGCGAGGACGACCCGCGGGTGGAGCGCCCGGACCCCGGCCGGGGCGAGTTCTTCGCGGAGGTGATGCACGAGGCCGACGACGGCTGGCGCCCGCTGTTCTCGCGCCGTCAGATGCTGACCGCGCGGGAGACGTGGGTGCACGACGCGCACTGGGAGGAGCTCGCCCAGGTGCGGTGCCCGACGCTGGTCGTCCGCGGTCTGGACGGCGAGCTGGGCCGGGCCGAGGCCCAGGAGATGGTCCGCGTCCTGCCGGCTGGGCAGTACGCGGAGATCCCGGACGCCGGCCACTACCTCCACTACGACCACCCGACGGCGTGGCGAGCCGCGGTGGAGCCGTTCCTGGAGGGCATCAAGGCATCGGCGTGAGGGGTGGGCGCGGCCCGGTGGGACCCTGTGGGCCGCTACGGGGGCGGCTGCCGGGGCCGGCCCCGGCAGCCGTCGCCGTCGCCCCTGCGGGCCCCTGGGGGCCTTGTGGGGCCCCGGTGGGCCGGTGCCCCGGTGCCCCGCTGGGCCGGTGAAGGGCGGCTGTTGGGCCGGGCCGCTCGCCGGCGCCGCGCCGCCTGCTGCCGCGGAGTGGGTCACGGGCCTTCCAGGAGGGCGAGTTGTTCCTCCAGGGGGAGGGCTTCGCCCGTGGCGAAGGCGGTGGCGTAGGCCTCCGGGCCCAGGGCCGCACGGGCCCGGGCCGTCGCCCGGTCGGTGTCGGTGCGTTCTGCCCGGGGGCGCGGGGTCCCCACCGAGGTGCGCAGGGCCGTCGCGGTGCCCAGCAGGGAGGCCGCCCGGGCGGGCGGGAGTATCCCCGCCAGGCCTTCGAGGGCCAGAGCGAGGGCGCGGGGGTCCCCCGAGCGGCGGGCCGCCGCGAGGCCTTCCCGGTGCAGGGACTCCGCCGCGGCCGGGTCGGCCCGCAGCTCCGCGACGTAGCCCAGCTCCGCGAGGACCAGCGCCGCTCCGGAGTCCACTCCGAGGCGCCGGTTCCAGTCGAGCCACGGTCGCAGCCGCGCCTCGGCGCCGTCCAGGTCGCCGCCGCGCCGCGCGCCCAAGGCGAGCCCGATCGCCGCGAACTGCTCGGCCGGGCGGTGGCATTGCTCCTCCGCGAGCCGCAGGGCCCGTTCGTGCAGTGCGGCCGCCTGTGCCAGGTCGCCGGTCAGCAGCGCGATGCGGCCCTGCCGGGCCAGCCGGAAGGAGGCGTGCGTCCACAACTCCAGCTCCTGCGCGTCCCGTACGCCGTCCTCGTGCAGTCGTGCCGCGGCCGGGTAGTCCCCGGTCACCTCGGCGAGGATGCCGAGCTGCTCCGAGGTCTGCAACTGGCCCCAGCGATCACCCAGTTCGGTGAACACCGCGGCGGCCGCCTCCGCGTTGCGGCGCAGTTCCGCGAGGTCGCCGTCGTACATCGCCCGCGTCGAGAGGGTCAGCAGCGCGACCGCTTCGCCCCATCGGTCACCGCTTTCGCGGAACCGGGCGGGGAGAGGGGTGAGTTCGTCCTCCCTCACGCCGGAGCCGAAGCCGCACCGGGCGTAGGTCAGCAGCCACTGTTCCCGGAGGTCGGCGGCCGAGAAGTCGCCGCCCAGGTGGCTGTCGTCCCCGCCGAGCAGTGCGAAGGCGGCGTGCAGGGCCGAGGCCCCGGCCGCCCGGGTGGCCTCGGTGGCTTCCTGGATCCGGCCGCGCAGGAACCAGTACCAGGACTGCGCGCCGACCAGCCGCAGCCCCAGCTCACCGGCCCCCGCGTGTTCCAGGGCGGCCCGGGCGTTGAGGCCTTCCCGGTCGAGCCGCCGCAGCCACTCGCCCTGCCCGGGCCCGTGCAGCCGCTCGGCCGCGCGCTCGGCCAACCCGGTGTAGTACTCCGCGTGCCGGTGCCGGGTCGTGCCCGTCTCCCCGGCGGCGTCGAGCCGTTCCAGCCCGTACGCCGCCACCGATTCCAGCAGCCGCAGGCGCGAGTCCCCGTACGCGGGGTCTCCGTACGCGGAGTCCCTCTGTCCCGAGTCCCCGTGTCCGGAGTCCCCGTACGCGGAAGCCACGAGCGAGCAGTCCACGAGCCGCGTGAGCAGATCGAGCACGTCGTCACGGGCGACCGGGTCACCGGAGCCGCCGCCCCCACCCGGCGGGTCCTCGTCCGCGCACACCGCCTCGGCCGCTTCCACGGTGAATCCGCCCGCGAACACCGACAGGCGGCGCAGGACCGTCGCCTCCGCCGGGGAGAGCAGCTCCCAGCTCCAGTCGATCGTCGCGCGCAGCGTGCGCTGGCGGGCCGGGGCGTCGCGGCGCACCTGGTTGAGCAGGCGGAAGCGGTCGTGCAGGCGGTCCGCCAGTGCCTGCACCCCCAGGACCCGTACCCGCGTCGCGGCGAGTTCCAGCGCGAGCGGGATCCCGTCCAGCCTGCGGCAGATCACGGCCACGGCCTCCGCGGTGTCGGGGCCGAGGGCGAAACCGGGGGCGGCGGCGGCCGCGCGGGCCGCGAACAGTTCCACGGCCCGGGCCTGCGGGAGCGGGGCGACGGCCTCGATCACCTCGCCCGAGAGCGCGAGCGGCTCCTGGCTGGTGGCGAGGACGCGCAGGCC
Organism: Streptomyces sp. NPDC006487; assembly: GCF_042870555.1. Classification (NCBI taxonomy): domain Bacteria; kingdom Bacillati; phylum Actinomycetota; class Actinomycetes; order Kitasatosporales; family Streptomycetaceae; genus Streptomyces; species Streptomyces sp. NPDC006487. Next base: position 69,241 of record NZ_JBIAHN010000020.1, read on the forward strand.
GGGGGCGCGGCGCAGGAGCCGTTCGGCGAGGTCCGCTGCGGCCGGGAGGAGGTGTTCGCAGTTGTCGAGTACGAGGAGCGCCTCGCGCCGCCGCAACGCCTCGGCGAGCCGTTCCTCGACGGAGCCGCCGCCCGCGTCGTCCTCGCGCATCCCGATCGCGGCGGCCACCGCCTCGGCGACCGACGTGCCGTGCGCGCCCGCGAGTTCCACGAACCACACCCCGTCGGCGTGGGTCTCCTCCAGCCGCGCCGCCGCGGCCAGCGCGAGCCGGGTCTTGCCGACGCCGCCGGGCCCGCACAGCGTCACCAGCCGGCCCGCCCCGAGCGCCGCGCACACCCGGGCGACGGCCTCCTCGCGGCCCACGAGGGAGCTGAGGGGCGTGGGCAGGTTGCCGCCCCCGTACGCCCGGTTGCCCCCGTATGCCCGGCCGCCCCCGTATGCCCGGCCTTCCCTGGATGCCCGGCCGTCCCGGGCCGACTGTTGCGGCAGGCCCGGCCGCGCGGTCGTGCCCAGCGCGGGGTCCTGGCGCAGGATGGCCTGGTACAGGGCCGCGAGTTCGGCTCCGGGGTCGATGCCGAGCTCCTCGGCGAAGAGCTCGCGCAGGTGCGCGTAGACGGCGAGGGCCTCGCTTTGGCGGCCGGCGCGGTACAGCGCCCGCATCTGGCTGCCGCGCAGCCGCTGGCGCAGCGGGTGGGCCGTGGCGGGGCCGGTCAACTCGTCCGCGAGCTGCTGGTGTTCGCCGAGCTCGAGGCGGGCCTCGGCCAGGTCCTCGTACGCGGTGATCCGCTGTTCCTCCAGCCGGGCGATCGCCGCCTGCGTGAAGTCGGCGTCCTGGAAGTCGGCGTAGGCCTCCCCCTGCCACAGTCCGAGCGCCCGGGTCAGCAGCTCCGCCCGGGCCCGCGGCTCCGCCTCCTTGCGCGCGGCCGCCGCCAGCTCGGCGAATCGGTCCGCGTCCACGGCCCGCGCCGGAGCGCGCAGGGCGTAGCCCGCCGGACCGTAGGCGACGAGTGAGCGTGCGCCGTCCTCGGCCTTGGCGAGGGTCCGGCGGAGCTGGGAGACCTTGGTCTGGAGGGTGTTTCCCGGGTTGCCGGGGGCGGCATCGCCCGCCTCGCCCCACAGGTCCTCGATCAGCCGGTCCACCGGCACGGGGCGGCCGTCGCGTACGAGGAGGGCCGCGAGCAGGGCCCGTACCTTCGCCTCGGGAACGGGTACGGGAGTCCCGTCATCCGTGCGGACGGTCAGTGGCCCCAGCACCTCGAAACGCATGCCGCAACGTTACTTCTTGCCCGTCAGAACACGGTGAGCGGAGAAAACCCGGCGCCGTCCGCGACCCCGTGCGCAACCCGCCTCCGACCCCGTGCGCAACCCGCCTCCGACAACCCCGCCTCCGATCCCGTGCGTGACGCGTGCGCGGCCCGTGCGCGCCCCCGGACACGGTGTTCCCGTGACCGCGACCGAGCGGGCACGGGAACACACCGGAAGGAACAGTCACATGACCACGAGCACCACGAGCACCACGAGCGCCACGGGCACTCTCTCCCGGGAGATCCGCCTCGCCGCCCGCCCGGTGGGCGAGCCGGGCCCGCACCACTTCGACCTGGTCGCCACCGAGGTTCCGGAGCCCGCCGAAGGCCAGATCCTGGTCCGCAACACCTGGATGTCCGTGGACCCGTACATGCGGGGCCGGATGGACGACGCCCCCTCCTACATCCCGCCCTTCGCCCTCGGTACGGCCCTCGAAGGCAGCGCGATCGGCGCGGTCGTCGCCTCCCGCTCCGCGGCGGTGCCGGTCGGGGCGACCGTCTCGCACTTCCTCGGCTGGCGGGAGTACGCGGTCCTCGACGCGGCCGCCGCCACCGTCGTGGATCCCGCGGTCGCCTCGCAGTCCTCGTACCTCGGTCCGCTCGGCACCACGGGCCTGACGGCGTACGCGGCACTGACCCGCACCGCCCCGGTCAAGGAGGGCGACGTCGTCTTCGTCTCCGCCGCCGCCGGCGCGGTCGGCAGCGTTGCCGGGCAGCTGGCGCGGCGCTTGGGCGCCTCCCGGGTGATCGGCTCGGCGGGCGGCCCGCTGAAGACGAAGAAGCTGCTGGACCGCTTCGGCTACGACGCGGCCGTGGACCACCGCCAGGGCGACCTGGCCGGCCAGCTCGCCGAGGCGGCCCCCGACGGCATCGACGTCTACCTCGACGCGGTCGGCGGCGACCACCTCCAGGCGGCCATAGGTGCGATGCGCCAGGGCGGGCGGATCGCCATGGTCGGCGCGATCAGCGGCTACAACGCCACCGCGCCGGCGGTGGGCCCGGACAACCTCTTCCTGGCCGCGGCCCGCGAGGTGACCCTGCGCGGGATGCTCGTCTCCAGCCACTTCGACCTGTTCCCGGAATGGATCGGCCGGGCGGCGGGATGGCTGGCGGACGGCAGCCTGCGCACGGAGGAGACCGTCGTCGACGGCATCGAACACGCCCCGGAGGCCTTCCTCGGCATGATGCGCGGCGCGAACACCGGCAAGATGCTGGTCCGCCTCTCCCCGGAGGACGCCGCCGCGAAGGCGACCCCCAGCACCCCGGGCACCCCGGGCACTACGACCACCACGAGCACGACGCCCAACACGACCACCACCGATGCCCGATGAGCGCCGCCCTGGTCGTCTTGGCCCACCCCCGCGGAGATTCGCTGACCGCCCAGCTGGCCCGCCGCGCCGTGGCCCGGCTGGAGGCCGACGGCCATACGGTCGACGTGCTCGATCTGCACGCCGAGGGCTTCGACCCCCGGATGGGGACCGAGGACGAGCCGGACTGGTCGGACCCCGGCAAGGAGTACTCCGCCGAGGCCCGCACGCATATGGACCGGATCGCCACGGCCGAGATCCTCGTGGTGGTCTTCCCGCTCTGGTGGTTCGGCCTCCCGGCCATCCTGAAGGGCTGGATCGACCGGGTCTGGAACAACGGCTTCGCCTACGGCCTGCGCCGTCCGCTCCTGAAGGGCAAGCGGATGGTCTGGATCCCGCTGGTCAGCTACCCGGAGGCCAAGTTCAAGGAGCTGGGCTGGGACGAGCCGGTGGACCGCCTCCTGCGCGTCGGGATCTCCGAGTACTGCGGCATCGGGGACGCCGCCGTCCACTTCGTCTACGACTCCCTGAGCGCGGGCGAGTCGGCCCTCGACGAGGCCGACGCCGCCCTGGCCCCGGTGGTCAGCCCTTGCTGACCGCCAGCAGGATCTCCGGGAGCTTGCGGACCACCGTCGGGGCCGCGAGACGCAGTCCGGTCCAGGTGGCGAGCGTGCCCCAGGCCACGCCCAGGGGGAGCAGGATCCAGGCCAGGGACTTCTGGTCCGTGGCGCTGAAGTAGATCGCCAGGGCGATCATCGGCGAGCTGACCAGTGCCGAGGCGAGCATGCCGCCGAGGAGGGCCGCCCACGCCAGGGCGCCCTGGCCCGGAGCGACGCTCTTGAAGGCGCCGTCGGTCGGGATCGAGTACGGGAGGTGGGCGGACGCCAGGGCTCCCGTGCACAGCATCGAGCCGAGCAGGGCAAGGGCCAGGCCCAGGGCGCCGGGGAGGCCGGCCCAGTCGCCGAGCAGGCCCGCCGTGACCGCCGCGACCACCACGGTGAAGGGCACGGTGACCAGCGCGAGGGCCAGGGCGCGGGCCCGCAGTTCCACGTACGCGTCCCGGGTGTTCGAAATGGTCTGCGCGACCATCCAGAACGCCGAGGTGTCCTGCCCGAACTGGTTGTACATCTGCAGGCCGAGCATGCCCGAGGCGAAGCAGGCCAGGTACACCGAGCCGCTGCCCTGGACGGCGTTGACGACCGGGATGATCAGGCCGAGCGCCAGGGCCGACACCCACGCCGCCTTGGTCTTCGGGTCGCGCACCATGTAGCGCAGCACGCGCTGGGCGGCCGCGCCCGTACGGTCGTCGGGAAGGATCGACCAGCCGCCGCCGGTGGCGCGGTTCGCCGGCTTCTTCTCCTTGGCGGCCGCGATCGTCGAACCGTCAGGGGTGACCATCAGCTTGGTCAGGCTGCGCTCCCAGAACCAGAGCAGCAGGCCGAGGGCCGCGACCGTGATGAGGAGCTGCGCGGCCGCGATCCCGTACGAGCCCTCGCTCGCGGAGTCCACCATCCCGACGGCCGTCGCGGGCGGCAGCCAGCGCACGACCGCCCCGGCCGGCTCCAGCTTGTCCAGGCCGCCGGTCTGGAACAGCCGCTGGGCGGCGAAGTTCGCCACCTGCGCGCCGATCGCGATCAGCAGACCGCTGAGCAGCGCGAGGTCGCGCCCCTTGCGGCTGGTCAGCAGCCGGACGTTGGCGGTGGCCACCGCCCGGGCCAGCGCGACGCAGCCGACCAGCAGCAGCGGTACGGCCAGTACGGCGGCCACCGCGCCCGCCGCGCCCCGGGCGACGGCGATCACCGAGCCGACGGCCAGGCACAGCGTGAAGAGCGGCCCGATGCCCACGAGCGAGGCCGCCAGCATGGCCCGTACGAGCGGCCGCGGGCGCAGCGGCAGCATGACCAGCCGGGTCGGGTCGAGCGTCTCGTCGCCGGTGGCGAAGAACAGCGGAACGAACGTCCAGCACAGGGCCATGAGCGCCGCCAGCAGGACGACGACCGCGCCGGCGTGCTCGTTGCCGCGCAGAACGGTGAGGCCGAGCGTGGCGAAGAAGGCGATGACGAGGGCGAAGGCGAGGGCGCCGAAGTAGGCGGCCTTGCGCATCGTGGAGCCCTTGAGCCCGTTGCGCAGGAGGGACAGCTTGAGGCGGACGAAGATCGGGGTGATGTTGACGGAGGCGGCCGCGGAAGCGGAGGCCGGGGCGCCGGCGGAGGTGGCGGACCCGAATGCGGCCGCCTGAGCCTGCGCGGACGTGGCGGCGGGCGTGGGCGTCGGCGTGCTCATCGGACGCCCGCCCCGTTGCTTCCGCCGTTGGCCGCGGCCCCGCCGCCGAGCCAGTCCAGGGACTCGCCCGTGGCCCGGCCCTGCGCCCCGACCAGTTCCAGGAACGCGGCCTGCAGCGAGGGCGCGTCGCCCCGTACGTCGGCCAGCGTGCCGGCGGCCCGGATCCGGCCGGCGGCCATGACGGCCACCCAGTCGCACAGCGACTCGACGAGCTCCATGACGTGGGAGGAGAAGACGACCGTGGCTCCGGAGGAGGTGTAGCGCTCCAGTACTCCGCGGATGGTCTGCGCGGACACCGGGTCCACGCCCTCGAACGGCTCGTCCAGGAAAAGCACTTCGGGGTTGTGGAGCAGCGCGGCCGCCAGGCCGATCTTCTTCCGCATGCCCGTCGAGTAGTCGACGATCAGCTTGTTCTGCGAACCGGCCAGGTCCAGGATGTCCAGCAGCTGAGTGGCGCGGCTGTCCGTCTCCTTGCCCGGCAGCCCCCGCAACCGGCCCATGTAGCCCAGCAGTTCCCGGCCGGAGAGTCGTTCGAAGAGCCGCAGCCCCTCCGGCAGCACGCCGATCCGGGACTTCACCACCACCGGGTCCGCCCACACGTCGTGCCCGGCGACGAACACCCGTCCCATGTCCGGGCGCAGCAGTCCGGTCACCATCGACAGCGTCGTCGTCTTGCCCGCGCCGTTCGGCCCCACCAGGCCGACGAACTGCCCCGCCGGGAGCTCCAGATCGATCCCGGAGACGGCCACCTGCTCGCCGAACCGCTTCCACAAACCCTCGACCCGTACGGCGGGTGCGGCGGCCGGTGCGCGCCCTGCACCGCCGCCCGTTCCGTCCGCCCCGCCCATCGCAACGCCCTGGTCCGGCATGCGCCTGCCTCTCGTCCTGTTCCCCGTGTCCTGCTTTTCTCACCATAGGAGGAGGGGGAGAGGCGGAGCAGTTACTTATGTCATGAGTTTCCCCGCGGGGATCTCCGCTGGTCAGAGAGGGGCGGAGCAGGACGGAGCCGTCGAGCGGGACGACGGGCGGGGCTCAGGCCGTGCGCCGGGCCCGTTCCGCCGCCGCCTCGCGGCCGCACGCGTAGGCCAGGGCGTCGATCAGCTCCTCCACGTCCGGCAGCCACCGGTTCGCGGCCGTCGGCGGCTGCGCCCACTGCACCGAACCGCGTCCGCCGATGCGGGTCGGCGGCGCGGCCACGTACTCGCCCTCTCCGCGCGCGGCCAGGTCGAGTTGGGCCGGCTGCCAGCCGATCTTGCGCAGCAGGTCGGGCACCTTCGCCCCGGCGCCGGGCAGGACGAAGAACAGCATCCGCCCCGCCGGGTTGGCGATCACCGGTCCGAGGGTGCGCTGCATGCGCTGGAGCCGGGCCAGTGCCAGGAAGCCGGCCGCGTCCGGGACGTCGAGGGCGTCGAAGGTCCGGCCGGTGGGCAGCAGGATGGCGGCCTTCGGGTTCTTGCCCCAGAGCCGCCTGACCTGCACGGCGCTGCCCGAGGCCTGTGAGGCCCAGTCCTTCCCCGCCGCGTGCGCGCCGGGCGCCGGGCACTCCGGTGCCCCGCACGAGCACCGCTCGCGCCCGTCGCCGGACTCCAGCCAGGTGCCGGCGAAGACATCCCAGTGCCGTTCTTCCGTGTACCGCACGGCATGGTCCAGCAGCGGCTCACTGCGCTGCAGGGGGATGGGCGCGGTCTCCGTGACTCCGATGGTCTCTTCCACGTGCAACACAACTCTTGCGGTCACCGGGGGTTACGGGCGTAAACCGGCCGGGCTGCGGAGCATCGATCCTGCATGCGGGGCGCATCGGTGCATCGCGGGGGGCGCGTAGGAGGCCGGGGCGCCGGAGGTGGGTAGCGACAGGACGCAATGGGGAAGATTCCCCGCACATCAGGCGGGAAGTGATCATTCGAACGATCACCCGCGTCTCTGGGGGTTTTCATGGCAGCCAGGCCTCTCGTCGCCCGCCAGCCGAACGAACGGCTGCAGGCGCTCATCCAGGAAGCCGGGTGCTCCAATGCCGGGCTCGCCCGGCGCGTCAACATGTGCGGGGCCGAGCACGGTCTCGACCTCCGCTACGACAAGACCTCCGTGGCCCGCTGGCTGCGCGGCCAGCAGCCGCGCGGCCGGGCCCCCGGGATCATCGCCGAGTCGCTGGGCCGCAAGCTGGGCCGGACCGTCACCATCGACGAGATCGGCATGGCCAACGGCAAGAACCTCGCCTCCGGGGTCGGCCTGCAGTTCTCCCCGACCGTCGTCGGCGCGATCGAGCAGGTCAGCGAGTTGTGGCGGAGCGACGTGGGCCGGCGCGACTTCCTTTCGGGGTCGAGCGTGGCCTCCTCTGCCCTGGTCGAGCCGAGCCGCGACTGGCTGATCACGGGGGCCGACGCGCAGGTCGCGCGCAGCGGCGGCTCACGGGTCGGGATGTCGGACGTGGAGGCCGTACGGGCCACCACGCAGGCGCTGAAGGAGCTCGACCACCGCTTCGGCAGCGGGCACGTGCGCCCGGTGGTCGTGCACTACCTCAACTCGGTGGTCTCCGGCCTGATCGGCGGCTCGTACCGGGAGCCCGTCGGCCGGGCCCTGTTCGCGGCGGTCGCCCGCCTCACGGAGCTGGCGGGCTACATGGCGGTGGACACCGGCCAGCCGGGCCTCGCCCAGCGCTACTACATCCAGGCCCTGCGGCTCGCACAGGCGGCGGGGGACCGGGCGTACGGGGGCTACGTCCTGGCGGCGTCGATGAGCCACCTGGCGGCGGAGCTGGGCAACCCGAGGGAGATCGCGCAGCTGGCCAGAGCCGCGCAGGAGGGCACGCGGGGCCAGGTCACCCCCCGGGTGGAGGCGATGTTCTACGCGGCGGAGGCGCGCGGGCACGCGCTCCTCGGTGACGCGCGGTCGACGGCGGTGCTGTCCTCGCGGGCGGTCACCGCGCTGGAGCGGGCGGAGCCGGAGTCGGGGGACGACCCGGAGTGGATCCGGCACTTCGACGGGGCGTACCTCGCCGACGAACTGGCGCACTGTCACCGGGACCTGGGGCAGGCCGACGCGGCGGCGAAACGTGCGGAGGAGGCCCTGCGGGACCTCCCGGCGGGCAAGGCGCGGCGCCGGGCGATCGGCCTGCTCCTGCTGGCGGCGGCGCGGGTGCAGCAGCGCGAGGTGGAGGCCGCCTGCCAGACGGCCACGCAGGCGGCGGAGGTCCTGTCGGGCATCCGCTCCAACCGCGGGGCGGTGTACCTGGAGGACTTCCGCACCCGCCTGGACCCGTACCGGGAGGAACCGGCGGCCCGGGAGTTCACGGCCCGCCTGGAGCCGGTCGGCTGACCCGCCGCCCGGATCCCGGGGTCGTGGGGATCACGTCGTCCTTTCCCCGCCGATATCCGGACGCCCGGTGCCCGGCCCGGCTCTTGGTGCCGAGGCCGACACTGGCAAACTCGGCGGGGAACGGTAGCGTGAGCCGACGGTTCCGTAGACGCGGACAGGTCGGAGAGGGAGTTCCGGTGACGGAGAGCGGACAGGGCGGCAGCCCGCAGGGAGGCGTGCCGTGGGGTCCGCCCGTGCCCGCACAGCCGCCGGCGGAGCCGCCCGTGCAGCCCGGCGGGGAGCCGGAGTTCCTGCACGGCCCGCCCTCCTACGGCTATCCCGCACCCGGTGGCCCCTCCTACGGCTACCCCCAGGGGCACGTGGTCGGCCCCGGCTACGAGGGCCCCGGCGACCCGCACGGCTACGGCTACCCGCCGCTGCCGGAGGCCGCCACCCAGTACATTCCGCCGGTCCCGGCCGCCCCCTCGTACGAGGAGGCCGCGACGCAGTACAACGCACCGGTCCCCGCGGCTCCGGCGCACGACGAGGCCGCCACCCAGTACATACCGCCGGTCCCCGCGGCCCCCTCGTACGACGAGGCCGCGACCCAGTACATTCCGCCGGTCCCGGCCGCCCCCTCGTACGAGGAGGCCGCGACGCAGTACATCGCGCCGGTTCCGGCCGCGCCCGCCGATCCCGCCGCCGGCTTCGACGGGATCTTCCGGGGGGACACGGCGCTGCTGCCCCCGATCCAGGAGCCGGTGCTTCCCCAGCAGCCGCGCCGGCCGCATCCGCAGCAGCCCCCGCACCAGGCGCACCAGCAGCAGTACGCGCCGCCGCCGCAGCAGCACCAGCAGTACGCGCCGCCGCAGCAGTACCAGCAGCAGCCGCCGCCGTACTACCAGGAGGAGCCGCCCGGCCCCGCCCCCCGCAAGGTATCGCCCGCGATCATCGCCGCCGTCGTCATCGGCCTGGCCGTCGTCGGGCTCGGGGTCGGCGCGGTGCTCGGTGACGGCAAGGCGCAGAACAACGACCCGGCCGCCACGGCGCCCACCCCCACCCCCGGCAGCTCCGCCGCGGACAAGGGGGAGGCTCCGCTGGATCCCGCGCAGCCGCAGGCCGTTCAGCTCGACAAGCTCCTCGCGGACAGCAACGACAGCCGGGCCTCGGTGATCAAGGCCGTCGAGGACATCAAGGGCTGCAGGAACCTGGACCAGGCGGCCACCGACCTGCGCGACGCGGCCCGGCAGCGCGATGAGCTGGTGACCCGGCTCCAGGAGCTCAAGGTGGACAAGCTCCCGAACGACGCGAAGCTGACCGCGGCCCTCACCAAGGCGTGGAAGTCCTCCGCCGAGGCCGACAACAGCTATGCGGCCTGGGCGAACGACGTGAAGTCCGACGGCGACAAGTGCAAGGACGGCAAGGCCAAGACGACCCGCAATGCCTCCGAGGGCAACAAGGCGAGCGGCGACGCCACCAGGGCGAAGGAGAGCGCGGCGGGCCTGTGGAACTCCATCGCGGGCAAGTACGACCTCACCAAGCGTGACAAGAGCCAGCTCTAGCGCGTCGCCGAAGGACGGGCCTCTGGAAGGACGGGCCTCTGGACGAACGGGCCCCCAGAAGGACAGGTCCTAGCTCGAACGGGGGGCCAGTTCCAGGGTCTTGGTCATGTCCATGGACGACTCGCCGCCCGGCTGGGCGATCAGCCGGCCGTGCTGGACGACCTGGAAGGTAACCCGGCCGTTGACCATGCGGGGGAAGCCGGAGACGGCGCGCATGTCCTGGTGGCGCCAGCTGAGATCGGGGGTCAGGCCGCCGGTCTTCACCGGGTCGGACTTGTTCAGCTTCCGCGTGAGGATGCGTCCGGTGATGTCCTCGTCCTCCTTGAACCGCTTCACCATCTCGCTGAACACCGTGTACGCGATCCAGGTGGTCTGGGCGCCGCTGTCGTCGGGGTCCACGGCGTTGTCGCCGAAGGCGTGGTCGGAGATCACGTTGCGCATCTCCGTCCACAGGGGATCGGCGGAGACCGGGTACCAGCTCGTGACGAGCGCGCCCTCGAAGGGGCTCTCCTTGCCGCCGGTGCGGTCGACCAGGGCCTGGCTGACCGAGCCCAGCACCGAGGAGACCTGCGGCTTGGGGCTGTCGGAGTCGGCGCGGCGGAAGGCGTCGAAGAAGGTCTCGGTGCGGGCGCCCAGGACGGCGGCCACGCAGCCCTTCTCCTTGGCGTCCTTTCCGCCCTTCCCGTCCTTCGCCGAGGAGGCGCCGCCCTTTCCGGAGGCCCCGGAGGAGGTGGCCGCCAGGGCCTCCCTGGCCTGGACGGAGAGGTCCGCGGAGTCTTCGGCGGCCTGGATGTCGCTGGCCTCGGGCATCTGGTTGGCCTTGAGGCCGGCGTTGAGCTGGATGGGGATGGAATCGCCCGCGAGGGTGTCGGGGCGGACCAGGGCGACCTTGGCGCAGGTGCGCCCCAGCTGGTGGCCGACTCCGGCCATGAGGACGGGCTGGCCGCCGTTGACGGGGAAGGAGAGCGGGGACTGGAACTCCATGGAGGAGACCCCGTACCCGCCGATGAAGGGGATGCCCTCGGCTTCCAGCGGGGCGAGGAAGGCGCGCCCGTGCTGGCTGTACGAGCCGATGACGGCGACGGCCTTCTCCGCGACCGCCTTGCGGGCGCAGTCGGCGGCGCCGCCGGCCGTGTTGCGCTCGTTGCAGGTCAGGACGCGGAGCTTGCGGCCGTTGATGCCGCCCTTGGAGTTGACCCAGCGCTCGTAGGCCTTGGCCATGCCCGGCATGCCCGGCATGTTGGTCGCTTTGGAGTCCTGCGGGGCGAAGGTCATGACGGTGAGGGTGTCGGCGCCCCCGGGGCCCCCCGAGCCCCCGGGGAGCACCCCGCAGCCGACGAGGAGACACGCGCCCATCGCCATGGCCGTGGTCCGGGCCAGAAGGGTGCGGGAGAGTGCTGCTGCGCATCGCCGGTTGGTCATGTGCATGCACCATTCCCCGTCAGGGGTAACTGAGGTGTGAGGTGTGCACAACATCGGGTGACGTCGAGGTGAATTACGGGTGTCACCCACACGCTGAGTGAGCACCGGGCGCCCGGGCCTCCGGGCCCGGGCGCCTCAAGATCGCGCCGCACGGGAACGTACGATCGAAAGCGTGACATTCGCCCAAGGTTCGAAGAACTCTTCCCGCCGCGGCGGCCGCTCCTCCACCATGGGCGGCATGCCCCTCAACGACATGGCGTGGTGGCGCTGGCGCAGCAACGTGCGCTCGGCGCTGCACATGCTTTCCGACCCCGCGTTCCAAGAGGACACCTGGCTGGCCGGCGCCGAGGGGTACGGGGACGTCACCGACGCCGTGTACCGGCTCGTCGAGGACACCTGGCTCGACAGCTGGTCCGCGGAGAAGTACGTCGGCACGATCTTCCGCGACTCGCAGGAGGCGGCCCTGGTGGACCTCGCCGTGCTGCGCGTGCTGCGGATCATGCACCAGATAGGCCCCGACGCCCCGGTGTCCGGCTACCTGGAGCACCACGCCTGGCCGGAGGCGGTACGGGCCGCGCGCGAGGCGCACGTACGGCTGGCGACGGCGGACGGGGACGACCCGGACGCGCGGCCGTGCTCACTGGACGTCCTGAGGATCCTCACGCGCGCGGTGTGATGTGGAAGGCTGTGGTGCCATGAGCGACGACCCGCAGCCCCAGGCCCCGCAGCAGTACGTACTGACCCTCTCATGCCCGGACAAGCAGGGCATCGTGCACGCCGTGTCCAGCTACCTGTTCATGACCGGGTGCAACATCGAGGACAGTCAGCAGTTCGGCGACCGCGACACCGGTCTCTTCTTCATGCGGGTCCACTTCGCGGCCGACGCTCCGGTCACCGTGGAGAAGCTGCGAGCCAGCTTCGCCGCGATCGGCGACTCCTTCCGGATGGACTGGCAGATCCACCGCTCCGACGAGCGCATGCGGATCGTGCTGATGGTGTCGAAGTTCGGGCACTGCCTCAACGACCTGCTCTTCCGCCACCGGATCGGTGCCCTGCCGGTGGAGATCGCGGCGGTGGTGTCGAACCACACCGACTTCGAGGAACTGGTCGGCTCGTACGGGGTCCCGTTCGTGCACATCCCGGTGACGAAGGACACGAAGGCGGCGGCTGAGGCGCGGCTCCTGGAGCTGGTGCGGGCCGAGGAGGTCGACCTCGTGGTCCTCGCGCGGTACATGCAGGTGCTGTCGGACACCCTGTGCAAGGAGCTGAGCGGGCGGATCATCAACATCCACCACTCGTTCCTGCCGAGCTTCAAGGGCGCGAAGCCGTACCACCAGGCGCACGCGCGGGGCGTGAAGCTGATCGGCGCGACCGCGCACTACGTGACGGCGGACCTGGACGAGGGTCCGATCATCGAGCAGGAGGTCGAGCGGGTGGGGCACGAGGTCACCCCGGACCAGCTGGTGGCCATCGGCCGGGACGTGGAGTGCCAGGCGCTGGCGCGGGCCGTGAAGTGGCACAGCGAGCACCGGGTCCTGCTGAACGGGACCCGGACGGTCGTCTTCACGTAACCGTCGGCCGGGCCCGGACGGCGGGGCGGGCGCCCGGTGTCCGGGCTCCTGGCATCCGGTTACATCCGGCTCAGCGAGGCGGCCGCGAAGAGGACGTCGCGGATGGCCTCGCGGTCGCCGTTCTGGCCGACCGCGGCCTCCTCCGGGGAGATGTGGCCCGCGGCGAGCTGGCAGAATTCGGCGCCGTCCAGGGCGATCCGGGCCACCGTGTGCTCCGGCGAGGGCTTCGCCGCGGGGGAGTCCAGGGCGATGTCCCAGCCGCCGCCTCCCGCACCCTCGATCTCCAGGTGCAGGGTCCGGCCCGGCGCCCCCGCCGCGACCAGCCCGCGCGGCGGCGCCGCCAGCCCCGCCCGCCGGCGCCCGGCCAGGGCCGCCGGCAGGAGCCGGGCCGCCAGGTCGATCATCCGGTTCAGGTGGGGCGCGGACGGCGGCTCGTACGGGTAGTCCACGGCCTCCGCGATGTCCACGGCGTGGACCCAGCACTCGAAGGCCCGCTCCAGGAAGGCGTCCCCGAGGGGCAGGGCGAAGGGGCCGTACTCCACGTCCAGTTCGGCCACGCCGCGGCCCGCGAAGGACACCGTGCGGACCAGGGTGTGACCCTGCTCCCGCCACGGCTCGCGGACCCGGCGGGTGGTCGGGTACGGGGAGTCCTCCCAGAACCGCTCGGTGCGCTCGGCCGGGGTGCCCGGGGGTGCCTCCCGGCCCAGGGGGTCGTCCAGGCCCAGCGCGGCCGCCACGAGCCCGTCCACCGCCAGCAGGTGCCCGATGACCCCGGCCACCGTGGTCCGGCGCGTCTGGCGGCGCTCCTCCTCGAACCACTTCAGCCGGACCGGGGTGTGCCACTCGGAGTCCCCGAAGTCCCGCAGCAGCGCGTCCAGCCGGGCCGTCTCGGTGTCGTACGGGCTCGCCCACACCGGGACCGGGATGCGGGCCGGGCGCTTGCCGAGGCAGTCCTCGAGCACGCGCGAGCGCAGCAGCGGCTTGAGGTCGAGGCTCTCCTCCGGGTGCAGCAGCCCCACGGCGTCGCGCAGCCGCAGGGCCTCCTCGGCGCAGGGCGCGCACTCGGTGAGGTGGTCCTCGACGGCCTGGGTCTCCTCCGCGGAGCAGGCCGCCAGGGCCCATGCGCCGAGCAGGGACTTCAGTACGGCGTGGGACGGCGGCGGCGCGACCGGGAGGGGCTCCGGGTCGGGCTGCGCCGGCGCCGGTACGGCGGGGTGACCGGTGATCTCCGTGTACTCCGGGTATTCCGATTCGTCGAGGGCGTCGAGGTCCTCGAGGTCGTCCGGCTCGTCGGGGTCCAGGGCCGCGGGCGGGGCGTCCGTGTGATCCGTCGCGTCCGCGGCCAGGGCGTACCCCGGCCCCGCGAGGTCGAGGTCGTCGGCCGCTCCGCGCGGGCCCGGTATGCGCGCCGGGCCGCGGGGGTTCGGGTGTCGCTCGTACTCTTCGCCGTCTTCTTCGCCGAAGGGGTTCGGCGGCATCGTCATCGGTTCGTTCCAAATCCGGAGGGGCCGTACCCGGGCGGGACCGTGTCGTCGCGCGGGACGGCGTTGGCCGTGGAGAGGAGTTGCAGGCCCAGGCGCAGCCGGCGCCGGGCCTCGTCCTCGCTGATCTGCAGGTCGGCGGCCGCCTGCCGGTAGTCGCGGCGCTTGAAGTAGGCGAGTTCGAGCGCGGCCCGCAGGGGCGCGGGCATGGAGGTGACGATGAAGTCCGCGCGGGCCGCCGCGTTGGCGGTGCGCACCTTCTGTTCCAGTTCCTCGCGGGAGCCGTTGCCCAGTTCGGCCTGGCGCAGGCGGGCCACGGCCTGTCCCTGGGTGATGCGGGCGACCCAGGAGCGCATGGAGCCCTGCTTGGGGTCGTAGGCGTCCGGGTTCTCCCAGATGTAGCCGAAGACTTCGCGGGTGACCCGGTCGGCGGCCTTCTCGTCGCCCAGGACCCGGTGGGCGAGGCTGTGCACGAGCGAGGCGAAGCGGTCGTACAGCTCGCCGAGTGCTGCGGCCTCGCCGCGGGCCAGGCGTTGTTGCATGCGGCGGTCCCAGCGTGGTGGTGCGTCCTTCGGCATCGTGCCCCCAGCCGGCTTCCCGGTTTCGCAGCCGTGTGTCGACCACTCGAATGTAGTGGGCATGCAGCGGTTCGCGCCCGTTTTGCCAGAACCCGGCGTCGGAAGTGCGCCCTGCGTGATAGGGGCGTCGCTCGGCGTGAACGGGGTGGTGTGGCCCGGCACATGGGTACAGGCGTACGCGCCCCGCCGCGCTCCTCGTGCGCTGGTTCGATGCGGCCACCTGCTTGCCCGCTTCGCTTAACGCGCAGGCCACGTAGGCCTTACGCTCCTGTCCTGTCTTGAACTGACCCCACTGCACACGTGAAGGCGGAACGCCGAACATGGACAGCGCAGAATACGAGCGCAAGATCGCCGCCCGATTCGCCACCTTCGACCAGGACGGGTCCGGGTACATCGACCGGGAGGACTTCAGTACGGCGGCCAAGGCGGTCCTGGCCGAATTCGCCGTGGCGGCCCGGTCCGACAAGGGTCAGGCCGTGTTCGCGGGCGCGGAGGCCTTCTGGCAGGGCATGGCCGGCATCGCGGACGTGGACGGGGACCAGCGGGTGTCCCGCGAGGAGTTCGTCACGGGCGCGGCGAAGCGCCTGCGGGACAATCCGCACCGGTTCGCGGAGATCGCGCGGCCGTTCCTGCGGGCGGTGATCGCGGCGGCGACCCCCGCCGACGACGTCGCCCGCGGCGCGACCCCGGCGGCGACGGCGCGCGTCCTGCGCGTGCTGGGCACCCCGGAGGAGCTGGCGGGCCCGGTCGCGGCGGCCCTGGACGCGGACGGCGACGGCCACATCACCGAGGACGAGATCCTGGCGGCCTTCGCCGGCTACTGCGGGGTGGCGGCGCCGGACGCGTAGCCCCTGGCGGGCGGGAGCGGGGAGGCGGGGCCGGAGTCCCGCAGCCCCGCCGCGCCCGTGAGCGGCACCTGCCCGACAGGGTCTACGCGAAGCGTTCGCGCAGTTTGTACTTGAGGACCTTGCGCAGGGCGTCGTTGCGGGGCAGGGCCTCGACCAGTTCCAGCTGTTCGGGGAGCTTGTGGGTGGAGAGGCCCTCCGTGCGCAGGTGCGAGGTCACCTCGGCCAGGGTCAGGGGGGCCGCGTCCGGGGGCTGTTCGACGACCGCGCAGACGCGTTCGCCGCGTTCGGGGTCCGGCAGGCCTATGACGGCGACGTCGGCCACGCCGGGGAGCAGGTGGAGGAGGTCCTCGATCTCCTTCGCCGAGATGTTCTCGCCCTTGCGGATGATGACGTCCTTGCTGCGGCCCGTCAGGACCAGGTAGCCGTCCTTCGTGAGGTGGCCGAGGTCGCCGGTGATCAGGTAGCCGTCGGAGTCGAAGACCGCCGCGTTCACGTCGTACCGCTCGCGCCCGAGGTAACCCTGGCAGACCGCCTCCCCGCGCAGCCGGACCTCGCCGTCGGTGTCCGGCGGGAGGAGCGCGCCCTCCGGGGTCGTGATGCGGATGGACATGCCCTGCGGGGGCCGGCCCTCCGTGGTGGCGAGGTTCTCCGGGGTGTCGTCCGGGGCGCCCATCGTGATCATGGGGACCTCGGTCATGCCGTAGCCGTGCGTGAGCTGGCAGCCCAGCTCGCGGACGACCGCGTGGTAGATCTCCGGGGGCTTGGGCGCGCCGCCGCCCGCGAGGAGGCGGAGGGTGGGGATGAGTCTGGTGCCCGGGTCCTTGCGCTGCTCGGTGAGGAACATCGAGTAGAAGGCCGTGGAGCCGCCGGCGACCGTGACCCCGTGGCGGCGGTAGCCGTCCAGGGCGTCGGGCATCGCGAACTTCTCGAACAGGACCGCCGGGAACCCGTAGAGCAGCAGCATCACCGTGTAGTCGGGGCCGGCGATGTGGGCGAACGGGAAGGCCATCGAGCCGACGTCGTCCGGTGACAGGTGCAGGGCGTGGGCGAGGCAGGAACCGCCCGCGATGAGGGAGCGGTCCGTGTGCAGGACTCCCTTGGGGTCGGAGGTGGTGCCCGAGGTCCAGTAGATCCACCGGACGGCGACCCCCTCCTCGGGGGGCGGGGGGAGCACCGCCGGGTCGCCGGTGGGGAGGGACTCGTACGCCTCGAAGACGCCGTGCGCGCCGAGGCGGTGCGCCATCGCCGTGTGGTCGAAGCCGCGCCAGACGCCGGGGACGGCGAAGAACTCCGCCTTCGACTCGCGCAGGGCGAAGCCGACCTCGCGGTCCCGGTAGAAGGGGATGACGGGCGTCTGGACGGCGCCGATCCGGGCGAGGGCCACCGAGAGCAGCACGGTTTCGATGCGGGTGGGGAGCTGCCAGGCGACCACCGTGCCGGGGCGCACGCCCATGCCGTGGAGACCGGCCGCGACCTGCTCGGAGCGGTCGCGCAGTTCCGCGAAGGTCAGCCGCCGGTCGTGGGCGGGGTCCTCGGCGGCTTCGATGAGCACGGGGGCGTCGGGGGTCATGGCGGCCCGGCGGGCGATCAGGTCCCAGATGGTGCGGGACCGGCTGAGTTCGACTGCGGTGCTGTTGTCCGTCATCCGGACCCGCCTCCCGTTGGCCGCCACATGGACCTGACGGATAGTCAGATCAAGCGCAGAGCGTAGAGCGCGGACGCTTGTCGGTCCAGGGGTGGGGGGCTAGCTTGGTTCCAGATTTCTGACGCTCCATCAGATTCGGCACCGGATTCGGCATCGGATTCGGCTTCGGATTCGGCTTCAGCGAGGGGACACCATGGAACTGCCTCGGATCATCAGCGTCGACGACCACGTCATCGAACCGGCCCACCTCTTCGACGTCTGGCTGCCCGCCAAGTACCGCGACCGCGGGCCCAAGGCGCTCACCGCCGGCATCGGCGAGCTCGCCTACACCGGCGGCAAGTACGTGATCACCATGGACCCCGACGGCCCGCCCACCGACTGGTGGATCTACGAGGACCTGAAGTTCCCGTACAAGCGCAACATCGCCGCCGTCGGCTTCGACCGGGACGACATGACCCTGGAGGGCATCACCCGCGAGGAGATGCGGCGCGGCTGCTGGGACCCCAAGGCGCGCCTCCTCGACATGGACCTCAACCACGTCGAGGCCTCCCTGTGCTTCCCGACCTTCCCGCGGTTCTGCGGGCAGACCTTCGCCGAGGCGAAGGACAAGGAAGTCGCCCTGGCCTGCGTGCGCGCCTACAACGACTGGATGGTCGAGGAATGGTGCGGGGACAGCGGGGGCCGGCTCATCCCGCTCTGCATCATCCCTCTCTGGGACATCGACCTGGCCGTCGCCGAGATCCGCCGCAACGCCGCGCGCGGGGTGCGGGCCGTGACCTTCTCCGAGATCCCCACCCACCTCGGCCTGCCGTCCATCCACTCCGGCTACTGGGACCCCTTCTTCGCCGTCTGCCAGGAGACCGGCACCGTCGTCAACATGCACATCGGGTCCAGTTCCCAGATGCCCGCCGCCTCCCCCGACGCCCCGCCCGCCGTCCAGGCCGCCCTCAGCTTCAACAACGCCATGGCCTCGATGATGGACTTCCTGTTCAGCGGGGTGCTGGTCAAGTTCCCGACGCTGAAACTGGCGTACAGCGAGGGCCAGATGGGCTGGATCCCGTACGCCCTGGAGCGCGCCGACGACGTGTGGCAGGAGCACCGCGCCTGGGGCGGGGTCAAGGACCTGATCCCCGAAGCGCCGTCCACGTACTACTACCGGCAGATCTTCTGCTGCTTCTTCCGCGACAAGCACGGGATCGCCTCGCTGGACGTCGTGGGCCGCGACAACGCCACCTTCGAAACCGACTACCCGCACGTGGACTCGACCTTCCCGCACACCAAGGAGGTCGCCCTCGACCACGTCAAGGGCCTCGACGAGGAGACCGTCTACAAGCTCATGCGCGGAAATGCCATCCGCATGCTCGGACTCGACTTCGACAAGGACCGGCGGACGGGGCGGTAGGCGCAGTGGACCTCACCTACACGGAGGAGGAGCGGGAGTTCCGGGCCCGGCTGCGGGTCTGGCTCGCCAAGGAGCTCCCCGGACTGCCCCCCAAACCCTCGCCCGACGACTGGCCGGGCCGCCGCGCGTACGACGCGGGGTGGCAGCGCAGGCTGTACGACGCCGGGTATGCCGGACTGCACTGGCCGGTGGACGCCGGCGGCCGCGGGGCCACCCCCACGCAGCACCTGATCTTCCTGGAGGAGACCGAGCGCGCGGGAGCCCCGTACGTCGGCGCGAACTTCGTCGGGCTGCTGCACGCCGGCCCGACCATCGCCGCCGAGGGCACGGCGGAGCAGCGCGCGCGCTGGCTGCCGCCCGTCCTGCGCGGCGACGAGGTGTGGTGCCAGGGCTTCAGCGAGCCGGACGCCGGCTCCGACCTGGCCTCGCTGCGCACCCGCGCGGTCCGCGACGGCGACGAGTACGTGATCACCGGCTCGAAGATCTGGACCTCGCACGCGGAGGTCGCCGACTGGTGCGAACTGCTGGTCAGGACGGACCCCATCAGCGAGACGACCCCCAAGCACCGGGGGATCTCCTGGCTGGCCATGCCGATGGACGCCCCCGGGGTGACGATCCGGCCGCTGCGCACCCTGGCCGGGTCCACGGAGTTCGCGGAGATGTTCCTCGACGAGGTACGGGTCCCGGTCGCCAACCGGGTCGGCGCCGAGAACGACGGCTGGCGGGTCACGATGGTGACCCTGTCCTTCGAGCGCGGCACCGCCTTCGTCGGGGAGGTCGTCGCCTGCCGGCGCACCCTGGGCGAGCTGGCGCGCACCGCGAAGGCGAACGGCCGCTGGGACGACCCGGTGCTGCGGCGCAGACTGGGCCGGCTGTACGGGGAGTTCGGCGCCCTGTGGCGGCTCACCCAGTGGAACGTCAGCGAGTCCGAGCGCTCGGGCGGGGTCCCCGGCATCGGCGGCAGCGTCTTCAAGCTGGCGTACTCGCACGCGCGCCAGCAGCTGTACGACACGGCCGCCGAGGTGCTGGGGGCCGAGGCCCTCTCGCTGGACGAGGAGTGGACCCTGGACCGGCTCTCGTCGCTCTCGTACACGATCGCGGCGGGCACCTCGCAGATCCAGCAGAACATCGTGGCCGAGCGCATCCTCGGCCTTCCGAAGGGCAGGTGAGCGTTCCGTGGACTTCCAGCCGACGCAGGACCAGCGGGACCTGCGGACGGGCGTACGGGACCTCCTGGCGGGCCGGTACGGGCGCGAGGAGCTGCGGGCCTCGGTCGACCGGGCGGCCGCCACTGGCAGGTCCGTGGACCGGGGGCTGTGGCGGGAGCTCGGCGAGGCCGGGTTCTTCTCACTGCGGCTCCCGGAGGACGAGGGCGGGGTCGGGCTCGGGCTGCCCGAGGCCGTGCTCGTCTTCGAGGAGGCCGGGCGGGCGCTGCTGCCGGGACCGCTGGTCGCCACCCACCTGGCCGCCGGGCGGGTCGCGGGGGCCGCGGAGGGCGAGGCGGTGGTGACGGCCTTCGACCTGCAGGGCCCGCTGGTGGCCCACCTCGGCGAGGCGGACGCGGTGCTCGGCGCGGACGGGGAGCCGGTCGAGGTCCGTGCCGGGGATCCGGTGCGCTCCGCGGACCCGCTGACCCCGCTGGTGCGGGTGCCGCTGCCGGGGGAACCGGTGACGGCCGGCGCGCACCGGGACGCCGGGGCGCTGCTGACGGCGGCGCTACAGCTCGGCAGCGCGCTGCGCACGGTGGAACTGGCGGTGCGCTACGCGAAGGAGCGCGAGCAGTTCGGGCAGCCCATCGGGGCGTTCCAGGCGGTCAAGCACCTGTGCGCACAGATGCTGGTGCGGGCGGAGGTGGCCCGTACGGCGGTCTACGCGGCCGCCGTGACGGCCGATCCGGCGGAGGTGGCCGGGGCCAAGCTGCTGGCCGACGAGGCCGCCGTGCGCAATGCCCGGGACTGTCTGCAGGTGCACGGCGGGATGGGCTTCACCTGGGAGGCGGACGTACACCTGCACCTGAAGCGGGCGTGGGCGCGGGCGGAGCAGTGGCGGACGGCGGCACAGGCGGAGGAGGTGCTGGCGGCGGAGCTGCTGGCGGCGGTGGAGTAGCCGAGGCCGGGGCCGCGCGACGAAGCTTGCTCGCTTGCTCGCTGTGACGAAGAGGTGAGGGAGGGGTGCGGGAGGGACGGCGCGGGACGCATGTCCGATTACAGAGAGTTGATATCGGTTTGTGTCCTTCGCCCGACTCATTGCGGCCCGGAGGCGGGGGGCCGCTCCGGTACGCTCCCGGGAATGCGAGCGGTTGAGCGGCGCGAGCGCCGCACAGTATGCACCACGCCTACTCCTTCACGCTGGAATATGCCCGAAGCGCTTGTTGTGGTGACTGTATGTCAACCATGCTGCTCCGCAAGGGGGTCACACTCGGTGACCCCGTCCTGTCGCGAGGCGAAGTGTCCGCCGGTTCGGATGGTGTGAGCGGTGCAGGTGCTTCAGGTTCAGCTGGAGGTAGGACCGGACCCCGCCGAGGTCGGCCGGGCCCGCCGATGGGCCCGCTCCCGGCTCGCGGGCTGCGGCATAGGGGATGACGAGCCGCTCGCCGAGACGCTGATCCTGCTGATCTCCGAGCTGGTCACCAATGCCGTCGTGCACACCGGCTGTCCGGCCGTGCTGCGCATGCTCTTCGGGGAGCCGGGGGTGCGGGTGGAGGTCGCGGACGCGAGCGACCGGGCGCCGTCCCCGAGGCAGGCCGCCGGCGACGATACGGGCGGCCGCGGACTGGAGCTGGTGGACGGGCTGGCGGACCGCTGGGGCTGGCAGCGCGAGGGCGCCGGGAAGCGGATCTGGTGCGAGATCGACCGTGCCGAGAAGGGCGCGGGGGACCTCGCGCAGGAGCTCGCGGGGGCGGCTCCGGGCGGGCCGGAAATCCAGGGCGGGATCCGGGAACCGCACGTGTACCTCTAACGAGGTGTTGACGGTTCGTCAACTGGTGATCACTCTTGTGTTGAACGATTCGTCGCGAGGGGACGCCAAGGGTCAGTCCTGCCTTGACGAGTGCGGGTCGTGGGGTGGCGGCCGCCGTGCCGCGCTCGGGGCGTGCATGCGCGCCGCCGCCACCCGCAGACCTCCTCCTTCCCGACGCGCCGCTCGCGCCGCTCGCGTGGCTGCGCCGGACTCCGTCCGCCGATGGCCCGGCCCCGGAGTTGGTGACCCGGCTGTGCAATGCGATGGCACCCCCGGGTCGTCTTGAGGGTGAGGGGGTGTTGCCGGGTGGATCCATCCGAAGAAACCTTTGCGGAGTTCGTCGCGGCGCAGGGACTCCCGTTGCTCCGCACCGCGCGGCTGCTGACGGGCGACTGGCATCTGGGGCAGGACCTGGTGCAGGTGACCCTGGCCAAGGTGTACGACCGCTGGGACCGCGCGGGCCGGTACGACGCGCCGGTCGGCTACGCGCACAAGGTCATGGTCACCACGTACTGCACCTGGCGCCGCAGGCGCTGGCACCACGAGCTGCCCCATGCGGCCCTGCCCGATGCCGCAGGCGGCTCCGGCTCCGGCTCCGGCTCCGCGGAGCCCACCGCCGAGGCGGTCGCCGCCTCGGACCTGCTCGAACGCGCCCTGCTCGGCCTGCCGCGGCGCCAGCGGGCCGTCCTGGTGCTGCGCTACTACCAGGACCTGACCGTCGAGCAGACGGCGGAGATCCTGGGCTGCCCGAACGGCACGGTGACCAGCCTGGCCGCGCGGGCGCTGACCCGCTTGCGGTCCCACCCCGACCTCTGGCCGGGCGACGGCACCGCCGCGAGCGCGAGCGCGAGTACGAGTACGAGTACCCGTACGGGCACGAACACGAGGGAGGCGGAGGCGCGATGAACGGGTACCCCGAAGAAGAGCTGCGCCGCGCCCTGCGGGCGCTGGCGGACCGGCCGCCGGTGCCGCTCGCGGCGCCCACGCCGCAGGCCGCCGTCCGGGCGGCCGCCCGGATCCGAGGGCGCCGCAGGGCGGCGGCGGCCGGACTGGTGGCCGCCGCGGCGGTACTGGCCGTCCTCGCCCCGCAGTGGTCGTCGGACGACGGGTCCCGGATGCCGGCCCCGCCGGCCGCGACCGCGGGACCGCCGAGCGAGCTGCCCGCGGCGACGGAGCCGGCCGTTCAGGCCGACCCGGAGCCCGGGGTCCCGTACGCGCACGACCTGTACGTGCACTGCGGGATCCGGTACGCGAAGTTCGCCGGGCGCTGGTGGCACGCCGAGCCGGAAGTGCCCGAGGAGGCCCTGGATCCGGCCCTCAGGGTGAACCCGTACACGGCGGGCACGATGGTGCTCGTCTCGGCGGTCGAGGCCCGCTTCGTCCGCAGCGCCCCGGACCTCGTGGTGACCTTCCGCCCCCTGGCGGTCGAACCACCGCCCTGCCGCTGACAGTTGGCGGGCGTACGGCCCCGGGCGAGGTGCTCGTGCTCCGCGTGGAACTATGAGGTGTCCATGACGTGTCTCGGATGGTGACGCGTCATGGAGACCCGAAAGTCCACCCTCACCGCAGGAGGAGCACATGGCAAACCCGTACGAGGTGACGCCTCCGACCGCCCCGAGGCGCCGCGGGAGCGGATCCCCCGGCTTCCTCGTCGTCGTTGTCCTCGTGCTGGTCGCGGCAGGGGTCTACGGAGCCTCCCAGTGGCTCGGCAAGGATGGCGACGGGAACGACGCCAAGCCCTCGGCCACGGCCTCCACTTCCGCCACGTCCTCCGCCGCGCCGTCCAAGGACCCCGGGAACCCGGAGTCCTCCTCCGACACGTCGAGCACGTGGGCGGTGGGCGACTGCGGCGGCCCCGACCCGGACAACCCGCCGGACGGCTACCGGCCGCTGAAGTGCTCGGCGTCCGGAGCCACCTTCAAGGCGATCGACATCAAGGACGCCAGCATCCTGCCGGGCGCCATCCAGTGCCCGCCCGGCACCGACCTGATGATCCAGGTGAGCATGACCTACGGCTCCGCGAAGTCGGGCGGCATCCCCACCAACACCGTGTGCGGCCGGAACCTGACCGGCGAGCACCCCGGTGACGCGGGCGCCGGCGGCGGCCAGCTGGTGCAGGGCGACTGCGTGACCGACCGGGCGCAGGAAGTGCCGTGTGCCTCGGGCGCGTACAAGGTGCTCGGCCTGGTCAAGACGAAGGCCGAATGCCCGTCGGGGACCACCGAGCCGATGGAGCTGACCATGGCGGTGGGCCGCCCGTACGACGTGATCTGCGCCAAGGGCTGACCGCGGGCGCGAAGGGCGGTGGTCCAGGACCGGCTACGGGGTCCGGGGCCACCGCCTTGCGCGTACCCGGCCGCGGGCCGCGAGCCTGCGGCGGACGGGAGCGGTCGTGTGGAAGCGCTCAGAGGATGGCGACCGGGGCCACCGGGGTGCCGACCGCGCCGACGAAGGGTTCCGGCATGGCCGAGAGGAGGAAGGAGTAGCGGGATTCTTCCGCACAGGCTGTGGACAACTTTTCGAGGTTCCAGTTCTGGCCCTGGTGCATGCCCATCTCGACCAGGTCCAGCGCGTGCACCGGCAGCCACAGGTTCTCTATCTCCGGCGGGAAGATCTCGAAGGTCAGGGTGTCGTTCGCGACGGCCGCCACGTCCCGCGCGTGGAACCACTCGGGCGTGCGGACGGACAGGCCGGGCGACGGGTAGCCGTAGCCGTGCTTGTCGCCCGCCAGGTAGACCTGCACCTGGCCGGTGCGGACCAGGACGATGTCGCCCGCGCGGACGGTGACCCCGCCGAACTCCTCGGCCTGCTCCAGGTCCTCCGGGGTGACCGGGTGACCGCCGGGGAGCCGGTCCAGGCCCTTGGCGCGGGCCACGTCCAGCAGGACACCGCGCGAGACGATGTGCCCGGCCTTGTCGATGCCGCTGAACTCGGCGCGGCCGTGCGCCGTGATGGTCCCGGCCGGGCGGCCGTTGTAGATCTTTCCCGAGTGCGAGACGTGGGTGAGCGCGTCCCAGTGGGTGCCGGCCTGGAGCCCGAAGGTCACCGCGTCGTCGCTGCACGCCACCGTGCCGGGGCCGAAGAGCTCCTGGTTGATCTGCACCATCGTGTGCAGCGGGTTGATCCGGCCGGGGATCATGCCGGACTGCACCCCGTCCTCCTTGAGGGGGAGGGCCAGGGGGATGCGGCGCCCGGTGCGGATCTCGGCCGCCGCCGCGCGGACCACCTCGTCGGTGATGAGGTTGAGGGTGCCGATCTCGTCGTCGGCGCCCCACCGGCCCCAGTTGTTGACGCGCTTGGCGATGTCGTGGAACTCGGCGGGCATGGCCATCGATCTCATCAGCTCCTCGTAGCGAAATGAACTGCGGTGGCGAACTGGGGCTTGTGCTGGCGCATCCGACTGCCCATAGAATCTAACGGACCGTCAGAAAACGCGGGAAGGGGCCGGACGTGGGGAACTTCTTGGCAGGCAAAGTCGTCGCCGTCACAGGCGCCGGCCGGGGCATCGGACGGGCCGTGGCACTCGCCGCGGCCGCCGAAGGTGCCAAGGTCGTCGTCAACGACTACGGCGTGGGGATGGAGGGCAACGAGCCCACCAGCGAGATCGCCGAGGCGGTGGTGAAGGAGATCATCGCCGCGGGCGGCGAGGCCGTGGCCGTCGCCGACGACATCTCGACCATGGCGGGCGGCCAGCGCATAGTCGACACCGCGCTCGCCCAGTACGGACGCATCGACGGAGTCGTGTGCGTCGCCGGCATCCTGCGCGAGCGGATGCTGTTCAACATGTCCGAGGAGGAGTGGGACCCCGTGGTCGCCACCCACCTCAAGGGCACGTTCACCGTCTTCCGTGCCGCCTCCGCCGTCATGCGCCGCCAGGGCACCGGCACGCTGATCGGCTTCACCAGCGGCAACCACCAGGGCTCGGTGGCCCAGGCCAACTACAGTGCCGCCAAGGGCGGGATCATCTCGCTCGTCCGGTCGGCGGCCCTGGGGCTGGCCAAGTACGGAGTGACCTCCAACGCCGTGGCGCCCGTCGCACGCACCCGGATGTCGGCCAACGTCCCGATGGAGCTCAAGGAGATCGGCGAGCCCGAGGACGTCGCGGCGCTCGTGACCTACCTGCTCTCCGACAAGGCCGTGGCCGTCGGCGGCGAGAAGATCACCGGGCAGGTCTACACGATCGCCGGCCCGAAGATCGCCGTCTGGGCCCAGCCCCGTGAACTGCGCGCCGGGTACGCCGAGGGCTCCTGGACCCCCGAGAAGATCGCCGACTTCCTGCCCGGGACGGTCGGCACCGACCCGATGCCGATGCTCGCCCAGCTCGAAGCCATGGCCAAGGCGGCGGCCGCCAAGGACCGCCCCAACGCGTAGTCCCTGGACGGGCGTTAGGAGTGCCCGGTGGCCCGGTGCGTACGCGGACCAAGGCGCGACAGAGACGGCCCAGCGGCCGGACAGGAACCGAGGGGGTACGACCATGGACTTCCGCTTCGACGAGGAGGCCGAGGAACTGCGAGGCCGCGCCCGGGCGTGGCTGGCGGAGCACCTCACGGGCCCGTACGAGGAGGCCGTCGGCCTCGGCGGGCCGGGCAGCGAGCACGAGGGGGTCGAGGTCCGGCGTTCCTGGGAGCGCGAGTTGGGGCGCGCGGGGTGGATCGGCCAGGGGTGGGAGACGGGGGAGGGCGACGCCTACGGCAACCGGCGCCTCTCCCTCA
The DNA here is from genome assembly GCF_042870555.1 of Streptomyces sp. NPDC006487. Classification (NCBI taxonomy): domain Bacteria; kingdom Bacillati; phylum Actinomycetota; class Actinomycetes; order Kitasatosporales; family Streptomycetaceae; genus Streptomyces; species Streptomyces sp. NPDC006487. The sequence continues at coordinate 95,605 of NZ_JBIAHN010000020.1, forward strand.
CCGGGCAGGTGGTGTGGGCCGAGGAGTACGCGGCCGCGCGCGCCCCGGCCCGGGTCGGCCACATCGGCGAGAACCTCCTCGCGCCGACGCTGATCGCCTACGGCTCCCCGGAGCAGCGGGCCCGCTTCCTGCCCGGCATTGCCCGCGGCGAGGAGCTGTGGTGCCAGGGGTACTCCGAACCTGGCGCCGGCTCCGACCTCGCGGGAATCCGTACGACGGCGGTCAGGGACACGGCTGACGGGCTGTACCGGGTCACCGGGCAGAAGATCTGGACCTCGCTCGCCCAGGACGCCGACTGGTGCTTCGTCCTGGCGCGCACCGGGGCCGGTTCCGAGCGGCACCGCGGGCTCTCCTTCCTCCTGGTCGCCATGGACCAGCCGGGCAAGGTCGAGGTCCGGCCGATCCGGCAGATGTCGGGGACCTCCGAGTTCAACGAGGTGTTCTTCGACGGGGCCGTCGCCGCCGAGACCGTGGGCGGGGAGGGCAACGGCTGGTCCGTGGCCATGGGACTGCTCGCACTGGAGCGCGGGGTCTCCACCCTCGTCCAGCAGATCGGCTTCGCGGCCGAACTGGAGCGGGTGGTCCGGGCGTACGTGACCGCGGGCTCCGGCGACCCGGTCCTGCGCGCACGCCTCGTGCGGCAGTGGGCCGAGCTGCGCACGATGCGGTGGAACGCGCTGCGGACGCTGGGCACCGCGAACGCGAACGCGAACGCGGGCCCGGGCCCGGGCGCGAGGTCCGGCGGCGACCCCGGCGCGCCCAGCGTGGCCAAACTCCTGTGGGGCGGCTGGCACCGTCGGCTCGGGGAGCTGGCGGTGGAGGTCCGGGGCGCGGTGGCCACGGCCGGGCTGGGGCACTGGTCGCAGGGGACCCCGTACGAACTCGGACTCGACGAGGAGCAGCGGCTGTTCCTGTTCACCCGTGCCGACACCATCTACGGCGGCTCGGACGAGATCCAGCGCAACATCATCGCCGAGCGCGTGCTCGGCCTGCCTAAGGAGTCCAGGTGAGAGGCGTCGTATTCGACGGCAAGCAGGCCCAGGTGGTCGACGATCTGGAGATCCGGGACCCGGGACCGGGGGAGGTGCTGGTCGCGATAGCGGCGGCCGGGCTGTGCCACAGCGACCTGTCGGTGATCGACGGGACCATCCCGTTCCCGCCGCCGGTGGTGCTCGGGCACGAGGGCGCGGGTGTGGTGGAGGCGGTCGGGTCCGGGGTCACGCACGTGGTGCCCGGTGACCACGTCTCGCTGTCCACGCTGGCCAACTGCGGTGCGTGCGCGGACTGCGACCGCGGCAGGCCGACGATGTGCCGCAAGGCGATCGGGATGCCGGGGCAGCCGTTCTCGCGGGGCGGCAAGCCGCTCTTCCAGTTCGCGTCCAACTCGGCCTTCGCGGAGCGGACGATCGTCAAGGCCGTGCAGGCGGTGAAGATCCCCAAGGACATCCCGCTGACCTCGGCCGCGCTGATCGGCTGCGGGGTCCTGACGGGCGTGGGTGCCGTACTGAACCGGGCCAAGGTGGACCGCGGCGAGACGGTGGTCGTCATCGGAACCGGCGGCATCGGGCTGAACGTGCTCCAGGGCGCGCGGATCGCGGGCGCCACCACCATCGTGGCGATCGACGCGAACCCGGCGAAGGAGGCGGTGGCCCGGCAGTTCGGCGCCACGCACTTCATCGACGCCTCGGCGGTCGCCGACTCCTCGGCGGCGGTGAAGGAGATCCTGCCCACGGGCGCGGACCACGCCTTCGAGTGCGTGGGCAACGTCAAGCTGATCCGTCAGGCGATCGACCTGCTGGACCGACACGGACAGGCGGTCCTGCTCGGCGTGCCCGGCTTCAAGGAGGAGGCCTCGTTCCAGGTCTCGTCCATGTACCTGGACAAGACCGTCATGGGCTGCCGGTACGGGTCCTCGCGCCCGCAGCGGGACATCGCGCTCTATGCGGAGCTCTACCGGCAGGGCCGGCTGCTGCTCGACGAGCTGGTGACGGAGGTCTACCCGGTCGAGGACTTCGACAAGGCCGTCGACGACGCCCACCACGGGCGGGTGGCCCGGGGGGTCCTCACGTTCTGAGCCCGGCCGGCCCGCTCAGCCCGCTCGACCCGCTCGGGTCGCCGAACTCGCGGCCGGCCCTGCGCACCCGGCGCAGGGCCGGCCACGGGGTGAGCGCCGCCAGTCCGGCCGAGGCCCGGGCGGTCCGGTCCGGGCCCGGTGGGAGGCGGCGATCCAGCAGCCGGCGATCATGGCCCCCACCTGTTGGAGATCCGCAGGATTGCGACAGGGGAGGGGGACGCGTCAGTCGGTGCGGCGGGGACCCGTCAGCCGGCGAACCGGCCGAAGCGGCCCTTGTGGAAGAGGAGGGGTTCGCCCTCGCCGGCCGCGCCCATGGCCTCGACCTTGCCCACCACGATGAGGTGGTCCCCGCCGGTGTGCACGGCGTGGATCCGGCAGTCGATCCAGGCGGGCACCGCGTCGAGCTGCGGCGATCCGGTGGCGGGGGACGGGGTGTGGGCGACGCCGGCGAACTTGTCGGCGCCGCTGACGGCGAAGGCCCGGCACAGTTCGCCCTGTTCGGCGCCGAGGATGTTCACGCAGAACACCCCGGTGCGCGCGATGCGGGGCCAGGTGGTCGACGTACGGGCCACCATGAAGGTGACCAGCGGCGGGTCGAGGGAGAGCGAGGCGAAGGACTGGCAGGCGAAGCCGGCCGGGCCGTCCTCGTCCTCGCCGGGCGGGGAGGTGATGATCGTGACCCCGCTGGCGAAGTTCCCCAGTACGGTGCGGAACTCGGCCGGGCTGACGGGCGCGCGCTCGTCCTCGCCGACGGCCCGCAGATCGGGGCGGGGCAGTGCTTCGACGGGCTCGGCCCCGTGCTCCGCCGCGGCGGAGGGGAGGGAGCCGACTGATCTGAGGTATCGGACGACGGTGGCCGCCATCCCTGCGTGTCCCATCACAGCACCGATTGAAGCTGACGGTTCGTCAGATGGGAAGGGGAGCGCAGGGTCCGCATCGATTGAACGTGTTCAATAGCGTGCGCGCGTGGGCGCCGGGCTCCGCGCGGTGGACCGCTGCTCGGGGCACGGGACCTGGGAGCACACCGGGGGGTCGGCCGACGGCTACGGGCCGGGCGTGGCCCTGACCGTCGCGGAGCGCGAGGAGGCTTCGCCGTACCGGCAGGTGCCGGGCACGGAGGAGCACCCTCAGCTGTTCGTGCTGTTCGTGCCGATCGGCCACCCGGACGGCGGGGACGTGCGGGTGCTGCGGAAGCGGGCGCGGTAGGCGGTCGGGGCAAGGTTCAGGGTGTGCTGGAAGACGCGGCGCATCGTCTCGGCGGAGCCGAAGCCCGACTGCGCGGCCACGGTGTCCACCGGGTCGTCTCCGGCCTCCAGGAGGGCCTGGGCGGCTTCGAGGCGGACGGATTCCAGGTACTGCCCCGGCGTCATCCCGGTCTCCGAGCGGAACAGCCGGGCGAGGTGGCGGCCGCTGAGCCCGGCGTCCCGGGTGACCTCGTCCAGCGTGAGCCGGGGGTCGGCCCCGATGGCGTCCATGACGGTGCGCAGGACCGGGTGTTTGGCCTCGCGCGGGGTCAGGCGGGCGCTGTACTGGGACTGGCCGCCGGGCCTGGCCATGAAGACCACCAGCTCCCGTGCGACCTCCCGGGCCACTGCGGCCCCGTGGTCCTCCTCGACCAGCGACAGCGCCAGGTCGATGCCCGAGGTCACCCCGGCCGAGGTGACCACGTGCCCGTCCTGGACGAACACCGGGTCCGCCTCCACCCGCACCAGCGGGTACGCCGCCGCGAGCTGCGCCGCGAGCCGCCAGTGCGTGACCGCCCTCCGCCCGTCGAGCACCCCGGTCTCCGCGAGCACGAAGGCCCCGGCGCACACCGAGGTGACCCGGCGCGAACGGCGCACGAGCTCGGCGACCAGGCCCGTCAGCGCGGGATCGGCGACGGCCCGCCGCCAGTCGCTCCGGCCGGGGACGACGAGCGTCCCGGGCCGGGCCGGGAGGCTGCCGGGGCCGCCGTCCGCGCCGATGCGTACGCCCGAGGAGGTGCGGACGTCGGTCCCGTCCGGGGAGACGATCCGGACCTCGTAGCGGGCGCCGTGCAGGTTGGCGGTGCTGAACACCTCGGCGGGTCCGGTGACATCGAGCAGCTGCACGCCGTCGAAGGCGACGATGACGACGGGGTGCGGGGCTCCTCGCTTCGCCGGTCCCCGGCTCACCGGTCCTTGCCTCTGTGGTCCCCGGCTCACCGGTCCTTGGTCCACGGCTACTCCGCCCACGGGGAGTCCAGGATCAGGCGTACGAAGTCCGTGCGCTCGAAACCGGGCACGTGGTGCGCGAGGACGTCGGCCTTGACGTTGCCGAAGGCCGTGCCGGGCTTGGGCGCCACGCCGTCGGCGAAGGCGCGCAGGATGCGCTCCTTGAACCGCGGCCGCGGGTGCAGGGCGACGACCGCCGCGCGGTCCGCCTCGGTGAGGTCGTGGTAGCCGATGCCGAGCACGTCGTACTCCACGCCCGCGGTCACCAGCGCCACCTCGGGCTCCATGTGCTCCGGGATTCCCGGGGTGGTGTGCAGGGCGATCGCCGTCCACACCCGGCGCACCGAGTCCTCGGGGACCTGGTGGCTCCGCAGGAACCGGCCCGCCTCGTCGGCGCCGTCCACCTCGAAGCGGCGGCCGCTGGAACGGAAGGGCTCGGTGAGGCCGAGGTCGTGGAACATCGCCGCCACGTAGAGCAGTTCGGGATCGGCCTCGATGCCGAGGCGCCGGCCCCGGAGGCTGCCGAAGAAGTACACGCGGCGGGAGTGGTCGTAGAGCAGCTCTCCCACACTGTCCCGGACGAGCTCGGTCGCTTCCTTCGTCAGCCGTGAGTCCGGTACCGCTACCGGGATCGTGTGCGCGAGTGCGTCGCCGGTCGCTGTCATGGTCCGCTCCCTCTCCTGGGCTCCTTGCGGGGTCGACTCCAGTCTTCGGGGCCCGCGGGGCCTCCCGCCATGACCATCGCGCCACACATCCCACAGATACGGACACGGGCGCGCGAGTGGCGCGGCCGTACGGGTGAATCCACCGCCGTGCGCAGTCCCCCGGAGCGCGGGCCCCGGACGGGCTCGGCATGGTGGCGGAGACCGGAGACAGGACCCCGCCGCCTCAGCGGCGCACGCACAGGAGGACCGCATGCTCGGCACCGATTTCCGCAAGGGATCGCCCAACTGGCTCGACCTCGGAAGCCCCGACACCGACGGGGCCGTCTCGTTCTACACCGGAGTCTTCGGCTGGGAGTTCCTCTCCCTCGGACCGGAGGCGGGCGGCTACGGCTTCTTCCAGATCGACGGCAAGACCGTCGCCGCGCTGGGGCCGCTCACCGAGGAGGGCGCCACACCGGCATGGATGCTGCACTTCTGCACCCCCGACATCCAGGAGACGGCGGCTGCCGTCAGGGCGGGCGGCGGAGCGGTGCGCATGGAGCCCGGGGACGTCATGGGCGAAGGCTGGCTGGCGCAGTTCACCGACCCGCAGGGCGCGGAGTTCGCCTGCTGGCAGCCGGGGAAGACCGCCGGGCTGGGGCGGACCTCCGAGGTCAACTCCCTGGTCTGGGCGGAACTGCACGCCCCCGACCCGGTCGCGGCCGTCGAGTTCTACGCCGGCCTCTTCGGGTGGCGCTCCGCCGAGATGGAGGCACCCGGGATGACGTACCGGGTGCTGAGCATCGCCGACGGGGACCAGGAGGACGGCTCCTTCGGCGGAGTCGCACCGCAGGGCGACGGTGCGGGCCAGGGGGCCGGGGCGAACGAAGTCCCGCGCTGGGTGCCGTACTTCAACGTGGCCGACGTGGACGCGACCGTGGCCGCCATCCGGGGCGGCGGGGGCTCGGTGCTGATGCCCGCCGCCGACGTCCCGGAGGTCGGCCGGATGGCGTGGACCGCGGACCCGACGGGGGCGGTGTTCGCCCTGCTCACGCCGGACCCGCGGATGTAGCGCTTCGAGCCGTCTACCGGCCGAGGTACTTCGGGGTGCGGCGCTCCACGAAGCTCGCGACCCCCTCGTTCGCGTCGGCCGTGCTCATGTTGAGCTCCTGTGCGGTGGCCTCGGCGGCGAGAGCCGTCGCCCGGTCACCGTCCAGGGAGGCGTTGACCAGCTGCTTCGTCAGGGCCAGGGCGCGGGTGGGGCCCTGCGCGAGGCGCTCCGCCCACTCGCGGGCGGTCTCCACCAGCGCCTCGGCGGGCACCACCTTGTTCACCAGGCCGAGCCGCTCGGCCTCGGCGGCCGGGACGGCGTCCCCGAAGAACATCAGCTCCTTCGCCTTCTGCGGGCCGACGAGGCGGGGGAGCAGGTACGCGCCCCCGCCGTCGGGGACCAGGCCGCGGCGGACGAACACTTCGATGAAGCGAGCCGGTTCGGCGGCGATGACCAGGTCGCATGCGAGCGCGAGGTGTGCGCCGATGCCGGCCGCGGTGCCGTTCACGGCGGCGATGACCGGCTTCTCGCAGTCGAGCACGGCCGTGATCAGGCGCTGCGCGCCGAGCCGGATCATGCGGGCCACGTCCCCGACCACCCGCTCCGCCGGGGCGGCCGGAGACCCGCGCAGGTCGGCGCCCGCGCAGAAGCCCTTGCCGGTGGCGGTGATGACGACGGCCCGCACGTCGGGATCGGCGGAGGCTTCGGCGAGCAGTCCGATGACGCGCTCGCGCTGGTCCCAGGTGACGGCGTTCATGGCCTCCGGCCGGTTGAGGGTGATCCAGCAGACACCGCTCTCGAAGCGGTGGAGGACTTCGTCCTCGGGGGTGGGGGCCATGGCGGAACTCCCGTTCGGGGGTGGGTTGGTCTTCTCGGCCGTCCGGCGTTTGAGGGCCGGGTCAGGGCCGGGTCAGGGCCGGGCCCGCCCCGCGCGGCGGGAGCCGGTCGGCGCCGAGCAGGGGCGGCAGGGCACCGGAGGTCAATGGCAGATGGCGAGCGCGTCCAGCGCCACCGCCCCCTGCCCCCGCGGCAGCACCATCAGCGGGTTGATGTCCAGCTCGGACAGCTCGTCGCCGAGTTCCATCGCCATCCGCTGGACCCGCAGGATCACCTCCACGAGCGCGTCGACGTCGGCCGGGGGAGCCCCCCGTACGCCCTCCAGCAGTGCGTGCCCGCGCAGTTCCCCGAGCATCGCCCGCGCCTGGTCCTCGCCGAACGGCGGCACCCGTACGGCGACATCGTGCAGCACCTCCACCAGGACCCCGCCCAGCCCGACCGTCACCGTGGGGCCGAAGAGTTCGTCCTGGGTGACGCCCACGACCATCTCGACGCCGCGTTCCACCATCTGGCAGACGAGGATCCCGTCGAGGGGGACGTTCTCGTAGCGTGCGATGTCCGTCAACTCCCGGTAGGCGTCGCGGATCTGGCTCGCCGAAGTCAGGCCGATCTTCACCAGTCCGAGCTCGGTCTTGTGGGCGAGCTGCGGCCCGGAGGCCTTCATGACCACCGGGTAGCCGACCAGTCCGGCGGCCCGTACGGCCGCTGCCGCGCTGGTCACCAGCTGCTCCCGGGGCACCCTTATCCCGTAGGCGCGCAGGAGTTGCTTCGCCGCGTGTTCGCTGAGCTGCTGGCCGGGACGCATGAGGGCCTGGGCCTTGCGGAAGGAGGGCGAGGTGGTGCGCGGGGCGTCTTCGAAGGGGGAGCGGTAGGCGGCGGTGAAACGGTGGTGACCGAGGTACGCGCGGACGGCGGTGATGCAGTTGCCGAAGGTGCGGAAGGTCGCGACCCGGGAGGAGCCGAGGAGCGTGGTGCGGTAGGCCTCCTCCGTGCCGACGGGGGAGCCCCAGATCACGCAGACGAGCTTGTCGGTCTGCTCGGCCGCGTCCACCAGGTCCTGCGCGAGCTTGTCGCTCATCGGGGGGAAGGGGCCCGTGATCGGGCAGATCAGGACGCCTACCGAAGGGTCCGCGAGGATGGCGTCGATGATTTTGCGGCCGCGCCAGTCGCCGACCGGGTGGCCGCCGTTGTCCACGGGGTTGGAGACGCCCAGGTACTCCGGGATCCACTGGTGCAGCTCGTCCTGCTTGGCCTGGGAGAGGGTGGGGATGCTGAGCCCCGCCTCGGTCGCCAGGTCGGAGAAGTGGGCGCCGGTGCCACCGGAGATGGAGTACACGACCACCCCGTCTGCCAGTGGCTTGCGCGCCCGGGCCAGCAGCGCGGCGGTGTCCTGGAGTTCGTCGAGGCCGTCGACCCGGATGACGCCGAACTGCCGCATCGCGGCGTCCACGACGGTGTCCGCGCCGGTCAGCTTTCCGGTGTGCGAGGCGGCCATGCGGGCGCCGGTCTCGGTGCGGCCGACCTTGACGGCGACGACGGGCACGCCGTTGCGGGCGGCCCGGTCGGCGGCGAGGAGGAACTGCCGCCCGTCTTTGAGGCCCTCCACGTAGCAGGCGATGGCCCCGACCTCGGGCTGTTCGGCGAAGTAGGAGATGAAGTCGGAGGTCTCGAGGTCGGCCTCGTTGCCGGTGGGCGCCCAGTGGGAGAGGCGGATGCCCAGCTCCTGGAGGGTGTAGACCGGCCGGCCCTGGTGGCCGGACTGGGTGATGAGCGCGATGGCCGGGCCGTCGAGGTCGTCGCGGAACTTCTCGAAGGCGTTGAGGTTCGTGTTGGGTCCCAGGAGGCGCAGGCCGGAGCGTCGTACCGCGGCGCCCAGGCGGGCCTGTGCGGCGGCGCCCTCGTCGCCGGTCTCCGCGAAGCCGGAGGCGAAGGCGACGGCGAACTTCACCTTGGCCTCGGCGAGCTGCTCCACGACGGGAAGCGGGTCGGCCACGAGGAGGACGGCGAGGTCGACCTGTTCGGGCAGGTCGGCCACGGAGGCGTGGCACGGCAGCCCGAACACTGTGGTCCGGGTCGGGTGTACGGGGTGCAGCCGGGCACCGACGCGTTCCGCCCAGGCGATGAGCTGGCGGGTGATGCCGGTGTTCGGTCTGCCGTCGGCGTCCGAGGCGCCGATGACCGCCACGGACTCGGGCCGGAAGAACCGGTCCAGGTCGGGGGCGTCGGCGTGCAGGGGCCGACCGCTGACGTCCAGCGCGACCGTGTCCTCGGCGGACGGAGCCGCTGTGGAGTGGACGGCCGTCCTGGGGGTCTCCCCGCAGGCCTCGACACGTGCGCGGAAGTCGGTGGTGAGGGTGCCGTGAGTAGATCCAAGCATCGTTCCGCCCGCTCCTGCTCGATGAACCTCGACGAATCTCAATAACTGACGCGTAGTCAGATTACTGAACTGACGTGCCGTCAGGAACAGGGATGCACAGGAAAGCTGGTGGAGGTGCTGTGTGGAACACGCGCGGCCCTGCTCCCGGGCACGCTTCGGGGCGGCTCCGGGGTGCCCCCGGGGCGGGTTCCGGGATGACTTCCGGGGCCTTCCCGGGAACGGTCTCAGATTGCCGGGGGCCGGTCCAGACCACTATTCGGCCGAGGTCAGGGCGGCCGAGCCGGCCCCGCGGGGGCGCTCGCCCCGCCGGGCCGGCCCGCTGGCTCCCGGAGCTGCTCACCACTCCCGGGGGGCGATGAGCGCCTCGACGTCCGCGTCCGTGAATCCGTATGCGGAGGCCACGAACGCGAAGTCCTCGGCTATCTCCTCGCGCGCCACGGTCTCGATTTCGCTCCCCGCGGCCTCGAACTCCGCCTCCAGCAGGTTGAACTCCTCGGTCGCCGCCCCCGTCAGCACGTACAGCGCGGCCAGGCCCGAGGGCTGCTCGGCCTCGATGCGCGCGCACAGCCGGAGCAGGATGTCCCGGCCCTTGTCGAGGACGTGATCCGGGTAGTACGCGTCCCGGTAGAGCGGCTCCAGGAAGGAGCGGGCTGCCACTTGCTGGTTCGTGATCGACACGATGACCCCCATGGTTGCGTCGCCGGTCGCGACATACCGATGCTGCACCGGGCCACTGACAACGGTCTGGATCGAGCGTGGGGAGAGGGGTGGCCGATCCGGACGGGACCGCCTAGGTGCGGACGGTGCGGGCGATGGCCTTGGCGATCTTTTCGGCGTCCAGGGCCAGTTCGCGGATGTTGCCGCTGATGGGGTTGGTGAAGCCGGTGAAGTAGAGGCCCGGGGCGTTCGGCGGGGTGGTCGCGCCGTGGGTGCGGGGGCGGCCGCGGTCGTCCAGGACGTCGAGGCCGCCGAGCAGGCCCTCCAGGGCGCGGCGGTAGCCGGTGGCCGCGATCACGGCGTCCGGGGTGATCCGGGAGCCGTCCGAGAGGACCACCTCGGCTCCGTCGAAGGACTCGACGGAGGCCACGGGTTCCACCCGGCCCGTACGGACCGCGTCGATCAGGCCGACGTCCTGGAGCGGGATCGACCCCTGCTTGACCCTGCTGTACAGGCCGGTGGTGGGGCGCGGGAGGCCGTACGCGGACAGGTCCGGGACCGAGGCCTTGCCGACGATCGCGCCGAGCCGGTCCACGAGCCGGACGGGCAGGTGCCGGACCAGGATCCCGGTCCGCTGCGAGGGCCAGCCGGCGGTGGAGCGGCGCAGGATGTGCGGGGCCGTGCGCACCGCGAGCCGGACCCGGGCGGCGCCGCCCTCGGCGAGGTCGACCGCTATCTCGGCGCCGGTGTTGCCGACGCCGACGACGAGGACGTCCTGGCCGGCGTAGGGGGCGGGGTTGCGGTACTCGGCGGCGTGGGCGAGGGGGCCCGGGTAGGTGTCCCGGCCGGGCCAGTCGGGGATCAGCGGGGTGTGGTTGTACCCGGTCGCGACCACCACCGCCCGGGCCGCCATGACGCGGCCGCCGGTGGCGTGCAGGGTCCAGCCGGGGGCTTCGGGGAGGGATTTCGCGGAGGTCGCGGAGTCCGCGGGGTCTGCGGAGTTCGTGGAGGGCTCGATGCGGGTGACCTCGATGCCGGTGGCTATCTCCAGCTCGTGGAATTCGGCGTACTTCTCCAGGTAGCGCACCACGTTCTCGCGCGCCACCCAGCGGCCGAAACGGCGCGGCATGGCCAGGCCCGGGAGGGCGGACAGCCGACGCGTGGTGTGCAGGTGGAGGCGGTCGTAGTGCCTGCGCCAGGAAGCGCCGACCGACTCGGACTTCTCCACGACCACCGCGCGGATCCCGCGGGCACGCAGCGCGGCGGCGACTGCGAGGCCGCCGGGGCCGGCGCCGATCACGTAGACCGGGCGGGGCTGGGTGGACAGGTCGGGTGCTGCGGGGACTCCGGGCATGAGGTGTGAGCGTATCGCCGTACGGGGGCGGTGGGTCTCGGACGAGGAGGGAATCGGTTGCGGATCGATTACGGGGAGTGGTGGGGGAGCGGTGGGGTGCGGTGGGGAGCGGTGGGGAGCGGAGTGGTGATGGGTGGGGTGCCGTGGGTGGGGACTTGTGGGATGGGGCCGGATCCGGTGAACTGACGCTACGTCAGATGTGGTGTGTCCCGGAGGAGTGGTGTCGTGAGTACTGGAGCCGGTACGGCTGCGCGGTTCGACCTGCCGGAGATCGACGAGTTCACGCGGCCGTACTGGGACGCGGCGGCGGAGGGGCGGCTGTTGCTGCGCCGCTGCGGGGAGTGCGGGAAGGCGCACCACTACCCGCGGGAGTTCTGCCCGGCCTGCTGGGCGGGGGAGGACCGGGTGACGTGGGAGACGGCGAGCGGGCTGGCCACGCTCTACACCTGGTCGGTGATCCACCGCAACGACCTGCCGCCCTTCGGAGAGCGGGTGCCGTACGTGGCGGCGGTGGTGGACCTCGCGGAGGGGCCGCGGATGATGACCGAGGTCGTCGGCGCGGAGGGGGCGGAGCTGCGGGTGGGGATGGACCTGGTGGTGACCTTCCGGGAGGCGGCGGAGGGGGTCTGGGTGGCGGTCTTCCGCCCTCGCGCGGTGGCCTGACCGGCCTGGGCACCCTGACCGGTCCGACCGGTCCGACCGGTCCGACCGGTCCGACCGGTCTGGCGGGCCCGACCGACCGGCCTGGGTGCGGGTGCGGTGCGGGTGCCGGGTGGTCGGCCCTGCGGGGCGCAGTCCCCTACCCGCCCTTCGCCCGTTCCCCGGGCTCTGCCCGGACCCCGGTCCTCAAACGCCGGACGGGCTGGAGGGGTCCCGGGCTGCGCCCCGGACCCCTTGGGGCTGCGCCCGGACCCCCTGGGGCTGCGCTCCGGATCCCGGTCCTCAAGCGCCGGACGGCTGAGAGCGCCCGGGCCTTCGTCCGGAAACGCCGGACGGCGAGAGCGCCCGGGCCCCGTTCTCAGACGCCGGACGGCGAAAGCGCCCGGGCCCCGGTTCTCGAGCGTTGGACCCCGGCCGGGGCGGTCACGGCCACAGGAGGTGGTGGGTCCAGGGGGTGGTGGGGGTGCGGGTGTACTGGAGGCGGGTGTGGAGGCGGGCCGGGTCTCCCTGGAAGAACTCGATCTCCGTGGGGGAGAGGACGTACCGGGTCCACGTCGGCGCAGGGGCGTCCGGCTCCGCGCCCGCCCGTTCCCAGGACTCCGCCGCGACCGCGGCCAGTTCCTCGCGGGAGGCCAGGACCTCGCTCTGCCGGCCCGTCAGTGCCGCGGCCAGCGCACCGCGCGTGCGGGCCGCCAGGTCGGCCCGGCTCTCCGTCGCGTCGCACGCGGTGACCCGTCCCCGGATGCGGATCTGGCGGGCCACCAAAGGCCAGTAGAAGCCCAGCGCCGCCGCCGGCTGCCCGGCCAGTTGCCGGCCCTTCGTGCTGGTGGAGTGCGAGGCGAAGTGCAGGCCGCGCTCGTCGGCGTCGTGCAGCATGAGCGTCCGTACGTCGGGCCGCCCGTCCGCGTCCACCGTCGCCAGGCTCATCGTGTGCGGCTCGGGCTGCCCCGCCTTGGCGGCGTGCGTGAACCACTCCCGGAACAGCTCGAGCGGCTCGGCCGGTGCGGCGGCCGCGTCGAAGGAGGGCAGCGGGCCGTCCCAGACGCGCAGGGAGTGCAAGGTGGTGTGGAAGTCGCTCAGGTCGCTCGTCATGCCTCAATCGAACACCACGCGGCCGTGGCGGAACCACGAGAAAACCGAACGGGGGCGCCCCGCCCGGGCTGTTCGGCCGGGCGGAGCGCCCCCGTGGACGCCCGTGCGTTTCAGCAGGGCGTCAGGGCGTCACGACATCAGTCGAGGACGTCCGGGATGGGCTCGGTGGCGCTGCGCTGCAGCGACGACGTGGCGGCCGGGCCGGCGGCCCAGTCGATGAGCTTGATCGCGTCCGCGTAGCGCTCCTCGTCCTTCAGCAGGACGCCGATGACGGTCTTGCCGTTGCGGGTTGCGGCGAAGACGATGCACTTGCCCGCGGCCGTGCCGGTGCCGGTCTTGACGCCGATGGCGCCCGGGATCCCGTAGCCGGTGGGGCGGGGCTGGATCAGCAGGTTGGTGTTCTTCCACGTGGCGACGGTGGAAGTGCCGCCGCTGCTGTACGCGGTGGTCTTCACGATCGCCTTGAAGTGGGTGTAGCGCATCGCGGTACGGGTGAGCTTCGCGAGGTCGCGCGCGGTGATGTGGTTGTTGCCGCGCGAGATGCCGTCGAAGGTGTCGTAGTGGGTGTTGGTCATGCCAAGGTCTTTCGCCTTGGTGTTCATCTTCGAGATGAAGCTCTGGACGCGTGCCGCCCTGGTGGAGCCCTGTCCGAAGGTGTCGGCGAGCGCGTAGGCGGCGTCGCAGCCCGAGGGCAGCATCATCGCGTACAGCAGCTGGCGGACGGTGGGGGTGGCGCCGGCCTTCAGGTACGCCGAGCTCGCGCCCTCGCGGGCGACGTAGTTCAGGTGCTCCTGCTGGATCGTGACCTTCTTGTTCAGGTCGAGGCCCGACCTGGTGAGGACGACCAGGGCCGTCATGATCTTCGTGGTGCTGGCCCCCTCACGCTTGGTGTCGCCCCCCTTGCTGGTGAGCGTGGCACCCGTGGAGGCGTCCAGCACGAAGGCGGACGCGGCGGTGGTGGGCGGCGCGGCGACGGCCTGGGCCGGCGAGGCGACCGCGATGAGGGCGCCGGTGGCGACGGTGATGGCGAGAGCGGCGCGCGAACGCCGCAGCAGGTTCGATATCAAGTCAGTTCCCGTGATGGCTGGAGTTTCCCCGAAGGGGCTGTGGACACCGAGGTGTCCGGCCCCGCCGGGAGCTTACGCAGCCGGACCGACAAGGAGATCGGTCGCGTCCGGGATTTCGAGGGCGCCCGAGGAGCGGATCAGCCGCCCTTGCCCGGGGTGATGCCCCTTGTGGGAGGTTTCCATCGGGTTTGCGTACGTCGCCGGCGCCCGCCCCGCCGCAGTGGATGGCGAACGGGGGCGCTCCGCCCGGCAGGAGAGGCCGGGTGGAGCGCCCCCGTGGACGTCATGGCATCAGGGCGTCATGGCGTCCGTGGGTCCGTGCGTCAGGGCGTCACGACATCAGTCGAGGACGTCCGGGATGTGCTCGGTGGTGGTGCGCTTGGTCGTGGCACCGGTGGGCGAGCCGAGGGCCCAGTTGGTGAGCTTGATCGCGTCCGGGTAGCGGTCGTCGGACTTCAGCAGGACGCCGATGATCGTCTTGCCGTTGCGGGTCACGGAGAAGACGAGGCACTGGCCCGCGGCCGTACCGGAACCCGTCTTGACGCCGATGGCACCCGGCGTCTGGGTCTGGTAGGCGTGTCCGGGCTTGATCAGCAGGTTGGTGTTCAGCCACGTGCCGACCGTGGAGGTGCCGTCGCTGCTGTAGGAGGAGGTCTTCACGACCGACTTGAAGGTGGTGCCCTTCATCGCGGCCCGGGTGAGCTTGGCGAGGTCGCGGGCGGTGGAGAGGCCCTTCCCCGTCGGGGAGATGCCGTCGAAGCTGTCGTAGGTGGTGTTGGCCATGCCGAGGGTCTTCGCCTTGGCGTTCATCTTCGCGATGAAGTCCTTGACGCGGGCCGCCCGGGTCGTGCCGGAGCCGAAGGTGTCGGCGAGCGCGTAGGCGGCGTCGCAGCCCGAGGGCAGCATCATCCCGTACAGCAGGCGGCGGACGGTCGGGGTGGCGCCGGCCTTCAGGCCGGCCGAACTGCCGCCCTCCCGGAACACGTAGTCCAGGTACTCCTGCTGGATGGTGACCCGCTTGTTGAGGTCGAGGCCCGGCGTGGTGAGGACGACGTAGGCCGTCATGATCTTCGTGGTGCTGGCGACCTCGCGCTTGGTGTCGCCCAGCTTGCTGGAAAGCGTGGCACCCGTGGTGCCGTCCATCAGGAAGGCCGAGGCGGCGAGGGTCGGCGGCCCGGAGACGGCCTGGGCCGGCGAGGCGACCGCGATGAGGGCGCCGGTGGCGACGGTGATGGCGAGAGCGGCGCGCGAACGCCGCAGCAGGTTCGATATCAAGTCAGTTCCCGTGATGGCTGGAGTTTCCCCGTAGGGGCCGTGGACACCGAGGTGTCCGGCCCCGCCGGGAGCTTACGCAGCCGCGCCGACAGGAGGGTCAGTCCCGTCCGAGAATGATGGTGCCCGACGAGCAGAACCAGCCGCCCGTGCCCGAGGCGATGGCCACCTGTGGGAGGTTTCCACCGCGTTTGCGCACTTGGCCTTCGCCCGCCTCGCCGCGGAGTTGGCGTACCGCCTCGACCAACAGGAACAGGCCGCGCATGCCGGGGTGGCAGGCGGAGAGTCCGCCGCCGTCCGTATTGACCGGGAATTCGCCGTCCCGTAGGAGACGACCCTTCTCCACGAATGCGCCGCCCTCGCCCTTTGCGCAGAAGCCCAGGTCCTCCAGCGTGACCAGGGTCATATAGGTGAAGGCGTCGTAGATTTCGGCGAGGTCCACGTCCGCCGGGGTGAGCCCGGCGCGGGCGAAGGCGCGGCGGCCCGAGACGGCCGCGGGGGAGACGGTGAAATCCTCCCACTCCGACATCGTGGTGTGCGAGACGGCGGTGCCGGAGCCCAGGATCCACACGGGCTCCTTGGCCGTGTCCGGTACGTAGTCCTCCGCGGCCAGCAGCACCGCGCAGCCGCCGTCCGAACGGATGCAGCAGTTCAGCTTGGTGAAGGGGTCCGCGATCATCCCGGAGGACAGGACGTCGTCGACGGTGATGGGGTCACGGAACATCGCGTCCGGGTTGGTGGCGGCGTTCGCCCGTGCCTGCACCGCCACTTCGGCGAGCTGCTCCAGCGTCGTGCCGTACTCGTGCATGTGGCGGCGCGCGGCCATCGCGTACTTGGAGACCAGCGTGTGCCCGTACGGGACCTCGAACTGCAGCGGTCCGCGCGCTCCGAAGGAGAGGTTCGAGGTCCGGCGGCGGGCCTTGATGTCGGCGCGCGCGGTGGATCCGTAGACGAGGAGGACCGCGTTGGCGTGACCGGCGGCGATGGCGTCGGCGGCGTGGGCGGCCATGACCTCCCAGGTGGAGCCGCCGACCGAAGTGGAGTCGACCCAGGTGGGGCGCAGGCCCAGGTACTCGGCGACCTCCACGGGCGCCAGGATGCCGAGGCCGGCCGAGGCGAAGCCGTCGATCACCGACCGGTCCAGACCGGAGTCGGCCAGGGCCCGGCGGGCGGCCTGCGCGTGCAGGGCGTACGGGGTGGGGCCGTCCACCCGGCCGCAGTCCGAGAGGGCTACGCCGACGACGGCGACCCGGCGGGGCCGGGCCTGAGGGCCGGCGGCGGTGGTGGTGGCGGCGGTGGCGGTGGCGGAGAGGGGTCCAGGCGTGGCAGGCATGGAGCCGACGGTACAACTGACGTACCGTCAGATGCTAGGGGTGCCCCGCCTCCGCCCTCTTCGGAAGGTCCGCCCCCTGTGCTTATGGCGCCGCCCGCCCTAACATGACGGCCCGTCAGATACGGGGAGGAGCCCGACGATGGATGCCGCCTTCACCGCGGAGCAGGACGAGATGCGACGTACCCTGCGCGAGATCCTGGGCAAACGCTGCGGCCCGGACGAGGTCAAGGCCGCCGTCCGCACCGACGCCGGACACGACCGGGAGCTCTGGCAACAGCTCGCCCGGCAGATCGGACTGCCGGGCATCGCCGTGGCCGAGGAGTACGGGGGCGTCGGCTGCGCCCCCGCCGACCTGGTCCTGGCCTGCGAGGAGACCGGGCGGGTGCTGCTGCCCTCGCCGCTGCTGGCCACCGCCGTGCTCGCCGTGCCGCTGGTCACCGCCCTGGGGACCGGCGCCCAGCGCTCCGCCCTGCTCCCGCCGCTCGCGGCGGGCGGGCTCACCGCCGCGCTCGCCGTACCCGGCCCCGCGCTGGCCACCGCCCTCGCGCTGACCGGGGACAACGCCCCGGGCGAATGGGCCGGCGGCGGCCGGGCCGGCGGGGTGCAGGCCCGCGCCGTGGACGGCGGCTGGCGGCTGTACGGGGAGGTCGCCCAGGTGCTCGACGGGCACAGCGCCTCGCTGCTGCTGGTCGCCGCGCACACGGGAGGCTTCGCCCGCAGCCGCACCCTGCTGTTCCTCGTACGGGAGGACGCGCCGGGCCTCGTGCGGGCGCGGCAGACCACCCTGGACGAGACCCGCCCGCAAGGCCGTATCCAACTCCGCGATGTCGAAGCCGAGTTGCTGGGAGGCGAAGACGCCGACGTGGCCGGAGCGCTCGCCGCCACCGGGCGCGGCGCCGCGTCCGTCCTGGCCGCCGAGGCGGTTGGCGCGGCCGGGCAGGCGCTCGCCCGCACGGTGGAGTACGTACGGCAGCGCGAGCAGTTCGGCCGGGCCATAGGCTCGTTCCAGGCGGTCAAGCACCGCCTCGCCGACCTCTACGTACAGGTCCAGGCGGCCCGCTCGGCCGCCTACTACGCCGCCTGGGACCCGGAGCAGGGCGGACTCGCCCTGGCCCAGGCCCTGGAAGCGCTGCGGATCACCGCCGGCGAGGCCATCCAGCTGCACGGCGGCATCGGCTTCACCTGGGAGCACGACGCGCACCTCTACTTCAAGCGGGCGGCCGCCGACGAACTGCTCTTCGGCCCCGTCCACCGGCTGCGCGCCCATGCCGCGGAAGCCGCCGGGCTGTTCGCCCCCGCGACCACCGCCTCGGCACCCGCCCCCGCACCCGCAGCAGCCCCCGCCCCCGCCCCACGGAACGAGAAGGTGGCCGTCTGATGGCGCCCGGAGTCAAGCTGATGCAGAAGGTCTCCTCGACCATGCTGTTCGCCAAGATCGCACCGCACTTCATCCCCGCCATGGACAAGGCGGTGCACAAGCTGACCCGCGGCAAGGTCATCCTCAGCGCCCAGATGCTCCCCGGTGTGATCCTGACCGCCAAGGGAGCCAAGACCGGCGAACCGCGCACCACCCCGCTCGCGTGCATGCCGGAGCAGGGCGGGGCGAGCTGGATCCTGATCGGCTCGAACTTCGGCCGCCCCGGACACCCGGCATGGACCGGGAACCTGCTCAAGAACCCTGACGCGGACGTGAGTTGGAAAGGTCAGGACATCGCCGTGCGTGCCCGCCTGCTGGCGGGTGAGGAACGCGCGGCGGCGTGGCAGGCGGTGCTGAAGTTCTGGCCGCCGTACGCGGCCTACCAGGCGCGCATCGAGCGCGAGATCCGGTTGTTCCGCCTGGAGCGTCGCTGATCGAGGCGGACATGCCGTAAGGCGTGAGGGCGGCGGCGCGAACGGCCGCCGAAGGCGCGGCGGACCCCCTGAGGGTCCGCCGCTTACTTCGTGGGCTTCTTGCCCGTGATGCCGAGGTGGACGAGGAGCGCCAGGTTCGGCTTCAGTTCCGCCTGCTTGACGCCCCAGGTCTGGAAGCCCTTCTGGTGCGAGGCGACCGCCGCGAGCATGGCGACGAGCGAACCGGCCATGGCCGCGGGGCTCACGTCCTTGTCGACCTTGCCCTTGGCCTGGAGCTCCTTCATCGACTCCGTGAGGGAGTTGGTGACGGAGTTGAGGATCTTCATGCGGATCTTGTAGAACCGCTTGTCGCCCTCGGCCGCGCCGAGGTCGACGACCCGCAGGATCGCGTCGTTGCGCCGCCAGAACTCCAGGAAGCCGTCCACGAGTTCCTCGGCCGCCGCCCATCCCGCCTTGCCGACCCACGCGCGCCCCTCGACCAGCGAGGTCAGTTGCGCACCCTCGTTGGCCATGCGCTCCGCGATCTCCAGGACGGCACCTTCGACGTCCGGGAAGTACTGGTAGAAGGTCGCGGGGGAGGTACCGGCCTTGCGGGCGACGTCGATCACTTTGACGTCGCGGTACGGCGAGGAGCTGAGCATCTCGCTGAGGCAGTCGAGCAGCTTCTGCCTCGTCGCCTGACCGCGCCGGCCGGCAACGCGGCCGTCGACGGTGCGTACTTGTCCTGTCATGCCGTCAGCTTACCGAGGGGTGATCGGCGCGCGATTCGGCCGCCTGCAAATGGGGTTACGGGACGCCTGGCCTGGGCGTAAGCCCCTCCAGACCCGTCATCGCGACGGATTCCGGCCGGGCGGGCGCCGCGGGCGCGCCGTCCGGGTTCGGGCCCTATCCCCCGAATAGTCTTATCAACAGGCTGTGGACAAGTTTTCGGGCACATCATGATCCGGAGGACATGGCTGGGCGAGCGGGGCGGAACGTGCGCGGAGGGTGCACACCCTTGCACACCCCCGCACAACGGAAGGAACCGGGCTCATGGCAGCATTCGCGGAAGGCTCACCCTGCTGGGTCGACGCCTCCCTGCCGGACGTGGAAGCCGGCAAGCGCTTCTACGGTGAGCTCTTCGGGTGGACCTTCGCCGACAGCGCGGGAGCCGAGTACGGCCACTACACCCAGGCCTACAGCCGCGGCCGCAACGTCGCCGCCCTCGCCCCCAAGCCCGACGGCCGGATGCCGACCGTTTGGGGGATCTACCTCTACACCACCGACGCGTACGCCTGCGCCCAGCGCATCCGCGCCGCGGGCGGCCAGCTGGTGATGGACCCGATGCCGGTCGGCCCCTACGGGACCGCCGCGATGGCCGCCGACCCGGGCGGGGCCGTCTTCGGGCTGTGGCAGCCCGGCACCCACCACGGCTTCGACGCCCAGAACGAGCCCTACACGTACTGCTGGTCCGAGGTGTACACCCGGGCCCGCGACGCCGTGGACGTCTTCTACGCCAAGGTCTTCGGCTACGTCCCCGAGGACCAGAACGACGACGCGTCGGGCATCGAGTACCGCGTCTGGTCCCCGCCCGGCAAAGCGCCCGGCTCGGAGACCGCCGTCCTGGGGCGCAGCCTCATCACGGACGCCTTCCCGGAGATCATGCCCGCGCACTTCCTCGCGTACTTCGCCGTCCCGGACTGCGACCAGTCCGTGGCGATGGTGCAGCGCCTCGGCGGCCGGGTGACCGCGGACCCCTTCGACACCCCGTACGGGCGCATCGCGGTGGTCGCGGACAACCAGGGCGCGGTCTTCGGCCTGCTCTCGGAGCCGCGGACGAGGACGGGCGGCTAGGGGCGAGGGGCGAGGGGCTGGGGGCGAGAAGCGAGGGGCGGGGGCGAGAAGCGAGGGGCGGGGCTACGGGTTGACGGTGACCTGCTCCCGCCGGCTCTTGGCGTTGAAGTGGTTGCCGTCGACATCGCTGTAGCGGGCGATCCAGGTGCCGGTCCCGGCGGCGGTGAAGGTGTGGGCGAAGGTGCCGTCCGCGGCGGTCTTCGCGTAGCCCTGGTAGACGTGGTCCCGCCTGCCGGCGGGCTGGAAGTAGAAGAGCACCATCCGGTCGCCGTAGGCCTTCGCCGGGCTCTCGTGCCGCAGGGTGCCCTTGAGCGTGAAGGGCCGGCCCTTGCGCACCGGCTCCGGCTCCGCGCCGAACCCCGTGAACTCCGTCTCCGTCCGGGTCAGCCGGACCGGCTCGGTGACGGAACCCTCGATGCGCGGCGCGGCCGCGTACCGGAGCCGCCAGTAGCCGTCCGTCTCGCCCGGCAGGGTCTGGTCGAACCGGTCGGAGCCGGATTCGACGGTGAAGGCCGTGCGCGTGGTCCAGTCCGTCCTGCCGTCGGCCGAGTACTGCACCTCGACACCGGTGACGGTCCGGCTGAGGGGCTTGTGGGCGAGGGCCCCGGTGAACGTCACGCGCCGGGCGGCGTCGATCGTGGCCGTGACGTCCGTGAAGTATCCGCCCTCGACGACCTCGGCCTCCGTGTCGGCGACCGCGTACTGCAGCCACGGGGACCTGCCGCCCGCCCACGTGGTTTTCACCGGGCGGTCGTGGACCATCCGCAGCTGCCGCTCGAACCGGCCGTCCGCATCCGTCCCGGGCTCACCGGTGAGGTCCGCGAGCATCGGCGTGCCCTCCGGGACGGGCTTGCGCGTGCCGTCCCCGGCGATCCTGACGGCCTGCCCCGTGATCTTGGCCGTCGATCCGTAGCGGGCCTTGATCTTCCGGGACCCGGGGTCGAGGACGATCTCGGCCTTCCGGCGGACCGAGCGCGCGGTGTCGCTGCCGCCCCCGGCGCGCAGGTCCGGGGTGTCCAGGACGTCGACGCGCACCTCGGTGTGGTTCTCCGTACCGCGGAAGGCGAACGGGACGGACAGGTGGCCCCGCGCGTCCGTGGTCGCCTCCTGCGAGGTGCGCTCACCGGAGAGGCGGACCTTGGTGTTCTTCAGCGGGGCGCTCGCCCCGGTCCGCGGGTCGAAGGTGGTGACGTCCGCCGACACGGTGGTCTCGAGATCGTCCAGGGACACCCCGTCCGCCGCGTCGACCTTGCCGACCACCGCGCGCAGCCGGTAGTCGAAGTCCCCGCAGACGACGGGCCCGGCCTCGGGGCCGACTTCGAGCGCGTAGATCCCGAGGCCGGCCGGCTTGAGCGGCTCCGAGACCAGCTGGAAGCCGGGGAGGATGCCGTCCGGGTCGGTCACCTTGCGGAACGTGCCGACCGAGGCGACGCGCAGTCCCGTCTTCCCGTCCCGCAGGTGGACGACGAGGCCGTCGGGGACGCCCGTCCCGTCCGACTCGCTGGAGACGACGAGGGAGCCGTCCTGCCGGGCGGACATCTCCGGCGGACAGGGAGCGGACGCGGCCTGCGCCGATACGCCCTGCACCGGCCCCGCCGTGGATGCGTCCTGCGCCGTTCCCCGTACGACGGCGGCCTGCGCCGCCCCCGGTATGGCCTGCGCCGCCTCCGCAACGGCCAGGCCCCCGAGCACGGTTGTGGTGACGACGATGGCTGAAGTCAAACGGTGACGCACGGATCCCCCCGGACAACGACGAGCTGAACGGCTACTAGACCCGCGACACCCCCCATGGGTTGTACGCCTCCCCCCGCGGGCGGGGGCCGGACGGTCGGCGGACACCGGCCGGACCCCGCCCGCGGGAGCGTCCGTGCACACCGCGTACGGGCTCCGCCCGCCGTGCCGGGGCCGGACCAGGCGCGGGCCTGACAGAATCGGGGGTGCGCGACCCGGGCGGCCCCCGGGGGTGAGACGCTGCTCGGGGCAGGGACCCGCGGCGGCTCGCGCGCATCCGGTGACGTGACGGCGATGACGGCGCTGCCACCGGCGATGGCTGGAAGAGCGGGGACCGCGAGGGACCCCGTACGGGGATGGGTGTGGAGGCGAGTGGTGGAGCAGCTGACGCAGCACGACCCGAGACGGATCGGCCCCTTCGAGGTGCTGGGACGGCTCGGCGCCGGCGGCATGGGGCTGGTCTATCTCGCCCGGTCGGCGTCCGGACGCCGGGTGGCGATCAAGACGGTGCGCACCGAGCTCGCCGAGGACCAGCTGTTCCGCGTCCGCTTCACCCGTGAGGTGGAGGCGGCCCGCGCCGTCTCCGGCTTCTACACCGCGGCCGTCGTCGACGCCGACCCGCGCGCGGCCGTGCCGTGGCTGGCGACCGCCTACGTACCGGCGCCCTCCCTGGAGGAGATCGTCCACGAGTGCGGGCCCATGCCCGCCCAGGCCGTACGGTGGCTCGCCGCGGGCATCGCCGAGGCGCTGCAGTCCATCCACGGGGCGGGCCTGGTCCACCGCGACCTGAAGCCCTCCAACGTGCTCGTCGTCGAGGACGGCCCGCGCGTGATCGACTTCGGTATCGCCAGCGGGGTCTCCAACACCCGTCTGACCATGACGAACGTCGCCGTCGGCACCCCCGCCTACATGTCGCCGGAACAGGCGAAGGACTCGCGCAGCGTCAAGGGCGCCAGCGACGTGTTCTCGCTCGGCTCCACGCTGGTCTTCGCCGCCACCGGGCACCCGCCGTACCACGGGGCGAACCCGGTGGAGACGGTCTTCATGCTGCTGCGCGAGGGCCCCAACCTGGAGGGGCTCCCCGACGAGCTCCGCCCGCTGATCGACTCCTGCATGCAGATGGACGCCACGCAGCGGCCGACCCCGGCCGACCTGCAGGCGCAGCTCGCCCCGCACCTCTTCGAGGGCGGCGACGAGAGCGGTACCGCCTCGGCGTGGCTGCCCGAGCGGGCCGTCGCGATGATCGAGGCCCGCCGGGCCGGCCACCGCAACGCCGCCGCGGCGGCAGCGGCGGCCGCGGCCGCCGTGCCGAAGCCGGCGATTCCCCGGGCGGGCATCTCCGCGCCCATCGAGAGCGTCGGGCCCGCGTCCGGTCCCGCCACGCACCGCCGCCAGCGCGGCGGAGCCGACCCCTGGACCGACCCGCGGACCGGCCAGGCCGTCCCGCAGCGGCCCGAGCACCCCCCGATGGCGCCCTCCGGCGAGCCCGTGCGGCTCGGCGGCTCCCCGGTGCCGATCGGCCCGGGCCCGCAGGCCTCCGCCTCGGCCCCGGCCGCCCACGCGGCCGCCGCGGACTCGGCGACCGGCTGGATCCGGCCGCCCGCCGGCACCCCGGTGACGGGCCCCGCGCCCTCCGTCCTCGTACCGAACCCCGGCCCGGCCCCCGACAGCGGCCGCTGGCGGCCCTGGCGGTTCCGGATGTCGAACGAGGTCTGGGGCACCCCGACCGTCGCCGGCGAGCTGCTCTACGTGACCTCCTTCGAGGTGCACGCCCTGGACGTGGCCAGTGGCCGCCGCCAGTTCAAGACCCGCGACGTGGCCTGGTCCATGGCCGTCTCCGACGGGCGCATCCACGCCTCCGACGGCCCTTCCCTCTACGCCCTGGACGCCGGCGACGGCTCCGAGCGCTGGAGGCTGTCCGCCGATGCCTGGGTGTACGCCCTGCGCGCCGACCGGGGCACCGTCGTCACCGCCACGCGCGGAGGCGGCGTACAGGCCTGGGAGTCGTCCAGCGGGCACAAGCTGTGGGAGCTGACCGGCGCGCAGAGCGAGTTCGAGACCGCCGAGGCGGCCCCCGTCCTGCACGACGGCACGGTCTACGTGTGGCAGGACGCCCGGCTGCGCGCCCTGGACGCACGCTCCGGCCGCGAGTCCTGGTCGTACCCGGTCGGAGACGCCGCCTCCTGCGGGAACGTGCCCGTACGGGTCACTCCCGCTCCCGACGGCAACGTCTACGTCGCCGCGGGCACCCGGGTGATCTCCATCGACCGGGCCTCGGGCCGGGTCCGCTGGCACTTCGAGGCGCCCGCCGTGTTCCTCGCGCCCCCCGCCTTCGCCCCCGGATCGGCCGTCACGGGCGGCGGGGTCTACCTCGCGGACTACCTGGGCACCGTCTACGCCCTGGACGCGGCCAACGGCAAGGACCGCTGGCGCATCGCCACCGAGCCCCGGCAGGCCGCCGACCCTGTCCTCGTCGCCGCGGGCAACGTCCACCTGGCCGCGGGCAGCGCCGTGTACACGCTCGACGCGGTCACCGGTACCCCGAAGTGGCGGTTCGCGGCGGGCGGCGAGATCACCGGTTCCCCGGCGGTCGCGGACGGCCGGGTCCACTTCGGATCGGCCGACCACTGCCTCTACACCCTCGACGCGGCGGGCGGCCAGCTCCGCTGGAAGCTGGCCACGGGCGGGGAGATCACCGGAGCCCCCGTGGCCGAGGCGGGTGTGGTCTACGCGTGCAGCAAGGACCGCTGCGTCTACGCGCTGGACGCCGCCAAGGGCACGGGGACCCGTACGGGAGGCTGACCCGGCTCAGCCGCCTCCTGAGCTGGGGCTGAGCCGTTCGGGGGCCCGGTCGCGGCCCCCTCGGGGTCGCGCACCGCACCGGGAGTGACAGGATGGACCCCATGAGCAACGTATTCTTCGACATCAACATCGACGGCAAGCCCGCCGGTCGCATCGTCTTCAACCTCTTCGACGAGGTCGTCCCGCAGACCGCCCGGAACTTCCGCGAGCTGTGCACGGGCCAGAACGGCTTCGGCTACGCCGGCTCCGGCTTCCACCGCGTCATCCCCCAGTTCATGCTGCAGGGCGGTGACTTCACCAACCACAACGGCACGGGTGGCAAGAGCATCTACGGCGAGAAGTTCGCCGACGAGAACTTCACCCTGAAGCACGACCGTCCGTACCTGCTGTCGATGGCGAACGCCGGCCGCAACACCAACGGCTCGCAGTTCTTCATCACCACCGTCGTCACCGGCTGGCTCGACGGCAAGCACGTCGTCTTCGGTGAGGTCACCGAGGGCAAGGAGATCGTCGACGCGATCGAGAAGCTCGGCTCCCCCTCGGGCTCCACCAAGGGCAAGATCGAGATCGCGGCGTCCGGCGTCGTCGAGGCCTGATCCCCACCCCGCCCGCAACGGCTGGCCGGCCCCGCCCCCTCAGGGGGTCGGGGCCGCCGTCATGTCAGGGGGGCGGGAGCGGCGGCACGGCCTGACCGGCAGCCATGAGCAGCCGGGAGCGCAGCACGATCGCGACCAGCGCGAGCACGGCGGCGAAGAGGAACGGCAGCAGCAGCGAGCCCAGCAGGGCGGCCCTGTCATCGGTGATCCCGGCGGAGGAGAAGAGCTCCTCGATGCGGTAGTCGCGTCCGTGACGGCCGTCGTACCAGGCACGGAAGGGGCTCCAGACGGCGGCCGTCGCTCCGATCAGACCCAAGATCGAGCCGAGTACGTTGCGGATCATGCCCGGCCCTCCGGGGGAGTGGGTCTGGATCTCGATCCCGACGCTACGCCCGCCCCCGGAGACCCGCATGCGGAGGCTAGGAAGGCAGAGCCGGGGGGAACACCCGCAGCACCGGTGCCCCGGCCAGCAGGGCCGCCGTGCGGGAGAGGGCCTCCGTCAGGTGCGGGGAGGCCAGGTGTGCCTCCCAGGACGCGGCGTCCGCCCACTCCTCCAGGACGACCCAGGCACCCGGAGCGGTGGGGTCCTCGTACGCGCGGTAGGAGACGTTGCCCGCCTCGGCCCGGGTCGGCGCGACCAGGGACAGGGCCTGTGCGCGGACCTCCGCCTCCAGACCGGGACGTGCCTGGAGGCGGGCGATGGCCGTGATGACGCCGGGACCGGCGGGGTCCGTGGCGCCGGTGGTGCCGGTGGCGCCGGCCGTGGTGGCCGTGGTGTCGTCGGTCATGGTGTGTCCCCCCGGGGAGTGGCCCGGTCGTGGTCCGGGCGCTTGGCGGCCACCGTACCCCCGCGTGTCGTGGCGCCTGGTAGCGTGCCGCCCGTTGTTCGAGGGGGAGGAATTCGGTCATGGTGGTCACGGGGCGACGGGTCAGGCTCACGGCGGTACTGGTGGGCGTGGTGCTCGCGTTGACGGGGTTCTCGTCGACGGGCGGCAGCGGAAAGAGCAAGAGCAAGAGCAGCGGGGGCGGGTGCTCCAGCTCCAAGAGCAAGTCGAAGACGAAGACGAAGAGTTACGGCAGCACCGGCGGCAGCGGCAGCGGCAGCGGCTCCTCGGCCACGGCCACGCCCACCCCGTCCCGGCCGCTCGCGCACGCAGAGGTCGTCACCTGCGCCGGCCCGTCCGTCGCGAAGGCCACCGTCAAGATCACCTCCGACGCGACGGCCGGGTACACCTTCCGCGTCCCGCTGGTCTTCGAAGGGGCGTCCGGCCGGGTCGACTCCGGCTCCGTGGACCTCGCCCTCAAGGCGGGCGAGAGCCGTACCGTCGACCTGCCGATGACGAGCGCGGCCAGGGCGGGCGAGGTCCAGCGCTGCACGGTGGGCACGATCCAGACCCTCTCCACCGCGTCCTCCTCCCCGACCTCGGCCTCCACCTCCGGCACCACGGGATCCGTCACCGGCGGCAGCACGGGCGGCAAGACCACGAGCAAGCCGAAGCCCAGGTCGACGAGGAAGACCCGCTAGCGGCGGGCGGCCGGCGAGGCCACCGGGGCCCGTGGGGCCTGCGGGGCCTGCGGGGGCCCGTGAAAGCGGCCCCCGCCCGGCCTCCCCTGACCTCAGCGGATCCGGGGCTCCGGTCCCGCCCCGCGCCGGCCGGCGAACAGCTCCGCCTGCCGTTCGGGCGGCAGGTTCCCCAGTGCCACCAGCCCCGGAGCCTGCGCCAGTGCCTGCTGGAGGGTGGCCTGCTTCGCCGCCCACAGGGACCGTACGGTGCCCTGCACGGCCTCCGTCGGGAAGCCGGCCAGCGTCTCGGCCGCCCGCAGGGCCGCCGGGAGGAGCTCCTCGGGCTCCGCGAGCTCCGAGACCAGGCCGATCTCGTACGCCCGCCGCGCGGAGAGCCGTTCCGCCGTGCCCATCAGGGACATCCGGGCGGCCTCGCCGAAGGGCATGCGCTGCGCCATGTAGATCGCCTCGTAGGCGCTGACCATCCCGTAGCTGGTGTGCGGGTCGAAGTAGGTCGCGGAAGCGGAGGAGACGATGAACTCCGACTCGCCCAGCAGGTAGAACGCTCCGCCGCAGGCCATGCCGTTGACGGCGGCGACCACCGGCTTCCACAGGTCGTTCGCCTTGGGCCCGATGGCGACGAGCGGGTCGTCCACCGAGTACGGCGAAGAGGGCTGCGGCACCTCCGCGCCCCGGTCGATGCCCGTACAGAAGGCCGCCTGCCCGGCGCCCGTCAGCACGATCGCCCGTACCTCGTCCTCGTAGCGCAACTCCCGCCACACCCGCGCCAGTTCCGCCGCAGTGGCCAGGTCGATCGCGTTGTGCTTGCGCTCCCGGTCCAGGGTGACGACCGCGACCCCGGTGGTCTTGTCCCGATCCACCCGCAGTCCGGGGGCCGGGTCGGCCGTCGCCGTCACGACTTCTCCAGCACCCAGCGCGGCACCGCCATCCCGCCCGTCTCGGTGAAGACCACCTGGACGCGTGCGCCGATGCGCAGCCGTGCCGGGTCCATCGAGTCCAGCGGGGCGCCGGGGGAGGTGACGAGGTTTCCGACGAGGCGGATCTGCGGGGCGTCGGCCAGTTCCACGAGGATCACGTTGTACGGGGCCTGCGCGGCGTACGCGGGCAGCAGCGGCGGGTGCGGCCGTACGTACGACCAGATCCGGCCGCGGCCGCTCATCAGGCGCCATTCGGAGTCGAAGGACCGGCAGTGCGGGCAGCAGGGGCGGGGCGGGAAGCGCAGTTTCCCGCAGGCGGGGGCCGCACAGGCCTGGACGCGGAGTTCGCCCTGGGCGGCGTACTCCCAGAAGGGGGCGCCGTCCCCGTCGGGGACGGGGAGGAGGAGCTCCTCCGGCGTGGTCGCCGGGGCCGCGGGTGGCGCGGGCGTCGTGGTGGGCTGCATCGTCATGGACTCGTCGGCTCCTCAGGCTCGCAGCAGGATGGCGGACGTCGGGACACCCTCGCCCGCGGTCACCAGGCAGGTCGCGGCGTCGGGCACCTGGGCGGTGGAGATGCCGCGAAGCTGCTTGACGCCCTCGTTGATCAGGTTGAAGCCGTGCACGTAGGCCTCGCTGAGGCCGCCGCCGCCGGTGTTGATGGGGAGCCGGCCGCCGATCTCCAGGGCGCCGCCCTCGGTGAAGGAGGCGCCTTCGCCGCGCCCGCAGAAGCCGTAGCCCTCCAGGGAGAGCGGGATCAGGGGGGTGAAGGCGTCGTAGATCTGGGCGACGTCCACGTCCTGGGGGCCGAAGTCGGCCTGCTTCCACAAGTGTCGGGCGGCGGTCCAGGCCGGGCCGGACAGCGGGTCGTCGTTCCAGTAGTTGACCATGCCGTGGTGCTGGGAGGGCAGGCCCTGGGCGACGGAATGGACGTAGACGGGCTTCTGCCGGCAGTCGCGGGCGCGCTCGGCGCTCACGATGACGCAGGCCAGCGCGCCGTCGGTCTCCAGGCAGTTGTCGAAGAGGCAGAGCGGGTCGCTGATCATGCGGGCGGTCATGTACATCTCGCGGGTCAGCGGGCGTTCGTACATCATCGCGGCCGGGTTCTCGTTGGCCCGGTTGCGGCAGGCCATCGCGACGTTGAAGAGGTGGTCGCGGGTGGCGCCGTACTCGTGCATGTAGCGGCGGGCCAGCATGCCGATCTCGTCGGCGGGGCGCAGCAGGCCGAAGGGGCGGGTCCACTGGCCGGGGGTGGGGAGCTGGACGGCCGTGTTCTTCCACGGCCGCGGCCCGGAGCCGCGCTTGCGCGAACGCCAGGCCACGCCGACGCTCGCCTGGCCGGTGGCGACGGCGGCGGCCAGATGGCCGACGGTGGCGCAGGAGCCGCCGCCGCCGTAGCCGATCTTGGAGAAGAAGGTGACGTCGCCGGCGCCGATGGCCTTGGCGACCTCGACCTCGTCGGTCTCCTCCATGGTGTACGAGGAGAACGCGTCGACCTCGGACGGGTCTATGCCCGCGTCGTCGAGCGCCGCGAGAATGGCCCGGCAGGCCAGTTCCTTTTCGGACTGCGGCAGTTGTTTGGCAAAGGCGGTCTGCCCGATGCCGACTATCGCCGTAGCGTCCTTGAGCGTTGCCGCCATCGCCACCTCCGGGGTGCACCAGTACTGACAGCCGCGAAGGCTACAGCTAATCTGACGGATAGTCAGCTACTGGTGTCGTAGTGAGGGGCGGACGATGACCGAGGACACACGCGGGGTCGCTGGCGCGACGGAGAACGGACCGGTCCCCGGGCCCCGGCCCGGACCGACCCGGCCCGGCGGCGGGGTCGTCGGCGCCGAGGCCGCCGGCGGCGAGGCCGCACGGCGCGGGGATCTGGCGTGGGTCAGCATCGGGGGCCTCGTCCGGGACGCCGCCGCGCGGTACGCCGACCGCGAGGCCGTCGTCGACGGGCGGGTCCGGATCGACTACGCGCAGCTCGGCGAGCGCGTCGAACGGGCCGCCGCCGCCTGCATGGCAGCCGGGGTGGAACCGGGGGACCGGGTCGCCGTCTGGGCGCCCAACACCCTCGAATGGATCGTCTCGGCCCTCGGCGCCGTCTCCGCCGGAGCCGTCCTCGTTCCCCTCAACACCCGTTTCAAGGGCTCCGAAGCCGCCTACGTCCTCCAGCGCAGCCGCGCCCGGCTCCTCTTCGTCACCGGCACCTTCCTCGGCACCTCCTACGTCGCCTCCCTGCGCCGCGCCGCCGCCGAGGGCGAGGGCTCCGGGCCGCTGCCGGGCCTGCCGCACCTGGAGCAGGTCGTCGTCCTGTCGGACGACGCCCCGGACTCCTTCCGCACCTGGAAGGAGTTCCTGACCGGCGGGGACTCCGTATCCGCCGAGGCCGTCCGCGCCCGTACGGACGCGATCCCCGCCACCGCCCCCTCGGACATCATCTTCACCTCGGGCACCACCGGCAGCCCCAAGGGCGCCGTGATCTCCCACGCCCAGTCCCTGCGCTGCTACGAGGTCTGGAGCGAGCTCGCCGGACTGCGCGAGGGTGACCGCTACCTGATCGTGAACCCCTTCTTCCACACCTTCGGCTACAAGGCCGGGGTCATCGCCTGTCTGATGCGCGGGGCCACGATGGTCCCCCAGCCCGTCTTCAACGTGGACACCGTCCTCGCCAACATCGCCGCCGAGCGGATCTCCGTACTCCCCGGCCCGCCCACCCTCCACCAGTCCCTCCTCGACCACCCCCAGCGCGACCACCACGACCTCTCCGCCCTGCGCCTGGTCGTCACCGGCGCGGCCGTGGTCCCGCTCCAGCTCGTGGAACGGCTCCGCGGCGAGCTGCACATCGGCACGGTCCTCACCGCGTACGGGCTCTCCGAGGCCAGCGGCATCGTCACCATGTGCCGCCGCGGCGACGAGGCGGAGATCATCGCGTCGACCTCGGGCCGGGCCATCCCCGGTACGGAGGTCAGGATCGTGGACCCGGACGGCGCGGCCCGGCCCACGGGCCGGGCCGGCGAAGTGTGGGTGCGGGGCCACAACGTCATGCGCGGCTACTTCGAGGACCCGGCCGAAACCGCCGAGGCCATCACGCCCGAGGGCTGGCTCCGCACCGGGGACGTCGGCGTGCTCGACGCCGCCGGGAACCTGCGCATCACCGACCGGATCAAGGACATGTTCATCGTCGGCGGGTTCAACGCCTACCCGGCCGAGATCGAGCAACTGCTCGGCCTGCACCCGGACATCGCCGATGTCGCCGTGGTCGGCATCCCCGACCCGCGGCTGGGCGAGGTCGGCAAGGCGTACGCGGTCCGCCGCCCCGGAGCGGTCCTCACGTCGGACGACCTGATCGCCTGGTCCCGCCGGGAGATGGCCAACTACAAGGTGCCGCGCGAGGTGGAGTTCGTCTCCGAACTCCCGCGCAACGCGAGCGGAAAGGTCCTCAAACGCGAACTCCGCACCCGCTGAGGGCGACGGCGGGGCCCGGGTCAGATCGTCTCCTCGGCACGGGTGGCGATCCGGCCCGCTGCTTCGCGCTTCGACAGGCGGGCGTGCTCCCGGTCGGCCCAGCGGCGGACCCGGTCGGGGTCCAGGGGGGCGCCGTGGCCCACGTGGAGCCTGGTCGGGTCGAGGGCGAGCATTCCGCGGAGGCTGGTGAGGTTGCGCCGCGGGTCGTCGTGGAAGGGGGGATTGGCCGGCTTGCCCGGGATGAGACCCATGAAGGAGTTCGCCACCAGGTCACCGGCGACGAGGTCTCCGTCGTCGGTGAGGACGGAGACCGACCCGGCGGTGTGTCCCGGGGTGGGCATGATGCGGGCGGAGACCCCGAAGTCCTCGAGGGGGGTCCGACCGCGGATCAGGATGTCGGGGTCGAGGGGTTCGGCCTGGGCGTGCAGGTCTTTGCTCCGGTCCATGACGCGGCCCATCGGACCGGTGGGCAGGTACGGTTCGCGGACCCGGCCGCTGCGGTACGGCCCGAGGTCGGCGATGTGGCCGGCGACGGGCGCGCCCGTGAGCCGGTGCAGTTCGGCGGCGGAGCCGAAGTGGTCGATGTGGCCGTGGGTGATGACGATCAGGGAGACCTCGCGGGGGTCCACTCCGTGCTCGGTGACCCGGTCGTAGATCTTCCGGCCGCTGCCGGGCGTCCCGGCGTCGACGATCACGGGCCGTCGGCCCAGGAGCAGGTAGGCGTTGATGGCCGTTCGTCCCATGACGGGGATGGGGATGACCTTCGTACGGGACATGGCGTCCTCCATGAGGTGGCAGGCGGCAGGCGGCAGGCAGCGGGCGACAGGTGACTGCGGGCATGCCGGGGATCCGCCGGGCCGCCGGCGGATGGTGCGGGGCGGATATGGGGGTGGGGACGGAACGCGGGGGTGTGCCGGGGCTACCGGAACCGGCGCCGGTATTCGGCGGGAGTGGTCCCCAGCCGGCGCTGGAAGGAGCGGTGCAAGGTCTCCACCGAGCCGAGGCCGCTGGCCGCGGCGACCTCCGGCAGGCTGCCGTCGCTCTCCTCCAGCAGCCGCCGGGCGGCTTCCAGGCGGGCGGATTCCACATAGGCGGCGGGCGTACCGTTCGTACGCAGCCGGAACAGCCGGGAGAAGTGCCGCACGCTCAGGTGCAGCCGTGCGGCCAGGGCCTCCGCGGTGAGGTCCTCGGTGAGGTGGTCGGCGATCCACAGGCGCAGGTCGTCGATCCGGTCCCCCGAAGTGACCGGGGCGGACAGCGGAACGCTGAACTGGCTCTGCCCGCCCGAGCGTTTGACGTACATGACCATCATGCGTGCGGTGGCCAGGGCGAGGGCCTGGCCGTGGTCCTCGGCGACCATCGCCAGCGCCATGTCCAGCCCCGAAGTGACACCGGCGCAGGTCCACACGCTCCCGGACCGGATGAAGATCGGGTCCGGATCCACGGCCACCCGGGGATGGTCGGCGGCCAGCCGTGCGGCGGTGAGCCAGTGGGTCGTGGCGGACAGCCCGTCGAGCAGGCCCGCCGCGGCCAGCAGGTGCGCACCCGCGCAGATCGACCCGGTCCTGCGCGCCGGCGGGGCCGCTTCGCGCAGCCAGGCGGTGACCTCGCCGTCGATCACCGGTTCCACCCCGTCGCCCACCAGCTCGACCGCACCGGCCACGAGCAGGGTGTCGACCCGGCCGTGCACCTCGTCGAGGGACAGGTCCGCCAGCAGCCGGACGCCGCTGGAGGTGGTCACCGGTCCACCGTCGGCCGTGGCGATCCGGACGAGATAGCCGGGGCGGGTGACGCCGGCGACGCGTGTGGCGACCGAGAACACCTCGGCCGGTCCGGTGACGTCCATCAGTTCGGTACCGGCGAAGGCCACGATGACGACTCTGTGCGGTACGGGCGGTACGGGCGGTACGGGCATGCGCCGATCATTTCCCCCCGCATCGATGGCCGCAATGACGAGCTTCTGTCAGATCCGGCCACGCCGTGAGGCCGCGGAGATCCCGCCCGGCGGCTCCCGTCCCGGGCTGCTCCGATCGGTCGGATCTTCCGGTGGGTCGCGCAGGGGCGCCGGGGGCGGCCGCGGAGCCGCGGCTATGAATGCGTGGTCTGACCATCCATGGGCATCGACCTCAGGAGTCACACGATGCGTTCCCTCAGAGCAGCCTGTCTCGGCACGGCCACGGCACTGGTCGCCCTTCTCTGCG
Source organism: Streptomyces sp. NPDC006487 (assembly GCF_042870555.1). NCBI lineage: Bacteria > Bacillati > Actinomycetota > Actinomycetes > Kitasatosporales > Streptomycetaceae > Streptomyces > Streptomyces sp. NPDC006487. The sequence goes on from NZ_JBIAHN010000020.1 coordinate 129,127, forward strand.
CCCCCGTCGCGTCGGCCGTCGCGGCGGACACCGGTTCCGACCACGACAAGGGCAAGGACCGGGTCATCACCCTCACCGGAAAGCTCGCGGAGCAGTCGCGCTTCCCCGTCAACCCCGGCGGCCCGGCCGCCCAGGGCGACCGGACCGTCTTCCGCTCGCTCCTCTTCGACAAGGACGGCAATCAGGTCGGTGAGACCGGCGGTACCTGCACGACCACCCGGGTCTCCGACGGCGGCGCGGAGGCGTGCGTCGTGACCTACACCCTCCCGGGCGGTCAGATCGCCGCACAGGGGATGGTCTTCGGCCACCTCGTCCCGGGGCCTCCCCCTTCGTTCGACAACGCGATCACCGGCGGCACCGGGAAGTACGACCGCGCTCGCGGCTCGATCCACGCCGACACGGTCGCGCCGGGCGAGCGGCGCTTCACGATCGACCTCCAGCGCTGACCGAACCCGCTCGGGCCCGGCAAGACGCCCGCGAGGACCTGGACCTGCCGGGGCTGCCACAGCCTTTGCAGGTCCCGCGCCTGATGGCCAAACCCTCGGGATATCGCCGCCCCCGGCTTCGGGTGCTTGCTACCGTCCCCGCGTGATGGCTTGCACGGAATGCGATTTCGAATACAGGCTCGACCTGGCTCCGACGATGCCGACCCTCATCAGGAGCACCGCGGAGGCGTACGCGCAGGTGCTGCGCGGGGACGCGTCGGCCCTTCGGCGACGTCCGGCCGACGATGTGTGGGCGCCTCTCGAGTACGCCTGCCACGTGCGCGACGTACTGCTCGTCCAACGGGAACGCCTTCTGGCCGCCCGCCGCTGCGACACCCCGGTCGCCGAGCCCATGGGGCGCGACGAGCGCGTCGATCACGACGGCTACGCCGACCAGAATCCCGACGACGTCTCCCGCCAACTCAAGGACGCCGCCTCACTGTTCGCCCATGCGCTGGACCGGCTGTCGCCCTCCGACTGGGAGCGCACGCTGATCTACACCTACCCCGAACCCGCGGAGCGCTCACTGCGCTGGCTCGCACTGCACACGGTGCACGAGCTGCACCACCACCTGGCCGACATCCTCGACCAGCCGAAATAGCCGCCGCCCACTGAGGCACCCCGCTCCCCATCAGCGCACGACAGGCCCGCGGCCGGCCCGCCAGTCGTCGAAGCGGTCAGCCCGTGCGGCGCGCGGGGTCAGTGCTGGAGCTGGCCGGGCTGGTAGTCGCCGGCCGGGGTCTGGACGATGACGTTGCCGCGGTTGAAGGCGTTGATGAGCGCGATCTGCGTGACCAGGGCGGCGAGTTGCTCGTCGTCGAAGTACTTGGTGGCGTTCGCCCAGACCTCGTCGCTGACCCCGCCGGCCGCGTCGGCGATGCGGGTGGCCTCCTCGGTCAGGAGCAGGGCCGCGCGCTCCGCGTCGGTGTACACGGTGGCCTCGCGCCAGGCGGCGACCAGGTTGAGGCGTACCGCGCTCTCGCCGGCGGCCGCCGCGTCCTTGGTGTGCATGTCGATGCATCCGGCGCAGCCGTTGATCTGGCTGGCGCGGAGCATCACCAGTTCGCGGGTGGCGGCGGGCAGGGTCGACTCCCCGAGCGCCTTGCTCGCGGCGATGATGTGCTTCCACGCCTTGACGGCGACCGGGTCGGCGAAGAGGTTCAGGCGAGCGGTCATGGCGTATTCCTTTGCTGGCGGCCGTTGTTCGTGGCGTGTACGGGTATGTGGTCTTCGTTGTTCTCCCTCTAAGACACGGCACCTCCGCATGCTGTGACAGAGGGTGGATGTGACCTGGGTCACGGATGGTTTTCATGATCGATAAGGCCGGAGTCCTCGGATAGCCTGCGGGGCGGCGCGCAGTGAATCGGGGGAGGGTTCTCGTGCACGAATCAACGGGTGTGACGGATGTGGCGGACGCGGTGGCGTACCGGCCGCTGCTGTTCTCCATCGCCTACGGGATGACCGGGTCGGTGGGTGACGCGGAGGACATCGTCCAGGACGCGTACCTCGGACTCACCAGAGCCCATCGGGCCGGGACCGAGATCGCCGCCCCGAAGGCGTACCTGGCCACCTCGGTGACGCGGCTCGGGATCAACCACCTGGGTTCGGCGCGAGTGCGGCGGGAGACGTACGTCGGGGAGTGGCTGCCCGAGCCCGTCGTCGTGTCGGAAGACCGGCCGGGGCCGGCCGAGCACGCCGAGCTGGCCGACTCCCTGTCGATGGCCTTCCTCGTCCTGCTGGAGGCCCTGTCCCCGGTGGAGCGCGCGGTGTTCATGCTGCGCGAGGTGTTCGGGTACGCGTACCCGGAGGTGGCCCGCGCCACCGGCAAGTCCGAGGCGAACTGCCGGCAGATCTTCGCCCGGGCCCGGAAGCGCATCGCCGCCGGTGCGAAGGCGGCCGACGGCCCGCCTCCCCCGGCCCGGCGGGCGGAGGGCGAGGAGCTCGCCCGTACGTTCTTCGAGGCCGCCGCGGGCGGCGAGATGGACGCCCTGCTCGACCTGCTCGCGCCCGACGTCGTCTACCGCGGGGACGGCGGCGGCAAGGTGCGGGCGGTCTCGAAGTCGGTGACCGACCCGCATCGCGTGGGACGGCTGCTCATCGGCGGACTGCGCCGGCTCCGCTCGCTCGGCGCCTCGCTGCGGCCGGCCGTGGTCAACGGCCGGCCGGGAGCCCTGATCGTCGACGCCGAGGGGCGGGTGGCCAGCGTGGTCGAGCTGGACATCCTCGACGGCGTGGTGCGGGCGGTCCACGCCGTGTGGAACCCCGACAAGCTCGGCCACCTCGGGCCGGTCTCCGGCATCGGCCGCCTGCCCGAGAAGTAGGAGCGGAGGGCTCGGGGCTCAGCCCGCCTTGCGCGCCAGCACCAGCCGCCAGCTCGGCGTCCCGTCCGGCCTGCGGCCGAAGTGGTCCAGGGGGAGCGTCTCCACGGTGAAGCCGGCCGCGCGCAGGTCGGTGCGTACGCCGCCCAGCGGGAAGGTGCGGTAGTACATGACGAACGGCGGCCGCCAGACGGCATTGCGCACCCGCATCACCGCGTCGAAGCCGGTCAGGGCCCACCACGCCGGGCGGCTCGGCGGGATCGGGGCGCCGATCGGGAAGGCGAACACGCCGCCGGGGCGCAGGGCCGCGTGCACCCCGGAGAAGACGGCGGGACGCTCGGCCGGGAGGAAGTGGCCGAAGGCGCCGAAGCTGACCGCCAGGTCGTACGAGTCCCCGAGCGCGGCGGGCAGGGCCCGCGCGTCGGCCCGCAGGAGGTCCACCCGCTCCTCGGGATGGGCCAGCCCGGCCTCGGCGAGCATGCCCGAGCTCAGGTCCACTCCGGTCACCCGCCCCCGGCACAGCCGCCGCAGCATGCCGAGGCCGGCGCCCGTACCGCAGCACACGTCGAGTCCGGTGTCGAAGGGGCCCTCGTGGCGGGCGAGCGTCTCCTCGACCGCGTCGAGCATGCGGTCGGGGGTGCGGAAGGGGGTCTGGTCGAACTTCGGGGCCAGCAGGTCGTAGCCCCGCTCGATGGAGGACAGGGCCTGTTCGGCCAGTTCGCGGAGGGTCGGGCCCTGGGAGGTGAACACACGGTCAGCCTATTGACCGAGAGGGCGGGCGGGTGGCATTTCAGGCCCTTCGGCCCCGGGCAAAACGGGCATCCGGTGACGTAGGGTGAATCGATACGTTTTGCCAATCCTTGGGGATTCCGTGGGCAGTGCCCTACGAAGTGAGGTGCCGGGTCGGAGCGTGCGGCAAGGCGCCGGCCGGAGCTCCGCGACCACCGGCAGCAGCGCCCTCGAGAAGACCCTGCGGGTCACGGAGGCGCTGACCGCGTTCGGCGGGCCGCACCGGCTCGCGGAGCTGTCGGCCGCCGCCGGGGTCCCCAAGTCCAGCACCTACCGGATCCTGGTCTCCCTCGTCGAGCAGGGCTACGCCGTCACCGACGGCGAGGGCAGCTACGGGGTGGGCCTGCGGCTGCGCACCCTGGCCGCCGAGATCTCCACGGACCGGCCCGAGGGGATCGTCGAGCTGCTCGAGTTCCTCCGGAAGTGCACCGGACAGGCCGTCCACCTGGCACTGCGCAGCGGCAACGCGCTCACGTACATCCGCAAGATCGAGGGCGCCGGGTCCTGCCGGACCACCTCCCGCGTCGGTGCGCGCATCCCCCTGCACGCCACCGCGATCGGCAAGGCCGTCCTCGCGCACCTGCCGCCCGAGGAGGCCGAGGGCATCCTGCGGGCCACCGGGATGCCCGCCCTGACCCGGTGGACCCTCACCGGCCGGGAGGGCCTCGCGGCCGACCTCCGGACGGTCCGGGAGCGCGGCTACGCCGTCGACGACGAGGAGTACGAGCCCTCGGTCCGCTGCCTGGGAGTGCCGGTCTTCGACCGCGACGGGGTGCCGGTGGGCGGCGTGAGCCTGACCGCCGCCACGTCCCTGATCACGCGGGCGGAGCTGGAGCGGTTCTCGCCGGCCCTGCGGGAGGCGGCGCGGGGCGTGCAGCGGCTACTCCGGCTCGGCGGCTGATCCCTGCCCCTGCCTTCGCCCCCCCCCGCACACACATGCACGCGCACGTACGGCGGCCGCGGTGGTCCCCCTCCTGGCCACCGCGGCCGCCGTTCCCCCGTGCACCCCGCTGATCCCCCCGTGGCCAGCGGCCCCCCGTGGTACGTCCTGCGGTACGGCCCGGATCCCCCGATTCCCCCGTGTTCCCGGGCCGTACGCGTCTGCGAGGCCTACACCCCCACCTACAGGCCGCCACCGGCCGCGTGATTGTCCATCGTCACGATGTCCTCGCCCGCGGCGTGGTTGTCGAGCGGTTTGAGCGGCTTGATCGGCTCGCCCGCCGCGTGGTTGTCCATCGGTGTGATGTCGACATCCGAAGGCTGGGTGTCGAGCGGTGTGATGTTGCCGTCGGTCGGCAGGACGTTCTCGTTCGTCGTCATCGGATCTCCTGATGGTGGGTAGGACCCGTTCGGCAATTCCCCCGCGGATCGCCGAACGGGTGGTCCTGCAGTCAACTCCGGTGCCCCCCCGGCACGTCGAGTCGATGAACCCCATCCTGGCGGATGGTGATAAACGAACGATGAACGCCTCGTTCAGCGCCACGGGGCGGGGCGCGGGGCCGCAGCTCAGGCGGCGATCTCCGCCGCCAGCAGCGCCCGGACCTCGGCCAGTTCCGGCGACCCCAGCTGTGTGAACACCACCTCGGCGTCCCGCCAGCACACTCGGGCCCGGTCCCGCTGCCCCAGCTGGCGCAGCGCCCTGCCGAGCACGGTCAGCACCCTGGCGCGATTCCACTCGCCGCCGATCCCCCGCAGGGCGATGGCCTGTTCGGCGTGCGAGGCCGCCTGGGTGGGCCGGCGCGCCGCGAGGTGGACCATGGCGAGACGGAAGTGTGTCACGCCCTCCCACAAGGGCTGCCGGTTTTCGTGGAACAGCGCGAGCGCGTCGCTGAGCTGGGAGTGCGCCTCGGAGAGCCGCTCGGCTTTCGTGAGGGCGATGCCCAGCGCGTAGCGGCCGTTGGCCAGGCGCAGGGTGAGCCCCATGCGGTCGTAGATGGCGATGCCCTGCTGGGCGAGTTCGATGGCGCTGGCGAGCCGGCCCTGCTCCACGTGGATGCGGGAGAGGTTGCACAGGGCGCTGGCCTCGCCGACGTGGTTGGAGTCGGCACGGAAGTTCGCGATGGCTTCCAGCAGGTAGCGCTCGCCGTCGTCGTAGCGGCCCTCGTAGATGGCGATGATGCCGCGGTCGTTGGGCGCCCAGCAGCTGGGAAGCAGGTCCCCGGCGGCGCGGGCGAGCACCATGGCCCGGCTGGCCTCGGCATCGGCCTCGGCGAACCGGCCCGCGACCAGGTGGGTGTTGGTGAGGGTGGTGCGGGCACGCCCCTCGGCGTACGGGTCCTTCGCGGCCTCGGCGGCGTCGCGCAGCGCGGTCGCGGCCGACTCGTACTGCTTGGAGTTGGCGCCCGACTCGGCGAGGTCCTTGGCCGCCCACAGCAGGTCCACGGCCCGGCGCAGCACGTCCTCGCGCCCGGTCGTGCGGACGGAGGCCTGCCGTACGCACGCCAGCAGTGGGTCTGCCTCGGCGTACAGCCAGTCCTGGGCGGAATGCGGCTCGGTGAAGACCAGGCCGGGGTGGCGGGTGGCCGACAGATGGGCCACGAGCCGGTCGCCGGGCCGCTCCAGGCCGTACACCCCGGCGGCGGTGGCCAGGTAGAAGTCCAGCACCCGGTCGAGGGCGGCGTCGCGCGCGCTCGGCGGCTGCTCGTCGCGCTCCGCGCAGGCACGCGCGTAGAGGCGTACGAGGTCGTGGAAGCGGTAGCGGCCGGGCGCGGCCGATTCGAGGAGGGAGCAGTCCACTAAGGCTTCGAGCAGGTCCTCGGTGTCGTGCTCCGGCCGGTCGAGTACGGCCGCTGCGGCCGCGAGGGAGATGTCCGGCCCGTCGGGCAGCCCCAGCAGGCGGAACGCGCGCTGCTGCGCGGGCTCCAACTGCCCGTAGCCCAGCTCGAAGGTGGCCTTGACGGCGAGGTCGCCGGCCTGGAGCTCGTCCAGGCGGCGGCGCTCGTCGGCGAGCTTCGCGGCGAGCACGGAGACGGTCCAGGTGCGGCGCGCGGCCAGCCGGGAGGCGGCGATGCGGATGGCCAGCGGCAGGAACCCGCAGGCGCCGACCACGTCGAGGGCGGCCTGGCGCTCGGCGCCGACCCGCTCGGCCCCGACGATCCGGGTGAACAGCTGGAGCGCCTCGTCGGGGCTCATCACGTCGAGGTCGACGAGGTGAGCGCCGGCCAGGCCGGCCATCCGGACCCGGCTGGTGACGAGGGCGGCGCACCCCGCGGTGCCCGGCAGCAGCGGGCGGACCTGGGCCGCGTCGCGGGCGTTGTCGAGGAGGACCAGGACGCGGCGGCCGTCGAGGGTGGAGCGGTAGAGCGCGGCCCGTTCGGCGGGGGAGTCGGGGATGGAGGAGTCGGGGGTGCCGAGGGCGCGCAGGAAGGAGCCGAGGACGGCCTCGGGTTCGGCGGGGCGGGCCTCGGTGCCCTGGAGGTCGACGTAGAGCTGCCCGTCGGGGAAGTGCGGGCGGGCGGCGTGCGCGACGTGCACGGCGAGGGTGGTCTTGCCGACGCCGCCGATGCCGGCGAGGGCGGAGACCGCCATCACCTGGCCCTCGGCGCCCGCGAGGACCTGCCCCAGGTCCCGGACGAAGCTGGACCGGCCGGTGAAGTCGGAGACGGTGGCGGGCAATTGGGCGGGCCTCACGTGTACGGGCTCGGCGGCCGGCGCGGGATCTTCGGCGCGGGCCAGTTCGGAATCGGCCCGCAGGATGCGCCGTTGGAGCTCGGCGAGTTCGGGGCGCGGGTCGACGCCGAGTTCGTCGGCGAGGAGCCGGCGGGTGTCGGCGTACACGGCGAGGGCTTCGGCCTGGCGGCCGCTGCGGTACAGGGCGAGCATCAGCAGCTCGCGCAGCCGCTCCCGCAGCGGGTGGGCGGCGGTGAGCGCGGTGAGTTCGGAGACGGCCTCGGCGTGGTGCCCGAGATCCAGGTCCAGGTCGAGGCGGGTCTCCAGCAGCTGGAGGCGCCACTCGGCGAGCCTGGTGCGTTCGGTGTCGGCGTGCGGCCCGGGTACGCCGGCCAGCGGTTCGCCGTCCCATACGTCCAGGGCGCGGGCCAGCAGCGTACGGGCGAGCGCGCGGTCGCCCTTGCCTGCGGGGGCGCCGGGGGCACCCTTCGCGGCGCCGGCGCCGGCGCCGCCCCTGCCGCTGTCGCCCTTCGCCTGCCCGGCGCGGGCGGCCTCGGCGTCGGCGGCGAGGGCGCGCGCGATGCCCAGGTCGAGGGCCTCGGGGTGGGGCAGGCGGATCGCGTAGCCGCCGGACTCGCTGACGAGGAGCCCTGGTTCGAGGACCTTGCGCAGGCGGGAGGCGTACGTACGGATGGTCGCGAGGGCCTGCTGCGGCGGGTCCTCGCCCCAGATGGCGTCGATGAGCTCGGGCGCGGTCGCGGTGCGCCCCTCGCGGAGCAGGAGCACGGCGAGCAGCGCCCGCTGCTGCGGGGTACCGGAGCTCAGTGCCTCGCCGCCGCGCCAGGCCCGGATGGGCCCGAGCACGGAGAACCGGTTGCCTCCGGTGGCGTCGGCGGCGTCGACCGAGGCGTCGGCGGAGGGCGGCGGCGGGGTCCCGGTGTCGGTGGTCGTGGTGGTCGCGGCGGTGGCGGTGGCTTCGGTCCCGGGTTCCGCGGCGGACGCTGCTTCGACTCCGGTTCCCGCGGCGGCGGCAATGGCGGTGTCACCGGACTCGGGGTGGTTCCGCTGGTGCGGGATGGCCGGTGTGCCGTCCATCTGGTCTCCCCCCTGCCTTCCCTAGGTGTAAGGGCCAGTCTGCCCTGTGTTGCGCGTACACGTCAGTCCGTAACGGACCCAGTCCTTACGGATCCGGACCCCCGTCCCCGCGGATCCGGCATCCCGCCCCGCCCAACTAGCTGACGGTTCGTCAGATTGACGCTACCGTGAGGGCATGGAGACCTTCCCGAAGATCATCTCGGTGGACGACCACACGGTTGAGCCCCCCAACGTCTGGCGGGACCGGCTCCCGTCCAAGTACCACGACGTCGGCCCCCGCGTCGTCCGCGCCCCCCTGAAGGAAATGACCTTCCTCGGAGGCAAGTTCGCCCCCGTGATGGGGGCCAAGGGCGACGACGGACCGATAGGCGACTGGTGGGTGTACGAGGACCTGCACAGACCCCTCACCCGACTCGACACGGCCGTCGGCTACGACCGCGACGAGATCAAGCTCGAAGTCATCACGTACGAGCAGATGCGCCCGGGCTCCTTCTCGGTTCCCGACCGGCTCGCCGACATGGACGTCAACCACGTCCAGTCCGCCCTCTGCTTCCCGACCTTCCCGCGCTTTTGCGGCCAGACCTTCACCGAGGCCAAGGACCGCGAGCTCGGCCTGCTCGGCGTGCGCGCGTACAACGACTGGATGGTGGAGGAGTGGTGCGGCCCGGACGCGCGCGGCCGTCTCATCCCGCTCACCCTCGTCCCGCTGTGGGACGCCCGGCTTGCCGCCGCCGAAGTGCGCCGCAACGCCGCGCGCGGCGTCCGCGCGGTCGCCTTCTCCGAGATCCCGCCCCACCTCGGGCTCCCGTCCATCCACACGGACGAGTGGGACCCCTTCCTGGAGGCGTGCAACGAGACCGGCACGGTCATCGCCATGCACATCGGCTCCTCCTCGCGCATGCCCTCCACCTCGGCGGACGCCCCGCCGGCCGTCGGCTCCACCATCACCTTCGCCAACTGCTGCTTCTCGATGGTGGACTGGCTGATGAGCGGCAAGTTCGAGCGCTTCCCGAACCTCAAGATCATGTACGCGGAGGGTCAGATCGGCTGGATCCCGTACATCCTCGAGCGCGCGAACGTGGTCTGGGAGGAGAACCGCGGCTGGGGCGGCGTCGCCGAGAAGGTGCTGCGCCCGCCGTCGGAGCTCTTCGCGGAGCACGTCTTCGGCTGTTTCTTCGACGACGCCTTCGGCCTGAAGAACCTCGACTCCATCGGAGTCGCCAACGTCCTCTACGAGACCGACTACCCCCACTCCGATTCCACGTGGCCCAAATCCCGCGAGGTCGGCGAGTCCCAGATGGGCCACCTGGCGCCGGACGTGGTGGACCGCATCGTCCGCGGCAACGCGATCGACCTCCTGGGACTGACCCCGGAAGGCCTCTGGCCGGGGGCGTAGCGGCCCGGGCCCGCCAGAGCCCGCCAGTGCCAGTGGACAGCCCCGGCCGGAGTCGCTCCGGCCGGGGCTGCTCATCGAGGCGGGAACCTGGAAGGCGGTGCCGTGCCCTCTACGCGCTGCAGGGGCGCCCGCTGGTGACCGCCGGACGGACATGGGCCAGGAGCAGGTCCAGGAAGCGGTCCGGGCGGCTGAACGAGGCGAAGTGACCGCAGTCCTCGATGAGGGCGAACCGCTTCACCGGGGCCTCGACCTCGTCGAAGAAGGCCTTGGCCGCGGCCACCGGAGTGAGTACGTCCTGCTCGCCCTGGAAGACGAAGAACGGGATCTCGAAGCGCGTGCCGTCGGCCCGGTCGTCGAGCTCCGCCGTCCCCTCGGTGATCCGCTCCGAGAACTTCTGCCCGCGGAAGTAGTCCCGCAGATCGCGCAGCGAGTGCAGCGGTGACAGCCACATCGACCCCAGGACCACCTTCTTGAGCGTGGCCAGCGTCAGCGGGTCGCTCTGCGCGCTGATCTTGGCGTACGCCGCCTGCTGCTGCGGGGTCCAGGCGTGCGGGTCGGCTCCGATGGCCTCGACCTGTGCGAGCAGTTTCGCCTTCCCGGCGGCGCGCAGCCGCTCCCGCAGGGCGTCGTGGGCGGAGGTGTCCCGGCCGCCGGTGTGGATGTTCTGGTCGGTGCCCACGTACGCGGAGTACAGCTCGGGGTGGTTGCGGGCCAGCCGCAGTCCGAAGGCGCTGCCGTAGGAGTTGGCCAGGAGCACCACCCGCTCGGCGCCGAGCAGTTCCCGGGCGTGGCGGGTGACCTCCAGGGCGTCCTCGTAGAGCCGCTCGAAGGTGGCCTCGCCCTGGCCCTGCGGGCCGCCGTGCCCGAAGGTCTTGCCGGCGCCGCGCATGTCCCAGCGGACGATCGTGAAGTGCCGTTCCCAACTGCGGGTGCGCGAGGTGTGGATGGAGTTGGCGGCGCCGGGGCCGCCGTGGATCTCGACGACGACGGGATTGGCCCGGTCGTCGCCGCGGACCGAGATCCACTGGTCGATGCCGCCGATGCGGACGAAGCCCTGCTCGTCGATGCCGTGCGCGGCCTCGATCCGCAGGGTCTTGGCGGCCTGTGCGCGGCGCAGGGCGCGGTGGGCCAGGAGGGGGAGGAGAGCGGCCACGGGGGTGGCGAGGGCGGTGGCGGCGACGGTGGCAACGGTGGCGATCATTTTGCGTCCTCCGTAAACTGTTTCCAGTGGATACAGAAGAGTGTGGAGGGTGCCCGGAGCGGTGTCAATAGCCGACGGCGGGGGTCCCCCTTGCGGGGGTTGCCGCGAGCAGGGCATGCTTCGCCGGAGCAAATTGGGGGAGGGTTGTCTGTGATGGACAAGCGGGCCGTGGTGACCGCGGTGTTGTGTGCGGCGGCGGCGCTGGGTGCGTCCGCGGCCATGACGAAGGTGGTCCCGGCCGGCGACGGCAAGGCGGCCGCGCACGTGAACGCGACGCCTTCGACGAGCTCCCCCACCAGCCGTCCATCGCAGTCGCAAACGCCAGAACGGGCTCGGCCCTCCGGTGGGGCGACCCCCGGACCGTCCGTGTCAGCCCCCGCGACTGGCGGGCCCGCGGCGTTCGCCGGGGCGCTGTTCGAGGGCGATGTGACCGGCAACCACTTCTGTACGGCGACCGTCGTGCACAGTCCCGGGCGGAACCTCATCGTCACCGCGGGCCACTGCCTGCTCGCCGGCCGGGCCGGCGAAGGCGGAGCCACCTTCGCACCCGCGTACGCCGACGGGCGGGCCCCGTACGGCACCTGGAAGATCGCGGAGGTCTTCGAGGACCCGCGCTGGGCGGACGGGACGAACGACGACTACGACCTCGCCTTCGCCCGCCTCGCCCCCGACGCCTCGGGCCGCAACATCGAGGACGTCACCGGCGCCGCCGTCCTCGACACCACGGGCCGCACGGACGAGCAGGTCACGGTGACGGGCTACCCCTCGGACCGCAAGGTCCCGCGCACCTGCCTGTCCCGCGCGGTACGGCTCAGCGCCACGGAACAGCGCTTCGACTGCGCGGACTTCCCCGGCGGCACGAGCGGCAGCTCATGGATCGCGGCCGACGGAAAGATCATCGGGGTCCTGACCGGCGGGGACACCGACGACGTCTCGACGAGCACGATCCTGAACGACTACGCGGCGCAGCTGTACGCCCGGGCGACGGGTGGCGGGTCCGGCCGGTGAGCCAGTACTACGACCTCGGCGACGAAACCCTCTGGAACCCCTCGAACGGCGCCGCCCGCCTCTTCCACCGCCAAGTAGCCCTCTTCGAGGCCGAACTCGGCGTCCCGTCGGGCATCGGCCCGATGGAGAACGACGAGTGCCAGATCGACCCGGCCGCCCTCGGCCCCTTCGCCGAAGCCCTCATCACCCGCCACGGACTCACCGGCCACGCCGTGATCCGCGCCCTCTCCGAGGGCTTCGTGGCCGCCGTGCTGGTGCTGGCGGAACGGGCGGGGGCGCGGGTGAAGTGGCCGGTGAGCCCGAGGAATTCCTACGAGTCCACGGCCGCGGACCTGCTGCGCGCGGCCGCCGGGGAGCTGTCCCGGCGGATGCCGCGCTGAGCTCAGGCCAGCAGCCCCAAGTGCACGGGCTCGGCGGGGGCTTCGCCGAGAAGCTCCGCGAGGCGCGGGGGCCACAGCGGCTCCCCGAGGGTGGCGAGGTTGCGCGGGGACAGCCACCGCCAGTGGGCCTCGGGGTACTCCGGCACCGGATCGCGGTGCGGGCCGGTGGTCACGTAGATGTGCTCGTGCTGGCGCACGGGGATGCCCTGGTGCGTGAAGTCGTGCTCCCAGGTGCAGAGCAGCCGCTCCGGCTCCAGGTCCGTCCAGCCCGTCTCTTCCCGCAACTCCCGCCGCACGCACTCCTCGGGCGTCTCCCCGGGATCGATGCCACCGCCGGGCGGCAGCCAGTGGATGCCGACTTCCACATTGTTCTCGCGGAACAGGAAAACGGATCCGGCGGGGTTGAGGACGACGATTCTTGCGGCCTGCCGTGGAGTTCGCATGGATCAGCGTACGACGGGGGTGCGCGGGGCGGGAGAGGTGTGATGGAGGCGGAGGGCCGGCCCGGGACCGGACGCGCTGGCCGCTGCCGAAGCGCGATCGGCCCCGTGACCAGGCCTACAGGGGTGGCTGCGACGGGTTCGCCGGGCGTTCGAAGACGAGGCTGATTCCGTCGGTCTCGTTTCCCCGCTCGGCGACCCGGGTGAAGCCGAAGCCCGCAAGGGTGGCCAGGGAGGCGGTGTTGTCGGATCGGATCGTGGCCCGGACGGTCCTGACATCGGGCTCTTCGGCGGCCCTGGCCAGCAGGGCGGTCAGCATGGCGCGGGCGTAGCCCCGGCGGCGGTAGGCGGACACGACGCTGTAGCCGACCTCGACCACGCCCGCCCCGTCCGGCGGGCCGTGGAATCCGGCGTCGCCGATGACCGTCCCGTCCGGCTCCGACACTGCGGCCCGGGTGGTCCAGGGCGCCGCGGACGGGTCCTCGGCGAGCTGGTCGGCGCGGTAGCCGAAGATCCAGCGGGCGCGGTCGGACACGAAGTATTCGTCGAGGGCCACCCCGGCCTCGGCGCTGCCACCTGCGAGGTCACCGTCGGCAAGGGCCCTGAGGGCCTGTGCGTTGAGCTTGACGAATCGGACGCGTTTGGGGAGAGGTTCATTGCTCATCGCGGAGATGCTCACCCAGTGCCCGAGGGCTGTCCACTGCTTTACGGCCCCTTCGGTCACCCCACCGTCTTCTCGTCCTTCCGGCGCACCAGCTCGGTGATCCAGGCGGGCGCGTACGGAGAGGTGCAGCCGGAGGGTGTCGGATAGTCCTTCAGGACCTCCAGGCGCTCGCCGATGGCGAGTGCGCGGGCGCGGTACTCGGCGTGCTCGATGCCGATCTGGGCCAGGCAGTGGTTCATCGCCCACTGCAGGCGGTCAGGGGCGTCCTTCATCTCCGCCTCGATGACGTCGAGCAGGCCCGCGAGATCCAGACCGTCGGACTTCTTGGCCACCCGCTCGGTGGTCAGCGCCCACCCGGCGCTCGCGACCACGGGATCGGCATCGGCGAACCACACGAGACGCAGCTCTTCGGCGTGCGGGCTCTTCTTGACCACGTAGTTCACGAGCCAGTCGTGCACCTTGGGCCTGCGCGCGTCGCGCAGCATGGCGTCCAGCTCGTCCCGCCCGAAGGACTTCGGGCGGCAGATCAGGATCGCCAGCAGCCGCGCGGCCGTGTCACCCGTCTCCCAGAGCCCGCAGGCCAGTTCCTGCTGCGTTTTCAACCGCTTGGCGACCGCGCGCAGCTTGCCGAGGTTCACACCGTGATCGTCACCGTGCTTCTCGTTCACCGCCCGCGCCTTGGGGTCCTCCAAAGCGGCCAGCTCGGCCATCACCTCGGCCAGCACCGTCCCAGCCACCACGCCCTCCTCTCCCTCACGCACGAGATGCACCCTACGCAGCCACCTCCCCGGATCAGCCACGTCCGGTCCGCAGTCGCCAAGCCGAGCGAGCGTGTGCAGCGATCCGTCGCGCCCACCGACTCCGAGGGGCTGAATGTCACCCTCTCGCTCACACCGGCGGTCGACGGTCGCGGGAAGGGTGTCCAGGCGCCCGGCCCTGGATGCTCCGATCGCCCCGCGCGTCCGTTCCGGCCGAGGTCACGGTCCTGCCGGGGCCGTACCCGGATGCCCCCTACCCCGCCTGCAGCGCCAGCGTCGGCGACAGCCTGGCCGCGCGGACCGCCGGGTAGAGGCCTGCCACCGTGCCGATGGCCAGGGTCGATGCGAAGCCGCCGGTGACGGCCCAGAGGGGGACCACCCAGGGGAGGTCGCCGGCTCGGGCGTAGACCGCCGTGGCCGCGCCGCCCAGCACGATGCCTGCAAGGCCGCCCAGGCCCGACAGGAGCAGGGACTCCGTGACGAACTGGATGCGGATCTGGCCCTTGGTGGCGCCCAGGGAGCGGCGCAGGCCGATCTCGTGGCGGCGTTCCAGCACCGAGATGATCATGGTGTTGGCCACCCCGACCCCACCCACCAGCAGGGCGATGCCGCCCAGGCCGAGGAGGAGGGTGCTGAAGGCGCCCTCGGTGGCGGCCTTCGCCTGGAGGGCCGCCGACGGGTCCGTGACCGCGACCGTGCTCGGGCTCTCCGGGTTGGCCGTCTTGGCGATGAGGCCCCGGACCTGCTGGACGCGATCGTCGGCGGAGCGCTCGTAGACGGACGTGGGGTGGCCGTCGAAGCCCAGGAGGCTCTGGGCGGCGTCCCAGCCGATCAGTGCCGAGCGTTCGATCTCCGGCGCGAGGGGGATGGGCTCCAGGACGCCGATGACGGTGAAGTACTGCCCGCCGATGAAGACCTGCCCGCCCGGCCCTGTGATGCCCAGGCGCTCGGCGGTGACGTGTCCGAGGACCACGGACGGGTAGCGGCCCGTCGCGTCGTTGAGCCAGCTTCCGCTGTGCATCCGGGCCCGGAGCGTCTTCAGGAGCTCGTCCTTCGCCGCTTTGAGGGCGATGCCGTTCGTCTCCTCCTTCGGAATGTTCTCGCTGCGGCGGACGGACTCCTTCACGTCGCCCGTCGAGCCGACCGATTCGACGCCGTCGATCCGGGCGATCATGCCGGGGGCGTCCTTCGGCAGTTTGGTGTCCTGTCCCGAGAACATCGACGGGCCGGGTGTCGCGACCATCATGTTCGTGCCGAGCTTGTCGAGCTCCTGGAGCAGCTTGGCCTGGCTCGACGAGGAGATGCCGACGACCGCGATCATCGTCGCGATGCCGATCGCGATCCCGAGCGCGGACAGGAACACGCGCATGGGCCGCGAGCGCAGCCCCGCCGATCCCACGTGGAACACGTCGCGGGGGCCAAGGCGCGGCGGAGACAGCTTGCGCGCCTTCTTCTCCGCCCCGCGGGACTTCGTACGGGTACCGGAACCCATTACGCACCCACCCCCAGCGTTTCCGGGCCCGCGCCTGAGCCCGCGCCCGCGCCCGCGTCCGCGCCTGGACCCGGGCCCGCACCCGCACCCGCGTTCCACACGTCCGCCACGATCTCGCCGTCGCGGATGCGGACCTGCCGGGGCAGGCTCGCCGCGATCTCGTTGTCGTGGGTGATCACGGCGATGGTGGCCCCGTCCTGGTTGAGCTCGTGCAGCAGTTCCATCACCGACTCGCCGGACGCCGTGTCCAGGGCGCCCGTCGGCTCGTCGGCGAGCAGCAGGTCCGGCTCTCCCGCCACCGCGCGGGCGATCGCCACGCGCTGCTTCTGCCCGCCGGAGAGTTCGTGCGGCCGGTGGTCCATGCGGTCGCCGAGGCCGACGCGCTCCAGAGCGCGTTCCGCCCGCCGTCCGCGTTCGGCGCGGGACAGGCCGGAGTACAGCAGCCCCTCGGCGACGTTCGCCCGGGCGCTGATACCCGGTACCAGGTGGAAGGACTGGAACACGAAGCCGACGTGGCGGGAGCGCAGCGCCGACAGAGAGCGGTCGGAGAGGCTCGCGATGTCGTACCCGGCGATGGCGACGCGGCCGGCGGTCGGCCGGTCCAGCGTCCCCACGATGTGCAGGAGCGTGGACTTTCCCGATCCCGACGGGCCTACGATGGCGAGGAGTTCGCCGTTCAGGACGGTGAGGTCGACTCCGCGCAGGGCCGCGACCCCGCCGGGGTACTCCTTGGTGACTCCGGTCAGTTCGACGACCGCGTGGGCGTGTGTGTTCATGACGCGGGGACTCCCACGAGCATGCCCTCCTTGAGGGCGTCCCCCTTCACCTCGACCCGGCCCTGGCCGAACATGCCGAGCTCGACCTTGACCTCACGGACCTTGCCGTCCTCGACGACCTGGACTCCGAAGCCGCCCTCGGCGAGGGCGAGGAGCGAGTTGACCGGTACGGAGAGCACCCCCGTACGGACCTCGCCCGTCAGGCTCACCGAGACCGGGGACTGGTCGGGGCCCGTGGCTTCGGAGGGTTTGTCGAGGGCGATCTCGACGTCGACCTTCGGCTTCTTGTCCCCGCCGCCCCCGGGTCCGCCGCCCGAGGACGGGTCGTCGCCGTTGGCGGTGGCGCCGACCGAGCTGATCTTGCCCTTGCCCGTGCCCCCGCCGGGCAGGCTCACGGTCACCGGGTCACCGGTCTTGACCTTGCCCGCCTTGGTCACGTCCAGCTGCAGGCGCACCATCCGCTCGGTGCCGGTCAGGGTCATGACCGGCTTGCCGGCGGCGGCCTCGTCGCCGACCGCCATGTCGTTCTTCTGGATCCGCTGGGGTCCGGAGGCGAAGGCGATGTCGCCCTTGCCGACCTCGCCGGTCTCCTTCACCTTGTGGGACTTCTGCCAGCGCTTGACGGCGGTGACCGTCCCGGCGGTGAAGGTGCCGTCCGTGGTGTCCAGGCCGGTGCCGAAGCCGAGGGCCTGGAGGTTCTGCTTGAGCTGTTTGACGTCCTCGCCCTTGTCCCCGGACTTCAGGGACCGGTACACGGGGGTGGTGCCGTACATCAGGCGCACCGGCTTCCCGTTGACCTCGTAGAGCTTGCCGTCGCGCTCCACGGAGGAGCCGGCCGGCGCCACCCAGGTCAGGGTCGCGGAGCCGGAGCCGGAGCCGGAGCCGGCTCCCGCGCCGGGGGTTCCGCCCGTTCCGCCGGCCCCGCCCGCTCCGCCCGCCGAGTCCGCACCCACCGCGTTGAGCTTGCGTTCCTTCGCGAAGCCGAGCGTCCCGTCGACCTTGAACCCGGAGCTCAGGTCGCCGCGCGTGACCGGCTGCGTGGCCCCCGGCAGTCCGTCCGCGCGGTCCTGCTTCGAGCCGCTGCCGTTGCCGCTACCGCCCCCACTGCCGCCGTCCGTCCCGGCCTGGGCGACGACCGCGTACCCGCCGCCCGTGACGGCGAGCACGACGGCCAGTGAGCCCAGGAGCCACCGCCCGCGCTTCCTCACTTGTCCTCGCCGCACTTGTTCAGCTGGGCCATGAAGGCGTCCTTGTCGGCGCCCTCGGGGAGGGAGATACCGGTCCGGGCGTTCCCGTTGAACTCCGGGTCCGGCATGTCGAAGCCGTTGTCCCGCATGCACTTGGCCTGCTTCAGAGCCTTGTCCTTGTCCGCCTGGGATATCTCGCCGCCGGAGCCGGGACCCTTCATCCCGCACTTCTCCATGGCCTTCTTCAGGACCTCCTGGTCCATGCCCGCACCGAGCGTCATACCGCGCGGGTCCTCGCCGGGCTTCGGGTCGGGGGCGTCGACGCCGTTCTCGCGCAGGCACTTGCGCATCTTGAGGGCGTTGTCGGCGTCTGCCCCGCCACCGCCACCGCCACCGCTGCCGCCCGTGCCGCTCGAATTCGAGGAGTTGTCCTTCTCGTCCTTCTTTCCGTCCGAGCCGCCGGCGCCGCCCGTGCACGCGGTGACGAAGAGGGTGAGGCCGGTGAGGAGCGCGGCCGTGGTCATGGTCGTGGATCGCTTCATGGGCCCGAGCGTGCGCGAGAAGCGGGTTTCGCTTCTCTAACGGCTCGTGCTTACAACGGCGAAATGCCGCTCTCCGGTAAAGAGGACGGCATGCGAGTTCTGGTGGTGGAGGACGAGGAGTTCCTGCGGGAGATGATCGCCGAGGGGCTGCGCGGCGACGCGCTGGCCGTCGACGAGGCGAGCGACGGCCTGGAGGCCCTGAGCCGCCTGCGCCTGGGCGCGTACGACGTCCTGATCCTCGACCGCGACCTGCCCGGCCTGCACGGGGACGAGGTCTGCCGCCAGGTGGTGCGCGAGCGGCTGCTGACCCGCGTCCTGATGCTGACGGCCTCCGGGACCGTACGCGACCGGGTGGAGGGCCTCGGCCTCGGCGCCGACGACTACCTGACCAAGCCCTTCGCCTACGACGAGCTGCTCGCCCGCGTCCTGGCGCTGGGGCGGCGCGCCCAGCCGGCCCTGCCGCCGGTGCTGGAGCGGGCGGGGGTGGCCGTGGACGTGGCGCGGCGCACCGCCACCCGCGAGGGGCGCAGGCTGGCGCTCTCGCGCAAGGAGTTCGCCGTGCTGGAGTCGCTGCTGCGCGCCGAGGGCGCGGTCCTCAGCAGCGACGACCTGATCGAGCAGGTGTGGGAGGAGGACACCTCGTACAGCACCAACGCGGTACGGGTGACCCTGAGCAAGCTGCGCGCCAAGCTGGGGGAGCCGCCGCTGATCGAGACCGTCCCCGGCGCCGGATACCGGATCGGTGACGGCGACGACCACCGGATCGGTGATCCACGATGAGAGCAGTGCTCCACTCCGAGCGCGCCCGTCTCACCGTCCTCTATGGCTCCCTGCTGCTCCTCGCGGGCGGCGGCCTCATCGCACTGATCAACATCCTGCTCCGCAACGGCCTCTACACCCGCATCAGCGGCGCCGTCATGACCACCACCATCGTCCCGGCCATCAAGGGCAGTCCGCCGCCCACGGTCCCGGGCTACAAACTGCCCGTCCCCGCCGAGAAGCTCGACACGGGCGCCACCCCCACCCCCGAACAGCTCGAACAGTGGCGGGCCACCCGCAACCTGACCTCGGCCGTCGAGCAGGCCACCCTCCACGAGCTCCTGATCGTCTCCCTCCTCGCCCTCGCCGTCTTCGCCGTCCTGTCCATCTGGCTGGCCTGGTGGATGGCCGGCCGCGTCCTGCGCCCCGTCGGCGTGATCACCGAGACGGCCCGGCGCCTGTCCGCCGCCAACCTCCACGAGCGGATCGGCCTCCGGGCCCCGCCCGGCGAACTCAAGCGGCTGGCGGACACCTTCGACGGGATGCTCGACCGGATGGAGGACATGGTCGGGGCGCAGCGCCGGTTCGCCGCGAACGCCGCCCACGAGCTGCGCACCCCGCTCGCCGTCCAGCGGGCGGCCGCCGAGATCGGGCTGGCGGGGGAGCCGTCGCCGCAGAAGGTGGCCCGGATCCGCTCCAAGCTCATCGAGGTCGCCGACTCCAGCCAGCACCTGGTCGAGTCGCTGCTCCTGCTCGCCGTCTCGGAGGAGGGACTGGAGGCGACGGAACCGGTGGACCTGGCGGACCTCGCGGAAGCGGAGCTCGCGGGCCTCCAGGGGACGGTCCCTCAGGACCTGCTGGTCGTACGGGATCTCGAGCCGCTGACCGTCGCGGGCGACAGGACCCTCCTCGGCCATCTCGTACGGAACCTGCTGGCCAATGCCGTACGTCACAACCGCGCGGGCGGCCGCCTGGAGGTGGCGACCTCCCGGGAGGGCGTGCTGACGGTCTCCAACACCGGCCCGGTGATCGAGCCGGGCGACGTGCCGCGGCTGCTGGAGCCCTTCCGGCGGCGGGCGGAGCGGCAGCATACGGCGGGCGAGGGCGCCGGGTTGGGGCTCTCGATCGTCGCGTCGATCGCGCGGGCGCACGGCGCGGAACTGACGGCCCGGGCCAACCCGGCACCGGGCGGCGGGCTGATGGTCCGGGTCTGGTTCCCGGCCGAGCCGCCGGTGGCGCGACCCGCCGAGGAAACGCCGGGCGCTTGACCGGTCAACAAAAATGAAGATCGGCTGTGTACGGTCGGGTCAATGAGCAAGCACGCCCGAGCCGGCTCCCGCGCGTCCCGTCCGTCCCGCACACCCGGGGCGTCCCGCCCGACCCGGCGCTTCCGCGCCGGTGGTGCGCGGCGCGCCGGCGGTGCCGCGCGCGGCTCCCGGGGTGCCCGCGGCTCGCGCCCGCTCGCCTTCGCGGCCGCCCTGGGGCTGCTCGGCTTCGGTGCGGGCTGGTTGTACCTCGCCCAGGACCCGCCGGCCAACGCCGCGGCCCTGGCCGCCGCCGACGCCCGGCCGCCGGCCGAGGACCGGGCCGCGCGGGCCGCCGAGCGCGACCCCTTCCAGGGCCTGCCCGAGGTCAGCGAGCAGACCCGGGCGAAGATCCCCGCGGACGCCCGCCAGCTCATCCTGGTCACCGGCAAGGCCAGGAACTCCTCGGAGTCCACCGCGGCCCTGTACACCCGGCCGGCGACCGGCGCCGACTGGCTCAAGAGCCACAGCTGGCCCGCGCGCAACGGAGCCAAGGGCTGGTCCACGGAGCGTACGTACGGGGACCTGACCTCCCCCGAGGGCGTGTTCGCGCTGACCGACGCGGGCGGGCTGCTGGCGAAGCCGCAGGGCACGAAGTTCCCGTACGACCAGGACGGCTCCTTCGTGGCGACGGGCCGCGGGGTCAACGGCGAGTCGCTGCTCGGCTCCTTCGACTACGTCGTCGCCATCGACTTCAACCGCAAGACGGGGGTGAGTCCGCTCGACCCGACGAAGCCGGACGGCGAGGAGAAGGGCGGCAACATCTGGCTCCACGTGGACCACGACGGCCCCTCGCAGGGCTGCGTGGGCATCCCGAAGACTGCGATGAAGCAGGTCCTTCAGACGCTCGACCCGGCGGCGAAGCCGGTCATCGTGATGGGGCCGCGGGGCTTCTGAGCTCCGCCGCGACGTCGGGCCGCCCGCCCGCCGGGTTCCGGGCCAGCAGCACGATGTACGCGAGGTCGA
This sequence comes from Streptomyces sp. NPDC006487, assembly GCF_042870555.1. Taxonomy (NCBI): domain Bacteria; kingdom Bacillati; phylum Actinomycetota; class Actinomycetes; order Kitasatosporales; family Streptomycetaceae; genus Streptomyces; species Streptomyces sp. NPDC006487. The sequence goes on from NZ_JBIAHN010000020.1 coordinate 150,296, forward strand.
AGACCGCGCACATCAGCCCCAGGCCGAGGATGAACGGGGCGTCCTCGACGACGCCGAAGAGGAAGGTCGGCGCGAGCGTGCCGATCCATTTGGCGACCGCGATGACCAGGGACTGTCCGAGGGGGCCGCGCCGGCTCGCATAGAGGGCGATGAACAGCCCGGACATCAGCAGGTTCTGCAGGAACGCCGAGTACCGGCTCGCGTCGTGCGCGCCGAAGTGGGCGAGGAAGAGCCACTGCACGGCGAAGGCGCTCGCGAAGAGGAGCACGGTCCAGGCGGCGAACAGCGGCCGGGTCACGAAGCCGGGCAGCTCGGCCCGCCCGTAGCGCAGGTACGTGTACACGATGACGATGTCGGCGAGGGCCCACACCACGTTGACGACGCCCTGGGCCGAGAGGCCGGTACGGACGTCGTTGACGGCGTAGGTCGACTCCCAGGCGAAGTTCAGCGCGAGCGCCGCGACCGGCATCGCGTACGTCCGGTCCCGCAGCCCCACCCGGATCGCCTCGGCGTACACGAGGGTCCACGCCACCCCGCTGACCAGCGTCAGAAACAGTTCCACGCGCGGCACCCTAGCGGTCGGCCTTGCACCTGCACAGCCTTTTGCGAGGCGCCGCCACGGTGCTCGCCACCACCGGCGGCCTGCTCGCCACCGCCTCGTCCGCCGAGGCGGCGATCGGGTACGACCGCTGCGCCCAGAGGCAGGTCTGCGTGTTCAGCGGGTCGGCCGGCACGGGCTCGATGATGGTCCTCACGAAGAGCCTGCCCAGCCTCGGCGACTGGGACGACCGCATCAGCTCGATCGCCAACTACAGCACGTACACGGTGTGCTTGAGCGCCGGGCAGGACTACGAGGACTACGGCAGGTCGTACCCTGACGAAGAGGTGTCCCTGGCCGAGCGCGACCGCCCGGATCTGGACAACAACATCAGCTCGATCGAGCTCTTTCACGGGCAGCAGGACGATTGCGGTCTGGCCTACTACCCCTCGACATGGCACGACCAGTCGCCGCGGCTGCGGCCCTCCTCCTCGGCCGCCGAGAAGGCCTTCGGCGACCTCAACGGTGACGGCCGCGCCGACCTGCTCGCCCGCAACCGCTACAGCGAGGTCTGGTACTGGGCCCCCGCACATGAGTGGAACGCGACCGAACCGTTCGAACGCATTCGCACCGGCTGGACCGGGATGAGCCAGATGCTGCGCCACGGCGACTACAACGGTGACGGAAACGAGGACGTGTTCGCCCGGGACAAGAGCGGCGCCCTGTGGTTCTACCCCGGCACCGGCTTCGGCACCAGCAAGCGCCTCGGTACGCGTGTCCAGCTCCCCGGCACGTGGAACGCAATGCGTGACATGGCTGCGGCCGGAGACCTGAACGGTGACGGCAAGCGGGATCTGCTCGCGGTCGACGCGGCCGGTGTGCTGTGGTCGTACCCGGGCAACGGGAAGGGTTCGTTCGGTACGCGCAAGAGCCTCGGTGGCGGCTGGGGCGTGATGAACGAGCTGGTCGGTGCCGGTGACATGAACTCCGATCACCGCTCCGACCTCGTGGCGCGGGACACGACCGGCCGGCTGTGGCTCTACCCGGGCAACGGCCGCGGCGGCTTCGGCGACCGGCGCCTGATCGGCACCGGGGGCTGGAACGGCTTCAAGGAGCTGACAGGGGTCGGTGACTACAACGGCGACGGTCACCCCGACCTCCTGGCGCACGCGCACCAGGACAACTCCGTACGCATGTACCCCGGGACGGGTGCATCGGACGGCCACCTCGGCCGCGCGGTGGCCGTCATCCAGACCTCGGACGCGCACTTCGTCTTCTGAGGCACGGCCGCCAGGCCACCCGGTCCCACCACCACCGTTCAGAACGGACTGCATTTCGGACACGGCCGACCGGGTCCGCGTCTTCTGACACCGGGGGATTCGCCCCGAGCATCGAGACCCCCGCGCCTCCGGGCGCGGGGGTCCCGGCCTTCCAGACCGCGCGCCGTCAGCGGCTCCGCCGCCAGAGCCCGATGCCGGCGGCCCCGGGTCTCGGTGGAGGAGGCCGGGGCTATGATCCACACACTCGAATCCGTGTTCCAGGGGGGCCGGCGCCTGCGGGCCTGTGCGAACGCGGCTGTTTCACACACATCCGGGGGGATCTGTGACCCTTTCCGTTCCGCGCGCCGTCCGCGGCGCTCTCCTCGCCGCCGCCACGGCGCTGGCCACCACCGCCGGGCTGCTCGGCGGCGCCTCGGCCGCCCAGGCGTCGGGCGGCTACGACCGCTGCCCCTGGGGCCAGGTCTGCGTGTTCAGCGGTCCCGTCGGCACCGGCGACATGAAGATCGTCAAGAGCAGCCTGGCCCGCCTCGGCAGCTGGGACAACCGCATCAGCTCGCTGGCCAACTTCAGCGACTACACGGTGTGCGTCAGCCCCGGGCCCGACTACGGCTGGGATGGCGCCACGCACTACTACAGCGGTCAGGTGTCCTTCGACGAGAGCATGCGTCCGGACCTGGACAACGCCGTCAGCTCGATCGAGCTCCTGCCGGACGCTGAGGACTGCGGCACCTTCGCCACCTACCCGTCGTGGTGGTACGGCCAGGAGCCGCCGGCGCGTCCGGCGCCCCCGACCCCCGAGACGGCCTTCGGCGACCTCGACGGCGACGGCCGCACCGACCTGGTCGGCCGCACCCGGTACGGCGCGCTGTGGGCCGTGAACGCGAACGAGAACAACAAGACCCACCGCATCGGCACCGGCTGGAACGGAATGACCCAGCTCGTCCGCCACGGCGACTACAACGCGGACGGCAAGGAAGACGTCTTCGCCCGCGACAGGGACGGCGCCCTGTGGTTCTACCCGGGCACCGGCTCGGCCCTCGGTACGCGCACCGCGCTCGGTGGCGGCTGGAACGGGATGCGGGACCTCGCCGCGGCCGGTGACCTCACCGGTGACGGCAAGCGGGACCTGCTCGCCCGCGACACGGCCGGCACGCTGTGGATGTATCCCGGCAACGGCAAGGGCTCGTTCGGCACGCGCAAGAACCTCGGCGGCGGCTGGGGCGTGATGAACGAGCTCGTCGGCGCCGGCGACATGAACTCCGACCGCGTCTCGGACCTCGTGGCCCGTGACACCTCCGGGCGGCTCTGGTTCTACCCGGGCAACGGCCGCGGCGGCTTCGGTACGCGCAGCCTGATCGGCACCGGCGGCTGGAACGGCTTCAAGGAGCTGGCGGGCATCGGCGACTACAACGGCGACGGGCGAGCCGACCTCCTCGCGCACTCGCACGCCGACAACCACCTGATCCTGTACCCCGGAACGGGTGCCAAGGACGGCCACCTCGGCCGCTCGAAGGTCATCGGCAGCGCCTCGGACGCGCACCTCGTGTTCTGAGCCCGCGGCCCGGGCAGTGGCCCGGTTCCTCCCGGGCCGTGGCCCGGCCGCCCGGTTCTCGCCACCCCCTTCAGTCTTCGTACTCCGGACTTCAGTTCAGATCGGACCGCCTTCCCCATGACCCGACCCGGTTCCCGAATCCGTTCCCTGCGCCGCGCCCTCGGCGCGGCCGTCGCCACGGCCGCCTCGGTGGCGGCCCTGGTCACCGCGGCGCCCACCGCCGCCGCGGCCGACAACTCCGAGCGCTGCCCGGCGGGCAAGTTCTGCGTCTTCGCCGGCGACGACTTCACGGGCGAGATGAAGACCTTCTCGTCCCCGCAGGCCTCGCTCGGCACCTGGAACAACAAGATCTCCTCGCTGGTGAACAACAGCGGCCTGTACGCGACCGTGTACCCGGACGCGAACTTCTCGGGCGACTACCTGTACGTGACCCCGTACAACGGGTCCAATGACCTCGAGGGCTCGATCATGGGCCGCTTCGACAACGCGATCAGCTCCATCCGGATCGCCACCACCTCGTACGAGGCCATCCAGGGCGTCCCGTACATGGACTGGACGCCCTGGCCCGACCAGCCGCGGCCCGCGCCGGTTCCGGCCGTCGCGAACTTCGCGGACCTCGACAACGACCGCATCGCGGACCTGCTGGAGCGTGCCGACGACGGCCGCCTGTGGTTCCTGCCCGGAAAGCGGGACGCCCAGGGCCGTACGCAGGGGAAGTTCCTGGGCGGTGGCTGGAACGCCATGACCCAGCTCGTCCGGCACGGCGACTACAACTCGGACGGCAAGGAGGACATCTTCGCCCGCGACAAGGGCGGTGTCCTGTGGTTCTACCCGGGCCTCGGCACCGGGGGCTTCGGCAACCGGGTGAGTCTGGGCGGTGGCTGGAACGCCATGCGCGAGATCAGCGCGGCCGGCGACCTGACCGGTGACGGGCGCGGCGACCTGCTCGCCCGCGACACGGCCGGCACGCTGTGGTCGTACCCGGGCAATGGCAAGGGCTGGTTCGGCACGCGCAAGAACCTGGGCGGCGGCTGGAACACCATGAACCAGCTCGTCTCGCCGGGCGACCTCAACGGCGACGGCCGCGCCGACCTCGCGGCCAGGGACGGCTCTCGGCGGCTGTGGCTCTACCCGGGCAACGGCGCGGGCAGTTTCGGCGCGCGCAAGCAGCTGCCGTACGCCTGGCCGACGGACGCCCCGATCGTGGCCACCGGCGACGCCACCGCCGACGGCATCAGCGATTTGATGCGCCCCATCGACTGGCAGGCCTTCACCTACCCGGGCACCGGGAAGGGCAGCCTGCGCGGCCCGGAGGCCGGCATGCTCTGGGACACGGCCGACCGGGTCCGCGTCTTCTGACCCCCGGGGACCGAGTCCCTCCGGGCATCGAGACCCCGTACATCGAGACCCCGTACATCGAGACCCCGTGCCTCCGGGCGCGGGGTCTCCTGCGTGTCGGGGCCCGATCCACGGCGGACCCGCCGCACAAGATCGCCCGCTCGGCCCGACGGCCACCGGGCCGCCGTCTTCGCGTCAACCCCTTGCCTGACGGACCGTCAGCTACGACGATGGCCCCCGCACCGGTATGACGAATCGGCAGTCGAGGACGAGGCGGGTACGGCCCATGGCGCGCGTGTTTCCGGAAGGTCGGCTGGTCTACGGGATGCAGCTCCCGATCCAGTCGCAGAGCACCATCTACGCCGAGCCCTGGGAGGCGACGGCCGGCGCGGCCGACCTCGCCGCGGTCGCGCGGGCGGCCGACCGGGCCGGCTTCGGGTACGTCGCCACCTGCGACCACGTGGCCATCCCGCGGCACATGGCCGGCCCCATGAGCACCGTCTGGTACGACCCGGTGGCCACCCTCTCCTTCCTGGCCGGGATCACCGAGAACGTGCGGCTGCTGAGCCACGTCGCGATCCTCGGTCTGCGCCACCCGTTGCTCAGCTCCAAGCAGTACGCCACCGTCGACCACCTCTCCGGCGGCCGGCTGATCCTCGGCGTCGGCGCCGGGCACGTGAAGGAGGAGTTCGAGGTGCTCGGCGTGGACTTCGCGCGCCGCGGGGCCGTCCTCGACGAGACCCTCGACGCGCTGCGCGCCGCCCTCGGCCCCGAGGAGTATCCGGAGTTCGAGGGCGAGCTGTTCTCCTTCAAGGACCTGGGGCAGCTGCCCCGCCCCGTCCAGACCCGGATCCCCGTCTGGGTGGGCGGCTCCTCGCCCGCCGCCGTCCGCCGGGCCGCCGTGCGCGGCGACGGCTGGCTCCCGCAGGGCGACCCGCTCGACAAGCTCCCGGCGCAGATCGCCCGGATCAAGGAGCTCCGCGCCGAGGCCGGGATCACCGGACCCGTCGAATTCGGCGCGATCACCGCGCCGCTGTACGTCGGCGAGCCCGGCTGGGAGACCGGCCGGCGGACCCTCACGGGCAAGGCGGAGGCGCTCGCCGAGTCGCTGCGCGCGTACAAGGCGATCGGCATCGACCAGATCCAGGTCCGCTTCCGCAATCGCGACCGGGCCGAACTCATCGACCAGATCACGGCTTTCGGGTCCGAAGTGGGACCCCTTCTCAACGACTAGCGACGAGCGACGAGCGACTAGGGGCAAACGCATGGGCAAGCTGGACGGACGCGTCGTCATCATCACGGGTGCCGCGCGCGGCCAGGGCGAGCAGGAGGCCCGGCTCTTCGCCTCGGAGGGCGCCAAGGTGCTCCTGGGCGACGTGCTGGACGAGCAGGGCACGGCGGTCGCGAAGGAGATCGGCGAGGACCGGGCGCGGTACGTACGGATGGACGTGAGCCGCGAGGAGGACTGGGCCTCGGCCATCGCGGCGGCGAAGGAGGCCTTCGGCCCGGTGAACGGGCTGGTCAACAACGCGGGCATCCTGCGCTTCAACGAGCTGACCGCGACCCCGCTGGAGGAGTTCCAGCAGGTGATCCAGGTCAACCAGGTCGGCGCCTTCCTCGGCATCAAGTCGGTGGCTCCGGAGATCGAGGCGGCCGGCGGCGGCACGATCGTCAACACCTCCTCCTACACGGGCCTGACGGGCATGGCGTACGTGGGCACGTACGCGGCGACCAAGGCGGCGATCCTCGGCCTGACCCGGGTGGCCGCGCTGGAGCTGGCCGCGAAGAACATCAGGGTCAACGCGATGTGCCCGGGGGCCGTGGACACCGCGATGGCCACTCCCGGGAACACGAATCCGGCGGACCTGCCGCAGGAGGCCCGGGACGCCATGGCGGAGCTCTACCAGCGCGTGGTGCCGATGGGCCGGGTGGGGCAGCCCGAGGAGATAGCCAAGCTGGCGCTGTTCCTGACCAGCGAGGACTCCTCGTACATCACCGGCCAGCCGTTCGTGATCGACGGCGGCTGGATGGCGGGCGTCAGCATCCTCTAGCGCCGCTCCGGCGGCTCCCCGGCTATATCTGATGGAGCGTCAGGTATTGACGCTCCCGCCCTCGCGATGGAACAGTCGTGACATCGAATCTGACGCAACGTCAGAAACAGAAGGACGGTGAATCCCCTTGGAATTCGGGCTCTTTGTGCAGGGATACGTGCCTGAGGCGCGGTCCAAGGTCGACCCCGAGGCAGAGCACAAGGCGCTGATCGAGGAGACCGAGTACGTCATCCAGGCGGACAAGTCCGGGTTCAAGTACGCCTGGGCCTCCGAGCACCACTTCCTGGAGGAGTACTCGCACCTGTCGGCGAACGAGGTGTTCCTCGGGTACCTCGCTCACGCCACCGAGCGCATCCACCTCGGCTCCGGCATCTTCAACCCGCTCGCCCCGGTCAACCACCCGGTCAAGGTGGCCGAGAAGGTCGCCATGCTCGACCACCTCTCCAAGGGGCGCTTCGAGTTCGGCACCGGCCGCGGCGCCGGCAGCCACGAGATCCTCGGCTTCCTTCCCGGCATCGAGGACATGAACGGCACCAAGGAGATCTGGGAAGAGACCATCGCCGAGTTCCCCAAGATGTTCCTCCAGGAGGAGTACGAGGGGTTCCAGGGCAAGCACTGGTCGCTCCCGCCGCGCAAGATCTTCCCCAAGCCGTACGGCAAGGCCCACCCGGCCATGTGGTACGCCGCCGGCTCCCCCTCCTCGTACGCCATGGCCGCCAAGAAGGGCCTCGGAGTCCTCGGCTTCAGCGTCCAGAAGGTCTCCGACATGGCCTGGGTGCTGGAGCAGTACAAGACCGCGATCCAGGAGGCGAAGGCCATCGGTGCCTTCGTCAACGACAACGTCATGGTCACCTCGACCGCGATCTGCGCCGAGACCCACGACAAGGCCGTCGAGATCGCCGTCAACGCCAACATGAACCGCTTCCAGTCGCTGGTCTTCCGCTACCACGACACCTTCCCGCGCCCCGAGATGATCCCCGAGTGGCCCGAGATCCTCCCCGAGTACAACGCGGAGATCATCGAGCTGCTGATCGCCGAGGAGCTGCTCATCTGCGGCGACCCGTCCGAGGTCCGCGCGCAGTGCAAGCGCTGGGAGGAGGCCGGCGCCGACCAGCTCTCCTTCGGTCTGCCGACCGGCGTCTCGCCCGAGGACACGATGACCACCATCAAGCTCATCGGAGAGCACGTCATCCCGCACATCGACACCGACCCGGTGCACCGCACCACCCGCTTCCGCGAAGGCGCGTAGCCCGCGGGGGAACGGGGGCGGCGTCTTCCCGGACCGCCGCCCCGCAACCGGCCCCGGCCGGAGTCACGCCGTGGCTGCGGCCGGCCCGGCGGACCCCGACCGGGGCCCTGGGCTGTGGCCCGCAGGTGCGGCGCCGTTCCCGGGGGCCGGGGCGGAGCCCCAGGATGCGGCGCGCAACGTGAACACTGTCGGAGAGGACGTCATGCTCGACCACTTGATCAAGGGCGCCACCGTCGTGGACGGCACCGGCGCACCCGCCCGCGTGGCGGACGTCGGGATACGCGACGGCCGCATCGCCGTCATCGCCGAGCCCGGCACCGTGACCGAAGAGGCCACCACCACCGAGGACGCGACCGGCCTCGTCCTGACCCCCGGGTTCATAGACCCCCACACGCACTACGACGCCCAGCTCTTCTGGGACCCGTACGCGACCCCCTCCATGAACCACGGAGTGACCACCGTCGCGGGCGGCAACTGCGGGTTCACACTGGCCCCCCTCAACCCCGCCCGCCCCGAGGACGCCGACTACACCCGCCGCATGATGAGCAAGGTCGAGGGCATGGCGCTCAAGGCCCTCGAAGAGGGCGTCGACTGGACCTGGTCCACCTTCGGCGAGTACCTCGACGCGCTCGACGGCCGCATCGCCGTCAACGCCGGCTTCATGGTCGGCCACTGCGCGCTTCGCCGGTACGTCATGGGCGAGGACGCCGTCGGCGGCCGGCCCACCGAAGAGCAGATGCAGGCGATGCTCGACCTGTTCCACGACGCCATGAACGCCGGTGCCTGGGGCCTGTCGACCACCCAGTCCTCCACCCACTCCGACGGATCCGGCGCCCCCGTCGCCTCCCGGCACGCGGCGCCCGAGGAACTCCTCGCGCTCTCCCGGGCGGTCTCCGAGCACGAGGGCACCCAGCTCGAGGCGATCGTCGCGGGCTGCCTCGACCAGTTCGCCGACGAGGAGATCGACCTCTTCGTCGAGATGAGCGCGGCCGCCGGACGGCCCCTGAACTGGAACGTGCTCACCATCGACGCCTCCGTCCCCGAGCGCGTGCCGCGCCAGCTGATCCCCAGCGAGCGCGCCCGCAAGGCCGGCGGCCGCATCGTCGCGCTGACGATGCCGATCCTGACCCCCATGAACATGTCGCTGGGCACCTTCTGCGCCCTCAACCTCATCCCCGGCTGGGGCGAGATCCTGGGCCTGCCCGTCCCCGAGCGCATCGCGAAGCTGCGCGACGCCGACGTGCGCGCCGAGATGCTGGTCCGCGCGGCCAGCAAGGAGGCCGGGGTCTTCCGGCGCCTGGCCAACTTCGGGCGCTACGTCATCGGCGACACCTACAGCGAGGCGAACCAGGGCCTGTCCGGCCGCGTCGTCAACGACATCGCGGCCGAACGCGGCCAGGACGCCTTCCAGTGCCTGGTGGAGATCTGCGCCAACGACGACCTGCGTACGGTGCTCTGGCCCATGCCGACCGACAACGACCCGGCGAGCTGGGCGCTGCGCGCCGAGACCTGGCAGCACGAGGACGTCATGCTCGGCGGCTCCGACGCCGGCGCGCACCTGGACCGCATGTGCGGAGCCCCGTACACGACCCGGTTCCTCGGGGACTGCCTGCGCGGCCGCAAGCTGGTGCCGCTGGAACAGGCCGTACGGATGCTCACCGACGACCCGGCCCAGCTCTTCGGGCTGCGCGAGCGCGGCCGGATCACCGAGGGCTTCCATGCGGACCTGGTGCTCTTCGACCCGGAGCGGATCGAGGCGGGACCGGCCACGCTCGTGCACGACCTGCCCGGGGACAGCCCGCGGCTGGACGCGCGGGCGATCGGCATGGTGTCCGTACGCGTCAACGGCGTGGAGACCATCCGCGACGACGAGGTGACGGGCGCGATCCCGGGGATCGTGCTCCGTTCCGGCCGGGACACGAGGACGGTGAGCACCAGGTGAGCAGTGCTACGGACAACCCGCAGAAGCTCTACATCGGCGGCGAGTGGGTCGAGCCGGCGGGCGGGCACTACGAGGTGGTCAACCCGGCCGACGAATCCGTCGTCGGCCTGGCCCCCGAGGCCTCGCGCGGCCAGGTCGAGGACGCGGCGCGCGCCGCGGCGGCGGCCTTCGAGGGCTGGTCCCGGACGAAGCCGGAGGAGCGGGCCGCGATCCTGGACCGGGCCGCGGACATCATCCAGCGCGAGTACGAGCCCTGGACGGCGCTCGCCCAGGCCGAGACGGGCGCGCCCACCGGGATCGCGCGCGGCATGCAGGTCGGGGTGGGCGTGGCCCGCTTCCGCCGGTACGCGAAGGGCGCGCTGGAACCGGTCGAGCGCGGGCTGCCGCCGCAGGTCACCGAGGCCGGGCCGATGGGTGCGGCGAGCATCCTCGGTGCCCTGGAGGTGCGCCAGCCGGTCGGGGTCGTCACCTGCATCACCTCGTACAACAACCCGTGGGCCAATCCGGCGGGCAAGGTGGCCCCGGCGCTGGCCATGGGCAACACGGTGGTGGTCAAGCCGGCCCCGCAGGACCCGCTGTCGGTGTTCCGGATGGCCGAGGCCCTGCACGAGGCCGGGGTCCCGGCAGGCGTGGTGAACGTGGTCTCCGGCACCTCGGTGGAGGTCGGCGAGGCGGCCGTGGACTCCCCGGACGTGGACATGGTGTCCTTCACCGGTTCCACCGGCGTCGGGCAGCGGATCGCCGAGGTGTGCGGCCGCACGATGAAGCGGCAGCTGATGGAGCTGGGCGGCAAGGGCGCGGCGATCGTCCTCGCGGACGCGGACCTGGACGCGGCGGTGATGGGGATCGGCACCACCTTCTCCTTCTACTCCGGGCAGATCTGCACGGCTCCCACCCGGGTGATCGTCCACCGGTCGGTGTACGAGCAGCTGGTGGAGAAGCTGCAGGGGTACCTGGCCTTCATGAAGGTCGGCGACCCGGCGGTTCGCGGCACCGTGGTGGGCCCGGTCATCTCGGCGGCGCACCGGGACCGCGTGGAGTCGTACGTCGAGCTGGGCAAGAAGGAGGGCGCCCGGATCGCCTTCGGCGGCGAGCGCCCGGTGGTGGGTGAGGGTGCCGCCGCGGGGAAGGGCTTCTACGTGGCCCCGACCCTCCTCGTCGACTGCACGAACGACATGCGCGTGGTCCGGGAGGAGATCTTCGGGCCGGTCGTCGTGGTCGTCCCCTTCGACGGAGCTGCCGGGGACGAGGACGAGGCGGTGGCGCTGGCCAACGACAGCGACTTCGGCCTGATCAGCTACGTGTGGTCCGCGGACGCGGCCCGTGCTTTCCGCGTGGCGCGGCGGCTGCGGGCGGGCGGGGTCGGGGTGAACACCATCGGGCGGAACATGGAGGCGCCGTTCGGCGGCTTCAAGCGTTCGGGGGTCGGCCGGGACGTGGGCTCGTACGCACTGCACGCCTACAGCGAGATGCAGTCGATCGTCTGGGCCTGAGCGGAATTCCGGGCCGGAGGTTCTCGGCTTGACCAAATGTTGACCCGGAAAGTTTGAAACCGGTCAAAACGGACAGTGCTGCGGTTTCCGCATGGCGAAATAAAAGGTCCAGGCCTGCCGAAACGATGATCGGCTGGCCTGTGAACCTTGTATTACATCCTCGTGAAGACTCTCGGCCTCGAGATTCCAAGGGCTTTGGCCGTGCGGGGATCCGGACTTAGGTCCTCCAGATGTGGAAAACGCAGCGTCTAACGTCCTGAGGTATGACACAGCTGGACGTCCGGCCCCAGGCCGGAGACACGGTAAACGGAGCCGCCCCCCGGGGTGGCTCCGATGGTGACGTACGGGGCAAGGGCCTCGGCAAGGGCTCCGTCGGCCTCGTGGGAAGCGCCGTCATCGGCATCTCCACCGTCGCCCCCGTCTACTGCCTGACCTCGACCCTCGGGTCCACCGCCGGAGAGGTCGGCGTGCAGATGCCGGCCGTCTTCCTGGCCGGCTTCCTGCCGATGCTGCTGGTCGCCTTCGCGTACCGCGAGCTCAACAAGGCGATGCCGGACTGCGGCACCTCCTTCACCTGGACCGTGAAGGCCTTCGGCCCGCGGATCGGCTGGATGTGCGGCTGGGGCCTGGTGATCGCCACGATCATCGTGCTCTCCAACCTGGCCGGCGTCGCCACCTCCTACTTCTGGCTGCTGGCCGGCGAGATCACGAGCAACCCGGCGATCGCCGCCCTGGACGACAACAAGCTCGTCCACATCGCCACCTGCCTCACCCTGATCGCCGTCGCGACCGCCATCAGCTACCGCGGCATGACGGCCACCAAGGGCGTCCAGTACGCGCTGGTCGGCCTCCAGCTCGCCGTCCTCGCCATCTTCGTGGCGATGGCCTTCCAGAAGGCCTCCGCGGGCACCTTCGACACCGGCCTGGACTTCTCCTGGCAGTGGATGAACCCCTTCGCGGTCGAGTCCATGGCGGCCTTCACCGCCGGCCTCTCGCTCTCGATCTTCATGTACTGGGGCTGGGACGCCTGCCTGGCCACCAACGAGGAGACCACCGGCTCCGCCAAGACCCCCGGCCGCGCCTCGCTCATCGCGATGGTCGTCCTCGTCGGCTCGTACCTGGCCACCGGCATCGCCGCCCAGATGGCCGTCGGCTCCGGCACCGAAGGCCTCGGCCTCGGCAACCCGGAGACCTCCGACAACGTCTTCGCCGCCCTCGCCGGCCCGGTCATGGGTCCCTGGGTGCTCGGCGTCCTGCTCCTCGTGGCCGTCCTGGCCTCCGCGACGGCTTCCCTGCAGACCACCTTCATCCCGGTGGCCCGCACGGTCCTGGCCATGTCCACGTACGAGGCGCTGCCGCCCTCCTACGCCAAGGTCCACCCGAAGTTCAAGACCCCCGGCCGCGCCACCGTCATGGCGGGCGTCGCGACCGGCGCCTTCTACACCGTGATGACCCTGATCAGCGAGAACGTCCTCACCGACACGATCTTCGCGCTCGGCCTGATGATCTGCTTCTACTACTCGCTGACGGCCTTCGCCTGCGCCTGGTACTTCCGCTCCGAGCTGCGCCGCTCCACCCGCGACCTCTTCTTCAAGGGCGTCTTCCCGGTCCTGGGCGGCCTGCTCCTGGCGACCGTCTTCTTCAAGACCCTGATCGACATGTGGAACCCGTCGTACGGATCCGGCTCCACGGTCCTCGGCGTCGGCAGCGTCTTCATCATCGGCGTCGGCCTGCTGGCCCTCGGCCTGGTGGTCATGTTCGTCACCGAACGCCGCAGCCCCGCCTTCTTCCGCGGCGAGGTCCTGACGAAGTCCACCCCGTCCCTGGTGGTCCAGGACTGACCCCGGGGCCCTCAAGCCCCTCCCCCCCCGCTGTGTCATGCACGCCCGCGGCCCCGGATCGATCCTCCGATCCGGGGCCGCGGGCGTTGCCGGCCGAGGGCGTACCGCTCGTCACCGAACTCGGCGACGATCTTCGGCCCCCCGCCGGGGGCGCCTGCACAGGCGGCGAGGGTCCCGCCCTCACTGCGCTCCAGGTGGGGTGTCGGGCTCACGGCGTGGCCTCCTCCTGCTGTGTCAGCTCCACGACGATTGCTTCCCGGTCCACGTACCTTCCCCGATCTCACGCCAAAGGGGGCCGGAGCGGTGACTCGGGGCGCGGCAGGGTCGTTGGGACGGGCATGAACGCCATCAAGCGCAGCCTCGCCGCCCTCGTCCTGTCCGGAGGAGCGGCCCTCGCCCTCTGCCCCGCCGTCGCGCACGCCGCCGACGAGCCCGCCATCCAGGGGCCCCCGATCACCCAGCGCGTCGGCGAGATCGTCGACCACCCCGGAGGCGCCGTCAAGGACGCGAAGACGGCCGTGGAGATCACCGCCGGAGCCGCCGGTTCCGCGTCGAAGGCCACCGACGCCTCCCTCGGCGGAGCCGGGACCGCGCTGTCCGCAGGACTCCCCAAGCCGCCGAAGGTGCGTGCCTGAGGTCAAGCCGCGCGGGGGCCGCTCGCGCTGACTTCCGGGCGGGCCCTGCCGACGGGGTGGTCGTTGGGCAGGACATGATCCTCTGGTTGCTCAATCACCTCAGCACATTCCTCCTCGGTGTCCTCCTCGTCGGCGGCTTCGTCGCCCTCGCCATCGGCGGCAGCATGGCCGCGCGCCGTCGCTTCCCGCACCTCGCGGACGGCGACCACAACGAGATGGTCGGGGTGGCCCTCGGGATGTTCGGCGCGATCTACGGCATCATCCTCGCCTTCGTCGTCGTCACCCTGTGGACGCAACTGGAGAACACCCAGACCATCGTCGCGACCGAGGCCACCGATCTGGCCCTGGTCGTCCGCAGCGCGGAGGTCTTCCCGCCTGCAGAACGCGCCCGCGTGGACCGGGCGGTGGGCGACTACGTCCACGCCGTCGTGGAGATCCAGTGGCCCCTCATGCGCGAGGGCCGGCCCAGCTACGAGGCCACCGCCGACCAGACGCACGCCCTGTACAGGGCACTCCAGGCCTACGAGCCCTCCGGCCCCCGGAGCGAGACCTTCTACGGAGAGGCCGTCGGCCGCCTCAACGACGTGGCCGCACAGCGCCGGGCGCGCGTGACGATGGCCGAGACCTCACTGCCGCCGCTGCTCCAAGTGCTCGTGTACGGCGGTGCGCTGGTGATCCTCCCGCTCACCTTCCTCTTCGGGCTGCGGAGCCTGAAGATGCAGCTGCTGTTCGTCTCGGCGGTGGCGGGACTGATCGGCTTCAGCCTGCTGCTGGTGATGGCCCTCGACCGTCCCTTCGCCGGGGAGCTGAGCGTGAGCCCCGCACCGTACAAGGACGCGGCACTGGCGCAGTTCTGGCGCTAGGGACTGCCGCTTCCGGCGGGCGTCCGCCGCTTCCGGCCCCGCCCGCCGCCGCTCGGCGGCGGGCGGGGCCGGGCCGGGCGATCCGGACGTGCGCACGTGAGTCGATCATGGACGAGAGGGTACGGGCCCGTCAGGTGAGGGGGCCGAGGTCGATGAGGTCCAGCCGGTCGGGATCGGTGAGCACGTCGATGGCGGTGATCCGGCCGTCGGTCACCGTGAAGGCCATCACCGACATCAGCCGGCCCTCGACCACGCACAGCACGCCGGCGGCCCCGTTGACGAGCACGGGGCGGACGAACGGGGCGAGCGTGTTGTAGAGGGCAGCCTGCGACCCCACGGTCCGGGCACCGGTCAGCACCACCGACTGGCCGGCGCGCGCCACGCCGCCGTCGGAACGCAGGACCACGTCGGGGTGGAGCAGGGCGAGGAGCGCGTCGAAGTCCCCGTCGCGGGTGGCCGAGAAGAACGCGCTGACCGCCTCGCGCTGCCGGGCCAGGTCCGGATCCGGCGCGGGCGCCCGGCCCTGGACGCGGCGCCGCGCACGGCTGGCGAGCTGCCGGGTGGCCGTCGGTGTCCTGTCGAGCATCAGGGCGATCTCGTCGAAGGGCACGGAGAACATGTCGTGCAGGACGAACGCCAGCCGCTCCGCCGGAGCGAGGGATTCGAGCACCACGAGCAACGCCAGCCCGACGGAATCGGCCAGCAGCACCTCGTGCTCGGGGTCGACGGTGCCTTCGCGGGCGAGGACGGGGTCGGGCATCCGGGGAGGCCGGCCGACCCCGCCCGGCCCGTCCAGCCGGTCGTCGAGTGAGTCCTCCCGGCGGGTCTCGCGGGCCCGCAGCCCGTTCAGACACAGCCGTGCCACGACCGTCGTCAGCCAGCCGCCGAGGTTCTCCACGTCACTGACGTCGGTACGGCTCAACCGCAGCCAGGCCTCCTGGACCGCGTCCTCGGCCTCACCGATCGACCCGAGCATCCGATAGGCGACGGCCCGGAGATGGGAGCGGTGCTCCTCGAAGCGGAGGGCCAGGAGGTGCTGGCCGTCCGGGTGGAGGTGCGTGGCGCCGTCTGTGTTCCCGTCGTCCGTGTTCCCGTCGCCGCTTGCGTTCCTCTCCCCGTTCGTGTCGACGTTCGCGTTCACGTTCACGTTCGCGTCCACGCGCATGCCCCCGTACTGAGTCCCCGACCGGTCGATTCAGTAGATCATCCGGCCTCGCACGGGGTCTTGTCCGGCCTCGTACGGTCTCATCCGGCCTCGCCGGAACTCCGCTACTTCCAGGGGTCCTCGGTCGGCATGCAGCCCAGCGCGCGGAGCCGGTCGTCGGTCTCCTTGAGTCCCTGGATCCCCTCGCTGATCTCCGCCCAGCCGCTGGCCGCCGCCTCGGCGGCCTTCTCCTTGTTCGTCGGCGACACGGCGAGGCCCGAGGCGTTCAACACCCTGCCCATGCCGGAGGAGAGGTGCTCGCGGGCCTTGGTCCAGGTGTCGTGGGTCTTCTGCTCGGGGATGTAGGCGACGGTGTACCCCCGGGCCTCCTCCAGCCGGTCCGACAAGGGGCCGAGATCGATGATGATCTTGCCGTCCTCGTGCTGGCCCCGGGCGGTTCGCGCTGCGGAGATCAACCCGTGGAGCAGCTTCTCGCCGCCGGTCCCGTACCACTGGATCACGCCGGGGCCGGGGTTGACCGGCCCCGTGGCGCTGGGGGTCGGGGCGGTGAAGGTCGGCGCGGGCTTGAAGCTCACGTTCGTCTTCGGCGGGGTGATCTCGGGTTCCCCCGCGCATCCGGTGAGCAGGACCGCGCCGAAGGCGCAGGTCATGCCGACGGTGACGGCCGAGGCGAGCGGTAAGCGGACGCGCATGGTTCCCCCTGGGGAGTCTTCGGATCAGTCCTTGCGCCCGGTCGCGGCGACGGTCACACCGAGACCGATCATCGCGAGCCCGCCGGCCCCGCCGACGGCGGAGAGCCGCTGCGGCGACCGAGAGAACCAGCTGCGGGCAGTCGCGGCGACCATGCCCCAGGCGCTGTCGCAGACTACGGCGATGAGGTTGAACACGAGCCCGAGAAGCAGCATTTGGGAGGTGACGTGCCCCTGGTCGCGGTCCACGAACTGCGGCAGGACGGCCGCGAAGAACACGATGGTCTTCGGATTGGCCACCCCGACGGCGAACCCTTCCCACAGCGACCGCCAGTTCCCGTACTCGGCTGCGCCCGCCCCGAACTCCGCGCGCAGCGAATGCCGCTGCCGGAAGGCCTTGACCCCCAGGTAGACGAGGTACGCGGCCCCCGCGAGCTTGAGCACCGTGAACACGAGCACGGACCGCTCCACGACCGACCCCACGCCGAAAGCCACGGCGACGACGAGCACGTACGCCCCCAGGGTGTTCCCGGCCACCGTGATCAGCGCGGCCCGCCACCCCTGGGACAGCGCCCGCCCGATGACGAAGAGCACGCTCGGCCCGGGAATGACGATCAACAGCAACGACATGGCGGCGAACGCCAGCAGCCGGTCAGTGGACACCATGCAGTTCATCGTTCCGGACGGGGGGTGGGAGGGGAAGGGGTTTTCAGGTGGGCGGGGTGGGAGTGGGGGTGGGGGGACTGGGGGTGGGTGGGGGTGTGGGGGTGGCCGGCTTGTGCTGCGGGTGGGGTGGTGGCTTTGACAGGGGTTCGGGGGGCGTCCCGGTAGTCCAGTGTTCTTTCGGCGTGGGGCGGGCCCACAAAGGCGCCCCCACCGGTCCCCGCC
>NZ_JBIAHN010000021.1:0-162362 GCF_042870555.1 Streptomyces sp. NPDC006487
CCCCCCCCCCCCCCCCCCCCCCCCCCCCCCCCCCCCCCCCCCCCCCCCCCCCCCCCCCCCCCCCCCCCCCCCCCCCCCCCCCCCCCCCCCCCCCCACCCGCAGCCAGCCCCCGACCCCAGCCCCAACCACACCCCAGCCCCGCCGGCGTCGGCGTCGGCGCCGCACCAGGCGACCGACCCCGGAGGGGGTCAGCGGCGGCGGGACCGCCAGAGGAGGTAGACCGCTGAGGAGACCGCCGCGACCCGCGCCAGCCAGGGCAGCAGGTCCCGGAAGGTACCGCTCAGGGCCTCGTCGGCCAAGGGCGCACCCCACCGGCCGTTCAGACGGCCCCACAACCACCCCACGGCCCCCGCGAAGACCACCCCGGGCAGCCCGAAGACCACCCACTTCCGCTCCGAGGCACCCAGCACACGCGAGGCGTACGCGAGCAGCCAGCCCGCGGCGAGCAGCAGCCAGTAGCCGGAGACGGCCCCCGCGATCAGGGCCACCGCCGCAAGCATCAGGAAGGCGTACGGCTTCCGCTTCGGCGCGGCCGCCACCGGAGCGGCGGTGGCTGCCGCGGCTTCCGCCTTCGCCCGGCGCCGCCGCTCGCGCAGGTGGCCCACGAGCGTGCTCCGCCCGCCCTCCGGACCGGCTCCGGCGGCTCCGGCGGGATCGGCGGCCGCGGCACCGCCAGGTTCGCCCGGCCCCGGAACCGGGCCCTTCAGGAGTTCCGGGATCTCGATCCCGCCCGCGAAGCCCTCCACCGTCGATCCCGGCCCGACCGTCCACCAGTCGGGCTCGAGCTTCTCGCCCGGACCCAGCTCGTCGAGCCCCGCGAGGTGCGGCGGCGCGGCCCCCCGCTGCACGGGCACCGAGGGAGCGGAGGAACCGGAGGGAGCCGACGGCGGGGCGGGAGCCCAGGGAGCCGCATCCGCACCCGCGCCCGCGCCCGCCGCGCCCGCCGCCGGAAGCGTGTCCAGGACCTCCTCCGGCGTGCCGATCCGCTCCAGGATGCGCCGTACCGCCGCCGGCGTCTCCGGTTCGTACGTGGCCCGCCGCCGGTCGATCTCGTCCCGCAGCCCCGCCACCAGCCGCATCCGGTCCCCGGACGACAGCTGCCTGCGCTGCGCCAAGTCCCCGACCCGGCTCAGATATTCGTAGACCAGATGGTCGCTCTCGATCCCCACGCCCCGGCTCCTCCCGTGCCACCTCCAGCGAAGGTAGCGCGTGCGCCCGTGGAGCGGCCGGGGGCGCAGCGGATACCGTTGACCGGATGGGGACCGGCCGACTGACCGGCCGACGCGACCAGGAGGCGACGACCGTGCCTGACCCGAGCACCGCGGGAAGCGCTCCGCGCTCCCTCGCCGAAGCGCTGCGCGCCCGTGACGACGACGGCCTCGGCGCCCTGTTGCGCGCCCGGCCGGACCTGCTGAGCCCGGTCCCCGGAGACGTGACGCAGCTCGCGACGCGGGCCGGGACGCGGGCTTCGGTGGTGCGCGCGCTGGACCGCCTGGACCGCTTCGCCCTGCAGACCGCCGAGGCGCTCGCGGTGGGCCCGGAGCCCTGCCCGTACGCGGTACTGGAGTCCCTGCTCAGCGGTGACACCGGCACCACCTCCGGCGCGGACAACGGGGCCCGCGCCGAACTCCCCCGGGCCCTGGCGACCCTGCGCGAGCAGGCCCTCGTATGGGGCGACGACGAGCGGCTGCGCCTGGTGCGCACCGCCCGCGAGCTGCTCGCCCCCTCCGCTTCGCGGCCCTCCCCCACCGGGCTCGGCCCGACCGTCGCCGAGGCCACAGCGGGCATGTCGCCGACCCGGATCCAGGAGATCGTGGCGGCCGCCGGGCTGCCCGCGACGCACGACCCGGTGTCGGCGGTGACCGCGCTGACGGGCCTGTTCACCGACCCGGAGCGGATGTCGGCGCTGCTCGACGAGGCTCCGGCGGAGGCCCATCAGGTGCTGGGCCGGCTCGTCTGGGGCCCGCCCTACGGGGAGGTGACGCCCCATCCGACGCCTCCGGTGCGCTGGCTGCGCGACCGGGGTCTGTTGCTTCCGGCCACGGCGCGCACGGTGCTGCTGCCGCGCGAGGTGGCGCTGTACCTGCGCGGCGGGCTCGCGCACCGGGCGACGGAGCCGCTGGCCCCGGCCGTTCCCGCGCACCGCGAGCACCGTCCACAGCTTGTGGACGCGAACGCGGCGGGCCAGGCACTGGCCGCGCTGTCGACGGTCGAGGAGCTGGTGAAGTCCTGGGAGCACGCCGGTCCGCCCGTGCTCCGGGCGGGCGGCCTCTCCGTACGCGACCTGAAGCGGGCGGCGGCCACCCTGGACACCGACGAGCCGTCGGCGGCGTTCTGGATCGAGCTGTCCTACGCGGCGGGCCTGTTGGCCAGCGACGGCGAGGCCGACGAGCGGTACGCCCCGACCCCCGCCTTCGACGTCTGGCTGGAACTCCCTCCCGCCGAGCGCTGGT
This sequence comes from Streptomyces sp. NPDC006487, assembly GCF_042870555.1. Lineage (NCBI taxonomy): Bacteria > Bacillati > Actinomycetota > Actinomycetes > Kitasatosporales > Streptomycetaceae > Streptomyces > Streptomyces sp. NPDC006487. Next base: position 2,455 of record NZ_JBIAHN010000021.1, read on the forward strand.
CGGTGCTGGCGGCGGCCTGGCTGACCGCCACCCGAACCCCGGGCCTGGTCGGCGAACAGGACGCGAAGGGCCGCACCCTGTCGGCGCTCGGCGCGGAACTGGACCGCTCCGCCGCCCCCGAAGTGCGCCGCCGCATCCTGAGCCTGCTCGCCGACCTCCCCGAGGGCGGTTCCCCGGACCCGGCCGTGGTCCTGGCCCGCCTGGCGTGGGAGCGGCCGGTGCGCGGTACGAGCGAACTGCGCTCCCGCCTCGCACGCTGGACCCTGACCGAGGCGGAGGTCCTCGGAGTCACCGGCCGGGGAGCGCTCGCCGCGCCCGGCCGGGCGCTGCTGGAGGGGCGCGACCCTGCGCCGCTGCTCGCGCCGCTGCTGCCCGAGCCCGTGGACCACGTACTGCTCCAGGCCGACCTGACGGCGGTGGCCCCCGGGCCGCTGCGGCGGGCGCTCGCCGAGGTGCTGGCCGTGCTGGCGGAGGTGGAGTCCAAGGGCGGGGCCACCGTGTACCGCTTCACGCCCGGGTCGGTGCGCCGCGCCCTGGACGCCGGTCACACCGCCGTCGACCTGCAGTCCTTCCTCACCGAGCACAGCCGGACCCCGGTGCCGCAGCCGCTGTCGTACCTCATCGACGACGTGGCCCGGCGGCACGGACACCTCCGGGTCGGCGCGGCCTCCTCGTACGTGCGCTGCGACGACGACGGCATGCTGAACGAGATCCTCGCCGACAAGCGGTCCGCCGGCCTCGGGCTGCGCCGCCTCGCCCCGACCGTCCTGGCCGCGCAGGCCGAACCGACCGCGCTGCTCGACGGGTTGCGGGCCATGGGGTACGCCCCGGCCGCGGAATCCCGTACGGGAGACGTTCTGGTCTCCCGCGCCGACGCCCACCGCACCCCCGCCCGCGCCCTGCCCGTACCGGTCCCCGACGGGCCGCCGGTCCCGGACAGGACGCTGCTGGGGGCGGCCGTACGGGCGATCCGCGCGGGCGACCTGGCGGCGACGGCGGTCCGCAAGGAGCCGGCCCCCTCCGGCGCCCCGGGTGTCCCCGGTGAACTCCCGCGCACGAGCGCGGCGGAGACCCTGGCGACCGTGCAGGCGGCGGCGCTCACCGGGTCGGCGGTGTGGATCGGCTACGTCAACGCCGACGGCGCCGCGAGCCAGCGGGTCATCGCCCCGGTCCGGGTGGAGGGCGGCTTCGTCACCGGCTACGACCACACGGCGGACGAGGTACGGACCTTCGCGCTGCACCGGATCACGGGGGTCGCCGAACTGGCGGAGGACCAGGTCTAGTCGGGGCCGCCCGAGGGAAGCGCCGAGGGCGTCCGGGGAGAAATCCGCTGGCCTCGGCGGAGCGTCGGCCCGCACCCTGGAGCCATGTCCGACGCAACCCCCACCGGCCCCATTGGCACCACCGGCCCTATTGGCACCACCGGCCCCATCAGCCCCGCCGGCCAGGTACCCCGTCATCAGATCCGCGCCTCGTACACCGCCGACACGCTCACCGTGTACCAGGCGTACCACCCGCGGATCGGGGTGCCGGCCGCCCGTGAGGGCCGCTTCCCGCCCGTCTGGAAGCGCGAGCGGATGACCTGGGTCAAGCCCTCGTTCCTGTGGATGATGTACCGCTGCGGCTGGGCCACCAAGGCCGACCAGGAGACGGTCCTGGCCGTCGAGATCACCCGTGCGGGCTTCGACCGCGCGCTGAGCGAGGCCTGCCTGTCGCACTACGCCCCGGACGTGCACGCCGACCGCGAGGCCTGGAGCCGGGCGCTGCGCGCCTCCCCGGCCCGCGTCCAGTGGGACCCGGAGCGGGACCTGCACCTGAACCCGCTGCCCTACCGCTCGCTCCAACTGGGCCTGTCCGGGCCCGCGTCGCGGGCCTACGCCGACGAGTGGACGGTCTCCATCCGCGATGTCACCCCGCTGGTGCGGGAGGTCCACGGCCTGCTCCGCGCGGGCGAGGAGGAAGCGGCGCGGGCCCTGCTGCCGGTGGAGACGCCCTATCCGGCGGAGCCGCCAAAACACCTGGTCAGGTAGCGGAAAACAGGCTGCGAGAGCTTTTTTTCCTGTTGCACGGCGGTGACATTCCGGCGACGGATTGGGGATGCGATCTGTGTGAGGATCAGCTCATCGCAGGAAGCGACCGGGGGGAAATAACCGGAACGCCGGCGAGAACCAAGCACCATCGGACCGGCCTTCAGTAGCCGGCCACCTCGCGCAGCCTCGCTTTTCTCTGCCTCACCTCCGCACTGCCTCTGCATTGCCTCCGCACTGCCTCCGCACTGCCTCTCGGCCTTCTCGGCCTCTCGGCCTCTCGGCCTCCACTTGTGTTCTTGATGATTCCTGGGGGGAATCCGCCATGTCCGCTCGCTCCGCCGTCTTCCGCTCCGCCGCCCTCCGCTCCGCCACCCTGCGCACCGGCTCGGCCGCCGTGGTCGCCGCCGCCGTCGCCGGCACCTTCCTGGCGCCTCTGTCGGCCTCCGCCGACGAGGGCAACCCGAAGGCCCTGAAGACCGCGATGAGCGCGCCGGTCCCGAGCGGACCGCTGACCCGGGGCGGGGCCACGGAGACCTTCGACCTGACGGTGACCAACACGACGGACAAGTCCTCCTCCTACCACCCGTGGATGCTCCTCGACCCCACCGGCGCCAGCCCGCTCCAGAAGGCCGACGTGATCTACAAGGTCGAACCGGTGAGCGCCCCGGCGACCTCCTTCTCGATCGGCCAGCAGGACAACGGATGGCAGGGCATGTTCTACCCGGCGGGCACGAACTCCTCACAGGGCTTCGAGATCCCGGCCGGCGGCAAGCTGGTCTGGAAGGTCACCATCGGCCTCGGCAAGAGCTACCCGACGATCAACGGCGACTTCACCCTGCGGGCGGCGAGCTTCCAGAACGAGATCGCGGACGGCGGCATGGGTTCCCTCACCTTCAAGACCAGCCCGGCGGGCAAGCCCGGTGCGCTGGAGACCTGGTTCGACAAGGCCGCCCCCTGCGCGGACGGCGCGTCCCCCGACTGCCGGGAGCTGGACCTGCACTACCGGGTCACCGGTGACGGCGTGTTCGGCTCCGGGCTCGGCACCTGGCTCGAGGTGGCCACGGCCGACCTCGACCAGCAGCCGGCAGCCGACCTCCGGACCCGCATCAAGGTCGACGGCGCCTGGAAGGACCTGAAGGGCACCAGCGGCAGCCTGCCCGTCATCGCCAAGGGCTTCGGCGCCGCCTCCGGCGACCACATCGTGCGCTTGCAGGTCAAGCTCGGCCCGAAGGCGACGCTCAAGAAGCTCACCCCGATCAAGGTGATCACCGACGTCGGCCTGGCCGAGGGCAACACCTACCCCTTCCAGTCCGCCGAGGGGAAGTTCGAGCTCGGCCCGAAGACCACCACCCCGCCCACCACCCCGGCGCCCACCTCTCCGGCCCCGACCTCCCCGGCGCCCACCACCCCGGCCCCGGCCTCCCCCACGACCACCGCTCCCGCGGCCACGACGACCCCGGCCACGGGGAACACCCCCGCGCCGACCGGCTCCCTCGCGCACACCGGATCGGACTCGAACACCGGCCTGTACTCCGGCCTGGCCGTCGTCCTCATCGGTCTCGGCGGCGCGGCCGCCTGGTTCGCCCGCCGCCGGCGTACCGTCCGCGGATAGTCATCCCGCACCACCACCCCGAAGGGGCCCGGCCCGTGCACCGCACGGACCGGGCCCCTTCGGGCGTGCTCACCTCGCCGCGTACGCGATGCGCTCCGCGTCGAACGGCCAGACCGTGGCGAGCCAGCGCGCAACGGTCTCGTACACCGTCTTGTCGAGCGCGGCCCGGTCGGCGCGCACCCAGGAAGTGACGTGCACGCGCCCCGGGTCCGCCTTCGCGGGGTAGATGTAGAGGCACCCGATGACCTCGCCCTCCCCGTCCCGCTCCCCCTCCAGCACGCTGTACGTGAATCCCCGCCGCTCGGCGAAGTCCCGTGCGTGGCGCACCAGGTCGGCGAGGTTGGCCTCGGGGGTCATGCCCTCCTGCGGAGGCCAGTCCCCCAGGAATCCGGGCGTCGCCCGCACGTGCGCGATGCTCCCGCTCCAGGCGGCGAGGTCGCCCTCGTTGTGCTGGGGCCCGAGGGGCTCCAGCCGGAAGCCCTCCCCGACGAGCCGGACGGGCACCTCGAACTCCTCGGCCGGCGGTACGAAGCTCTGCTGATCGCTACTCATGCGGCGACCCTACGCAGACGTTCCCCCGGCACCCACGGGATTTCGGGCCGCCGCCAGCCGGAGCAGCTCGTCGACGGACCACTGGTCGTAGACGTGCTCCCCGTACTTGGCGGCCAGCACCCTGCCGTCCCGCCCGATCAGCAGGTCGGCGGGCAGCCCGAGCCGTCCGTTCGGCTGCCGCGGGGAGGGAAGCCGCTCCCGGCCGCGCCCCACCTCGGCGGCCGACCGGGCGATCGCCCACAGCACCGGCCCCCAGGCGCGCGGGTCCAGCAGGGAGCGCGGGGAGGACTCGACGCCGAACTCCCGGTACAGCCGCTGCCGCGGATCGGCGATCACGGCGAAGGGGAAGTCGGCGACGTGCGGGCGGAGTTCCTCCGCGGAGGAGTGGAAGAGCACGACCTCGCGGATCCCGGCGGCCTCGATCTCCGCATGGCGCCGGACGACGGACCGCAGGTGGAGGTGGCAGACGGGGCAGCCGGCGAAGCGCCGGAACTGGAGGTGGACGAGCCGCTCCGGGTCGGGGACGGGGACGGAAACAGATGCGGAGACGGAGGCGGCCCCTGCCGCAGGGTGGGTGACGGACGTGAGCAGGCGTGCGGGTACCACGGAACCGGGTTCGAACATGGGAAACCCTCCCTCGACAGGCGTAGGCGTATGCCGTACGCCTACCTCTCCAGCGTAGGCGTATGTCGTACGCTGTCAACCGTCATGCCGCGCCCCCGCTCGCACACTCCGGACCAACTGGCCGCCGCCGCCCTCGCCGTCATCGACCGCGACGGGCTCCCCGGCCTCTCCATGCGCGCCGTCGCCACCGAGCTCGGCATCAGCCCCATGGCCCTGTACCGCTACGTCCCGAGCCGCGAGGAACTCGAAGCGCTCGTCGTCGAACTCGTCCTCAGCGCCGTCGACACCACCCCGCCGCCCCCGGGCCCCTGGCACGGCCGGATCACGGTCCTGGCCCGCCGCCTGCGCGACACCATGACCGCCCACCCGGCGACGCTGCCGCTCACCCTGACCCACCGGCACCGCTCGCCGAGCGGGCTGCGCTGGTCGGAAACGGTGCTCGGAGTCCTCACCGAGGCCGGCATCGAGGCCGAGGAGCGGGTCCTCGCGCTGCGTGCCCTCGTCGCGTACGTGATCGGCGCCACGCAGCTGGAACACCTCGGGCCGCTGTCCGGCCCCGGAACCACCGCCATCGCCGGTCTCCCCCCGCAGGAGTTCCCGTACATGACGGCGACCGCCCGCGACGCCCGCTCGGTCACCCCGGACCGGGAGTTCGAGGGCGGCCTGCAGCTGCTCCTGCGCGGCCTGGCATGATCCGCCGGTGACCACCGCGACTTCTCCCGCCCGATACGTCCTGTTCGATGTCGACGGCACCCTCGTCGACGCCGTCGCCAACCAGCGCCGGGTCTGGGCGGTCTGGGCCGCCCGCCACGGACTGGACCCGGACGCGGTGTACGCCGTGGCCCTGCGGACCCGCCCGATGGAAACCTTCGCGGCCGTCGCCCCGGACCGGGACCCGCACGCGTGCCTGGCCGCGCTGCACGAGCTGGAGGACGAGGACGTCCGCTCCGGCACCTATTCCGCCTTCGACGGCGCGGCCGAGCTGCTGACGGCCCTGCCCCCGGGGAGCTGGGGACTGGTCACCTCCAACTACGCGCACCGGGTGCGCGGCCGCTTCGCCCGCACCGGTCTGCCCGTCCCCGAGGTCCTCGTGGACGCCGCGTCCGTGGCGGAGGGCAAGCCCTCCCCGGTCCCGTACCTGCTGGGCGCCGAGCGCCTCGGCGCGGCCCCGCCGGACTGTCTCGTCATCGAGGACGCCCCCTCGGGCGTCAGGTCGGGCCTCCGGGCCGGCATGACGGTGTGGTCCGTCAACGTCCCCGCCCCGCCCCCGGGCACCCACCGCCACTTCGCGACGCTCCGCGAGGCGGCCCCCGCCGTCCTCGCCTTCGTCACCGGCGGAGCCTGACCGCGAGCGGAGCCCCGGCAACCGCACCGCACGGCACCGCACCGACGGGACCCCGCGCAGCCCAGAACCGCCCGGCCCGCGGAGCGATACGGCAGACTGGAGGTTTGGCCGCCCGCGTCCGGGCGGTCCTCCCCCGCAGGAAAGGACGCGCGTGAACGGGCCCCTGATCGTCCAGAGCGACAAGACGCTCCTCCTCGAGATCGACCACGAGCTCTCCGCGGCCGCACGGCGTGCCATCGCGCCCTTCGCCGAGCTGGAGCGTGCTCCCGAGCACATCCACACGTACCGGATCACGCCGCTCGGGCTGTGGAACGCGCGGGCCGCCGGGCACGACGCCGAGCAGGTCGTGGACGCGCTCGTGGAGTTCTCGCGCTACCCCGTCCCGCACGCGCTGCTCGTCGACGTCGCCGAGACCATGGCCCGGTACGGCCGGCTCACCCTCTCCAAGCACCCCGTCCACGGGCTGGTGCTGACCAGCACCGACCGGCCGGTGCTTGAGGAGATCCTGCGGTCGAAGCGGGTCGCCCCGCTGGTCGGTGCGCGCCTGGACGCCGACACCGTCGCCGTGCACCCCTCCGAGCGCGGGCAGATCAAGCAGACCCTGCTCAAGCTGGGCTGGCCGGCCGAGGACCTCGCCGGGTACGTGGACGGCGAAGCGCACCCGATCGAGCTCGACGAGACCGGCTGGGCACTGCGCCCCTACCAGCAGCAGGCCGTCGAGGGCTTCTGGCACGGCGGCTCCGGCGTGGTCGTGCTGCCCTGCGGCGCCGGCAAGACGCTGGTCGGCGCCGGTGCGATGGCCAAGGCCAAGGCGACCACTCTGATCCTGGTCACGAACACCGTCTCCGCCCGCCAGTGGAAGCACGAGCTGATCAAGCGGACCTCGCTGACCGAGGAGGAGATCGGCGAGTACTCCGGTACGCGCAAGGAGATCCGGCCCGTCACGATCGCCACGTACCAGGTCCTGACCACGAAGCGGAAGGGCATCTACCCGCACCTGGAGCTCTTCGACTCCCGGGACTGGGGCCTGATCCTCTACGACGAGGTGCACCTGCTGCCGGCTCCGGTGTTCAAGTTCACCGCGGACCTGCAGGCACGGCGGCGGCTCGGACTGACGGCGACGCTGGTGCGCGAGGACGGCCGCGAGTCGGACGTGTTCTCGCTGATCGGGCCCAAGCGGTTCGACGCCCCGTGGAAGGAGATCGAGGCCCAGGGCTACATCGCCCCGGCCGACTGCGTCGAGGTCCGGGTGAACCTCACGGAATCGGAGCGCCTCGCCTACGCGACCGCGGAGACGGAGGAGAAGTACCGCTTCTGCGCGACCACCGCCACCAAGCGGAAGGTCACCGAAGCGCTGGTGCGCAAGCACGCGGGCGAGCAGACGCTGGTCATCGGGCAGTACATCGACCAGCTCGACGAACTCGGCGAGCACCTCGACGCTCCCGTCATCAAGGGCGAGACCTCCAACGCGCAGCGCGAAAAGCTCTTCAACGCCTTCCGCGAGGGCGAGATCAGCGTGCTGGTCGTCTCGAAGGTCGCGAACTTCTCCATCGACCTGCCCGAGGCCACGGTCGCCATCCAGGTGTCCGGCACCTTCGGCTCCCGCCAGGAGGAGGCACAGCGGCTCGGCCGGGTGCTGCGCCCGAAGGCGGACGGCCACGAGGCGCGCTTCTACTCGGTCGTCGCGCGCGACACCATCGACCAGGACTTCGCCGCGCACCGCCAGCGCTTCCTGGCCGAACAGGGCTACGCCTACCGGATCATGGACGCCGACGAGCTGCTGGCCGGGGACTGACGGACGGGATGGCCGGGAACTACGCTGGTCGTATGCCCCACCAGGAGATCTACGAGGTCCTCTTCACGGAGTCCGCTGGCAGGGATCGGGACCAGCTCGAACCCGTGCGCCGCGCCTCCTTCGAGAAGGCGCTCGAAATCCTGGCCCGCGACCCGTACACGGAGCTGTCCCGGCCGACAGGAGCGGGCGAGCAGGACCGGGAGATCCGGCTCACCTCACAGATCGTGGCCGAGTACGTGGTGTCGCGCGGTCGGCTGCTGCTCGTGGTGCTGCGGGTCTTCGACGACGCGGACATCTTGCTGCCCGAAGGGTGAGCGCAGGCGCAGGACGGCGGCGAGCAGGGCCGTGAGCAGCGGGACGGTCCAGACCCACAGGTGGGGCCAGTCCAGCAGGAGCGAGCGGCCGCCCGCGGGCGGGTGCCGGGACCAGAACTCGGCGGAGGCACCCGGCAGAACCAGCAGCCCGAGCAGGCCGCTGCCCGCGAAGGCGCCCAACGCGGTCAGCCCGGCCCTGACCCGGCCGGTCAGCAGGAGGTACGGGATCAGCAGCGCCGGGGTCAGGGTGATCCCGGCGGCCGTGCCCAGCACGAAGCCCTTGCCGAGCGCGCCGCGCGGCCGGTGCAGGTCCCACAGGACGGAGCAGGCCAGGGCCAGCGCGATCTGGCCCGACAGCGGGGTCTGGAACAGCGGCTCCAGCCACAGCCCGGCGACGGTGGCGGCCAGCACGGGGCCCGGCCGGGCCCGCAGTCCCACCGGCCGGCACGAGAGCAGGATCAGCAGGGCGAACAGACCGGCGCTGCCCACCACCAGGACGGCCTTCAGTACGCCGGTCGGCAGCCAGGCGGCCGGGGCGAAGAGGATGGCCGCGAAAGGCGGATACGCGGCGGGCGGGCTCCACTCGGCCGCGGAGAGGCCGGGGGCGAGGGCATCGGCCACCGGGATGCGCAGGGCGACGCAGAGCACGCCGAGCACGAGCAGCAGGCCCGCGAGCAGCACACCGGCGCGGGGCGACGGAGAGCGGCTGGGCTCGGAACTCCGGGTCACGGCGCGACCCTAGTGGATCAACGCCCCGGGACCCGCGCGGAGTCCTCCGGCTCCGGCTCGGCGCCGGGCCTCAGCCGCGCGTTCAGTGACGTATGACGCCCGCGTCCTCGGCGTATTCACCGAGGACGACCACGCTCACGGCGGTCGCAGCGAAGACCTTGGCCGCGCGCAGGACGCCGCCGACGCTGTGGCGGGGACGGGAGACGGAAGTGGCGGTGGCGCCGCGAGGGCGGCGACCCTGGACCGGGGTGTAGGTTGCGGTGCTCATGTATCCATGGTCGGTTTTCGACCGGCTCGGCACATCGCCCTGAGGACTGAACCTCCAGGTCCCCCGCCTCCTCCTCCCGGCCCATGCCTCCCCCTACGGGCTCTGTCCGAAGGAGGACACGGACCGAACACCCCCCGTACGGGGCCACCGCCCCGAGGGACTTCCGGCCCCCTTAAATCCATTCGCGCAGCGCCCTCGCGATGGCTAGAATCTCCGCTCTTGCCGCCTCCCGCCGCGTCACCGGGAGCGCCGCCCGCCGCTCGGCAACCGGCGGGCCCGTCCGCCCGCATCACGCAGGTCCTCAGCAGATGGAGGCAGTTCCGTGCCCGCGCACGCCCACGTCACCGACCCCGACGCCGACCCCGACGCCGACCCTTACGCCGACGCGGCCGCCGCCACCGACCCCCTGGGTCGCGAGCGGGCCCACCTCGCCGCCTCCCGGTCCGCGCTCCGCGCGATGCGCGAGGACGTCCAGAACCTCGACATCCGCGACGTCACCGCGAACTGGGTCAACGCGATCGTCCTCCAGGCCCAGATCGACGACCGGATCAAGGCCCTCGCCGACCTCGCCCACACCCCCCTCTTCTTCGGCCGCCTCAACTACCTTCACGCGCCCGGCGCGGAGCTCGCCGAGGGCGCGGAGGGCGAACAGTTCTACATCGGCCGCCGCCACGTCCACGACGCGGGCGGCGACCCCATGGTGATCGACTGGCGTGCGCCGGTCTCCCAGCCCTTCTACCGGGCCTCGAAGAACGATCCGCAGGACATCGGGCTGCGCCGCCGCTTCGGTTACACGGGCGGCGAGCTGACCGCGTACGAGGACGAGCACCTCTCCGACCCGGCCGAGGCGGCGGCCGTCAGCAAGCTGCTCCAGCAGGAGATCGAGCGCCCGCGCGTCGGCCCCATGCGCGACATCGTGGCGACGATCCAGCCCGAGCAGGACGAGATCGTCCGTTCCGGCCTGTCGGGCTCCGTCTGCGTGCAGGGCGGTCCCGGCACCGGAAAGACGGCCGTCGGCCTGCACCGTGTCGCGTACCTCCTGTACGCGCACCGCGACCGGCTCGCCCGCACCGGCACCCTGGTCATCGGGCCGAACCGTTCCTTCCTGCACTACATCGAGCAGGTCCTGCCCGCCCTCGGCGAGCTGGAGGTGAAGCAGGCCACCGTCGACGACCTGGTGGCCCGCGCGGACCTGGAGGTACGCGGCGTGGACGCCGCCGAAACCGCAGTGGTCAAGGGCGATGCCCGGATGGCGGAGGTACTGCGCCGCGCGGTTCACTCGCACGTGTCGGAGCCCGTCGAACCGCTGATGGTGGTCCGCGGATCGCGCCGCTGGCGGGTGCCCGCGTACGAGATCGCCGAGATCGTCGCCGAGCTCCAGAACCGCGACATCCGCTACGGAGCCGCCCGCGACGCCCTCCCGCAGCGGATCTCGCACGCCGTTCTCGTCCGCATGGAGCAGGCGGGCGAGGCGCCCGACGACCGGGTGCAGGACGCGGTGGCGCGCACCCCCGCCGTGAAGGCCGTGGTCAAGGCCGTGTGGCCACTGGTCGAACCGGCCAAGCTGGTGCTGCGCCTCCTCTCCGACGCGGAGTTCCTCGCGGAGCACGCGGAGGGGATCCTGTCGGAGCAGGAGCAGCGGCTGCTGCTGTGGGCCAAGCCGGCGCGCAGCGTGAAGTCGGTGAAGTGGTCGGCGGCGGACCTGGTCCTCATCGACGAGGCGACCGACCTGGTGGAGCGCACGCACTCGCTCGGCCACGTCGTCATCGACGAGGCGCAGGACCTCTCCCCGATGCAGTACCGGGCGGTCGGCCGGCGCTGCACGACCGGCTCGGCGACGGTCCTCGGGGACCTCGCGCAGGGCACGACTCCGTGGGCGACGCGCAGCTGGGACGAGGCGCTGGGGCATCTGGGCAAGCCGGGTGCGGTGCTGGAGGAACTGACGGCGGGCTTCCGCGTGCCGCGCGAGGTCATCGCCTACGCCTCGCGGCTGCTGCCGGCGATCTCGCCGGGCCTGTCGCCGGTCTCCTCGGTCCGCGAGACCCCGGGCTCGCTGATCGTCTCCCCCGTCGACTCCCCCTCCGCCCTTCCGGCGGCGGTGATCGCGGCCTGCCGGGCCTCTCTCGAGCACGAGGGGTCGATCGGGCTGATCGCGGCGGACGCGTGGATCCCGGAGCTGGCGGAGGCGCTGCTGGCGGCGGGCCTGCCCTACCTCTCGCCCGGCGAGGAGACGACTGCGCAGTCGCGGCTGACGCTGGTGCCGGCGTCGCTCGCGAAGGGTCTGGAGTACGACTACGTCGTGCTCCACGAGCCGGCGGACGTGGTGGCGGGCGAGCCCGACGAACGCACCGGCCTGCGGCGCCTCTACGTCTGCCTCACCCGAGCCGTCTCGGGCCTCACCCTCCTCCACACGGCTCCCCTGCCGGGGGCTCTGGCGTAGCCCTGCGGGGCTGTCCCCTCCCCGCCCTTCGCCCGTTCCCCGGGCTCTGCCCGGACCCGGTCCTCAAACGCCGGACGGGCTGGAAAGATCCAGCCCGTCCGGCGTTTGACGCGCGGGGTCCGGGGCGGAGCCCCAGGGGGTCCGGGGCACAGCCCCGGGGAACGGTGGAAGGGCGGGTAGGGGACAGCCCCGCAGGGCCGACCCCCTCGCCCGTCCGGTCAGGACAGGGCTGCGCGCCATTCGGCGACGGCCGCCGCCGAGGCCGGGCAGTTCCACCCGTCAGGCCGAGCCGCGCTGCCGATGTGGAAGGCGTCGATGCCCGCCTCGCGCAGCGCGGGAAGGTGGGAGAGGGCCAGGCCGCCGCCCACCAGGATGCGCGGCTCGTAGCCGGGGGCACCCGCCTTCGCCGCCTCCGCCAACAGCACCGGCAGACCCTCGTCGACCCCGCCCGCCGCGCCCGCGGTGAGGTAGGTGTCGAGCCCGGGCAGGTCCGCGACCGCCTTGCGGAGCTGGTCCCGGTCCGCCGCGCGGTCGATCGCCCGGTGGAACGTCCACCCGCAGCCGCCGAGCTCCGCCACGACCGCCTCGACGGCGGTGAGGTCGGGGCTGCCGTCGGGGTTCAGGAAGCCCAGGACGAACTCCTCCGCTCCCTCCGCACGCAGCGCCCGCGCCTCCTCCACCAGGCGTTCCACGTCCTGCGCGGAGCCCGCCGAGAAGCCGTCGGCCTTCCGGAGCATCACGCGCAGCCGGATGTCGACCGCCGCCCGGATCGCCGCGAAGGTCTCGCGCGACGGGGTGAGCCCGTCGGCGGCCATGTCGGTGACCAGTTCGAGTCGGTCCGCCCCACCGGCCTGGGCCGCGACCGCGTCCTCCACGTCGAGGGCGATCACCTCCAGGAGCGCACGGTTGCTCATGTAATCCCATCCTTCGTCCCGCATTGCAAAATAGGTCTAGTCCAATATCCAGGGTACGGGCCTCCGCCCACCCTCCACCAGCACAATCACGCCACCACCACAATGTGCGCATGACATCCGCCATGACTTCCGACACGCACCGCGAGCAGAGCCTGCGCGCCCGCTGGCAGGCCACCACCGCCGCCGCCGGAGCCACCCCAGGCCTCGACCCCGCCCCCTACGCCGACCGCCTCCTCACCGCCTGGGCGGAGCCGCAGCGCAGGTACCACACCACCGCGCACCTGGCCGACGTACTCGCACGCATCGACGTACTCGCGGACGCGGCGGCGAACAGGGCCGAACAGGCACCGGACCGCCCCGCCGTCGAGCTCGCCGCCTGGTTCCACGACGCCGTCTACCGCCCCGACCGCTCCGAGAACGAGGAGCGCAGTGCCGCCCTCGCCGAGCGCGCCCTGCCCGAGCTCGGCATCGACGAGGCCCGCACCGTCGAGGTGGCCCGCCTCGTCCGGCTCACGATCACCCACGACCCCGCGCCCGGTGACGCCAACGGCGAGCTGCTCTGCGACGCCGACCTGGGCGTCCTCGCGGGCACGGCGCAGGAGTACGCCGCCTACGCGGCAGCCGTGCGCGCCGAGTACGGCTTCGTCCCCGACGAGGCCTTCCGCGCCGGCCGGGCCGCCGTGCTGCGCCGGCTGCTGGAGCTGCCCCGCCTCTTCCGCACCGCCTACGGAGCCGCGCACTGGGAGGCCCCAGCCCGCGCGAACCTGGCCGCGGAGCTGGCCGACCTCGGCGAGGCGGACCTCGGCGAGAGCGGCGCCACCCGGCCACCGGGAATGTGATCCCGTTCGCCGTGGTTGAGGTAGTTCATGCCCGCAGCAGCCGAACGCACCCGTATGCCCGTTGCCGTCTACATCCTCGGCCTCTCCGTCTTCGCACTCGGTACCAGCGAGTTCATGCTCTCCGGGCTGCTGCCACCCATCGCCGAGGACATGGGCGTCACCATCCCCCAGGCGGGCCTGCTCATATCCGCCTTCGCGATCGGCATGGTCGTCGGTGCGCCCCTGCTCGCCGTCGCCACGCTGCGGCTGCCCCGGCGCACCACGCTGCTGTCCCTGATCAGCCTCTTCGGTCTGGGGCAGGTCGCGGGCGCGCTGGCCCCCTCGTACGAGCTGCTCTTCGCCTCCCGCATCGTCTCCGCGCTCGCCTGCGCCGGCTTCTGGGCGGTCGGCGCCGCCGTGGCCATCGCCATGGTCGAGCAGCACCAGCGGGCCCGGGCCATGGCCGTCATGATCGGCGGACTGTCCATCGCCAACGTCCTCGGCGTCCCGGCCGGCGCGTTCCTCGGTGAGCACCTGGGCTGGCGTTCCGCGTTCTGGGCGGTCGGCGCGGCCTCCGCCGTCGCGCTGGTCGGCATCCTCGCGCTGATCCCGAAGATCCCGCTGCCTGCCGCGAGGCCGACGCTCGCGCGCGAGCTGCGCATCTACCGCGACCGCCAGGTGTGGCTGTCGATCGGCGTCACGGCGCTGGCCGCGGGCGGCGTCTTCTGCGCCTTCAGCTACCTGTCCCCGCTGCTCACCGACGTGGCCGGGCTCGATTCGAAGTGGGTCCCCTGGATCCTCGGCCTCTTCGGGATCGGCGCGCTGGTGGGCACCACGGTGGGCGGGCGGATCGCCGACGCGCACCTGTTCGGGGTGATGCTGTGGGGCATCACCGCCTCCACCGTCTTCCTGGCGGCGCTGGCCCTGCTGGCCTCCACGGCAGCGGCCGCGATCGCCCTCTCGTTCCTGATCGGCTTCTCGGCGTTCTTCACCGCCCCGGCGCTCAACGCCCGCATGTTCAACGTCGCGGGCGCCGCCCCGACCCTGGCCGGCGCGACCACCACGGCCGCCTTCAACCTCGGCAACACCGGCGGCCCGTGGCTCGGCGGCACCGTCATCGACGCCGGGTACGGATACTCCGCCACCGCCTGGGCGGGCGGCGCGATGACCGTCACCGCCATCGCCCTGGGCCTCGTAGCGCTGCGCCTGGACCGTCGTACGGGGTCCCGCGCGGCCCGCCCGACCCGCGTGGTGGCCGCCTCGTCCCCGGCCCCGACCCGCTCGGGCGCGACCGAGAAGGTCTGAGGGGCCGGCGGGCCGCCGCTCAGCGGCAGAGCTCGAAGAGGTCGTCCTCGAAGGTCGCGAACTCCGCCTGCGCCTCCGCGACGATCTCGCGGGCGGGCCTGCGCGGGGTCGTCGCGTGCCGCCCGGCGAGCTCGGCCAGGGCCGCGTCCGGACGGGCTTCCCGGTCCGGGTGCAGGGCCGCTTCGAGCGGCCCGAAACCGTCCGCCAGCACCCACAGGAAGTCCGACAGGTTCCCTGCCACCACGCCGACCTCGCCCTCCGAGCCCATGAACACCACGGGCTGCGCGTCGAGCGGCAGTCCCGGCCGGACGCACCAGATCGCGGCGAGGCCGCCGGTGCCGTCCTGGCCGAAGACCCGGTAGGCGTCGCCGTCGAGCTCGTGGTTCGCCGTCCAGTGACGCAGCCAGTCGGTGGTCTCCGCGGCGGGGCAGAAGGCCTCGTAGGGCTCGAAGTCGACGCCCTCGCCCTCGTCGCCGTAGTCGAACGCGACCCGGGACACGTCGGCCAGGGCGGGCGGGAAGCGGCGGTCGTCGCCGATGATCGTCTCTGTCACCGCCGCAGGCTACTCGGCGCCACTGACATCGCTCCCGGCCGGCAGCACGGGGGGAACCAGCAGCCGGCACACCCGCGGCACCCGCGGCACCCGCAGCGAACAGCGCCTACGCCGGCCGCCCCTTGGGCCGCCGCAGCCCGGCGGCCGTGATCCTCCGGACCAGCTCCTTGCTGCCGATCTCCACCGCGCCCGCACCCACCGCGTCCGCGTACCGCTGCTCCGGGACGTCGTAGTGGTCGCGTTCGAAGGCCTTGGGCGGGCAGCCGATCGATGCCGCGAAGGCGTGCAGTTCCTCGAACGAGGTGTCGCTGACCAGGTGCGACCACATGCGGCCGTGACCCGGCCAGTCGGGCGGGTCGATGTACACCGTCACCGGTGGCTCATTCGCCGTACCCGAAGGCCGAGCCGCTGCCGGAGCCGCCGCCGGAATCGCTCCCGGAGCCGAGGCCGCCGAGAACCGGTGCGAGGCCGCCCACCGGCGCCACCCGCACGCCGGCCTCCGAGCACACCCACATCGGGTCCGGTCCGAGCTCGGGCTCCACGTCCAGCGCGTGCGGCTCACCGTGGTTGCAGACCGGGCACAGCGGCCAGCGCCCGTACTTCTCCAGCAGCGCGTCCTTCACGTCCTGGGCGACGAGTCCGGCGAGGTAGTCGACACCCTCCGGCCACTCCTCCACCCACCAGCGGCGGTGGGTGACCGCGTCCTCGACGAGGGAGACGACATCGGCCTCGGCGACCTCGCCCGCGACGAGATCGGCGAGTACCAGGGCGCGTGCGGCGTGCAGCGCCTGTTCCAGGGGGGTCGCGTGGTCCATGGACACATTGTGGACCCGGACGGGCCCCGTGGCGAAGGTCCCCTTCCACCGGTGACTTATGGCGTCTTGACGTTCCCGCCCCTCTGAAAATAAGTTTCAAGCGTGAGCAAGAACGTGAAAGAAACCTTCAGCGGCGACGTGGACACGACGGTCCCCGTCCCCGTCCCGGCCCCCGCCGCCCTGCGGGCCCGCGTCCGCAGCCTCGGCCCCTCGATGACCCGCTCCATGCAGGCCGTCGCCGAGGCCGTCGCGGAGGACCCCGCGGCCTGCGCGGCGCTCACCGTCAGCGACCTCGCCGCCCGCACCGGCACCAGCGAGGCCACCGTCGTCCGCACCGCCCGCCTCCTCGGCTACCCCGGCTACCGCGACCTGCGCCTCGCGCTCGCCGCCCTCGCCGCCCAGCAGGAGTCCGGCGCGGCCCCCGCCGTCACCGTGGACATAGCCGTCGACGACTCCCTCGCGGACGTGGTCGCCAAGCTGGCCCAGGAGGAGGCGCAGACCCTCACCGACACCGCCGCCGGACTCGACGTCGCCGCCCTCGGATCGGCCGTCGCCGCCCTCGCGGGCGCCCGCCGCATCGAGATCTACGGCGTCGGCGCCTCCGGCCTCGTCGCCCAGGACCTCGCGCAGAAGCTGTCGCGCATCGGGCTCATCGCCCACGCACACAACGACCCGCACCTGGCCGTCACCACCGCCGTGCTGCTGCGCCCCGGCGACGTGGCCGTCGCCATCACCCACTCCGGCGGCACCGGCGACGTCATCGAGCCGCTGCGGACCGCCTTCGAGCACGGAGCCACCACCCTCGCGCTCACGGCCCGCGCCAACTCCCCCGTCGTCCACTACGCCGACCTCGTGCTGGCCACCTCCGCCGCCCGCGAGACCCAGCTGCGCCCGGCGGCCATGTCGAGCCGGACCAGCCAGCTCCTCGTCGTCGACTGCCTGTTCGTGGGCGTCGCCCAGCAGACCTACGAGACCGCGGCGCCCGCGCTCGCGGCCTCCTACGAGGCGCTCGCGCCCCGCCACCACACCCCCGTACCCACCGCCAAGCGCAACAGCACCACCCGTTAGCAGCCAGTAGCCCAGGAGCCGAAGCCCATGACCGCGTACGCCGAACTCCGCGCCCAGCTCGCCACCTTGACCACCGAGGCCTTCCGCCCCGAACTGGCCGAGATCGATCAGCTGCCCACCCTCGAGATCGCCCGCCTGATGAACGCCGAGGACGCCACCGTCCCGGCCGCCGTCGCCGGCGAGCTGGAGACGATCGCCGCCGCCATCGACGGGATCGCCGAGCGGATGGCCCGCGGCGGACGCCTGATCTACGCGGGCGCCGGCACCGCCGGCCGGATGGGCGTACTGGACGCCAGCGAATGCCCGCCCACCTTCAACACCGACCCCTCGGAGGTCGTGGGCCTGATCGCGGGCGGCCCCTCCGCCATGGTCAAGGCCGTCGAAGGCGCCGAGGACTCCAAGGAACTGGCCGCCGGGGACCTGGCCGCGCTGGCCCTGACCGCCGAGGACACCGTCATCGGGATCTCCGCCTCCGGGCGCACCCCGTACGCGATCGGCGCCGTCGAGTTCGCCCGCGACCGCGGCGCGCTCACCGTCGGCCTGTCCTGCAACGCCGGTTCCGCGCTCGCCGCCGCCGCCGACCACGGCATCGAGGTCGTCGTCGGCCCCGAACTCCTCACCGGGTCCACCCGGCTGAAGGCCGGCACCGCGCAGAAGCTCGTCCTCAACCTCATCTCGACCCTCACGATGATCCGGCTCGGCAAGACGTACGGAAACCTGATGGTCGACATGCGCTCCTCCAACGAGAAGCTGCGCGCCCGCGCCCGCCGCATCGTCTCCCTGGCCACCGGCGCCCCCGACGCCGAGATCGAGGCCGCGCTCACCGCGTCCGGCGGCGAGGTCAAGCAGGCCATCCTCGTCATCCTCGGCGCAGTGGACGGCCCCACGGCCGGCGAACTGCTCACCGCCTCCAAGGGCCACCTCCGGGCCGCCCTCGCCCGGACACCGCGCTGACCCACCCCTGCCACCAGGCCACCCCCGCTGACCCCCAGCAGCAAGGCGAACACCACATGTCCACTGACAAGAACCGCGCCACAGCCGCCGCGATCCTTCCCCTGGTCGGCGGTCCGGACAACATCCTCTCCATCGCGCACTGCATGACCCGCCTGCGGATCACCCTGCGCGACCGCTCCCTGGTCCAGGACGAGGCCCTCAAGGCCGTCCCCGCCGTGATGGGCGTCGTCGAGGACGACACGTACCAGATCGTGCTGGGACCGGGCACCGTCGCCCGCGTCACCCCCGAGTTCGAGGCCCTGGTCGCGGAAGGCCGCTCGACCGCCCCGGCGCCCGCCGCCCCCGCCACCCCCCACACCGTGACGGCCGACGAGCTCGCCGCCCAGGGCGCGGCCATCAAGAACGCCCGGAAGGCGAAGAACTCCACCCCCTTCAAGCTGTTCCTGCGCCGCATCGCGAACATCTTCGTCCCGCTGATCCCGGCCCTGATCGGCTGCGGCATCATCGCCGGCCTCAACGGGTTCCTCACCAACATGGGCTGGGTGCCGGCCGTGGTCCCCGCCCTCGCCGCGATGGCGAGCGGCTTCATGTCCCTGATCGCGGTCTTCGTCGGCTACAACACGGCCAAGGAGTTCGGCGGCACCGCCATCCTCGGCGGCGCGGTCGCCGCGATCATCGTCTTCCCCGGCGTCGCGAAGATCGACGCCTTCGGCCAGCAGCTCTCCCCCGGCCAGGGCGGCGTACTCGGCGCGCTGGCGGCCGCGCTGCTCGCCGTCCAGGTGGAGAAGTGGTGCCGCAAGTGGGTCCCGGAGGCGCTCGACGTCCTGGTCACCCCCACCCTCACCGTGCTGATCTCCGGCCTGGTCACCATCTTCGGCCTGATGTTCGTCGCCGGTGAGGTCTCCACGGCCATCGGCACCTTCGCCACCTGGCTGCTCGCCACCGGCGGCGCCTTCGCGGGCCTGGTCCTCGGCGGGCTCTTCCTCCCGCTGGTCATGCTGGGCCTCCACCAGGCCCTGATCCCCATCCACACCACCCTGATCGAGCAGACCGGCTACACCGTGCTGCTCCCCATCCTCGCCATGGCGGGCGCGGGCCAGGTCGGCGCGGCCATCGCCGTCTACTACAAGCTCCCGCGCAACCGCTCGATCCGCGCCACCATCAAGTCCGCCCTCCCGGCCGGCTTCCTGGGCGTGGGCGAACCCCTCATCTACGGCGTCTCCCTCCCCCTGGGCCG
The DNA here is from genome assembly GCF_042870555.1 of Streptomyces sp. NPDC006487. Taxonomy (NCBI): domain Bacteria; kingdom Bacillati; phylum Actinomycetota; class Actinomycetes; order Kitasatosporales; family Streptomycetaceae; genus Streptomyces; species Streptomyces sp. NPDC006487. The sequence goes on from NZ_JBIAHN010000021.1 coordinate 21,828, forward strand.
CCCCTTCGTCACCGCTTGCATCGGCGGCGCCGCGGGCGGAGCCTTCGTAGGCCTGTTCAACCAGCTGGGCACCGCCTTCGGGTCCACCGCCATCGGCCCCTCCGGCTGGGCGCTGTTCCCCCTGCTGGACGGCAAGTCGGGCATGGGGATGACCATCGCGATCTACGCGGGCGGCCTGGCCGTCGGCTACCTCGTGGGCTTCGCCGCCACCTACTTCTTCGGCTTCACCCGGCAGATGCTGACCGAGTTCAACGCCGCCCCGGACGCCGAGCCGGGGCAGGCCCGTGACGCGGAGCCCGCGAAGGAACCGGCCCTGGCCTGACGGACGGCCTGACGGCACGAGGCTCCCGGCCGGTGGACCCACACCGGCCGGGAGCCTTCGCTGCTTCACGTCACGTAAGGCAGTTCACATCACGGGCAGTTGGACGGAGCGGGCTTGCCCGCGAAGCGGTCCGCGATCCAGCCCAGGTACTCCGGCTCCGCGACGTTGGGGATCGTCTGGTGCGTCGCCCCCTGGTACTTCGTGTACTCGACCGGCTTGCCGAACCGGCAGGCCCGCTTCACGTACTCGTCCGTGGAGTTCGGGTTGATGACCGTGTCGGCCGTGCCCTGCATCACCAGGATCGGCGCCACCGAGGCGACCAGGCCCGCGGTGTTCTCGCGGAAGCGCTGGTGCCAGATCTCCGGCACCACGCTCAGCGGCTGGAACAGCGTGTCCAGCTGCCCCGCGTTGCCCACGTTGTTCTGGATCACGTCGGCGAGGTGCTCGATGCACATCACCCCGTCCCCGCGCAGCGCCTCCAAACCGGCCGGCTTCAGCACGTCCTCGGCCTTCAGCCCGGGGTAGGCGGCGAGGAAGCCCCGGTAGACGTTGACGCGCAGCGCCGCGTTGTGGGAGGGCGAGGTCGGGGACGTCGGGCCGGGCAGCACCAGGCCGCGGAAGTCCGGCCCCAGGTTGGCGGCGGGCGCCAGCGCCGCGATGCCGACCAGCTTGGTCTCCGGGGTGTACGCCTTGTAGTTCTGGGCGATGAACGCCGCCGCGCCGCCACCCTGCGACCAGCCCAGGACGGCCGCCTTGTCGTTCGCGCGGGTGTCGGTGATCTGGCGGGCCGCGCGGACGGAGTCCAGGACGTTGTTCGTCTCGGTCACCGCGACCGTGTACTGGTGCACGCCGGGAGTGCCCAGGCCCTGGTAGTCCGTACCGACCACGACGTCACCCGAGTCGAGGAACTGCGTCAGCGCCGGCACGCCGACGTCGATGCCCCACGGGCTGTCGTAGGTGTAGTAGCCGACGAGGTCGGTCGCCGGGTTCGGCACCGCGGAGGGCGCGCACTGGCGCGGTCCGCCCACGGTCCCGTGCGCCCAGGCCACGACGTTGCGGCCGCTGCGCGGCGCGGGGGCGTCGGGCCAGGCCACGATGCCCGAGACGGCGACACGGGTACCGGTCTGCAGGGTCGACAGGTACAGGATCCGGCAGGCGCGCGCACCGTCGGGGGCGTCGACGCGGCGGGCCCAGATCAGGTCCCCGTGATCCCCCTCGGGCAGCGGGGACGGCGGGTCGTAGAACTTCTCGCCCTCCGGGCCGATCGGAACGCCCGGGGCGCACTGCCCCTTGCCGCCCTTGCCGCCGTCCGGGTTGGTGCTCGCCGTCGCGGTCGCGGCCGTTCCGCCGCCCAGCGCGAGGATCGCGGCCACACCGGCCGCGGTGATCGCGGAAAGCCGTCGTCTCATCTCATCGTCCATTTCGCTCGGTCACTCGGTACCGGGACGTGAGACTAGGAAGAAAGGGATGAAATGTCGCTTACCGTGACGAAGTGTCCGTCAGTTGTTACGGCCGCCAGGGCGACCGGCCCCCAATGGCCGCACCCCGGCCCGGCCCGGCCCGGCCACGCCCCGGCCACGCCCCGGCCACGCCGCGGGCACGCCGACGGCCCGACAATGACCCGATGATCGACTCGATACCGGCCGTCGTGCCGTCCGGCCGGATGGCCGCGCTCACCCAGCCCTCGTACGACCTCCCCTGCGGGTTGCGCCTGCGCCCCTGGGAACCCCACGACGCCCCCGCGCTCGTGGCCGCGTACGCCGACCCCGACATCCGCCACTGGAACCGCCCCGACCCGCTCACCGAGGACGGGGCCGTCACCCGCATCGGCCGCTGGCGCGAGCGCTGGCAGGCCGAAGCCTCGGCGGTCTGGGCCCTGGCCCCCGCCGACGGCGCCCCCGCGGTCGGCCTGATCGCCCTCGCCGACATTGACCTGCGCGGCGGCAGCGCCGAGTTCGTGTACTGGCTCCTCCCGGCCGGCCGCGGCGCCGGAGCCACCGCCGAAGGCCTGGCCGTCCTGACCCCCTGGGCCTTCGGGGAACTCGGCCTGCACCGCCTGTACATCACCCACTCCACGGCCAACCCGGCCTCCTGCCGCGTCGCCACGACCTCCGGCTACCCCCTGGAAGGCACCATGCGCGGCGCCCTCCTCCACGCGGACGGCTGGCACGACGAACACCTCCACGCCCGGCTGAGCACGGACTGAGGGCGGGCCGTCACCCCATCGAGCGAACCCGGCGCGAAAAGGCACCCAGAGGTGTGCATATGCCTAGAGCCTATGCACATGTACCTCTACGCCCCACACGCCGAACACGGCGGTGGCATCGGAAGTAGCATGGGTGGCATGAGCGATGCCACCCAGAAGTACTCCATCTCGATGCCCCGCGACATCGCCGAGGCCGCTCGCGCCCGCAGCGGCCCGTCCGGCCTCTCCGCCTACGTCACGGCCGCCGTGGCCCGCCAGATCGAACGGGACAACCTGGCGGAGCTCGTCGCCGTGGCGGAGGCGGAGCACGGACCGATCACCGCGGAAGAGATCGACGCGACCCGGGAAGAATTCCGCCGCGCCCACGGAGACCCGTCCGACAGCGGCGCCGAGAAGAGGGACGTCGCATGACGCCGAAGCCGACCAAGCCCGGAGGCACCCTCGTGCTGGACAGCGAGGGACTCGCAAAGGCGGTACTGCGGGATCGCACGATCACTCGCTGGCTCGCCCTCGCCCTCGCTGACGACATGCGCGTCATCACCAGCACCGCCACCCTCGTCGAGGTGGTCCACCCGAAGATCAACATGCCCGCCCTCATGTGGGCGCTGTCCCGGGTGGTGGTCGAACCCGTCACCGAGGAGATCGCCCACGCCGCGACGGCCCTGCTCCGCGAGGCCGGCCTGCACGGGCACAAGTACGCCATCGACGCGATGCTGGCCGCCACCGCACTCGCGGCGCCCGGCCCGGTCACCGTCCTCACCTCCGACCCCGAGGACCTCACCGCACTCTGCGGCACGCGCCTCGCCGCCGTGCAGGTCTAGCGGTCTCCGCTCGCCGGATTCACGGCGTCTCGGACGCGCCCGGGGGCCGGTAGCGGATCCGTTCGGCCTTGCGCAGGGCGTCCAGGGTGTCCTCGACGCTCAGGAGGACCGTCGTCTCGAACGAGCCGAGCGCACCGCCGCCGCTGATCGCCAGGGCGACCGCGGCCATGGACACGTCGTCCGGTGCCTCCCACAGGTTGTAGCCGTCGTGCGTGCCGAAGGCGTACCAGAAGCCGTGCAGCTTCCCGCCGACGGACTCGATGTACGACCGGGCGGCCTGCGAGCGGTCCTCCGGGTGGGCCGTCAGCCTCGCCCAGGTCTCCGGCGTGTAGCTGAACCTCGACAGATACAGCGGCATCGCGTCACCTTCTTTCGTCGCGTCGACGATGCCCATGCCGGACGGCGGAAGGGGCGGACCGGATCGCGGCCGTTCCCCCGAACGGCCGGGGACGGCCACCGCCACGGCCCAACGCGGCTGGGCCGTCTCTTCCTAGGCCACCGCCGCCGGTGTGTGGATCCCGGTGGCACCCGCCGTGAGGGCACGGTGGGCGGCGGCCAGGCGGCGGACGGCCTCGGTGAGCCGGGCCGGCGGGAGCGTGTACGGGAGGCGGACATGGCGCTCGAACGCGCCGCCGACCCCGAACCGCGGCCCCGCCGCGATCGTCACCCCGTGGTCCGGCGCGATCGCCGCCAGCCGCGATCCGACCGGCTCCGGGAACCGTGCCCACAGCGTCACGCCGCCCGCCGCCCGCGGCGCGTGGACCTCGGGGAGATGCTCGGCCAGCGCCCCCAGCAAGGCGTCCTGCTGCGTCCGCAGGTGGAGCAGCGCCTCGGGCCGCCTGGTCTGACCGCCGTCCAGGAGCACGGCCGTGGCCAGCTGTTCCACCACCGGGGTACCGAGATCCGTCGCCGGGCGGGCCCCCGCCACGCGCTCAAGCAGCACGGGGACGGCGCGGATCCAGCCGATGCGCAGGCCGCCCCAGATGCTCTTGGACACCGAGCCGACGCTGATGGCGGTGGAGTGGGTCGCGGCGAAGGGTTGCGCGGCCGGGTCCACGGCCGGGTCCGGGTCCGCCGCCTCCGGCCCCAGGTCCGCCAGGGTCTCGTCGATGATCGTGGGGCAGGCCGGCCGCAGGCTCCGGCGCACGCTCGCGGGCATGTACATCCCGGTGGGGTTGTGGAAGTCCGGGATCAGGTAAGCCAGTTGCGCGGACCGTGCCGCCGCGAGGAGCTGCGGCACGTCCCAGCCGGACGGGCCCAACGCCACCGGCAGCAGCCGGGCGCGCGCGTCGGTGAACGCCCTGATCGCGTGCGGATAGGTGGGGTGGTCGATCAGCACCTTGTCGCGCGGCGACAGCAGCGTGCGCGCGAGCAGACCGATCGCGTTCTGCGCACCATTGGTGATCATGACGTGGTCGGGCGAGGTGGGCAGCCCCCTGCGGCCGTACCACCCGGCGACCGCCTCGCGCAGTTCCGCCGTGCCGTACCGGTCGTACCCGTGCCGCTCGAAGTGGAGCGGCAGCCGCTCCAGCGCCGTCGCGAAAGCGGCGTGGAGGATCTCGGAGGGCGCGGGAGGCGCGGCGAAGGACAGGTCGATGCCCTCCGAGTCCCCGCCCGCGTCCGCACCGTCCCCGCGCCGCCCGGCGGGCGCGTCCTCGTGCGGGAGCCGTACGGTCGCCCGCGCGCGCTCCCTCGTGGCCAGGTAGCCGTGGTCCACCAGCGTGCGGTACGCGGCCCCGACCGTGGTCCTGCTCGTACCGAGCGCGGTGGCCAGGTCCCGTTCGCCCGGCAGCGCAGCCCCGAGGCAGAGCCGCCCGTCCAGGATCAGCAGCCGCAGCCGGTCGGAGAGCCGCTGGTGCGCCGGCCCGGGCCCCTCCCGCCAGGTCCCCACCATGCGTCCGACCGCGTGCGCGCTGATCTTCATCCGGCCAGCGTAAGCAATCTGGCTATCGAATCCGGGTCCAGATCGAGGCGAAGCTGAGGCCATGCCCCGCATGAACGCCTACGGCCGGCTCCGGGCGGGCCGCACCGCACGCCGCGTCCCCCAGCTCCTCCTCGGCCTGGCGGGCTACGGCGCCGCCGTCATGACGCTCGTCGAGTCCGGCCTCGGCACGGCGAGCTGGAGCGTGCTCACCGACGGCACGGCCAAGTCCCTCGGCATCTCCTTCGGCTGGGCGACGAACCTGATCTCGCTCCTGGTGCTCCTCGCCTGGATCCCGCTGCGCGAGCTCCCCGGGCTCGGCACCGTCCTCAACGTCGCGATCGTCGGCTTCGCCGCCGACGCCACCGCAGCCGTACTCCCCGCCCCCGAGGGGACGCTCGCCGCCCTCGCGTACCTCGCCCTCGGCCTGGTCGCCCTCGGCTTCTTCGACGCGCTCTACCTCGGCGCGCAGTACGGCTCGGGCCCGCGCGACGGCATCATGACCGGCCTCGTCCGCCTGACCCGCCTGCCGGTCGCGGCCGTACGCACCGGCATCGACGTGACCGTGGCCGGCCTCGGCTGGCTGCTCGGCGGCACCCTCGGCCCCGGCACCGTGCTCGTCGCCCTGGGTACGGGCCCCCTGGTCGGCTGGTTCCTCCCGCGCCTGACGGTCCGCCTCGAGGATCCCTCAGGGGTGCGCCCGCTCGTGCAGTACGGCGGCCAGCCGTAGCGCGGTGTCCAGGTTGCAGCGCCCCAGATCGACCAGCGGCAGCCCGTACGACCCGGCCGCCGACACCCCGTCCACCCCGAGCGAGGGGAACACCACCCCTACGTCCGTCAGCGCGGCCTTCAACTGCCCCACGGCCTCCTCGGCCGCCAGCATGCGCTCCATCGGCGTGAGCACCATGACATGTCACCTTTCGCTCTGAGTAATCGCGTTCAGCACTCAGCGTGGCGACGCACTGACTAGCCTGCAAGGGTCGCTCTACAACAACCGAACCTGTTGTCAGGGGAGTTGCCGTGCCCGATTCCGGAGGCGTCGACCCGTTCTCCTCACCCCGCACCATGCTCGGCTCCGAACTGCGCGTCGCCCGCAAAAGGGCCGGCCTCAGCCAGGACAAACTCGGCGAGCCCCTCTTCGTCAGCGGGTCCTTCATCGGCCAACTCGAAGCGGGCACCCGCCGGATGACCCCGGAACTGGGTCGCGAGATGGACAAGATCCTCGGCACGGATGACTTCTTCACCCGCAACTGCCAAGCGGTGACGAAGTTCAAGTACCCCGACCACTTCACGGAGGCCGCCGAGGCCGAGGGCCTGGCGAAGGCCATCCGGGAGTACGCTCCCCTGCTGATCCCGGGCCTGCTCCAGAAGGAGGCCTACGCCCGGGCCATCTTCCGCGCCTACCAGCCGACGGCGACGGAGTCGGCCATCGACGCCCTGGTCGAAGCCCGACTGGCCCGCGCGGCCCTGCTCGCAGAGCCAACAACCCCGTTGTTGTGGTGCGTGCTCGACGAGGCGGTGCTGCGTCGCGTCGTCGGGAGCCGGTCGGTGATGGCCGAGGCGCTGCGGCACCTCGCGGACCTGATCCGGTCCCACCGGATCATCCTTCAGGTGCTGCCGTTCAGTGCGGGGGCGCATGCGGCTTTGGGAGGTCCGCTCAAGCTAATGGCCTTCGAGGACGCACCGCCACTTGCCTACGTGACGGCCCTCGGCACAAGCCAGTTGCTGGACGATCCGGCCACAGTCACCCACCACACCCTGACCTACGATCTCCTCACGGCCAGCGCGCTGTCACCACGCGAATCACTGGCCCTGATCCAATCCGTGGCGGAGGATTACGCACATGACGAGCACGTCTGAGTACGACCTGTCGACGGCCAGCTGGCACAAGTCCAGCTACAGCGCGGGCGACGGAAGTGACTGCCTGGAGATGGCCACCTGGCGCAAGTCCACCTACAGCGACGGCACCGGCGGCGACTGCCTCGAAGTCGCCGATGGCCACCCCAACCTCGTCCCCGTCCGCGACTCCAAGGTCCCCGACGGCCCCCACCTCACCTTCGGCGCCCCCGCCTGGTCCGCCTTCATCGCCGCCCTCGCCTAGACAAGGACCCGGGCGGGCGTTCCGCGACCCTTTTCCCGGAAGGGCGTCCCGAGGCCGTCCTTACCGATCAGACTGTTGTCATGCCCGAGACATCATGGTCGGACTCCCGGATAGGCCCGTACGTCCTGCTGAAACAACTGGGCGGCGGCGGCATGGGGGACGTGTACCTGGGGCGCTCACCGGGCGGGCGGCTGGTCGCCGTCAAGGTCGTACGGCCGCATCTCGCAAAGGCTCCGGAGTTCCGGCGCCGGTTCGCCGCCGAGGTGGCGGCAGCCCGGCAGGTCGGCGGTTTCTACACGGCGATGGTGGTCGATGCCGATGTGACGGCCGACGTACCGTGGCTGGCGACGGCGTACGTGCCCGGACCGTCCCTGCAAGAGGCGGTGGACGCCTACGGGCCGCTGCCGGCCGGAACGGTGGCCGCGCTCGGCGCCGGACTCGCCGAGGGGCTCATCGCGATCCACTCCCACGGCCTGGTCCACCGCGACCTCAAGCCCGGAAACGTCATCCTCGCCGAGGACGGCCCCCGCATCATCGACTTCGGCATCGCCCGTGCCCTGGACGCGGCCACCCGCCTCACCGCGCACGGAGTGATCGGCACCCCCGCCTTCATGTCTCCGGAGCAGGCCACCGACGGAGAAGTCGGCCCGAAATCAGACGTGTTCAGCCTGGCCGGCCTCCTGGCGTACGCCGCCACCGGACGCAGCCCGTTCGGCGGCGTCGCCACCTTCGCGGTCCTGCACCGCGTCGTCCACGAAGAACCCGACCTGACCGGCGTCCCGTCCGAACTCGCCGAGCTGCTTCTGCCCTGCCTTCACAAAGACCCGGCGCAACGACCTACGACAGCACAGCTGTTGAGGCGGTTCGCGGCAGCGGCGGAGTCGTACGCGCCCGCCGCACGCCGGAACCCCGATCAGATCACCACGATGATCGTGGAAAGGGGTGTGCTGGCGGCGACCTGGATCATGGACGAGCCGGCCGGAGCCCCGGTCTCGGCGGACGAGCGCGTGCGCTGGGCGCTGCTGGCCGAGGTCGCCGACGCGATGGGCGCGCTGTACGCGAGGAGAGCGAGCGCGGACCGGATCGTACCGGTGGTCCTGCCGTCGCTGCCGGGGGAACTGGCAGGGGCGGACCGGGTGACGGTGACCCGCTGGCACAAACGGCCCGGAGAGACGGTCGCGACGGGAGAGGCGCTCTTCTCGGTGACCGACGGGCGGCTGCGCGCGGAGGTCGTCTCCCCGGCCGCGGGCGAACTGCGGGAGACCGGCCCGGTGGCCGGGGAAACCGTACGGGTCGGTGACCTGGTGGGGGTGGTGAGGGGACCGAAGGCTGCCAGGCCCGCTGCCAAGAGCAAGAAGGCGACAACGGCCAGGCCGAAGGCCCGGCCCAGAACGCCGACGAAGGCGCCGACGAAGCCCGAGCCAAGGGTGGGGGCGATGCCGACCTCGATGCCTGGGCTGGGAATGCCCCCGAGACCGGCCTTGAGGTTCGAGCCAACCCCGACCCCGACCCCGACGCTGAAGCGCGACGACAGGGTGGGGTGCCTCGGCTACGGGCTCATCGCCCTGTTCATCGGGAGCCTCCTCTACGTGTTCGGTGGCGCGTTGTACTCGCAAGACATCTTCGAGGCCGAGGCGGGCGACTGCGTCCGCATGGAGGACGGCGAAAAGGGCGGTGCCTACGTCGAGCCCTGCGACTTCCCCATCTGGTGGAACAAGACGTACAAGGTGCTCTCGGTCGGCGAGACGCGCTGCACCGGCGGCCAGGTGCTGTCCTGGGCGAACGACGACGAGAAGAAGTCGATCACGCTGTGCCTCCCGGAGGTCAGCCCCTGGGACGGCGAGCCCGTCACCTGATCCGCCGTTTCGCGGCCGTAGTCCGCGTAGTGGGTGGCGGGGGCGTCGGGGTACCGGATCTGCGCATCCGCCCGCCTCCGCCAGTCGGTGTTCGGAACCTTGCGGTACCGGACCGCGCCGTTCTCACAACGGGCTCCCCCATCAGTCAGATTCATGACTTCCGGCTGCTCGACTCGCCACGAACACCGATGGTCGTCCTGCGGATCTAAGGCCGCTCCACCGGCGGCGCCACCCGCGCGAAGTGGCGGGCCGTCGGCACCATCGCCGCGGCCGCCGGTACGAGGAAGCACGCGGCCGCGCACACGCCGAGGACGGGCGTGACGCCGAAGGCGTCGATGGCCGGTGCGATCAGGGCGAGGCCGACCGGGGCCAGGCCGTAGGAGACGAGGAAATCCAGCGAGGAGACGCGGGCCAGCCGGTCCGGGGCGACTTCGCGCTGGGTGGCGGTGAACCAGGGCACGTTGAAGAGCTCGATCCCGATCCCGGCGACGGCGTAGGCGGCGACGACCACCCCCGGGTGCACGGGCAGCGCCAGGCTCAACGGGGCGCATCCGTACGCCGCCAGCCCCGCGAAGGCGGCCCAGCCCTGTGAGCGCGGCCGCCGGCGGGCGATGACCAGGGCCCCGCCGAGCGCGCCCACTATGTACGCCGTCATGGCCGCGGCGAGCACCCATTCGCTGTCGTAGCGGTCCCGGCTGATCAGGGGCAGGGCGACGCTGGTGGCGGAGTAGCCGAGGGCGATGACCGCGACGAGGGCGGCCAGTCCCGCGAGGAACCAGGGGTGGCGGCGGGCCTCCCGCACGCCGTCCACGAACTCGGCGCGGAAACTCGGGCGCGGCGCGGGGACGGCGCCGCCGGCCGTGCCCTGCCCCTCGCCCGGGACGAGCGCGGCGACCAGCCAGAGCAGCCCGATGCCGAGCAGCAGGGTCCAGACGTCGAGGAAGGCCGCGAGCAGCGCGGTCAGGGCGGGGCCGGCGAGCGTGGAACCCCGTACGGCCATGGTCATGGCGGCATTGGCCTGCTGGCGCCGCCCGGGGTCGACGGTCTCGGCGGTCAGCGCCTGGAACGCCGGTCGGCAGGCGCCCTGTCCGGCTCCGGCGAGGGCGGCGGCGGCCGTCATCAGCAGGAGCGAGCGGCCCAGTCCGGCCGCGAGGAGGGGGGCCGCGACCGCCGCCGCCAGGGCCGACCAGAGGACGACCGCGCGGCGGGAGTGCCGGTCGGCCAGGACGCCGCCGACGGTGACGGCGGCGAGGAATCCGACCGTACGCGCGGCGAGGACCAGGCCGAGCCCGGCGGCGCTCAGGTCGCGGTGGAGTACGGCGAGCCCGAGGACGAAGGGCAGGGCCCAGGTCGCGAGGCCGGAGGCGGTGGTGCCCGCCCACAGGCGCAGGAACGGGACGTCGAGAAGGACCGAACGGGCGGGCGGGTCATCGGTCTTGGGCGCCGGGGGCATGGGTGTGGTCGCCACGGTGTGGTTGCTCCTTGGGGGTGGAGTGGGGGCCCGGTGAACCGCCCCCCGGGGTTCTTAATGAAAATGAATACCATTACAGTACCCTTCGAACGCGGCGGCCTTGCCCGGTGCACGACAACGCCCGCATTCGCTCCATCCGCCTGCCCAGACCGGAGAACCCATGCGCCACCCCGCTCGCCTCGGCATCGCCCTGACCATCGCCCTCGCCACCGCCGCCTGTTCCGCACCCGCCGGCGGCGGCTCCGAGGCGGACGGCGCCAAGCCGTCCACCCAGGACTCTTCCCTCACGAGCTGCGGCCGCCAGGCGACCTTCGCCGCGCCGCCCAAGCGGACCGTCGCCCTGGACCAGACCTCGACCGAGACCCTGCTGGCTCTCGGACTCCAGGACTCGATGGCGGGAACCGCCAACCTCAAGACGAAGATCCCCGCCCCCTACCGGGCCGCGTACGCCAAGGTCCCGGTCATCGCCCCGAAGATCGCGACCGGCGAGCAACTGCGTGCCGCCACCCCCGACTTCGTCGTCGGCGGCTCCGCCGACCTCTTCACCGAGGACCGGGCCGGCACCCGCGAGGAACTGGAGGCCCTCAAGGTCCCGACCTTCGTCAGCGCCGTGGACTGCCCCGAACAGAACCCGGCCGGCCGGACCCCCTTCGAGCTCCTCTTCTCCGACTACGAGAACCTCGGCAAGGTCTTCGGCGCCGAGGAGCGGGCCGCCGAACTCGCCGCCGACCAGCGCACCGCCGTCGCCAAGGCCGGGGAGAACGCCGCCAGGGTTCCCAAAGGCGCCGAACAGCCCACCGTGGTCTACCTCTACTCCGTCTTCAACGGCATGCCGTACGTGGCGGGCAGGACCGGCCTGCCCAGCGAGATGAGCCGGATCGTCGGCGCGAAGAACGCCTTCGACGACGTCGACGAGGACTGGCCGGAGGTCTCCTGGGAGGAAGTCGCCAAACGGGACCCCGACTTCATCGTGATCGGCGACCTGTCCGAGCGCGGCCGGCCCGGCGACAGCGCCGCCGAGAAGCGCGCCACCATGACCGGGCACCCGGTCGTCTCCAGGCTCGCCGCGGTCCGCGACGACAAGATCCTCGAAGTGCCCGGCATCGAACTGGACCCTTCCGTGCGCTCGGTGCACGCCCTGGGACTGCTGGCGGCGGGCATGAAGGACCTCGGGTATGTCCGCTGACACGGTGGCCCCGAGCGGGCCCGTGCCGGCCGTTCACCGGTCCGCGGCCACCGGGGCGGGCCTCTTCCTCCTCGCCACCGCCGTCCTGGCGGTCTCGGTGGCGGCGGCCGTACGGATCGGCGTCGCCGACGTGGGCTGGGCCGGCCTCGGCCGCGTCTTCGGCTCCCGGCTCGGCCTGGACGTCGCACCGTTGCCCCCGCTGCTGGACTCGCTCGTCTGGGACCTGCGGCTGCCGCGCGTGCTGATGGCCGCCCTCGTCGGAGCCTCGCTCGCCGTGTGCGGAGCGGTGCTCCAGGCGGTCACGCGCAACGCCCTCGCCGATCCCTACCTGCTGGGCGTCTCCTCGGGCGCGTCCGCGGGAGCCGTCACCGTGGTCGTCCTCGGGATCGGCGCGAACACGCTCGGGGTCACCGGCGGAGCGCTCGCCGGCGCACTGCTCTCCTTCGGGCTGCTCCTGCTGCTCCTGCGGCGCACCGGGCTGGACTCGGTCCGCATCGTCCTGACCGGCGTGGTCATCGGGCAGCTCTTCACCGCGCTGACCTCGCTCGTCCTGATGGCCTCCGCGGACGCCGACACCACGCGGGCCGTCACCCACTGGCTCCTGGGCTCGATGGCACCCGCCCGCTGGGACACCGTCGCGGTCTGCGCGGTCGTCACCCCGCTGGGGCTGGCCGCGGCCTGGCTCCGCTCGAACGCCCTCGACGGGCTCGCCTTCGGCGCCGACACCGCCGCCTCCCTCGGGATCGACGTGCGGCACACGCGGATGCTGCTGCTCGTGGTCACCGCCGTGCTCACCGCGGTGGCGGTGGCCACCGTCGGCGCCATCGGCTTCGTCGGACTGATCGTCCCCCACGGGATCCGGTTCCTCGTCGGGCCGCTGCACCGGGTGCTGTTGCCGTACACGGCGCTGGCGGGCGCGGTGTTCCTGGTGTGGACGGACGCGCTGGCCCGGGTCGCCTTCGGACCGCGCGAGGTTCCCGTCGGCGTGATCACCGCACTGCTCGGCGTACCGATCTTCCTCCTGGTCCTGCGCAAGCGGGGGGAGCTGTGAGGATCACCGCCGAAGCCGTGAGCTGGTCGATCGCGGGCACCCCGGTCGTACGGGACGTCAGCGCCGACATCACCTCCGGCGAGACCGTCGGGCTGCTCGGCCCCAACGGCTCGGGCAAGTCCTCGCTGCTGCGCTGCCTGGCCGGCCTGCGCGCTCCCGACACGGGCGCGGTCCGGTACGACGGGGAGTCCGTACGCGGCTGGAGTGCGCGCCGGATCGCCCGGCAGGTGGCCTTCGTCGCCCAGGACGCGGGCGCGGACAGCGATCTGGCGGTCGCGGACATCGCCGGCCTGGGGCGGACCCCGTTCCGCGACCGCTGGCGCGGGCCGGACGCCGCCGACCGGGCCGTGGTCGCCGCCGCGCTGGAACGCGTAGGACTCACCGCACTCGCCGACCGCCCCTGGAAGGCCCTTTCGGGCGGGGAACGGCAACGCACGCACATCGCCCGCGCGCTGGCCCAGCGGCCGTCCGCCCTCCTGCTCGACGAGCCCACCAACCACCTCGACGTGAAGCACCGGCTCGAACTGATGGAGCTGCTGTCCGGCACCGGTCAGACCGTCCTGGTCGCGCTGCACGACCTGTCCCTCGCCGCCCGGTACTGCGACCGGCTGCTGCTCCTGCACCACGGCCGCCTGATCGCCTCCGGCCCGCCCGCCGCCGTCCTGACGGCGCAGCGGCTCGCCGAGGTCTTCGAGGTGGACGCCGAACTCACCGCCGACGCCCTCGGCCACCCGCAGGTCGGCTATCGCGGACCGCTCCGCGCGCGGACACCGGCACCGACACCGACACCCGTTCCGTGAAGAGGAAACCCATGACTCCGACCACCGCCCCCGCTCCCGCCCCCTCCGTCGACGCGCTCATCGGAGCCGTACTGGCCGGCGAGCACGGCCCGCTGCCCTCCTCGCTCGTCGCGACCAGCGTGTTCTGGATCCACCACGGCACCCGCCTGGCCGGCGGCGACACCACCTACCTCAACCAGTACGTCCTGGTCCGCCTCGGCGGCTCCTTCGGCGGCTGCGCCTTCGAGGCCGGGGAGATGGACCCGTCGATCTGCCGCGACTCTTCCGGCACCCCGCTCGACGTCCTCCTGCGCGAGGCCCCGCGCCCGCTGCGCATCGCCGCCCTCGACGCCTACCTCTCCGAGACCCGCCCGCACCGCGTGGCGGCCGAGCAGGGCGACTCCGAACCCGTCACCCTCCCCACCGGTACCCCGGAGATCCGCGCCCGGGCCCGCGACGCGGCCATCGCCGGACTGCTGGACATCGAGGAGGGCGCCGAGGTCGGACTCATCGGCGTCGTCAACCCGCTGGTCGCGGCCATCCGCGAGCGCGGCGGCCGGCCGCTGCCCTGCGACCTCAACCTCAAGGCCACCCAGTGGGGCGACCCCGTCACCGACGACATGCGCAAGGTGCTGGACCGCGCGCAGGCCGTCGTCGCCACCGGAATGACCCTGAGCAACGGCACCTTCGACACCATCCTGGAGCGCTGCCGGGCCCGGGGCATCCCGCTGGTCGTCTACGCGCAGACCGGCAGCGCCGTCGCCCGCGCCTTCCTCGGCTCCGGGGTGACCGCCCTGTCCGCGGAGCCCTTCCCCTTCTCCCAGTTCAGCGCCGAGGAGACGGTGCTGTACCGCTACCGGACGGCGGGCGGCGCGTGATTCCCGGCGCTCCCCGCGCCGGCACCGGGCAGGCACCCTGCCACCACGGCGAGATCCTCCAGGGCGTCTTCCTCGACGACACCGGACGCCGGTGCGCGGGACTGGTCACCCTCCCCATGGCGGGCCCCGGCAGCAGCGCCGCGTTCGTCCGCCGCCCCGGCGCGGCGCCGGAGGCGCTGACCGTCGTACCCGCCGACCGCACGAAGGCGGCGCGGGCCGCGGCCCTCGCGGTCGCCGAGTGCGCGCGGCGGACCGGTCAGCCGCTCTGCGGCGGGGAGTTGCGGCTCACCGGTGAGATACCGGTGGGCCTGGGCATGGGCAGCTCCAGCAGCGACGTGATCGCAGCCGTGCGCGCGGTCGCGGACTCGTACGGGCTGCGGCTGGACCCCGCGACGGTCGCCGGGCTTGCCGTACGCGCCGAGCTGGCCTCCGATCCCCTGATGCTGGGCGGCCGGCCCGTGCTGTTCGCCCAGCGGGAGGGCCGGGTCCTGGAGGTCCTCGGCCCGGCCCTGCCTCCGCTGGTCGTGGTGGGCTGCGCCCTCGGCGGGGGCACGCCCGTCGACACCCTGGCGCTGCCGGCCACCGCCGTTGACGACGGCGAGGTACGGGCCTACGAGCGGCTGCGCGGCCTGCTGCGCCGGGCCGTCGCCACCGGCGACGCGGAGCTGCTCGGCGCGGTCGCCACCGCCAGCGCACGGCGCGGCCAGCGGGTGCTCGGCCACCCGGAGTTCGACGCGCTGACCGCCCTCGCCCGCCGGGCCGGAGCCGTCGGCGTGCAGATCGCGCACAGCGGCGCGGTGGCGGGCGTGCTCTTCGATCCGGCCGCCCCCGGGCTTCGCCACCGCGTCCGCGGCTGCCTGCGCGCCCTGGAGGCCCGCGGCATCCCCGCGACCCGCACCTTCACGACCGGCACCACCCCTGCGAAGGAGATCCCCCACCATGGACCAGCACATCGCGGAGTCGATCGGCCGGCCGGACCTGATACGCCTCGACGACCGGCTCGTCTGCCTGCGCTTTGAAACGATGAAGGTGGTCTCCGCCCTCGCGGCGGTACGCCACCTCCTCGACACCGGAGTCGTACGCCGCGGGGACACCCTGCTGGACAGCTCCAGCGGCATCTACGCGTACGCCCTCGCCCTGACCTGCCACCGGTACGGCCTGCGCTGCCACATCGTCGGCTCCGCCACCGTGGACCACACCCTGCGGACCCAACTGGCCGTCCTCGGAGCGACGCTGGAGCGGATGGAACCGTGCGACGACCTGAAGCTCGACCAGAAGCGGCGCGTCGAGCGGATCCACGAGATCCTCGCCGCACACCCCGAGTACCACTGGATGCGCCAGTACCACGACGACGTCCACTACCTCGGGTACCGCGCGATCGCCGACCGGATCCGGGCGGCCACCGGCACGGCGGACGGGCTCACCGTCGTCGGCGGGGTCGGATCCGGCGCATCGACCGGCGCCCTGGCCCGCTACCTCCGCGAGGACGCGGGTGAGGGCGGTGACGTCGAACTCGTCGGCGTCCAGCCGTACGGCAGCGTCACCTTCGGCTCCGAACACGTCACCGACCCCGAGATGATCATCGCCGGGATCGGCAGCTCCATCCCCTTCGGGAACGTCTCGCACGAGCTGTACGACGCCCTGCACTGGGTCTCCTTCGACGCGGCCCTCGCCGGCAGCGTCGACCTGCTGCGCCGGCACGCGGTCTTCGCCGGCCTGTCGACCGGCGCCGGCTACCTGGCGGCGCGCCACGAGCGCGAGCGCTCACCCCACCGCACGGTCCTCTTCATCGCCCCCGACACCGGCCACCGCTACGTCGACACCGTCTACGCGAGGCACCGCGAGGCCGCCCCGATCGCGGACCTCGCCCCGCGCGAGGTGACGGACCGGAGCGAGCTGGCCCTGCCGTGGTCGCGGATGCAGTGGGGCCGCGCGGCGGCGTGAGCGCTACGCCCTCGTGCCCGCGGTCAGAGGCCGCCGGTGAACAGCAGCTGGTTCGCGGTGCCCTTGCTGATGTTCGTCAGGACGTCCTTCGTGGATTCGCTGTCCAGGTATTCGGCGATGCTCTCCGGCGTGGCGGCCGGATTCGCCTGCTTGTAGAGGACGGCCGCGCCGGTGACGTGCGGCGCGGCCATGGAGGTGCCGCTCTCGGTGATGCTGCCGCCGCCCAGCTTCGCGGAGACGATCTGCTCGCCGGGCGCGTACAGGGACACACACGTGCCGAAGTTGGAGAAGCTGGTCTCCTCGTCGTACCGGTTGCTGGCCGCCACCGTCACTACCTTGCCGGCCGAGGCGGGCGATACCTGGCACGCGTCCTTCGAGGAGTTGCCCGCCGCGATGATCGGCAGGACGCCCGCCTCCATCACGGCGTTCGCCGCCTCGTTCACGACGTCGGACTTGTCCCCGCCCAGGGAGCCGTTGAGGACCGCGGGCTGCTTGGCATTCTTGGCCACCCAGTCCAGGCCCGCGATGATTCCGGAGGAGTCGCCCGTGCCCTCGCAGTTCAGGACGCGGACGCTGACCAGGTTCGCCTTGCGCGCCACCCCGTACGTCTTCCCGGCGATC
The DNA here is from genome assembly GCF_042870555.1 of Streptomyces sp. NPDC006487. Classification (NCBI taxonomy): domain Bacteria; kingdom Bacillati; phylum Actinomycetota; class Actinomycetes; order Kitasatosporales; family Streptomycetaceae; genus Streptomyces; species Streptomyces sp. NPDC006487. The sequence goes on from NZ_JBIAHN010000021.1 coordinate 38,985, forward strand.
GTGCCCGCGACGTGCGTGCCGTGGCCGTTGCAGTCCTGGCCGTTTCGGCCGTCGCCGATCGCGTCGAAGCCGAAGGTGGCCCGCCCGCCGAACTCCTCGTGCGCGTAGTCGATGCCCGTGTCGAGGACGTACGCGGTCACCCCGGCGCCGTTGCCCTGGGTGGTGAAGGTGTTGTCGAGCGGCAGCTCCTTCTGGTCGATCCGGTCCAGGCCCCAGGAGGTGGACGGCCCGCGCAGGGCGGTGGACGCCGTCGGCACGTTCGACGGGGCCGAGACCTTCGCGTCCGACGCGACCGACTTCACGCCCAGGGCGACGCGGGCGATCTCCAGCTGGAGCTTGGTCATGGGGACGGCGAAGCCGTTCATGGCCTTGGTGTAGAGGAACTTCGGCTTGAGGCCCAGCCGCTCCGCCACCTTGGCCGGTTCGTAGCCCGGCTCCAGCGTCACGATGTACTGGCCGGGGATGGCGTTGGCCGAGACGGTCAGCGGCACCGGGGTGGGCTCGGGCGCGGCGGCGGAGGCGGAGCCGACGGCCACCGGGGTGACGGCGATCAGGGCGGCCGTGGCGGCGCGGGCGAGCAGGCGCATGGACATCGAGGGGACTCCCGAAGGGTGGAGGGCGGCATGCGGAAGCCGCCTCCGTTCGACGGGGAACGCGTCCCGGAGTGCGGCCCTCCCCTACATCGGCGGGCCGGCCACGGGCCTTGACCGGGCCGACCCGGCTGTCCGGCCGCGCCGCGGGCCGCTGCGGGCTGATGCTCGTACCGACTGAAGAAAGGATTCCGCCCTCGCGGTTCCCCGCCCCGCCCGACCTGCGCGACCACCTCGCGCGCCTCCGGCGCGGGCCGGCAGGTTCACCCGTACGGAAGGCACCGCGCGCGCATCCGGCGAGGGGCGCGTTCACGGTTCCCGCGGTTCACTCCCGCCCGCGACCGCCGCGCCGCCGAAGGTCGTTGACCGGAGCGGCCGTACGTGGTCGCCTCGCCGTCATGCGTACCCGTACGAGCTGGACCCTGCCGACGACCCTCGCCGCCCTCGCCCTGGCGGCCTCGGCCGCGCTGCCCGCGCACGCCGCCGTCCCCTCCCCCACACCCAGCCCCGAGGCTCCCGCATCCCGTACGGCCCCGGCCGAGTGGCCGGCGTACATCGTCACCGTGCACCCCGGCCTCGACCCGGCCGCCGTCGCGGACGCGTACGGGATCACCCCGGTCCACGTGTACCGCCACGCCCTGAACGGCTTCAGCGCCCGCCTCTCCCCCGACCAGGTCGAGTCGCTGCGGGCGACGGCGGTCGTGACCTCGGTCGAGCCGGACGGCCCGGTCGCCGTCTCCGGCCCGGCGTTCTAGCAGTCCTGCCCTGCCCCGGTTCAGTGCGGGAAGCTCCCCGTGTCCAGCGTGAGCGCGAAGGGCTCGGGGAGCCGCAACTCGTCGCCGAAGGCGACGCGGACGGCGTGCTTGTACGCGCCGTTCTGGGGTTCGGTGAACAGGCTGGCCGTCGGGCCGTGCTCGTCGAAGCGGTCGATGAGCAGGTAGACCGGGACGGGGGAGCCGGCGTAGGCCCAGAGGTTGGCATATGCCGGCGAGCGTAGACAGACGGTTTCGCGGCACGTGGCCGCTTCGTTCAGCGTCCCACGATCGAGTGGCGCACGCAGCAACCTCCGCGCGCCCGCGACCCCCTACACCCGCTCCGGAGCTGCCGCCGACGGGACCGTCGTGCGGATCGGGTCCCAGCACTGGATGCCCTTCAGGTCCGGCATGCGGTCCCGGGTGAAGACCGGTTCCAGGCCCGCCCGGCGCTGGGCGAGGTAGTCGTCCAGGAGGCGGAAGGCGATGGCGGACAGCGGGATGATCGCGGCGAGGTTGATCAGGGCCATGAGGCCCATGAACACGTCGGCCAGGTTCCAGACGATCGACACCGAGCCGAGCGAGCCCAGGACGACCGCCGACAGGACCAGCGCCCGGTACCCCGGCAGGACCCACCGCTTGCGGGTGATGAACTGGATGTTGGTCTCGCCGTAGTAGTAGTTCCCGATCATGCTGCTGAAGGCGAGCATGAAGACCACCACGGTCAGGAGGTGTCCGGCCCACCCGCCCAGCGTGTCGCTCAGCGCCGTCTGCGTCAGGTCCGCGCCCTGGCGGCCCGACAGCTCCGGGTTGCTGACGAGGACGATGAAGGCCGTCATCGTGCACACGAGGAGCGTGTCGAAGAAGACGCCCAGGGACTGTACGAGGCCCTGCTTGACCGGGTGCGAGACCTCGGCGGCGGCGCCCGCGTTCGGGGCGGAGCCGAGGCCCGCCTCGTTGGAGAACATGCCGCGCCGGATGCCCTGCTGGATCGCCGCGCCGATGCCGCCGGCCGCCAGCTCGCGGAAGCCGAAGGCGCCGCCGACGATGTCCGCGATGACCCGGGGGAACTCGGTGATGTTGAGGAGGACCACCGCCGCGCCGAGGAGGAGGTAGACGATCGCCATCACCGGTACCAGGACCGTGGTGACGGACGAGATCCGCTTGACCCCGCCGAAGACGGCCAGGCCCAACAGGGCGGCCAGCAGCACGCCGAGGGAGGGTCCGAACCAGTTCGCCCCGTCCGCGTCGGCGAGGGAGCCCGAAGCCACGGCGGTGATGGTGTTGGCCTGTACGGCGTTGAAGACGAAGCCGAAGGTGACGGTGATCGTCACCGCGAAGAGCACCCCGAGCCAGCGTTTGCCGAGCGCCCGCTGCATGTAGTACGCCGGGCCGCCCCGATAGGCGCCGTCGGCGTTGCGCACCTTGTAGAGCTGGGCGAGGGCCGATTCCACGAAGGCGGAGGCCGCGCCGATCAGCGCCATCATCCACATCCAGAAGACGGCGCCCGCGCCGCCCAGGGTGATGGCGGCGGCCACACCGGCGATGTTGCCGGTACCGACGCGCGCGGCGGCGGAGATCGTGAAGGCGCCGAAGGACGAGACCTGCTTGCGGCCGTCGGCGCGCGGCGGGGTCTTCTCCTTCACCACCCGGAACATCTCGGGAAGCAGGCGCAGCTGCACACCCCGGGAGCGGACCGTGAAGTACAGGCCCGCACCGACCACCAGCGGAATCAGCAGGTAGGTCCAGAGGTGATCGTTGACGTTGACGATCACCGAATCCAGAGTGTCCATGCTGGGAAGTCTCCCCGGGGCGGAAGGCCCGCCGAAAGGGACCTACGTCCGCCGCCGGAGGGTCCGAAGACCCCCGTCGCCCGCCCTTGGCCCTGTCCTCGCCGCCCGGGACAACCTGCTCGGCAACCGGCTCACCCCCACAGCCCGTGCCGCCCCGCCCAGTCCCGTACCGCCGCCGCCGCGACCAGCAGCGGGTGGTCCTCGGGGGTGTGGTGGCCGGCGGGCACCTCGTCGTGCCGGGCGAGTTCCACGCCCGCGATGTTCGCCACGCACCAGTCGACGGTCTGCGCTCCCTGCATCGCCCCGGGCCCCGGGGCGAAGGTCAGCAGCAGCTCGGGCACGTCCGGGCTCGCCGCGAGCCACTCGCCGTACGCCGCCACGCGGGCCACCACCTCGGCGGGCTCCCCGCCCAGCGGCATCGAGCGGGCCCACCGGAGCAACGGGCGCCGGCTCTCCCGCGTCGGGTACGGGGCCCTGTACGCGTCCAGGTCGCGAGGGTCCAGCGAGCGGGCGACACTGCCGGGCAGGGGGCGACGGGGGGACCGGGGTTCCGGGAGGGGGGCCGGTCAGCGGAAGGCCGCTGCCGTGCGGTCCGCCCAGGCCGCGAAGGGGCGCGGGGCCCGGCCGAGGATCCGCTCGACGGCCGGGCTGACGGCCCGTTCGGCGGCGACCGGCGCGCCCAGGATCGCCAGGGTGCCCGCCACGGCCGGCTCGGGCATGAAGGTCAGCATCTGCGCCCGGGCCTCCTCGGGGCTCTGCTCCACGAAGCGCACCGGTTCGCCGATCGCCCCGGCTATGGCCTCGGCCCGCTCGCGCGGGGTGACCGGGGCCGGGCCGGTCAGGTCGTACGTGCGGCCCGCGTGCCCGGTGTCCCGCAGGACGGCCGCCGCGACCTCGGCGACGTCGGCCGGGTCGACCGTCGGCAGCCCGACGTCCCCGAAGGGCGCGGCGGCCGTGCGGTGCGTACGGATCGACTCGGCCCAGGCGAAGGCGTTGGAGTCGAGCCCGCCCGAGCGCAGGACCGTCCACTCCATGCCCGACCGGCGGACGGCCTCCTCGAAGGCGGCCGGGTGCCCGTACTGCTCGGGCCGGGTCCCGACCCCCTGCGAGGAGAGCAGCACGACCCTGCGTACGCCGGCCTCCGCGGCCAGGTGGAGGACCGCCTGCGGGTCTTCGCCGGCGACCAGCAGGAACAGGGCCGCGGCCCCGGTGAGGGCGGGCCGCAGGCTCTGCGGCTCCGCGAGGTCGGCCCGGTGGTGGCGAACTCCTCCGGGCAGGGCGTCCTCCGGCGCCCGGCGGGAGACCGCCGTGACCCGCTCTCCCGCCGCCGCAAGGATCCGTACCAGCTCGCTGCCGACGTTTCCGGTCGCACCCGTGATGACGATCATGAAAGGCTCCCACCCGTGAAGTGAGTTAGTCGACTGGCTAACTCCCGGGATGACCATAGCCCTCCGGGGCGTCGCCCGTCTACACTTAGTCAGGTGACTTACTCAGATGCTGTCGAAGCGGTCCCGGAATCCCGACCGGACCGCCCGAAGGCCAAGCGCGGCGGCAAGCGCGAACGCCTCGCCGCGGCCGCGGCCCGGGTCCTGCACGAACAGGGCATGGAGAAGACGACGATCGCCGACATCGCGCGCGCGGCCGACGTCCCGCTCGGCAACGTCTACTACTACTTCAAGACCAAGGACCAGCTCGTCGAAGCGGCCATCGACTCCCACGCGCAGCACCTGGCCGGTCTGATCGACGCCCTGGACGCGCTCCCCACCCCCCAGGACCGGCTGAAGGCCCTCGTCTCGGGCTGGGTCGACCAGCGCGAGCTCACCGCCCGCTACGGCTGCCCCACCGGCTCGCTCGCCTCCGAGCTCGACAAGCGCGACGACGGCCTCGACCAGTCCCTGGCCACCGTCATGCGGGTGCTGCTCGACTGGGCCGAGCAGCAGTTCCTCGCACTGGGCCGCACCGAGGACGCCCGTGAGCTCGCGGTCGCCCTGATCGCCTCGTACCAGGGCGTCTCGCTGCTCACGAACACCTTCCGCGACCCGGAGATGATGGCCTCGGAGGGCCGGCGTCTGGAGCGGTGGATCGACTCGCTCGCCTGACGCCCCGCTCAGCCGGTGGGCTTCGGGACCACCTCGAAGGGGGCATTGCCGGTGTACTCGAAGGTGCCCGCGGGCAGGCAGTTCTCCTCCTCGACCGTGCCGAGGCCGTCGCAGTGCTGCGCCTTGAGCGTGAACAGGACGATGGTGGTGTGCGTACCGAGGTCCAGCGCCTTGAACGGCGGCGAGATCGCGATCGAGTACGGACGGCCGTCGGGGCCGAAGAGGCCGGTGCGCAGGACACGGCTCTTCTTGTAGGTGAAGCGCTGCTCCTGCGGCGTGCCGAGGTCGTGGATGTAGGTGGCGCTGACGAACTTGGAGTCGAAGTCGTCGATCGGATCGGGGCGCTCCGGCGTGTAGCCGGCCGGGTAGACGGCCTCCGCGGCGCTCGGCGCCGTGCCCCAGCCCGGCGCGATCCTGACCCACTTCGCCTTGGCGTAGGTCTCGCGACAGGGGGCCGGACCGATGATGCGGTCCTTCACGTCGAACAGCTCGTTGAGATCCCCGTCGGAGGGGGTGACACAGTGCGGGACCGGGGGCTTCGGATCGGGCAGCGGAGCGGCCGTGGCCGCGCTGCCGAGCGCGGCCACCAGCAGGGACGGGACGACAGCCGCGGCGGCGGCGGCGAGGCAACGTGCTCGTTTCACGGGGACCGGCTTTCGAGGTGGGCGATGGGCCGTCGGACAGCCGACCATCCCGGGCGGCCCGGTCCACGCAGACACCTGCGGCGAGCGGCCGGACGGCGCAGCGCATCCACACGCCCGGCCCCCGGCCCCGGGCTGCGCCCAGGGCTCCGCGCCTCGCACGCCGGACGGTCAAAGGCGCCGGGCCGCCGCGATGAAGGCGCGGATGAGGTCCGGGGACTTCACCCCGCGCTCGCTCTCCACACCGCTGGACACGTCCACGCCCCACGCGCCGGTGACCGCGACGGCCTCCCCGACGTTGGCCGGGGTCAGCCCGCCCGCCAGCAGCCAGCGGCCGGCCGGGGCGGTGAACTCCGCCGAGCCCCAGTTCCACGGTTTGCCGGAGCCGGGGTCCGGGGCGTCGAGGAGCAGCAGGTCCTCGCCGTACTCCCCGCAGCGCTCCACGGGCAGCGCCGTGGCCCGCAGCAGGGTGCGGCCCTCGGCGCGCAGCGCCGCGAAGTCTTCCGGGCCCTCCTCGCCGTGCAGCTGCACGCCCCGTACGCCGCTCTCCTCGGCGAACCGCCGCACCTCGGCGACGGACTGCCCCCGGAACACGCCGACGGTCAGCACCCCGTCCGGCACCCCGGCGGCCAGCTCCCGCGCGGTGGCGGCGTCGACCGTACGCGGACTGCCGGGCGCGAACACGAAGCCGACGGCATCGGCTCCGGCTGTCACGGCGACCTCGACGTCGTGCGCGGTCTTGAGCCCGCAGATCTTGACGAACACATCAGTCATGCCTGCAGTCAACCAAAGGTCGGGGGGCTGGGGCGGTCCGTCCCATAGGCCGGGCACGGCGGTCTGCCCGCCGCTAGCCTGGGACGAGGCACACATTCAGGCTCCAAGCTGCGCCACTCCCGTCGCATGCGTCTCCTGCGAGAGCAGCTCCAGGCACACGTCCCCGAGGGGCACTTCGCGGACACCTCACCCTTCCTCTTCCGGTTCGCGGCGGCCGAGCGCGGCTATGGTCCGGACCTGTACGTCGCGGACGAGGCGGCCTTCGAAGCAGAGGGACTCCACGCGGACGGAGCGGCACTGTCGACATGCAGCACTCGGAGATCACCTGCTTCTGGGACCCCTCCCCTCACGGATACCGCTCCCGCAAGACGGTCTCGTTCGGCCGGCCCCTGCACGTCCCGGAGCCGTTCGACTTCGACATCGACACCACCGGCTTCTAGGCCCGCGCAAACGCCCGAGGGCGGCACCCCCAGCTGGGGGTGCCGCCCTCGGTACGTGATGCGAACAGCCGATCTACCTTCGGGCCGGAGCCCGGGGGTGGATCAGAAGTCCATGTCGCCGCCCGGCATGCCGCCGCCGGCAGCGGCGCCGGCCTTCTCGGGCTTGTCGGCGATGACGGCCTCGGTGGTGAGGAAGAGAGCCGCGATGGACGCCGCGTTCTGCAGGGCGGAGCGGGTGACCTTCGCCGGGTCGATGATGCCCTCGGCGATCATGTCCACGTACTCGCCGGTCGCGGCGTTCAGGCCCCAACCGATCTGCAGGTTGCGGACCTTCTCCACGACGACGCCACCCTCGAGACCACCATTGACGGCGATCTGCTTGAGCGGGGCCTCCAGCGCGAGCTTGACGGCGTTGGCGCCGGTCGCCTCGTCGCCGGTGAGCTCGAGCTTGTCGAAGACCGAGGAGGCCTGCAGCAGGGCCACGCCGCCACCGGCGACGATGCCCTCTTCGACGGCCGCCTTCGCGTTGCGAACGGCGTCCTCGATGCGGTGCTTGCGCTCCTTGAGCTCGACCTCGGTCGCGGCTCCGGCCTTGATGACCGCAACACCGCCGGCGAGCTTCGCCAGGCGCTCCTGCAGCTTCTCGCGGTCGTAGTCCGAGTCGGAGTTCTCGATCTCGGCGCGGATCTGGTTGACGCGACCCTGGACCTGGTCGCTGTCACCGGAACCGTCGACGATGGTGGTCTCGTCCTTGGTGATGACGACCTTGCGGGCGCGGCCGAGCAGGTCGAGACCGGCGTTCTCGAGCTTGAGGCCGACCTCCTCGGAGATGACCGTGCCGCCCGTGAGGATGGCGATGTCGCCGAGCATGGCCTTGCGACGGTCACCGAAGCCCGGGGCCTTGACGGCGACGGACTTGAAGGTGCCGCGGATCTTGTTGACGACGAGGGTGGAGAGCGCCTCGCCCTCGACGTCCTCGGCGATGATCAGCAGCGGCTTGCCGGACTGCATGACCTTCTCCAGGAGCGGCAGCAGGTCCTTGACCGAGCCGATCTTGGAGTTGACGATCAGGATGTACGGGTCGTCGAGGGACGACTCCATGCGCTCCATGTCGGTGGCGAAGTACGCCGAGATGTAGCCCTTGTCGAAGCGCATGCCCTCGGTGAGCTCGAGCTCCAGGCCGAAGGTCTGCGACTCCTCGACCGTGATGACGCCTTCCTTGCCGACCTTGTCCATGGCCTCGGCGATGAGCTCGCCGATCTGGGTGTCGGCGGCGGAGATGGAGGCCGTCGAAGCGATCTGCTCCTTGGTCTCGACATCCTTGGCCTGCGCCAGCAGGGCGGCGGAGACGGCCTCGACGGCCTTCTCGATACCGCGCTTGAGGGCCATCGGGTTCGCACCGGCGGCCACGTTGCGCAGGCCCTCGCGGACGAGCGCCTGGGCGAGAACGGTGGCGGTGGTCGTACCGTCGCCGGCGACGTCGTCCGTCTTCTTGGCGACTTCCTTGACCAGCTCGGCGCCGATCTTCTCGTACGGGTCCTCGAGCTCGATCTCCTTGGCGATGGAGACACCATCGTTGGTGATCGTGGGGGCGCCCCACTTCTTCTCAAGGACGACGTTGCGACCCTTGGGGCCAAGGGTGACCTTGACGGCGTCGGCGAGCTGGTTCATGCCTCGCTCGAGACCGCGCCGGGCCTCCTCGTTGAACGCAATGATCTTGGCCATCTGAAGTGGTCCTCCCGGACAGCGGTGGATTGCTCCCGGACCGCGCCCGCGCCCGCGACGGACGGCCTGCGTGCCCGGCGGTTTCTTCCCGCCGGACCCCGTGGGCCTCACTGACCCGGTCCTCGTATAGGTAGCACTCTCACCAGGAGAGTGCTAACGCCAATGATTAGCACTCGACCCCCTCGAGTGCAAGCGGCTTCGGGCAACCCGGGATGAACAGCCGGGCGCGCCAAGGGTGCCGGAGCCGCCACGCACGAGGGGCCCGCATCCCGTGTCCAGGATGTGGGCCCCTCGTACATATGCCGTTGTGCCGTCGCACGCGGCCGCTGTGCGTGGCCCGTACGTGTCGGTGGTCGATCGCGGTCGGACTAGCCGGCGGCGAGCTTGACCATGTCCGCCTGCGGACCCTTCTGGCCCTGCGAGATCTCGAACTCGACCCGCTGACCCTCTTCAAGGGTGCGGTACCCGTCCATCTGGATGGCGCTGTAGTGGACGAACACATCCGCACCACCGTCGACCGCGATGAAGCCGTAGCCCTTCTCCGCGTTGAACCACTTGACGGTGCCCTGAGCCATGCCTAACTCCCCTATTACTGGCCCTTGCGCAGGACCGCACTTCGCGGTCCCGGGTCAGAACTTGCGCCGGAACGCCTCGACCGGGGCTGAATGTATCCGCACCGCTGCTGTCTGCAACAGGTCATTCCGACGAGAATTCTGGACACAGTAAAAGATTGAAATAGGGTGAAAACTCGGAATATTCCAGGGCAACTCGGGCCGGACAAACCACGCCAAGGACCCATAGCGCACTTGCATGTTGACTCAATGTCAACCCTCTCGCGGCCCGCTCATATGCGGCGGGCAAGAACAGCGGAGGGGACTTCCCCAACTCTACCGCGCCCAACCCAGCAGAATTGCCCCCTCCGTTTGGTAACGGAGGGGGCAATTCAGTTTCTACGAGGTCTCGCGCAAGCCGTACGAGGGCTCAGCAGCCGCCCGCGACGGCGGGAATGATCGAGATGCCGGCGCCGTCCGGGGTGGAGGTCTGCAGCCCGCCCTCGAAGCGCACGTCGTCGTCGTTCACGTAGACGTTGACGAAGCGGCGCAGCTTGCCCTGGTCGTCCAGGACGCGCGCGGCGATGCCGGGGTGGCTGGCCTCCAGGGACCGGATGACCTCTTCGAGGGTCGCGCCCTCGGCGGGGACCTCGGCCTGGCCGCCGGTGTAGGTGCGCAGGATGGTGGGGATGCGGACGTTGACGCTCATGGCGCTACTGCCTTTCCGGTGTGCAGGGAGAAGAGGATCAGGCCAGGTTGGCGGCGCGGAACGCGTCCAGGCTCGGGCGGATGGTGGCGGTCTGGCCACCACCTTCGGCCACCGCCTCCAGGGTCTTGAGGCCGTCACCGGTGTTCAGGACCACGGTGGTCAGCGCGGGGTCGAGCTGCCCGTTCTCGATGAGCTTCTTCGTCACGCCGACGGTCACGCCGCCCGCGGTCTCGGCGAAGATGCCCTCGGTCTGGGCGAGGAGCTTGATGGCCTCGACGACCTGCTCGTCGTTGACGTCCTCGACGAAGCCGCCGGTACGGCGCGCGATGTCCAGGACGTACGGGCCGTCCGCCGGGTTGCCGATGGCCAGCGACTTGGCGATGGTGTTCGGCTTCTGCGGGCGGACCACCTCGTGACCGGCCTTGAAGGCGGTCGAGACGGGCGAGCAGCCCTCGGCCTGGGCACCGAAGATCTTGTACGGCTTGTCCTCGACGAGGCCGAGCTTGATCAGCTCCTGCAGACCCTTGTCGATCTTCGTGAGCTGCGAGCCGGAGGCGATCGGGATGACGATCTGGTCGGGCAGCTGCCAGCCGAGCTGCTCGCAGATCTCGTACGCCAGGGTCTTGGAGCCCTCGCCGTAGTACGGGCGCAGGTTGACGTTGACGAAGCCCCAGCCCTCGCCCAGCGGGTCGCCGATGAGCTCGGAGCAGAAGCGGTTGACGTCGTCGTAGTTGCCCTCGATGCCGACGAGGTCGCCACCGTAGACACCGGCCATGACGACCTTGCCCTGCTCCAGGTCGTGCGGGATGAACACGCAGGAGCGGAAGCCGGCGCGGGCGGCCGCGGCGCCGACGGCGCCGGCCAGGTTGCCGGTGGAGGAGCAGGAGAGGGTGGTGAAGCCGAAGGCGCGGGCGGCCTCGACGGCGATGGCCACGACGCGGTCCTTGAAGGAGTGCGTCGGGTTGCCGGAGTCGTCCTTGACGTACAGCTTGCCGGTGACGCCGAGCTCCTTGGCCAGGTTGGCCGCGTCCACGAGCTTGGTGAAGCCGGGGTTCAGGCTCGGCTTGGAGGCCACGTCCGCCGGGACGGGCAGCAGCGGCGCGTAGCGCCAGATGTTGTTGGGGCCGGCCTCGATGGCGGCGCGCAGGGCTTCCGGGTCGCCCAGCGGCAGCTCGTAGGCGACTTCGAGCGGTCCGAAGCACTCGGCGCAGGCGAAGATCGGGCCGAGCTCGAAGCGGGTACCGCACTCACGACAGGAAAGGCCGGTGGCGGGACCGAGATCGACAGAGGTGCCGGAAGCGCTGGTTTCAACGGTTTCGGCAGAGGTTGCGACAGACTGTGCAGCCATGATGGCGAGGCCCTTTCTCCTCATCTTCCCCATGGCGCACTTCGCCATGAGACGGAATTGGCACCTTCCCTAGCCGGGGACCTCGCTGGCGGCGCTGGTGTGCGCGATCGCGAGAACCGACTGGAGGGTTGCCGGGGCTTCAACGGGCCGTGTCCCTCTGCCCCTCTGGATGAGCGGTATGGCACCGGCACACGCGCTCTGTGGCGCGCCGGTGCGTTTGTACGCGGGGACCCCCGGCATGCGGTGGACCTTCGCGTTGTTCAAGACTGTAACCGAAGGCCCGGGTGGTTGAGACAGCCGTCCGAACCGCGAGATGGATCACAATTCGGTCCAAACCACTGATGAACCCGATGATGAACCAGGGAGTGCTGAAGGTGCTGGAAGAGGTGGAGCGCTGGTTGGCAGACCGCTCCTGGTCAGCCGCCGACCGACCGCTCGGCCAGCTGCTTTCGGCCAAGCGGGCAGCGGGCACCACGGTGAGCGTGGTGCTGCCGGCGCTGAACGAGGAGGCGACGGTCGGCGAGATCGTCGAGGTGATCCGGCGCGATCTGATCGAGGGCCTGCCGGTGCCCCTGGTGGACGAGCTCGTCGTGATCGACTCGGGCTCCACGGACCGCACCGCCGAGGTCGCGGCCAAGGCCGGGGCCCGGGTGGTGCACCGCGACGAGGTCCTGCGGCGGATCCCGGCGCTGCCCGGCAAGGGCGAGGTGCTGTGGCGCTCGCTGCTCGTCACGAGCGGCGACATCGTCTGCTTCGTGGACGCGGACCTGCGCGATTTCTCGGCCGACTTCGTCTCGGGGATCGTCGGCCCGCTGCTGACCGATCCGGACGTGCGGTTCGTCAAGGCCATGTACGACCGGCCCCTCGGCCAGGAGTTCGGCGACCCGGCCGGCCCGGCCTCCGCCAAGGCCAACGGGCAGGGCGGCCGGGTCACGGAGCTGGTGGCCCGTCCGCTGCTCAACCTCCACTGGCCGCAGCTGGCCGGCTTCGTCCAGCCGCTGGGCGGCGAGTACGCCGTACGCCGCGAGCTGCTGGAGCGGCTGCCGTTCCCCGTGGGCTACGGAGTCGAGCTGGGCCTGCTGGTGGACGCGCTGCACACGGCCGGGCTGGACGCGCTGGCCCAGGTGGACGTGGGCGTACGGCTGCACCGCCACCAGGACGGCCAGGCGCTGGGGCGGATGGCCGCGGCGATCTACCGCACGGCGCAGGCCAGGCTCGCGCGCGGGCACCTCGTACGCCCGGAGCTGACGCAGTTCGAGCGGGGCCCGGAGGGGTTCGTACCGCACACCTACGCCGTGGACACCGAGGAGCGGCCCCCGATGCTCGACATCGAGGAGTACGCGCGCCGTCGCGTGGCGTGAAGGCACCGGCCTCGAGGTGTGGTCTTCCTCTCGGTCGGGCGCACACGCGGGCGGCGACGTTTGACCGGAGGCGGGGCGGGCTAGGTTCGCCGCATGGCTTCCCAGGTGCTCGTCGCCGCGAATCGCGGCCCCCTCTCGTACGCCCTCGCCGACGACGGAACGCTCAGTGCCCGACGCGGCGGGGGCGGTCTCGTCTCCGGCCTCTCCACCGCCCTCGCGCAGCAGCCGGGGGCGCTGTGGGTCTGCGCGGCCCTGTCCGACGCGGACCGGGAGGCGGTACGGCGCGGGGTCCGCGAGCCGGGCGTACGGATGCTGCCCATCGACCCGGAGGTCTACGACGGCGCGTACAACGGCATCGCGAACTCGGTGCTGTGGTTCCTCCACCACCACCTGTACGAGATCCCGCGCGAGCCGGTCTTCGACGCGGAGTTCCGGCGGCAGTGGGGCTCGTACGTCACCTACAACGAGGCCTTCGCGGCGGCGCTGGCGCAGGAGGCGGCCGAGGGGGCGACGGTCCTGATCCAGGACTACCACCTGGCCCTCGCCCCCGGAATGCTCCGGGAGCTCCGCCCGGACCTGCGGATCGGGCACTTCACGCACACGCCGTGGGCCTCGCGGGAGTTCCTGGAGATGCTCCCGGCGGACATCCGGAGCCAGCTGCTGTGGGGGATGCTCGGGGCGGACAGGCTCGGCTTCCACACGTGGGAGTGGGCCCACAACTTCATCGCCGGCGCACACTTCGATGACACGAGCGGCATCGCGGACCCCTACTTTCCCCGGGACGGGAAGCCCGGAGTATGGCACCGCAAGCTGCTCGCGGACGTTCAGAAGTACGAGGAGAAGCGGTTCGCCGCGGTGGCGCACTACCCCCTCGGCGTGGACGGGGACGAGCTGCGCGCGCTCGCGCACCGGCCCGAGGTGGACGACAAGCTGGCGGCGCTGCGGGCGGAGGTCGGCGGGCTGAAGACGATCGTCCGGGTGGACCGGACGGAGCTGTCGAAGAACATCCTGCGGGGGCTGCTGGCGTACCGGGAGCTGCTGGTCACGCACCCCGAGTGGCGGGAGCGGGTGGTCCACCTGGCCTCCGCGTACCCGTCCCGGCAGGACCTGACCGTCTACCGGGAGTACACCGAGTCGGTGCGGGAGCTGGCGGCCTCGATCAACGCGGAGTTCGGCACGGCCGGCTGGCAGCCGGTCCTGGTCTCGGTCGAGGACGACTTCGCGCGGTCGCTGGCGGCGTACCGGCTGGCCGACGTGGCACTGGTCAATCCCGTGCGGGACGGCATGAACCTCGTCGCGAAGGAGATCCCGGTGGTGTCGGAGGCGGGGTGCGCGCTGGTGCTGTCCACCGGGGCGGGGGCGTACGAGGAGCTCCGGGCGGATGCGCTGACGGTGAACCCGTACGACGTGACGGCGACGGCGGAGGCCTTGCACGCGGCCCTCTCCATGCCGGCGGCGGAGCGGGCGGACCGTACGAAGCGCCTGGCCGCGGCGGCGACGGCCCTCCCGCCCGCCCAATGGCTCAACTCCCAGCTGGACGCCCTCCGCGCCTGACCGGGCCGCCGCGCGGGGCTGGGGCAATCCAGCCCCGCCGGCGTTCGAGGCGCGGGCTCTGGGGCAATCCAGCCCCGCCGGCGTTCGAGGCGCGGGCTCTGGGGCAATCCAGCCCCGCCGGCGTTTGAGGCGCGGGGTCCGGGGCGGAGCCCCGGGGAACGGTGGAAGGGCGGGTAGGGGACGGCCCCGCAGGGCCGCGCCGAGCCGCACCCGCCCACCGGGCACGCAGGCACGCAGGCAGGCGTCAAAACCTAGGCACGCACCGCCCCGGCCAACGCCGCCAGGAAGGCGACGACCTCCGACGGACCGGACAGCGTCAGGTCCGCGCGGGCGGCGAGCTCCGGAACCTCCGCGGAGCCACTGCACAGCAGCAGCCCCGGCATCCCCCCGGCCCGCAGCTTCTCCACCGCCGAGTACGCCGCGAGGTCCCCCAGGTCGTCCCCGGCGTAGAGCACGGCCTCCGCCCCCACCTCCGCGAGGTATTCCGTGAGGGCGACTCCCTTGTCCATCCCCGGCGGCCGCAGCTCCAGTACGGCCCGGCCCGGTTCGACCATCAGGCCGTGCCGGGCCGCCAGCCCCGCCAGGGGCTCGCGCAGGGCCGCGAAGGCCGCTTCCGGGTCGGCCGCGCGGCGGGTGTGGACGGCCAGCGCCTGGCCCTTCTCCTCGATCCAGGTACCGCGCCACGCACCGATCGCGTCCAGGAACCCGGGCAGCTCCGCCCGGACCGCCGCCACCCCCGGATGCTCGGCCGGAGCGTGCACGATGCCGCTCACGGCGTCCCAGCGCTCGGCCCCGTAGTGCCCGAGCACCACCAGGTGTTCGAGTCCCGGGACCCCGGCGAAGCCCCCGTAGCGGACGGCGACCCCGGCCGGCCGACCGGTGACGACGGCGATGGAGCCGACCTCGGGGGCGAGCGCGGCGAGCGCGGGAACGGCTCCGGGGTGGGCTCGTGCCTGGTCGGGGTCGGGGACGATGTCGGCGAGGGTGCCGTCGAAGTCGAGGGCGACGACGGAGCGGCGCGGTGCACGGAGGAGGGCTTCGAGTCCCTCGCGTCCGGCGGTGGTGACGGGCATCGGCAGATCGTGCGGATGGCTCCCCATACGCTCGACCCTAACGGCCCGGCCGGGCCACGGCTATGGCGCGGGCCACGGCTCCGGCCACGACCCGCCACGGATCCGCCACGGCCCGTACATCCCGGCCACAGCCCCGCCGCTACCGTCTCGCCCGCTGGGCCTCGCGGATGCGCCGCAGACGGTTCACGGTGCCCGGCGCGTGCTGGAGCGCCCTGGGGTCGTCCATCAGCGCGTTGAGCAGCTGGTAGTACCGGACCGGGGGCATCCCCAGTCCTTCCCTTATGGCCCGCTCCTTGGCGCCCGGCCCGGGCCAGGTGCGTCCCTCGTAGGCCAGTACGGCCGCCTCGTCGGCGCTCAGCCCGGCCGGCGGCCTCTCGTCCGCGTCCGTCATACGGCCAGATTAACTCCGCCCTACGACAGCCACGACGGCTACGACAGCCCCCGCTCGGCGGCCCGGACCGGCCTGCGCCCGGACCGGCGCGCGTCCGGCGCGGATCAGCGGGCGTCCGCCTTGCGCGCCATCTCCGTGAGATCCGCCAGGGTCTTCGCGGGCTGTCCGCCCGGCTGCACGGTCTTACCGATGTTCTTCTTGACATCCTCGCTCACGGCCGCCCAGGACTTCTTGCCCACCGGGTAGAGCCGCGCGTTGGGCAGCGCGTGCAGGAAGGTCTTCAGCTCGGCCGAGGAGGCCCCCTTGGAGGCGTCCATGGCCCGGGAGCCGCTGGTGGTGACCGGGAGCAGGTCGTACTTCTCGGTGAAGGCCGTCACGTTGTCCGCCTCGTACAGGAAGTCCAGGAACTTCCCGGACTGCATCTGGTGGCCGGTCTTGAAGGCCATCACCCAGTCGGCGACGCCCATCGTCGGGTGGGGCACCCCGTCGGAGGTCGGCATGGGGGTCATGCCGTACTGCACGCCCTTGGCGGCAGCCTGCTTGAGCAGGGTCGGGTGCCCGTTGAGCATGCCGACCTCGCCGCGCGAGAAGGAGTCGAAGGCGGCCTGGCGGTCCAGCTTGGCCGGGGCGACGGGGCCGGTCAGGCCCTCGCCGACGAGCTTGTCGCGCAGGAACTCCAGGGTCTTGATGTTGGCCGGGGAGTCGATCGCGTACGCGTCCTCGTTGTCGGCGTAGCCGCCGCCGCCCGAGAGGAGCCACTGCATGGTCTCGGCCTGCGCCTCCTCGCGGCCCAGGGGCAGTGCGAAGGGCGTCGGGACTCCGTCCGCCTTGAGTTTCTTGGCGGCGGACTCCAGATCGGCCCAGCTCTTGGGCTGCCAGGGGGTCTTGCCGTCCTTGGGGATGATTCCGGCGTCGGCGAACAGCTTCTCGTTGTAGAACATCAGCCGGGTGCTGGCCACGAAGGGCATGCCGTACTGGACGCGCCGGACCTTGCCGGCTTCGGCGAGCGGTTCGAGGAAGTCGGCCTGGGTGTTCACGGAGAGCAGCTCGTCGGCGGAGTAGAGCTTGCCCTCCGCCGCGTAGTCGGCGTAGGCGCCGATCTGGGCGATGTCGGGGGCATCGCCGGCCTTGACCATCTCGGCGACCTTGGCGTCGACCTCGGACCAGGAGTAGACCTCGACCTGGACCTTGATGCCGGGGTGGCCCTTCTCGAAGGACGCGGCGAGGTCCTTCCAGTAGGGCTTGGAGGAGTTTTCCGGTTTGTCCCCGTAGTCGGCCGCCACGACCTTCAGGGTGACCTCGTTGTCCCCGGTGAGGCCCGACACGGCGCCGCAACCGGTCAGCGTCACGGTGGTCAGGCACAGTGCGAGACCGGACGCGGCGAGGTTCAGCTTTCTGGCCTGGACAGTTCGCGCCTTCAAAGTTCTCGTTCCACCCCAGGTTGTTCCGTACGATTCGCGTAAAGGTCTACACCACTTTTCGGCCTGGTCAACATCCAGGCCCAAACGTGCACACAGCCTGCACGCGCACACGCGTACGGACCCGTGTAGCGGCCCGCCCGCCGACGAAGGTCCCGAATTTGTATGGCTACTCAACAATCCCTCCCAGTGGACTAGACCTTTGCCCTCCGATCACGCGAGACTGTCACCCGTGAAACCCGTGAAACACGTCATCGCCCTCGATGTGGGCGGCACTGGGATGAAGGCCGCCCTCGTCGCCGCCGACGGCACCCTGCTCCACGAGGCGCGCCGCGCCACCGGCCGTGAGCGGGGCGCCGAAGCCGTCGTCGAGACGATCCAGGACTTCGCCGCCGAGCTCCTCGACCTCGGCCGGGAGCGCTTCGCCACCACCGCCTCCGCGGCCGGCGTGGCCGTCCCCGGCATCGTCGACGCCGAGAACGGGATCGCCGTCTACGCGGCGAACCTGGGCTGGCGCGACGTCCCCATGCGCGAACTGCTCGGCAGACGCCTCGGCGGGATCCCGGTCGCGCTGGGCCACGACGTCCGCACGGGCGGACTCGCCGAAGGCCGCATCGGCGCGGGCCGCGGCGCCGACCGCTTCCTGTTCGTCCCGCTCGGCACCGGCATCGCCGGAGCCATCGGCATCGCCGGCCGCATCGAGGCCGGCGCGCACGGCTACGCGGGCGAGATCGGCCACATCGTGGTCCGCCCCGGCGGCCCCGCCTGCGGCTGCGGCCAGCGCGGCTGCCTGGAGACCCTCGCCTCCGCCTCCGCCGTCAGCCGCGCCTGGGCGGCCGCCTCCGGCGACCCCGACGCGGACGCCGCGGACTGCGCCAAGGCCGTCGAATCCGGCGACGAGCGTGCCCTGGAGGTCTGGCTCGCCGCCATCGGCGCCCTCGCGGACGGGCTGGTCACCGCGATCACCCTGCTGGACCCGCGCACGCTGATCATCGGTGGCGGGCTGGCCGAGGCCGGGGAAACCTTGTTCACACCACTACGGACGGCCGTCGAGGAACGCGTGACGTTCCAGCGGCTGCCCCACATCGTCCCGGCGGCCCTCGGGGACACCGCCGGATGCCTGGGCGCAGGGCTGCTCGCCTGGGATCTACTCGCCACGGAGGTACCTGCCTGATGTCCGGAAGCGCACATGTGGGCCGCAGCACCGTTCTCTCCGGCGCCGACGTGGTGCTGCCCACGGGCATCGTCAAGGGCGGACGCCTCATCGTCGACGGCGAGCGCATCGCCGGCGCCGCGGAGGAGAACGCGGCCGTCGTCGACCTCTCCGGGTGCCTGATCGTCCCCGGCTTCGTCGACATGCACAACCACGGCGGCGGCGGCGCCTCCTTCACCTCCGGCACCGCCGAGGAGGTGCTCAAGGGCGTACGGACCCACCGCGAGCACGGCACCACCACCCTGGTCGCCTCCACCGTCACCGGGGACCTGGACGAACTGGCCCGCCGCGCCGGACTGCTCGCCGAGCTGACCCAGCAGGGCGACATCGCGGGCATCCACTTCGAGGGCCCGTTCATCAACCCCTGCCGCAAGGGCGCGCACAAGGAAGACCTCCTGCGCGACCCCGACCCGGCCGAGGTCCGCAAGCTGATCGACGCCTCGCACGGCGCCGCCCGCATGTTCACCCTCGCCACCGAACTCCCCGGCGGCCTGGACTCCGTACGGCTGCTGGCCGAGCACGGGGTCATCGCCGCGATCGGCCACACGGACTCCACGTACGAGCAGACCCTCGAAGCCATCGACGCGGGCGCGACCGTCGCCACCCACCTCTACAACGCGATGCCGGGCATGGAGCACCGCGCCCCCGGCCCCATCGCGGCCCTGCTGGAGGACGAGCGGGTCACCGTCGAGCTGATCAACGACGGCACCCACCTGCACCCCGCCATGCTGGAGCTGGCCTTCCACCACGCGGGCGCGAACCGGGTGGCGCTGATCACCGACGCGATGGACGCGGCCGGCTTCGGCGACGGGATCTACCACCTCGGCCCGCTGGAGGTCGAGGTCAAGGAGGGCGTCGCCCGCCTCGTCGAGGGCGGCTCCATCGCGGGCTCCACCCTCACCCTGGACACCGCCTTCAAGCGGTCGGTCACCCTCGACAAGCTCCCCGTCGAGTCCGTGGTCCAGGCGATCTCCGCCAACCCGGCCAAGCTGATCGGCGTCTACGACCAGGTCGGCTCACTGGAGCCCGGCAAGTACGCGGACCTCGTCGTCCTCGACTCCGCCTTCGACGTCCGGGGCGTCATGCGGCGCGGCGAATGGATCGTGAACCCGCTCGCGGCGGGGAACTGACCGCGGCCGCGAGCGAAAGCGGTCGGCCCCGGGTACTGGGCCGACCGCTCCTGCGTTTGGCATGCTGTTGCCCCGCCCGAGGCGGCACACACCGAGACCGGGGCCCGCCAATGATCCTGACCGTGACGCTCAACACCGCACTCGACGTCACCTACCGCGTACCGCGCCTGCTCGCGCACGCCTCCCACCGCGTCACCGAGGTCACCGAACGCCCCGGAGGCAAAGGCCTCAACGTGGCCCGCGTGCTCGCCGCGATCGGCCACGAGGTCACCGCGACCGGCTTCGCGGGCGGCCCCACGGGAACCCTCGTACGCGCACTGCTCGCCGGCTCCCCCGGCGTCCGCGACGAACTGGTCCCCTGCGCGGGCACCACCCGCCGCACCCTGGCCGTCGTCGACGAGGCCTCCGGGGACACCACGCAGTTCAACGAACCGGGCCCACTGATCACCGCCGCCGAGTGGTCCGCGTTCCTCACCCGCTACGAGGCCCTGCTGGCGGGCGGCGCCCGCGCGGTGGCCCTGTGCGGCAGCCTGCCCCCGGGCGTACCCATAGGGGCTTACGCGGCCCTCGTGCGGACGGCCCGCTCGGCCGGCGTGCCCGTCCTGCTCGACACCAGCGGCGAGGCACTGCGCCGCGGGGTCGCCGCCCGCCCCGACGTGATCAAACCGAACGCCGCCGAGCTCGCCGAGCTGACCGGGTCCCGCGACCCGCTGCCCGCCACCCGCGACGCCCGCCGGCGCGGGGCCCACGCCGTGGTCACCTCGCTCGGACCGGAAGGGCTGCTCGCCGCCACCGCCCTGGGCACCTGGCGGGCGGCCCCTCCCCGCACCCTGGCGGGCAACCCCACCGGCGCGGGCGACTCCGCGGTCGCGGGCCTGCTCTCGGCCCTCACCGAGGGCCTGGACTGGCCGGACCGCCTGACCCGCGCGGTGGCCCTGTCCGCGGCCACGGTGGCGGCCCCCACGGCGGGAGACTTCGACCCCCGCACCTACGAGGAGGTACGGGGGTCGGTGAAGGTCACGGCGGGCTAGGACGGCCCGGGCCCGCATGCCGGCGTGCGCCGGGCCGGTCAGCGCTTCTCGAGGATGAACTGGTCGATGACCGCTTCGCAGGAGTTCCCCGCCTCGCAGGAGATCTTGATGGTGTTCGATCCCTGCTTGAGGTTCACGTAGGAGTAGGTGTTGGTCCAGCCCTTGGCCCAGTCACCCTCGCCGGCCTTCGCGAAGTTCTTCATGTTGATCGCCCGGGTCTGCTTTTCGCCGTTGATCGTCAGCGTCATGTTGGCGTCCTTGCCGGGCACGCCGTAGTACATCCGGAAGGTGTACTCGGCGCTCTTGGGGACGTCCAGCGTCCAGGTCACGGCGGCACCGGACTGGTTGAACTGGCCCACGTACTGACCGCCCGAGCTCTTGGCCCCCGGCACCGTGCTCTCCAGGGCCGCGCCACCGCTGATCACCATGCCGGAGCCGCCCGCGTCGCCCTTCGGCAGCGGAGCGTCCGCCGGCGCGGAGTCGCTCGGCTTGCCCGAAGGGGTGTTCTGGGCGGGCGCCGACGGGCTCTGGCCCGTGTTCGCGTTGTTCTTGCCCTTGTCGGCGTCGTCGTCCTTGCCGAAGATCACCGCCGCGCTGATGCCGATCGCCACCGCGGCGACCACCGCGACGGCCGCGATGAGCATGCCCCTGCGGCTGGACCCGCCGCCGTGCCCGCCCCCGTGGCCGCCGCCGCGCCCGCCGCCGGAGCCCGGCAGCGGAAGGGACTGGGTGTACTGCGGGGGCTGCTGCTGCGACGGAACGCCGTAACCGCCGGCCTGCAGCGCTTCGGGGGCCTGGTACTGCGCCTGGTAGGCGGGGGGCTGCTGCTGCGGGCCCTGCTGATAGGGAACGGGCCCGCGCGGGCCGCCGTAGGGCCGGTCACCGACCGTGCGGACCTGGTTGTACG
The DNA here is from genome assembly GCF_042870555.1 of Streptomyces sp. NPDC006487. Taxonomy (NCBI): domain Bacteria; kingdom Bacillati; phylum Actinomycetota; class Actinomycetes; order Kitasatosporales; family Streptomycetaceae; genus Streptomyces; species Streptomyces sp. NPDC006487. Next base: position 60,485 of record NZ_JBIAHN010000021.1, read on the forward strand.
AGGTCCGGGGCACACCCGGCTGACCGCCGGCCGTGGGTCCCGGGTAGCCGTACCCGCCGCCCTGCCCGGGCGGGGTGGCCCCCGCGGCCTGGCCGTCCTCGTAGAGGTAGCCGAACGGGTCGTCATCCTCGGGCTTGTTCGCCCCGTTGTTCGGGCCGTGGTTCGCGGGCGTCGTCATCGCAGGTCACTCCTTTCGACCCCGGGGAGCCTACCCCGAACAGGTGCGCCCACGGGCGGCCCGAGAGTTTACCCGGCCCTGCGGTGTGCCTTCGAACGAGAGCGCTTCTCGATGTACATGCGCTGGTCGGCGGAGCGCAGCACCTCGTCCGCAGACATGCCGCAGCTCGCCCAGCCGATCCCGAAACTGGCTCCCACGCGGACCGCGCGGCCGTCCACCCGGATCGGCGGGATGATCGCGTTGCGCAGCCGCACGGCGAGGTCGGCGGCGTCGGCGGCGCCCAGCCCGTCGGCGAGGACGACGAACTCGTCACCACCCAGCCGGGCCACCGTGTCCCCGTCCCGGACGCCGGTCGTCAGCCGCCGGGCCACCTCGATCAGGACCGCGTCGCCGGTGTGGTGCCCGAACCGGTCGTTGATCGACTTGAACCCGTCGAGGTCGCAGAAGAGCACCGCGAGCCCCTTCGTGCCGTCGTCGATGTCGGTCGCCGGCGCGACCGTGTGCACGTGGTGGTCGTACGGGCCCGCCGCGGCCGAACCGTTGGGGCCGCCCATGCCGCCCATGCCGCCCGGGAACTCGAAGGGCTCGGGAAAACCGTCGGGCCGGAAACCGTGCCCGCCGTGCCCGCCGTGGCCGCCGGGTGTCCCCTCCGCCGCGGGGCGGGTCTCGAAGGCGGCGTCCAGCGCCTCCACGGCGGTGGCGCGCACCGACTGCGGGCGGCGACAGAGCCGGGCCCCGAGCCGGGAGCGCAGCTCGGCGCTGTTGGGCAGGCCGGTCAGCGAGTCGTGGCTGGCCCGGTGGGCGAGCTGGAGCTCGTGCCGCTTGCGCTCCTCGATGTCCTCGACGTGCGTGAGCAGGAAGCGCGGCCCGTCGGCGGCATCGGCGACGACGGAGTTGCGCAGCGAGACCCAGACGTACGTACCGTCGCGCCGGCCGAGTCTGAGCTCGGCCCGGCCGCCCTCGGCGGAGGTCCGCAGCAGGGTGCCGATGTCCTCGGGGTGCACGAGGTCGGAGAAGGAGTACCGGCGCAGCACGGAGGCGGGCCGGCCCAGCAGCCGGCACAGCGCGTCGTTGGTGCGCAGCAGGCGGCCGTGCTGGTCGCCGCCCATCTCGGCGATGGCCATGCCGCTCGGCGCGTACTCGAAGGCCTGGCGGAACGACTCTTCACTGGCGCGCAGGGCCTGCTGTTCGCGCTCCAGCCGGACCAGGGCCCGCTGCATGTTCGCCCGGAGCCGGGCGTTGCTGATCGCAATCGCGGCCTGGAACGCATACATCTGGAGCGCTTCGCGGCCCCACGCCCCGGGCCGGCGGCCGTTGCGCGGACGGTCCACGGAGACCACGCCGAGCAGTTCGCCGCCGGAGGCGTACATGGGTGCGTACAGCCGGTCCTCGGGGTGCCACTCGTCCTCGAACCGCGGATCGGGGCCATCGGTGTGCCACTGCGGGACGTCGTCCTCGACGAGGACCCAGCCCTCGGTGTGCGGGATGAAGCGCAGTCCGTCCCAGTTCTCGCCCATCGTCAGGCGGCGTTCCCAGGAGGCGCGCGAGCCGACGCGGCCGGTGATCAGGGCTTCTGCGGCGGCGTCTCCCGCGAAGGCGGCGACGACCAGATCACCGTCGGGGCGAACGAGGTTGACACAGGCGAGTTCGTAGCCGAGGCCGACGACGATGCCGTCCACGACGGTCTGCAAGGTGTCAGCCAGGCTCCGGGCCGTATTGAGCTCGGCCACCACCCGGTGCAGCTGCCGCAGGGTCGCAAGACGGACGTACGGCTCCGACTCGGTCTCCATTGCTCGCTCTCCCCGAGACCTCGACAGCAACTCCAGGTTTGTCATCGGCGCTTCGTTGCGGTGTCCCGTCCACTGAATCACAGTGAGCTGTGCGGCAGGTACACAGGGTCAACAAATCTTGCTCTCTGTGACTCAAGTCACATGAGATGAATAAGGGTGCCCGCCGCGCCGCCCCACTCGGGTCCGTTCCGACCGGTTCGTCCAACCCGTTCTCGGGCGCAAACGCCGCGCCCGGGTCCGGGGCGGACCGGGTCCGTGCGGGGCCGCCCGGCCCGGCGTAGGCCGATGGGAGGGGCCGCGCCTGGGACCTCCGCCCGATGCGCGGCGCGAGGGGTGACAGTAGCGTCCCGACCGTGCCCCCAACGAGCCCCGTGACACCACTTTCCGCACCCGCACCCCATGCTGAGGGGGTGAGCAACGACGAGTTCCGGGCCGCGATGTCCCGACTGGCGGCGGGCGTGTGCCTGATCACCGCCCAGGAACCCCCGCTGGCGGCCGGCGGCCCGCGCGGCGAGGACGTCGGCATGACGGCGACCGCCTTCATGTCCGTGTCCCTGGAGCCGCCCCTGGTCCTCGTCAGCGTGCGCGAGGGTTCCCGGATGGACGACCTGCTGGCCGAGCAGCCCCTGTGGTCGGTGTCGGTGCTCGCCGACCACCAGCTCCAGATCGCGAGCCGGTTCTCGATGAAGAACCGCATCAGCGACCGCCTGCTCTTCGCGGACCTCCCCTACACGCGCGGCGGCGTCTCCGGCGCCCCGCTGCTCTCGGGGGCACTGGCCACCCTGGAGTGCCGTACGGAGAACCGCGTCGAGGCGGGCGACCACACCCTGGTCATCGGCCACGTCCTCACCGCCACCCAGCCGGCGCCGGACTCCCCGCCGCTGACGTACTTCCGGGGGCGCTACCGGCACCTGGCGCCCTGAGCGCGGGCTCGGGCTACCAGTCCCGCGCGTTGCGGCCCCGCTTGGTCTCGCCGCGGGCCTTCTTCTCGCGCAGCCGCCGCTCGTTGATGCCCCGGGGGATCTTCGTCGCCCGCCGCGCCTTCGGCGGCGGCGCCGTGGCCTCGGCCAGCAGCGCGGTGAGCCGGACCAGCGCCATCTCCCGGTTGCGGAACTGCGAGCGGTGCTCGGAGGCCCGTACGGTCACCACCCCGTCGACCAGCCGGGACGCGAGGCGCTCCAGCGCCCGCTCCTTCCACACGTCGGGCAGCGACTTCGTCGCCGCGACGTCGAAGAGCAGCTCCACGCGCGAGTCCGAGGTGTTCACGTGCTGGCCGCCCGGCCCGGAGGACCGCGAAAAGCGCCAGGCGAGCTCGCCCTCGGGGAGCACGACCGAACCGCGGATGACATAGGGACCAGGCATGCCCCCTATGATCCGTGCCCGCAGGGGCCCCGTCACCCGCATTTCCGCCCGCATCGCGGACATTTCCCCGAATGCGGAACCCGGCGCCCCTCTCCCCGCGTTATGAAGGACAGCGGTAACTTGGGCACTCTCACGGTCGATACGACAAGTGAGACCAAGTGAGACTAGGAAGGGACACCAGTCACCATGGCAGTAAGCCTCTCCAAGGGCGGAAACGTCTCGCTCAGCAAGGAGGCCCCGGGCCTCGCGGCCGTCACCGTCGGCCTCGGCTGGGACACCCGCACGACCACCGGTGTCGACTTCGACCTGGACGCCTCCGCCATCGCGGTCAACGCGCTCGGCAAGGTCGTCTCCGACGGCCACTTCGTCTTCTTCAACAACAAGTCCACCCCGGACCAGACCATCGTGCACACCGGTGACAACCGCACCGGCGAGGGCGCGGGCGACGACGAGGCCATCAACGTCAACCTCGCGGGCCTGCCCGCCGACGTCGACAAGATCGTCTTCCCGGTCTCCATCTACGACGCCGAGACCCGCAGCCAGAACTTCGGCCAGGTCCGCAACGCCTACATCCGCGTGGTGAACCAGGCCGGCGGCGTCGAGATCGCCCGCTACGACCTCTCCGAGGACGCCGCGACCGAGACCGCCATGGTCTTCGGCGAGCTCTACCGCAACGGCGCCGAGTGGAAGTTCCGCGCCGTGGGCCAGGGTTACGCCTCCGGCCTGACCGGCATCGCCCAGGACTTCGGCGTCAACGTCTGATCCTGAGCGCCCGCGTCCACGGACGCGTCTCGGCTGAAGCCCCCTCCCGGCCGTCCGGGGAGGGGGCTTCGCTACCGTTCGGGACGTGATCCTCCTGCCGCTCGCTCCCCTCGAGGACGGCGCCCTGCCGGGCCCGGTCCTCACCGAAATCGCCACGCTCTACGCGACGAACCACGCGTTCTTCGAGCTCAGCGGCGATTTCCCCGACCCCGGCCGCATCACGGTCGAGCAGGTCGCCGCCGCCCTCGCCGACGAGCTCGCCCACCAGGGCGCCGAGGTCCTCCTCGCCCGCTCCGCCGGACGCCTCGTCGGCCTGGCCGCCACCCTCTCCCAACACCCGGATCCGGCGTCCGAGGACCCCGACCCGTGGATCGGCCTGCTGCTCATCGACGCCACCGCGCACCGCGAGGGGTACGGCCGCACCGTGGTCGCCCTGGTCGAGGACCGCTTCCGCGCCGCCGGACGGTCGGGCGTACGGCTCGCCGTGCTCGACGGCAACGAGAAGGCCCTCGCCTTCTGGCAGTCCCAGGGCTACGACTTCCTGCGCCGGAGCGCCGACCGCGAGGCGGGCCGCCCGTGCACGGTCCTGCGCAAGGCCCTGTAGCCGGGGCTACGGCGCCTTCGGGGCCTCGGGCGTGCGCGGCGCCGTCGGGGCCTTGAGCGCCTTGGGCGCCTTGGGACGGTCCTTCCCGTACAGCCACACGTCCCAGACCTCCGTCAGGTCACGGCCGGTCTTCTCCTCCGCGTAGGCGGTGAAGTCGGCCGTGCTCGCGTTCCCGTGCCGGTGCTCGGCGGCCCAGCCGCGCACCAGGGCGAAGAACTTCTCGTCGCCGGCCTCCTGCCGGATCCGCTGCAGGACCATCGCCCCGCGCCCGTACACCGGGGACCCGGAGATCTCCTCCGCGTTGCGCGGGGCGGCCGGCGGGAAGGCTCCCCAGTCCGAGCCCGCCTCCCCGTCGACGCGGGTGTCCCCGGCGAGGTAGGCGTCGAAGTGCTGCTGCGCGCTCGGCCCGCCGTGGTCCTCGGACCACAGCCACTCGGCGTAGGTAGCGAAACCCTCGTTGAGCCACATGTCCTTCCAGGACTTCGGCGACACCGAGTCCCCGAACCACTGGTGCGCCAGCTCGTGCAGCACCAGCTCCTCACTGCCGGGCGCCCCCGAGAACACCGGCCGGGTCTGCGTCTCCAGCGCGTAGCCGAGGCTGTGCGCGGGCAGCACGATCGCACCGGTCGTGGAGAAGGGGTACGGGCCGAACCGCCCGATGCCCCACTCCACCATCTCGGGCAGCCGCGCCAGCGCGGCCTCGCTCGCCGCCGCCTCGCCGGGCGCCACCGCCGTGTAGACGGGGATCCCGGAGGCGGTCCGCCCGGTCGTCACCTCGAACTTCCCGACGGCCAGGGTCGCCAGGTAGCTCGCCATCGGCTCCGCGGAGTGCCAGGCGAACACCGTCCGCCCGTCGTCGTCCTCCGTACGGGAACGCAGCTCGCCGTTGGACACGGCCTCGTACCCCCGGGGGACGGTCACCGTGATGTCGTACGTGGCCTTGTCGCTCGGGTGGTGGTTCCCCGGGAACCAAGCCATCGACCCGACGGGTTCGCCGACCGCGACCGCGCCCTCGCCGCCCGGGGTGACGATCCACCCCTCCCGCGACCCGTCGGGGTCGGTCACCGTCCTGGGCCGGCCGGAGTAGTCGACCTCCGTACGGAAGACCTCCCCGCGCTCCAGATCCTCGGCGGGGCGCACCGTCACCTCGTTGCCGGTGCGGTTGAAGCGGGCCCCGACGCCCTGCACGCTCACGCCCTCCACCTCGAGTCCGCTCAGATCGAGGTTGAAGGAGCTGAGTCCCTGCTCGGCACGGGCGGTGATGACGGCGGTGGCGTGCAGCCGCCCGTCGGCCGGGTCGTAGTCGAGGTCCAGGGAGTAGTGCTCGACCTGGTAACCGCCGTTGCCGGCCTTGGGGAAGAACGGGTCGCGCACCCCCGACGCACCCGGCCGCCCGTGCACGGTCTCCCCCGTGCAGCCCGTGAGGGCGAGCAGGGCGGCGACGGCAGGGGCGGCGAGGCGGAAGAGAAAGCGGTGATCCACGCGTCCGAGACTACGTCCCGCGGCGCTTCACCCCTCTCCTTGCTCCTTGCTACTTGGCGAGGGCGTCCACGCCGGCCTTGGCGAACTTCTCGTCCAGGTCACCGCTCGGGGCGCCGGCCACGCCGACGCCCGCGACCGGGGCGCCCTCGGCCTGAACCGGGGTGCCGCCGCCGAGGAAGAGGGTGCCGGGGATGTCCTTCAGGTTCGGGGTCTGCGCGAGGCGGCCGGCGAGCACGGAGGTCGGGGCGTTCCAGGACACGGCGGTGTAGGCCTTGCGCTGCGCCGACTCGTAGGACTGCGGGCCCGCGCCGTCGCCGCGCAGCGTGACGATGGTGTTGCCGTTGCGGTCGACGACGGCGACGGTCACCTTCTGGTTCTCGCTCTCGGCGGCGTCCAGCGCGGCCTGGGCGGCGCGGGTCGCGGCGTCGATGGTGAGGTGCGTGGAGGTGGTGAAGTTCTTCTTGTCGCCGTCCTTCTTCGCGACGGCGGCCGTGGCGGAGGCCGGAGCGGAGGCCGGGGCCGCGTTGGCGCTGACGGCGCCGAGGGCTCCGGCGCCGAGGACGACGGCGAGGGCGGTACCGGTGAGAACGCGGGTGCGGGTGTTCATGTCTGCTGCTCCTGTGAACGTCGGCACGGCGGGCTGTCCTGCCGTTGCTCCAAGCCTCGCCCCGCCATCCCCTCCACCCCGTCCCCGTACCGGCTCCGAAGCCGACCCCCACCGGTTGACCCGGGGGTCAACCGATCGGCTGATGCGGCCCGACCCGCCGGGACGCTTACCTGGCCCTTCCAGCCTGTCGGGCCCCTTCCCCGAGCCCCTTCCAGCCGTCCGGGGCTCAATCCAGCCGTCCGGCGTTTGAGGACCGGGGTCTGGGGCGGAGCCCCAGGGGTTCCGGGCGGAGCCCTGGACCCCACGGGTCAGGGCGGAGCCCTGGGAACGGTGGAAGGGTGGGTAGGGGACGGCCCCGCGCAGCGCCACCCACCCGCACCACACACCAAACCGGCACCATGGACAAACCGCACCACCCCAGGAGCACCCCGTGACCACCGCGCCCCCGACGAGCCCGCCGGGCCCGGCACCCCCGCCACCGGCGGCCCCGCCGAGCCCGGCAACCACCCCACCACCCCAAGACACCCGCGCCCTGTCCACGGTCATGCACACCGCGTTCTTCCTCCTCCTGGGCGCCTCCGTGGCCCGCTTCCTCCTCCGCCACCCCGGCGAACCCCGCACCCCGTGGATCATCGCCCTCGGCATCACCCTGGCCCTGCTCTACGTACTGGGCCCCGCCCTCGGCGCCGCCCCCACCCTGCGCCGCCTCCTGTGGCTCGGTCTGGTCGTCGCCGTCTGGGTGGTCCTCGTCGTCCTCGCGCCGAGCTTCGCCTGGTGCGCCGTGCCGCTCTTCTACACGGCCCTGCGCACCCTCCCGCCCCGCGCGGCCACCGTCCTCGTGGCCCTGCTCACCGTGTTCGTCGTAGCGGCCCAGCTCCGCCTCGCCCAGGCCTCCGGCTCCGAGCCCTTCGACCCCAACCTGCTGCTCGCCCCGCCCGCCGTCGCCGCGCTCGCCACCGCCGTCTTCGTCCACATGGAGCGCCAGGCGACGGCCCAGCGCACCCTGATCGACGACCTGATCCGCACCCGCCGGGAACTGGCCGCCACCGAACGCCGCGCCGGCACCCTCGCCGAACGCCAGCGGCTCTCGATGGAGATCCACGACACCCTGGCCCAGCACCTGTCCAGCCAGCAGATGCTCCTCCAAGCCGCGGACCGCACCTGGGACACCGACCCGGGCACCGCCCGCGCGCACGTCCGCACCGCCACCGACATCGCCGCCCGCGGCCTCGCCGAGGCCCGCCGCCTGGTGCACGACCTCGCGCCGCCCGAACTCGCCGGCGGCGCCGGCCTCCCCGACGCCCTGCGCGCGCTGGACGCGGGCGGCCCGGACATCGAGGTCCGCTTCCACCTGGAGGGCGCACCGGTCCCCCTCCCCGACCGCGCGGAGCAGGCGCTGCTGCGCATCGCGCAGGGAGCGCTGGCGAACGTACGCGAGCACTCGGGGGCCCGTACCGCGGCCCTCACCCTGAGCTTCCTGGGCAACCAGGTCGTCCTGGACGTCGCCGACGACGGCCACGGCTTCACCCAGACCCGTCCCGCCGCCGGGGAACGCGGCCACGGCCTCCCCGCGATGCGCGCCCGCGTCCGCCAGCTCGGCGGCACCCTGACCATCGAATCCACCGCGGGCGAGGGCACGGTCCTGTCGGCGTCGATCCCCCTGGAGCCCACCCCATGACCCCGAACGAGAACCCGGCCGCCAAGAAGGCGACCACCATCCTCCTCTGCGACGACCACGTCGTGGTCCGCGCCGGACTGCTGGCCCTGCTCGGCAGCGAGCCGGACATCGAGGTGCTCGGCGAGGCGGGCAGCGGCGAGGAGGCGGTCGCGCTGGCGGCCAAACTCCGCCCCGACGTGGTCCTGATGGACCTCCAGCTCGGCGACGGCATCGACGGCGTGGAGGCCACCCGCCGCATCACCGCCGCCCCGAACCCCCCGCACGTCCTGGTCCTGACCACGTACGACACCGACGCGGACATCACCCGGGCCATCGGCGCGGGCGCCACCGGCTACCTCCTGAAGGCCGAACGCCCGGAGGAGCTGTTCGCCGCGATCCACTCCGCCGCCCAGGGCCGCACCACGCTCTCCGCCCCCGTGGCCAGCCGCGTGATGGCCCACATGCGCGGCACCCGGCCCACCCTGACCGACCGTGAGCTCGACATCCTCGGCCAGCTCGCCCGCGGCCTCGGCAACCGGGACATCGCCCGCGCCCTGTTCATCAGCGAGGCCACCGTCAAGACCCACCTGGGCCGCATCTACGACAAGCTCGGCGTCGACACCCGCGCGGGCGCGGTCTCGGTGGCCAAGGAGCAGCGCCTCCTTCCCTGAGGCGGGGGCCGTCGGCATCGTCCATCCGTACGAGATCGCGCTCGTACGCCGCGCCGATCCCCCGCGGGCGGCCACACGACAGGCTCGTCAGTGCCCGGACCACCCGAGCCGGCCCGGGCGCCACCAGCCGTGTCGAGAGGAACCCGCCATGCCGACCACCGATTTCGTCCCGGAACGCCGCCGCATGCTGACCATGCTGGGCACCGGCGCCGCCGTAGCCGGGCTCGGGGCACTCGCCTCCACGGCGCCCGCCACGGCCGCCTCCACCGCCGTCTCCTCCGAGGAGCTGTCGACCGCCTCCTACGGCCCCGGCCCGGCCGGTTCGGCGGAGGACGAGCTGGCGATCAACCGGCTGCTGGAGACCTACCTCTTCGCCGTGGACACCAAGGACAAGACGGTCTTCCGGACCCTCTTCACCGACGACGCCGTCCTCACCGTGATGGCCCACCCCGACGGCACCGCCGGCATCGTCAAATCCGGCATCGAGGCGGTCGTCGCCAACCTCGACGGCGCGGCGGCCTGGGGGTACTCCACCCACGTCACAGCCAACGCCCTCGTCCGCGTCACCGGCCGCTACACCGCGACCGGCGACAGCCACGCCACCGCCCAGCTCGTGTACCCGGCCACCGCCACCGCCCCGGAGACCGTCGTCGTACGCGGCATCCGCTACCGCGACGAGTACGTGAAGTCCGCGGGCGTCTGGAAGATCCGCAAGCGCGTCTTCTCCCCGCTCTGGCAGTACAACGGCACGGCGGTCCCGATCAACTACCCGAACTGACGCCACTGAAGCCGCTGACGCGCCTGACGCGCCTGACGCGGCCACCCGGGGTCACTCCAGCCCGATGAGCCCCCGGTCGACGGCCGCGCGCACGGCCGCCGTACGGTTCTCCACCCCGAGCTTCTCGTAGACGTGCACGAGGTGGGTCTTGACCGTGGTCCCGCTGATGAAGAGCGCCGAGCCGATCTCCCGGTTGGAGCGGCCCGTCGCGATCAGCTCCAGGATCTCGGTCTCCCGGGCCGTCAGCGCCGCACTCGGCGCCCGGTACCGGCTCATCAGCCGCGAGACCACCGAGGGCGACAGCGCCGACTCCCCCGCCGCCACCGTCCGCAGCGCCTGGAACAGCAGGTCGGGCGGGGACCCCTTCAGCAGGTACCCCGCCACACCCGCCTCGACGGCCCGTACGACGTACGCGTCGGACTCGTAGCTGCTGAGCACGACCACCCGGGGCGGCGCGGGCAGCCGCCCGATCCGCCGCGTGGTCTCCACCCCGCACATCCCCGGACCCATCCGGATGTCCATCAACACCAGTTCGGGCCGCAGCTCGCACACCATCCGCAGGGCGGCGCCCCCGTCCGCGGCCTCCCCGCACACCTCGAACTCGGGACACCCGCCCAACAGCGCCCGCAGCCCCGCCCGCACGACGGGATGGTCGTCCACCAGAAGGATCCGGACCGGTGTCATCCCGACCGCGACCCCGGCACCGCTCTCGCCTCCGTCTCCGCGGCCGGCACCGGCACCGGCACCGGCACGCAGACCGACACCACCGTCCCTCCCCCACCCGGGCTGCTCTCCACCGTGGCCGTACCCCCCAGGTACGCGATGCGGCGGCGCAGCAGCCGCAGCCCGTCCCCGCCCGGATGCCCGTGCCCGCCCGGATGCCCGTGCCCGGCAACCGCGGCCGGGTCGAACCCGACGCCGTCGTCCCACACGTCCAGGGCGAGTACGTACGGCTGGTAGGTCAGCGTCACCACGACGACCGAGGCCCGCGCGTGCCGGCGTACGTTGGCCAGGGCCCCCTGGGCCGCCCGCAGCAGTGCGCCCTCGACCCTGCCCGGCACCGGCCGGGGTTCGCCCTCCAGCCGGAACCGGGCCCCGTCCTCCCCGGCGCACAGCTCGCGCAGCACATCGGCCAGGGCCCCCCGCTCCAGCTCGGCCGGAGCCAGGTCACGGATGATCCGCCGGGCCTCGGCAAGGTTCTCGCGCGCCGTGGCGGCCGCCTGCCGGACCAGCAGCCGGGCCCGCCCCGGCTCCCGGGTCCACTCCCGGTCGGCCGCGTCGAGCAGCAGGTGCATGCTGGTCAGCCCCTGGGCCACGGTGTCGTGCAGCTCGGCCGCGAGCCGGTCGCGCTCCCGCAGCACCCCGGCCGCCACGGCCTCGCCCTGCCCCCCGGCTCCCCCCACGCCCGTCCCCTCTCGCCACGACCCCCCGGACGCGCCGAGCTTAATCCGGCGGACCCGACACCCCCGGGGGGCATCAGGAACTCTGATCCGCGCGCCCGCACCGCCCGCGGGGCGCCGTACGGGACCCCCCGTCAGGCCGCGCGGGAGACCCCCCGCCCCGCACGTGACACCATCGGATACGTGCTCGACATCGGCTACTCCCTCTCCCGGCGCTTCCCCGACCCCCCGCAGACCGACTACCGCTCGGCGGACGTCCACTCGCTGCGCCACGACCTGTTCTGCGGGGACGTCTACCTCGCCGACACCAACGCGGACCGGGAAGTGTCCACGGCCTGGGGATGGGTGCCCGTCCTGGACTTCGCCTGGGCGCTGTGCGACATCGTCGAGCAGCTCGACCAAGACCCCCGCGGCAGCCGCGCCGCCAACCGGCAGTACGCCGAGATCGACTTCACCGAGTCCTCGGACCGCATGCTCTTCGAGCGCCGCTTCGGGTGGGTCGACGTCGAGGCCGACTGGATGCCGTCCGAGGAAGCCCCCCTCACCTTCAGCCACCGCCTGCTGCGCCGCGAAGCACGGGACTTCCTGCACGACGTGATCGCGGACCTCGTCGACATGCACGACGGCCTGGGCGACAACCCGGTCATCTGGACCCTGCAGTCCCGCTTCCCCCGAGTCCCGGCCTGACCCGCTGCCCCACGACCGGCCACCCCACGGGCCACACCCCGCCGGGCCGCCGGGCCGCCGGGAGCGACCGGCCGGTAGGGTCGCACTCTTCGGGTCGGGACGGCCTGGAGTCCCCGTGAGGCACCGCCGACCATGACCGACCCCGAACACGCCGCCCCCGCGATGTCCGCCGCGGCCGGGGCCCGCGTACGACTCGACCGCGCACTGGCCCACCTGGCCGCCACCTTCCGCGGGATGACCGCCCGGGCCGACGAGCGCCAGTGCGACTGCCACTGGGGCAGCCCGGAGGAACTCGCCCTGCTGAAGCTCCCCGGCACGGACCTCGACCCCGACCTCCTGTACCGCACCTGGAGCGCCCCCGACTGGAGCGACCACGGCGCCGTGCTGCGCCGCGTCCTGCCGCAGTTCGCCCGCGAACTGACCGGCGGCCTCGGCGCCCACGCCTGGGCCATCGACCGGGTCGGCACCCAGCTCCACCGCGGCGCATGGCAGCAGTGGCCCGCACCGCAGAGCGCGGCCGTACGGGAGTTCCTGGACGCCTGGTGGACCCACACCCTCCTCACCCCGGACCCCGCCGTCCCCGTGCACGAACTCCTCCCGCTGTGCGCCGAAGCCTCCGGCGCCATCGGCCCCTGGCTGGCGGTCTGGGAGGACCTGCGCCATCCAGTCGCCGACCAGCACCTCGCCGACACGGTCGACGCATGGGAACGGGACCTCCTGTGTGACGCACTCCCCTGGTCGACGTGGTTCGTCTGGTCGGACGAGGAGACGGAAGCCGTACGGGTGGAACTGACCGACTGGCTCGCCGGCCGGGCGCCCGCACGCCTGCGCGCCCACGGCGCCCCCGAAGAGGTCCTCCACACCGTGCGGCTGCTCGGCCTCCACGACGCCGACCGCTGGAACGACCCGCACTGGCCGTACCCGTGACCAGCCTGACGGCGCCCGCTACGGGACCACCCGCAGCCCCAGCTGCGCGGCCATCGCCGGCGCCAGGCCGATGAGCTGCGCCGGACTGATCACCGCCCCCGCCAGCGCGTCCACCCCCCGCGCGATCTCCAGCTCCGCGACCCCCCTCAGGTCCACGTCCGCCATGCGCGCCCCCGTGAAGTCCACCGCCCGCAGCTCACAGTCCCGGAACTCCACCCGCTCCAGCACGGCCCCCGCGAAGTCCGGCTCCACCAGCACGCACCCCTCGAAGACCACGTCCTTGAGCCGCGCCGTACGCAGGTTCAGGTAGTCGATCTTGCCCCCGCGTACGAGCACCCGCTCCAGCACCGCCCCGTGCAGCTGCACCCCGCCCAGCCGGGCGTCCAGCAGTTCCACATCGCGCAGCGAGGCCTCCGACAGGTCCGTCCCCACCCCCCGGACGCCCTCCAGCACCGAGTCCAGGATGCGCGCCTTGGCCAGCCCCGTCTCGTCCAGCACGCAGCGCCGCAGCGCGCAGTCCATGAACCGGGCCCCGCGTCCGTCCCCGCCCGCCAGATCCACCTCGACGAGCTCCAGCCCGTCGTAGTCCCCGTCCGGCTCCAGCCCCGGCCCCGCGTCCTCCCACCCGCTCAGCTCCGGCAACCGCACCTCCGGCCGCCGCGCCGCCTTCACCGTCTGCTGCTGCCCGTTTCGCGCCATCCCCCCATCCTGGCCGACCCCACCGACAAACCCTTGACCTCAACCCCGCTTGAGGTCGGAACCTGTCCCCATGACCACCACCACGGCCACCACCCCGGCCCACACCCCAACCGCCCCCGCCGCCATGCGCGCCGTCCGCCTCCACGCCTTCGGCCCCGCCGAGAACCTCACCTACGAGTCCGTCCCCCGCCCCGTCCCCGCCCCCGGCCAGGTCCGCATCGCCGTGGCCGCCGCAGGCGTCCACCTCCTCGACACCGCCCTGCGCCGCGGCGTCCAGGGCCCGCCCGCACCCCTGCCCGAGCTGCCGACCGTCCCGGGCCGCGAAGTCGCCGGCACCGTCGACGCACTCGGCCCCGGCACGGACACCGGATGGCTCGGGCAGACCGTCGTCGTCCACCTCGGATTCACCCCCGGCGGCTACGCCGAGTACGCCGTCGCCGACGCCGCCCGACTGCACGTCGTCCCGGACGGCCTCGACCCCGCCACCGCCGTCGCCATGATCGGCACGGGCCGCACCACCCTCGGCATCCTCGGGTTCGCCGAGCTCGGCCCCGGCTCAGTCGCCCTGGTCCCCGCCGCCGCGGGCGGCATCGGCACCCTGCTGGTCCAGTACGCCAAGCACGCCGGAGCCACCGTCGTCGCCCTCGCCGGCGGGCCCGCCAAAACCGCCCGCGCCGCCGCCAACGGCGCCGACCTCGCCCTCGACTACACCACCCCGGACTGGGCCGACACCCTCCGCGCCCACCACCCCGACGGCGCCACCGTCCTCTTCGACTCCGTCGGCGGCGCCGTCGCCCGCACCGCCCTCGGCCTGCTCCGCGACGGCGCCCTCCACCTCGTCTTCGGCTGGTCCGGCGGCCCCCTCTCCCTCACCGACACCGAGCAGGCCGGCCTGGACGCCCGCGGCATCACCACGCAGCACGTCCTCGGCCCCGCCATGCTCCGCCGCGCCGGAGGCGACGACCCCCTGCGCCTCCTCGAAACCCGCGCCCTCGCCGAAGCCGCCACCGGCCGCCTGCGCCCCGCCCTCCAGCGCTACCCCCTCGCCGAAGCCGCCGCCGCCCACCACGACCTGGAAACCCGGGCCACCACCGGCAAGGTCGTCCTGGAACCCTGAGGCCCCCGGCCCGGCCCGCCGGACCTACGCGCCCCCGAGCTCCGCCAGCGCCCCATCGGTCAGCCGGTACACCGACCACTCGTCCTGCGGCCGCGCACCCAGGGCCTCGTAGAAGGCGATCGTCGGCTCGTTCCACTTCAGGACCGACCACTCCAGCCGCTCGTACCCGCGCTCCCGGCAGATCCGCGCCAACTCGCGCAGCAGCGCCTTCCCGTGGCCACCGCCGCGCACGCCCGGGCGGACGTACAAGTCCTCCAGATAGATCCCGTGCACCCCGCGCCACGTCGAGAAGCTGAGGAACCACAACGAGAACCCGACCGCCTCGCCCTCCTCCGTCACCGCGAGGTGCGCGAACGCCGCCGGCCGCTCCCCGAAGAGCGCCTCCCGCAACTGCTCCTCGGTGGCGCGCGCCTCGTGCGGCACCTTCTCGTACTCCGCGAGCTCGCGGATCATGGCGTGGATGACGGGTACGTCGCTGACGACGGCGCTACGGATCATGCCTGCACCCTACGAGTCACCGCGCCGGCCCCGCCCGTTGCCTCAGCCCGGCCCGTTGCCTCAGCCCGGCCCGTTGCCTCCGCCCCGCCCCAACAGCGACTCCGCGACCCTCAGCTGCACCGCCGCCGGCCGGTCCCCGTCCTCCACGTCCCACAGACAGTTCTGCAGCACCCGCCCCAGCGTCCACGCCCGCGCCCGCTCCCGGTCCGCCCCCACCGCCTCCGCGAGCGACTCGAAGCGCCACCGCACCTCCCGCGCACGGAAGTTGTCGACCAGCGCCGGCAGCAACTCGAATCCCGGATCACCGGCGAGCGGCTTCGGATCGATCGCCAGCCACGGCTCGCGCCCGCCCGCCAGAACGTTGTCGTAGTGCAGGTCCCAGTGCAGCAGCCGGTCCCCCGGCTCCCCCGCCACCTCCGCCAGCGCCGCCGCGCAATCCGCGACCAGCCCCCGCTCCCGGCCGTCCCCCAGCCGCGCCAACGCCCCCGGCACCGCCTCCAGCATCGCCGCCGCCACGTCCCCGAGCCGCCGCATCCCGGCCGGCGCCGGCACCGCCGTCAGCCGCGCCAGCAACCCTCCGACGACCTCCACCGCCCGCCCGGAGTCCCGTACGGCCAGCGCCGACAGGTGCCTGCTCTCGTCGAGGCGCTCCAGCAGCAGCGTGCCGGTCTCCGCATCGTCCGCCAGCAGCCGTACGCAGCCCTCCCCGGCCCACGCGCGCAGCGCGAGCGCCTCCCCCGCGTTCTCCTCGTCCAGCGCCGGCAACTTCAGTGCCGCCGCCGTCCCGTCGGCCCGCACCACCGGCAGCACCAGGGCGGTCTCCCCGTGCATCCCGGGCCCGGTCACCCGTAGCTCCCACCGCTCCAGGAAAGCGGCCACCCGCCCGGGCAGCGCCTCGACGAACTCCCGCCCCGCCGCGCCGTCGTCCCGCACCTGCGCCCGCGCGAACCGTGCGGGAACCCCGCCGAACCCACGACCACCCGAGCCGCCCGAACCACCGGCGCCCGCACCCGCGCCGCCCGCCGCACCCGCCGTAGCACCGTCCATGGCCCGACCCTAGGCCCACGGGCCGCTACAGGCCCCGGGCCGCGGCCCCGATCCCGACACCCTTCAACGCCTGCGTGAACGCCCCCGCATCGAACAGCGACCCGTCCTTCGACCCGACCGGCTCCCCCTCCACCAGCACCAACGGCGTCGCCTGCGCACCCGTCGCCTCGAAGCCCTTCTCCGCCTCGGCGACCCACCCCTTGTACTTCTGCTCCCTCACCGCCGCGTCGAACTCCGCCCCGCGCAGCCCCGGCACCCGGTCCGCGATCCTCAGGAGCAGCTCGTCGGTGAACTTGCCCTGGGGCTGACTGGCGAAGACCGCCGCATGGAACTCCGCGAACTTCCCGCAGTCCGCCGACGCACGCAGCGCGTTGACCGCCTTCACCGAACCGCTCGCCCCGCCCCGGTCCAGGAACGAGGCCAGCAGGTACTCGATCTTCACCTGACCGGCCACCGCCAGCTTCAGCAGCGATTCACCACCGGCCTCCTCGAACCGCGCGCAGTAACCGCACTTGGGATCCACCAGCACCTGCGCGGTACGCGGCGCGTCCGCCCTCCCCACGACGATCTTCGCCCCGTCCACCGCCGTGGGCAGCCCCGCGAGCCGTCCGGCGATCGGGCTGGTCCGCACCGGAACCTCGGAGGCGGCCACGGCCTTCCCCGCACCCGCCCCGGAACCGCATCCGACGACCGCCCCACCCAACAGGGCCACGGACGCGACCGCCGCGACCAGCCGCCCTGCCACCACAACCCGCGCCATACGAACCAGTACCTCTCACAAAAAAACCTGACAAAATCCCCGCCCCACCCTAAGGAGCAATCCACACCCCCACATCAGCCATCCGGCCACCCCTCAGCCCCCAAAACCCGACGTCACGCCCCTGGACACCCGGCCAAAACCCCGTGTACCAACTCCCCCATGACGATCAACGGCGGAATTTCCTTCTGGTACGCGACGGACGAGACCGCCCCCGCACACCCACCCCGCGCCCCGCTCACCGGCAACACCACGGCCGACGTCGTCATCGTCGGCGGCGGCTACACCGGCCTGTGGACCGCGTACTACCTCAAGACCGCCGCCCCCGACCTGCGCGTCACCGTCCTGGAGCAGAAGTTCTGCGGCTACGGAGCCTCCGGCCGCAACGGCGGCTGGCTCTACAACGGCATCGCCGGCCGCGACCGCTACGCCGCCCTCCACGGCCACCAGGCCGCCCAGCGCCTCCAGCACGCCATGAACGAGACCGTCACCGAGGTCATCGACACCGCCGCCAAGGAAGGCATCGACGCCGACATCCACCGCGGCGGAGTCCTCGAAGTGGCCCGCACCCCCGCCCAGCTCTCCCGCCTCAAGGCCTTCCACACCGCCGAACTCGCCTTCGGAGAAACGGACCGCGAGCTCTACGACGCCACCGACACCCGCGCCCGCATCAACGTCGCGG
Organism: Streptomyces sp. NPDC006487; assembly: GCF_042870555.1. NCBI lineage: Bacteria > Bacillati > Actinomycetota > Actinomycetes > Kitasatosporales > Streptomycetaceae > Streptomyces > Streptomyces sp. NPDC006487. The sequence goes on from NZ_JBIAHN010000021.1 coordinate 78,190, forward strand.
ACGCCGTGGGCTCCTCCTGGACCCCGCACGGAGCCCGCATCCACCCCCTCAAACTGGTCAAGGGCCTGGCCGCCGCCTGCGAACGCCTCGGCGTCGTCATCCACGAGTCCACCCCCGTCACGGAGATCGCACCGCGCCGCGCCCTCACCCCGTACGGCACCGTCCGCGCCCCCTACGTCCTGCGCTGCACCGAGGGATTCACCGCCGCCCTCAAGGGCCAGAAGCGCTCCTGGCTCCCGATGAACTCCTCGATGATCGCGACCGCCCCCCTCCCCCCGGAGACGTGGTCCCAGATCGGCTGGTCCGACGCCTCCACCCTCGGCGACATGGCCCACGCCTACATGTACGCCCAGCGCACGGCCGACGACCGCATCGCCATCGGCGGCCGCGGCGTCCCCTACCGCTACGGCTCCCGCACCGACAACGACGGCCGCACCCAGCCCGCCACGATCACGGCCCTCACGAACCTCCTGGAGTCCTTCTTCCCGGCCCTCACCGGCGTGGAGATCACCCACGCCTGGTCGGGCGTCCTGGGCGTCCCCCGCGACTGGTGCGCCACGGTCACCCTGGACGCGGCCTCGGGCCTCGGCTGGGCCGGCGGCTACGTGGGCTCCGGCGTGGCCACGGCCAACCTCGCGGCACGCACCCTCCGCGATCTGGTCCTGGGAGACCGCACGGACCTCACGACCCTCCCCTGGGTCAACCACCGCGTCCGCCGCTGGGAGCCGGAACCCTTCCGCTGGCTCGGCGTCCAGGCCCTCTACGCCGCCTACCGCGAAGCGGACCGCCGCGAATCCACCACCCACACCCCCACGACAACCCCCCTGGCCCGCCTGGCAGACCGCATCTCGGGCCGCCACTGAGGGCATGCAAAAGGCCCCGGGTGATCACCCGGGGCCTTCCGCTTTCGTTCGAATCCACCTGGCCAACATGCCTCTGACCTGGGATTAGAGCCGCCTGTCGGAATCGAACCGACGACCTTCGTATTACAAGTACGGCGCTCTACCAACTGAGCTAAGGCGGCACACGTGACACTGCACAGCGCACAGAATCGCCTTCACTCTACACAGCCGCCAGACCCCGCCGCGAAGAACTTTCCGGCGTCCGCAACCCCTCGCCCGCCCCCTCGGCTTCGCCGAGACCTCCCGCGCGCTGACCGGCTGGCGCCGGGCCCCGGAGACCCCGTGGCTGCAGGACGTGCAAGGCCCCGCCTGCCCTCATCCGCGCATCGGAACTACGGGAGTGCGTCATGACCGCGTAGGCCGTGCACACGCAACAGGCCGACGGGCTGTCGGTCTTCAAGCCTGTGGAGTCCGCGTCAGACCGCCCGGTGCATCCCTCAGGGCTGCACCGGTCGGCAGCGGACGGTGAAGCAGGAAGCGTCGCCCGCGAGGGCGACACCAGGGTCAAAAGTCAAGCGCTCTGCCCCGCAAGGCCGAAAGAACGGGACTCTGGTCCCTCCAAGTCAAAAGCGGGTTGCTCTACCCACCCTCAAACCCCCGGATACCCCGCCCGGGCCACCCTCGGCTCCACCGCCGCCAGCGGCAGCCCCGGGTTGAGTGCGTCCACCACGGCTTGCGTCAGGGGGCGCAGCTCCCAGACGTGGCGGATCGCCTCCAGGGGGAGGTCCGTCTCGTAGTAGTCCTCGGCGAAGTCGCGGTAGGCCTCCGGGGTGCCGGCCACGAGGAGCTCGAAGAGGTAGTCCGCGCCGTCCGCGTCGGGCCTGCCCTCCGGGAACTCCACCCGGCCCGCGCGCCACTGGGTGTCGCCGGTCTCGCGCCAGAAGACGGCGGTGGCGTTGAGCACGCCGTCCACGCAGAACGCCGGCTCCGTGAGGTACGGCCGGAAGGCCTCGGGTATGCCGTCGGTCAGGCCCGGCCGGCCGTCCTCGTCGCCGGTGTCCGCCCAGGGGCTCATGACCGACTCGTGGTCGAAGCCGTGTCCGAAGACGCCCGCGGCCGTGAAGACGATCGCGTAGTCGTCGCCGGAGCCGTTGTCCATCAGTGCCGCTTCCTCGCCCGGGCCCCACTCCGGGTCGTAGGCGAAGTAGCCGTCGTCCTCCTCGCCGCTGATCACCAGTTCCAGCGCCGCCATCGCCCGGCAGCGGTCGCGCAGCGTCGCAATGTCGGGCAGCGCGCGGGTCACGTCGTAGATGGTCATGGCCGTGATCAAAGCAGCCGCCTCTGACAGCCTGCCCCGACGTGTGGAAACGCCCTGGAACTCACTCCCGTCCAGGTGCTGACAGGAGCGGCTCGGGCGGGTAGCGTCGACCGAGTCCAGGTCACTGGACTAGACCTTCCACTCGGATCGTCCGGCACGTTCCTGCCGGTAGAAGGGATTCATCACCATGGCTTCTGTCACTTTCGACAAGGCGACCCGTCTGTACCCCGGCGGCGACAAGCCCGCCGTCGACCAGCTGGAGCTGGAGATCGCGGACGGCGAGTTCCTCGTCCTCGTCGGCCCCTCCGGCTGCGGCAAGTCCACCTCGCTGCGCATGCTGGCCGGCCTGGAGGACGTGAACGGCGGTGCCATCCGCATCGGTGACCGCGACGTCACGCACCTGCCGCCCAAGGACCGGGACATCGCGATGGTGTTCCAGAACTACGCGCTCTACCCGCACATGTCCGTCGCCGACAACATGGGCTTCGCGCTCAAGATCGCCGGCGAGGACAAGGCCACCATCCGCAAGAAGGTGGAGGACGCGGCGAAGATGCTGGACCTGACCCAGTACCTCGACCGCAAGCCGAAGGCGCTCTCCGGCGGTCAGCGCCAGCGCGTGGCGATGGGCCGCGCGATCGTGCGCAAGCCGCAGGTGTTCCTCATGGACGAGCCGCTGTCGAACCTCGACGCCAAGCTCCGCGTGTCCACCCGTACCCAGATCGCGGCCCTCCAGCGCGACCTCGGCATCACCACGGTCTACGTCACCCACGACCAGGTCGAGGCCATGACGATGGGCGACCGCGTGGCGGTGCTGAAGGACGGTCTGCTGCAGCAGGTCGACACCCCCCGCAACATGTACGACCGCCCGGCGAACCTCTTCGTCGCCGGCTTCATCGGCTCGCCGGCCATGAACCTCGTCGAGGTCCCGATCACCGACGGCGGCGTGAAGTTCGGCGACAGCGTCGTCCCGGTGTCGCGCGAGGCCCTGACCGCGGCCGCCGACGCGGGCGACCGCACGGTCACCGTGGGCGTGCGCCCCGAGCACTTCGACATCGGCGAGACGGGCGGCCTGGAAATCACCGTGAACGTCGTCGAGGAGCTGGGCGCCGACGGGTACGTCTACGGTTCGACCTCGCACTCCGAGGGCTCGCAGGACATCGTGGTGCGCGTGAACGGCCGCCAGGTGCCCGAGAAGGGCTCCACGCTGCACGTGGTGCCGCGCGGCAACGAGATCCACGTCTTCTCCACGTCTTCGGGTGCCCGCCTCTCCGGCTGACCCGAACGCACGCAGTCGTCGAAGGGGCGTCCCGTCAAGGGGCGCCCCTTCGGCGTGAGTTCCGGCGCGAGTTCCGGCGCGAGGCCGGATGCGAAGTCCGGTGCGAGTTCCGGCAGATCGGGCCATTCGGCCCCAAGCGTCAACCCTTAATTCGAAAAGCCACGTCGAACCATCCCCCGACCGGGTGACTAAATGTCGCCATATCTTCACCGAGCGCTACTCTCGCCCTCGTGACCCACACTGCCCGCCGTATCGGCCGATCCCTCGCCCTGGTCCTGCCCGTCGTCCTGGTCCTGTCCGGGACCCTCGCGGTCACCATGGTCCCCTGGGCGGACAACACCCCCTCCCAGATCCTGACCGCGTCCGCCGAGGACGTCTCCGTCCCCGCGAAGCCGCGCGCCGCCCAGGACGTGCTGCGCGACAAGCTGTTGACCGAGATCCAGCAGGGCGAGCAGCCGGGTGACGTCCTCACCCACCTCCAGCAGGAGGTCGACCGGCGGCCGTCCCTCGCCGAGCACTGCGTGGGCATCGCCCGCGCCCTCGGGCGGGCGGCGGTGGACGCCTACGGGCCCACGAAGGCCCAGTCGTTCGCGCGGCCGGTGTGCGACACCGCGTACGCGTCCGGCGTCGCCTCCATGGGCTGACGGCCGCCGCCGCACGCCCTTCCTCCGCACCGGACACGACGACAACGACATGACCGATTCCGAGCGTTCCGACAGCTCCGACAGCTCCGAGCGTTCCGACCGACCCCACGCGGCCGCGTTCCCGGCCTCCCCGACCCAGGCGGTTGTCCTGGCGGGGGGCCAGGGTTCGCGGCTGCGGCCGTACACGGACGACCGCCCCAAGCCGATGGTGGAGATTCCCGGAACGGGGATGCCGATCATCGGGCACCAGCTCGCGTGGCTGGCTTCCGAGGGGGTGACGGACGCCGTGGTCTCCTGCGGGCACCTCGCCGAAGTGCTCCAGCAGTGGCTGGCCGAGGCCGCGTTGCCGCTGCGGGTGACCACCGTCGTGGAGAACGAGCCGCTGGGCCGCGGCGGCGGTCTGAAGTACGCCGCCCGGCACCTCCCGCATCCCGACCGGGCCTGGTACGCGACCAACGGCGACGTGTGGACCCGCTTCTCGCTGCGCGAGATGGCCGCCTTCCATGCCGAACGCGGTGCCACGGCCACCCTCGCGCTGGCCCGGCCGCGCATTCCGTGGGGGGTCGTGGAGATCAACGAGTACGGGCACGTGCTGGACTTCATCGAGGCGCCGCAGTCCCCGTACCCGGTCAATGCCGGCGTGTACGTCTTCGGGCCCGAATTCGCCGCCCTGCTGCCGGATTTGGGCGACCACGAGCGGACCACCTTCCCGCGCCTCGCCCGTGAGCGGCGCCTCGCGGGCTTCCCGCTGCCCCAGGGGGCCTACTGGCGGGCGATCGACACGGCGAAGGACCTCACCGAGGCGGCACGGGAGTTGGCCGCGCAGAACGCCCCGTAGCGCCTCCCCACGCCTGTACGGGCCCACAGGCGCCCGTACAGGCCCTTCACGGCCCCGCACGCCCCGCACGGCCCCGCACACCAGGAGGGCCCGGCACGCTCTCGCGTACCGGGCCCTTGGCCTTCGCCTTCGCCTTCGCCGTGCCCGTCAGCCGCCGAGGAGTCCGCCCAGGAGGTCGGGCTGCTTCGGTGCGGTGCTCCCCGTTCCTCCGGTGGAGCCCCCGGTGCGCGTTCCGGTGGAGCTGGCCGGGGGCTTCTGGGGAGTGGACTGGCGGGGGGTGCTGCGCGGGGTCTGGCTGCCGCTGGTGGTGCCGCGGGTCGCGGTGGGCGAGCCGGAGCCGGCCGTCGGGGAGGTCGAACCGGTCGCTCCGCGCCCGGTCTTGGCCGCCGGCGAGGAGGCTCCGGCCGAGGGCTTCACGGCCCGCTTCGACGTCTGACCGGGGCTGGGGCTGACGGGCTGCTGCTGCGGGGAGCGCGGCAGGGGCCGCCCGGGGAGGTAGTTGCTCGGGGCCTCGCCCGGTCCGGGCACGGTGACCACGGTGGTGGAGCGGACGGCGCCGCCGAGGAGGGAGCCGATGAGCAGGGTGAGTCCGCAGATGACGCCGGCCATGATGGCGCCGCGCCGCAGGACCCGGCGGCGCAGCCGCCAGACCTCGGAGCGCGGGCCGAGCGTGCGCCAGGCCTCGCTCGCGAGGCGGCCGTCCAGGGAGTAGACGGGGGCGCCGGCGATGATCAGCGGGCTCCAGGCGGCGAGGTAGATGATGTCGGGCGCGTCGTAGGCGGGGACGGTCTTCCAGCTCACCGTCATCAGCAGGGCGGCGGACAGCAGGGCGCCGAAGCAGGCGGCGAACCGCTGCCACAGGCCGAAGACCGTCAGTACGCCCACGATGACCTGGAGGAAGGCCACGCTGAGACCGGCGCCGACCGGGTGGGCGAGTGCGAAGTCGCGCAGTGGTTCGGCGAGCGCCCAGGGCTGCAGGGTCTGCAGCCAGGTGACCATGGAGCCGCGCTCGCCGCCGTCGAAGTAGACGGGGTCGCACAGCTTGCCCATGCCGGCGTAGATGGAGATGAAGCCGAGGAAGACGCGCAGCGGGAGCAGCACGACGCCGAGGTTCATGCGGCGGCCGGGGTAGTACGAGGCCTGCGCGCGGGCGTCGCCCTGGGCCCGGCGGGAGTCCGCGGATCCGGTGCCTTCGGAGTGGGCGGCGTCGTAGGCCTCGTGCGGGTGGGAGAGGCCCCCCACGACGGGCTGCAGCCGGGTGTCTTCGGCATCGCCGTAGCTGCGCTGGCCGATGACGGTCGGGGTGGCGAGGGTGTCGTCCGCGAGGTCGTGGGCGAGGTCGATGCGCGGGATGACCTGGGTGGCTCCGCCGTCGTACTCCGCGTGGCCGTCGTGGGCGCGCCCGTGATCGCGCACGGCCTGGAGCAGGCCGCCCATCGCGGCGCTGGCGGCGGCGTCGCCGGGGGCGGACTTGCCGCTCCAGACGACGGGGCGGCGGCGGGCGACGCCGGCTCCGGCGGCCGCGAGGGCCCCGCCGAGTGCCGGGGCGAGCCCGGAGGCGCCCGAGGGCCTGGGACGCGCGCTGGGGCTCGGTGCGAGCCGCACGCGGAAGCTGGCGTGGTTGACGATGACCTGTGCGGGGTCGCACGGCACCTTGACCATGCTCAGCGCGGGCTGGTCGTCGAACCCTGGCGTTCTGGTGTCCACACTCATCTAACCGAGTGATGAGTGTTTAGGACACTGCCTTGACATCAGGGATGTGTCCGAGACCCGTCAAATCAAGCCACCCCGCCCGTGAGGGGCGGGGTGGCACGCTCACGGGTCACGTCCGATGAGCCAAGTGGATCAAGCGGCGGCCGCGGTGGTGCTCAGACGGCTGCTGCGGGTGGTGCTCAGGCGCGGCCGCGGGTGGCGCGGCGGCGGGAGGCCTCGTAGAGGACGACGCCCGCGGCGACACCGGCGTTGAGCGACTCGGCGCCGCCCGGCATCGGGATGCGCACGAGGTAGTCGCAGTTCTCGCCGACGAGGCGGCCGAGGCCCTTGCCCTCGGAGCCGACGACGATGACGACGGGGCCGCCGAGCGCTTCGAGCTCGTGGACCTCGTGGGTGCCTTCGGCGGCGAGGCCGACGACGGTGATGCCGGCCTTCTTGTACTCCTGGATGGCGCGGGTCAGGTTGGTGACCCGGGAGACCGGGGTACGGGCGGCGGTGCCGGCCGAGGACTTCCACGCACCGGCGGTCATGCCGGCGGCGCGGCGCTCGGGGATGACCACGCCGTGGCCGCCGAAGGCGGAGACGGAGCGGACGATCGCGCCGAGGTTGCGGGGGTCGGTGACGCCGTCGAGGGCGACGATGAGGGGGTCCTCGTGGTTCTCGTACGCGGCGGCGGTGAGGTCCTCCGGGTGCGCGTACTCGTAGGGCGGGACCTGGAGGACCAGGCCCTGGTGGTTGAGCCCGTTGGTGAGGCGGTCGAGCTCGGGGCGCGGGGCTTCCATCAGGTTGATGTTGCCGCGCTCGGCCGCGAGCTGGAGGGCCTCGCGGACGCGCTCGTCGTTGTCGATGAACTGCTGTACGTACAGGGTGACGGCCGGCACGCCGTCGCGCAGCGCCTCGAAGACCGGGTTGCGGCCGACGACCATCTCGCTGGTGCCCTTGGGGCCGCCGCGGCGGGGAGCCGGACGGCGCTTGGCGGCCTGGCGGGCCATGGCGTTGCTGATGCGGTTGGCCTTGTGCTTCTTGCGGTCCTCGGCCTTGGGCGTGGGGCCCTTGCCTTCGAGGCCCTTGCGCCGCTGGCCACCGCTGCCGACCGTCGCGCCCTTCTTGTTGGACGTGCGGCGGTTCCTGCGCTGGCTGTTCCCGGCCATGACCTCTACCTGATTTCGTTGGTTCTGCGATATGTACGTATGAAGAGTGTGCCGCCCGGGATGCCGGGCAGCCCAATCCGAGTGCTCCAGTGGGACTGCGCCGGTGTGCTCAGCGGGGGCCGAGCGTCCATCGGGGTCCGGTGGGGCTGTCCTCGATGACCAGGCCCGACTGCTGGAGCTGGTCGCGGATGGCGTCGGCGGTGGCCCAGTCCTTGCGGGCGCGAGCCGACTCGCGCTGCTCCAGGACCAGGCGCACGAGGGTGTCCACGGCTCCGTGGAGGTCCTCCCCGCGGTCCGTCTCGCCGGCCCAGTGCGGGTCGAGGGGGTCGAGTCCGAGGACACCGAGCATGGCCCGTACCTCCGACAGGCGCGCGATGGCCGCGTCCTTGTCGTCGGCGGCGAGCGCGCTGTTGCCCTGGCGGACGGTGGTGTGGATGATCGCGAGCGCCTGCGGGACGCCCAGGTCGTCGTCCATGGCCTCGGCGAAGGCGGGCGGGACCTCGGCGGCGGGCTCGACGGACCCGCCGGCCTTCTCGATGACGCGCTGGATGAACCCCTCGATGCGCGCGAAGCCGGACTCGGCCTCGCGCAGGGACTCCACGCTGTACTCGATCATCGAGCGGTAGTGCGGGGTGCCGAGGTAGTAGCGCAGCACGATCGGGCGCCAGACCTTGAGCATCTCGGAGACGAGGACGGAGTTGCCCAGCGACTTGGACATCTTCTCGCCGGAGAGGGTGACCCAGGCGTTGTGCATCCAGTACTTCGCGAACTCGTCGCCGTAGGCCTTGGCCTGGGCGATCTCGTTCTCGTGGTGCGGGAAGATCAGGTCGAGCCCGCCGCCGTGGATGTCGAAGGCGCTGCCGAGGTACTTGTGCGCCATCGCGGAGCACTCCAGGTGCCAGCCGGGACGGCCGCGGCCCCACGGGGTCTCCCAGTCGGGCTCGCCCGGCTTGGAGGCCTTCCACATGGCGAAGTCGCGCGGGTCGCGCTTGCCGGAGACGCCCTCGTCGGGCTGGCGCAGGTCGTCGATGTTCTGGTTCGACAGCTCCAGGTACCCGGGGAAGGAGCGGACGTCGAAGTAGACGCTGCCGTCGGCCTCGTACGCGTGTCCGCGCTCGATGAGGCCGCGCATCATCTCGATCATCTCGGGCACGTGGCCGGTGGCGCGCGGCTCGTACGTGGGCGGGAGGCAGCCCAGCGCGTTGTAGCCGTCGTTGAAGGCGCGCTCGTTCTCGTAGCCGATGGACCACCAGGGGCGGCCCTGCTCGCCGGACTTCCCGATGATCTTGTCGTCGATGTCGGTGACGTTGCGGATGAAGGTGACGTCGAGCCCGCGGTGGGTGAACCAGCGGCGCGCGATGTCGAAGTTCAGGTACGAGCGGACGTGCCCGATGTGCGGAGCCGCCTGCACGGTGGCGCCACAGAGGTAGATCGAGACGCAGCCCGGGACGAGCGGGGTGAAGTCACGGATCTGCCGGGCGCTGGTGTCGTACAGGCGAATAGTCACGGCAACCAGGGTAGTGCGCCTGTAGCAGTGCCCCGCGACCCTTTCGGCACGCGGGGCCCGCTTTGTTGTCGAAGTGCCGCGGGAGCGGTGTGGGCGTACGGGGTACTAGGCCCGGTTCGTCCGGTAGACGAGGGCCGTGGCGATGGCGGCGAGGCCTTCGGCGCGGCCGGTGAGGCCCAGTCCGTCCGTGGTGGTGCCGGAGACGGAGACGGGGGCGCCCGCCGCCGCGCCGAGCGCCTTCTGCGCCTCTTCGCGCCGCTTGCCGATCTTCGGGCGTACGCCGATCACCTGGACGGCGATGTTGCCGATCTCGAAGCCTTCGGCGCGAACGATCCGGGCCGCTTCCGCCAGAAGGGTGATTCCGGCGGCGCCGGACCATTCGGGGCGGGAGGTGCCGAAGTGTGCGCCGAGGTCTCCGACGCCGGCGGCGGAGAAGAGGGCGTCGCAGGCGGCGTGCGCGGCGACGTCCCCGTCGGAGTGCCCGGCGAGGCCGTCCTCGCCCTCCCAGAGCAGGCCGGCGCACCACAGCTCGCGGCCGGTCTCGAAGGCGTGCACGTCGGTGCCGATGCCGACGAGCGGCATCAGCGGGGCCGCGGGGGCGGCGTCGGGGGCCGGGGCGGCGGTGGGACTAGTAGGCATCGGTGGCCCTCCGGCGGGCGAGTACGGCCTCGGCGAGGACCAGGTCGAGCGGGCGGGTGACCTTGAAGGCCTCTTCGTGGCCGGGGATCACCACGACGGTGACGCCGAGCTGTTCCACCATGCCGGCGTCGTCCGTGGCGCCCTCGCCGTCGGCCGTGCCCGCCGCGAGCTTCTCGTGCGCGAGGCGGAGCGTGGCGAGGTCGAAGCCCTGCGGGGTCTGCACGGCGCGCAGCCGGGCCCGTACGGGGGTGGCGACGACCGGCTCGGGCTCGCCGGGCCGGCCGGGCTCGACCTCCTTGACGGTGTCGGCCAGCGGCAGGGCGGGGACGACGGCGGGTGCGCCGTCGCGAACGGCCTCGACGACGGAGTCGACGGTGTCCACGGGGACCAGGGGGCGGGCCGCGTCGTGGATGAGGACGGTGGTGATGTCGGCCGGGAGCGCGTCCAGGCCGGCGCGCACGGATTCCTGCCGGGTCTCCCCGCCGGGGACGACCAGGATCTCGGTGCGCTCGGGCAGGGCGTGCTCGTCGATCAGCCGGCGCACCTCGGCGGTGCCGTCGGCCGGGGCCACGACGACGACGAGGGAGATCGCACGGGAGCGCGCCATGGCGCGGACGGCGTGGATGAGCATGGGGGTGCCGCCCAGGGTCCGCAGGGCCTTGGGGGCGCCGGGACCGAGACGGACCCCGCGGCCGGCGGCCGGGATCACCGCGGCGGTGCGGTGGGGGCGCGATTCGTCAGACATCAGTAGCTCCGAGCCAGGTTTGTGACTTCGGCCGACATGGGTATGGCCTGAAGGGTGCCGGGTGCGACGCCCCTCGCCCCTTCCGTGACGACCGGTCGAGTCGGCTGCCCGGACCCGGCACGCCAGTGAGTACAGGCATCGGCAAGTACAGGCATCAGCGAGTACCGGCATGGGTCCAGACATGCCGCAGCGCCCGGCAACAAGTCTCCTTGTCAGCGGGCACCGCGGCACAACTGTGTACGACAAAGCGTACGAATGATCGCGTCAGGACGCGAGCACTTCGTCGAGGAGGGCCTCGGCCTTGTCCTCGTTGGTGTTCTCGGCGAGCGCGAGCTCGCTCACCAGGATTTGGCGCGCCTTTGCGAGCATGCGCTTCTCACCTGCGGAAAGCCCACGCTCACGCTCACGACGCCACAGGTCACGCACAACTTCGGCGACCTTGATGACATCGCCAGAAGCGAGCTTTTCCAGATTTGCCTTGTAGCGCCGGGACCAGTTCGTCGGCTCTTCGGCGTACGGTGCGCGGAGCACCTCGAAGACCCGGTCCAGCCCGTCCTGGCCGACTACGTCGCGAACGCCTACGAACTCCGCATTGTCCGCAGGAACGCGAACGGTCAGGTCACCCTGGGCGACCTTGAGCACCAAGTAGGTCTTGTCCACGCCTTTGATCTGGCGAGTTTCGATGGCCTCGATCAGCGCGGCCCCGTGATGGGGATAGACCACGGTGTCGCCAACCTTGAACGTCATGTGACAGGTACCCCTTCCGTGGCTATCCAGGGTAACACGAGAATCGACCGTTATGAATGGCGTTTTCGCAGGTCAGGGCCCATCTCAGGGCTTGACAACAGCAACAGGAACGTGCTGCGGGAGGCTTGCGGAAGGGGGTATTCGCAGGTCGGAGGCACTGCGCGGACCAGGCGAAACGGCTAGGTTACACCTGTCCGGGAGCCCCGACGATGTGGCGTACGTCCCGTTTTGACGGTTTCCGAGGTGGGAAACCGAAGTACTCCGTTCGACTGGCGGCCACCCGTACGGCGTCCGTTCCGGCCCAATCCTGAATTGATCACCGGCGGTGTTCGAGGAAATCCGGAAATTGATCACCGGAGCCGCGCCGGCCTTTGCGGGCGGCCCTTTTGTGAATGGAAGATCACCCGGCCCCGGCGGGGCGGCGGCGCAACGCGCCGGTGCGGGGGCGGGACCCCGCGCAGGGCCCGGCCCCACGCTGCGGAGGGTCGGGTGCGGGGGCGGGGCGGCGGCTCGGTAACCTAAGCGCGCTGACACATCCTTAGAGCGGCTTTACTTCGCCGCTCCGAGGCGTCCACCCTTCCGTTCCGTACGTCCAAGGAGTTGCCTCCCCCGTGAGCCGCAGCCTTCGACGCGGCGCCCTCGCCGCCACCGCCGTCGTGTTCTCGATCGTCTCGCTGGGCGCCTGCGCCGCGGGCCACGACGCTCCGACTCTCCAGGTCAAGCCGGACAATGCCGCCGTGACCAAGGGCGACATCAAGATCCAGAACGCTCTGGTGATCACCCAGGAGAAGGACAAGAAGGGCCCGGCCGCGGTCTCCGCGACGGTGTTCAACACCGGCACCAAGGAGCAGACGCTCGAGGGCATCACCCTTCCGGGCGGCAAGGCCGTCGTGACGCTGAAGCCCGCGGGCAGCGGCTCCAAGATCGTCATCCCGGCCGGCGGCTCCGTCCTCCTGGGCGGCAAGGGCAACGCCTCCGCCGTGATCGCCGGCGGGGACTCCGTCATGGACGGCAACGTCCAGAAGGTCTCCTTCCAGCTGAGCACCACGGGTGACGTCGAGCTCGACGCCTTCGTCGTCCCGGCCACCGGCATCTACGAGGGCTACGGCCCGACCGCCGCGGCGGCCGTCCCGTCGGGAAGCCCCTCGGGCTCGCCCTCCGGCTCCCCCTCGGGCTCGCCGTCGCCGTCCGGGTCCCCCTCGGGCTCGCCCGCGAGCAGCCCGTCCGGATCCCCCTCCGGATCCGCGTCCGCCGGTCACTGAGGCGCGAAGCACCGTACTCAACGGGAACGGCCCCCGTCCGCTCGATGCGGACGGGGGCCGTTGCCGTGTTCGGGGCCGGTTTACGGCTCGAACTTGTAGCCGAGGCCACGGACCGTGACCAGGTAGCGGGGCGCGCCCGGGTCCGGCTCGATCTTGGCGCGCAGGCGCTTCACGTGGACGTCGAGGGTCTTGGTGTCGCCGACGTAGTCGGCGCCCCAGACCCGGTCGATGAGCTGCATGCGGGTCAGTACGCGGCCCGCGTTGCGCAGCAGCATCTCGAGCAGGTCGAACTCCTTCAGCGGGAGGTCCACCTTGGCTCCGGCGACGGTGACCACGTGGCGGTCGACGTCCATCCGGACGGGGCCCGCTTCCAGGGCCGCCGGGGTGACCTCTTCCGGCTCGCCGCGGCGGCGCAGGACCGCGCGGATGCGGGCGACCAGCTCCCGCGAGGAGAAGGGCTTCGTGACGTAGTCGTCTGCTCCTATCTCCAGCCCGACGACCTTGTCGATCTCGCTGTCCTTGGCGGTCACCATGATCACGGGAACGTTGGAGCGGCCGCGGAGCTGCCGGCAGACCTCCGTGCCGGGCAGGCCGGGGAGCATCAGGTCGAGGAGGACGAGGTCGGCGCCGTTGCGCTCGAACTCGTCGAGCCCGTCGGGCCCGGTCGCGGCGATCGCGACCTCGAAGCCCTCCTTGCGGAGCATGTAGGACAGGGCGTCGCTGAAGGATTCCTCATCCTCGACGACGAGCACTCGGGTCACGGAAGGACCTCCGGGGCAGGGATGGCTGGTGCGGTGTGAGGTTCGAGCAGGGTGTTGGCGGGTGCGGAGGCCGTCGCCGGGACCGGCGCGGCCGCTTCGGGGAGTCGCAGGGTGAACGTGGAACCCTGACCCTCCGAGCTCCATACCGACACCTCCCCGCCGTGCGAAGCCGCTACGTGCTTCACGATCGCAAGGCCCAGGCCGGTTCCTCCCGTGGCGCGGGAGCGGGCCGGGTCCACACGGTAGAAGCGTTCGAAGATGCGCTCGCGGTCCTTTTCCGGGATGCCGATGCCCTGGTCGGTCACGGCTATCTCGATCAAGTCTCCACCCGGCGCGGTGACCCGGCGCGCGGCGATGCCGACGCGGGTGCGGGCGGGGCTGTAGTTGACGGCGTTCTCGACCAGGTTTCCGAGGGCGGCCGCGAGCTGCCCCCGGTTGCCCCATACCCGCAGGTCGGCGGTGCCGCCGGCGGCCATGGTGATCTGTTTCGCGGAGGCCGTGTGGCGGCAGCGGTCTATGGCCTCGGCCACGAGCGTGTCCACCCGCATCGGCTCCGCGTCCTCCAGGGGGTCGTCGTTCTGTACCCGGGAGAGGTCGATGAGTTCTTGTACGAGGTTGATCAGGCGGGTGGCCTCGATCTGCATGCGGCCGGCGAAGCGGTGCACCGCCTCGGGGTCGTCCGAGGCGTCCATGACGGCTTCGGAGAGCAGGGAGATCGCGCCGACCGGGGTCTTGAGCTCGTGCGACACGTTCGCGACGAAGTCGCGGCGCACGGCCTCGATGCGGCGGGCCTCGGTGAGGTCCTCCACGAGGAGGAGCACCAGGCGGGAGCCGAGCGGGGCGACGCGCGCCGACACGGCGAGCGCCTCGCCGCGGCCGGTGCCGCGCCGGGGCAGGTCGAGCTCGACCTGCCGTATCTCCCCGTCGCGCCGGGTGTCGCGGGCCATGTGGAGCATGGGCTCGACGGCCAGCTTGCCGCCGCGGACCAGGCCGAGGGCATATGCCGCCGAGCTGGCCTTGACCACCGCGTCCCCCTCGTCGAGTACGACGGCGGAGGAGCGGAGTACGGAGAGGACGGTGTCCACTCCGGGTGGGAGCACCGCGTTGATGTCGGGGCGCATGGAGCTCCGGGTGGGGCGGGCTTGGTCGCGCTCGCTCCAGCGGAACGCCAGCATCGCGATCACACCGGTGCAAAGACCGGCAATCGCTGCAGCTGCGGCGACCGCCGCGTTCACGTCCATGACTCCAGGTTAAGCAGGCCGGGGGACACTTCCACAGCCGTTCGGGTGGCACCTCGAACAGTCGTCGCCCAGAGTTCACCCTGACGACCGTGCTGATTCACTTGGGATGCCGGAGTCGGTCGCGTTCGAGGTTCACCGTGGCAACGTGGGGCCGATGGCCGCACCGGCCCGCTCCCCGGGCAGTTACTTGCAGTAGGCAGTAGTAGGTCGAGAGAGGGACACGAGAATGCGTGACGCGTACCACGAGGAACTGGACTCGATCGGTGAAGGCCTGGTCGAAATGGCCCGGCTGGTCGGCTCCGCCATCGGGCGGGCCACGACCTCCATGCTCGACGCCGACCTGAAGCTCGCCGAGAGCGTCATCGCCGCCGACCAGAAGGTGGACGACCTCCAGCACGACCTGGAGGCCCGTGCGATCGCGCTGCTCGCGCGCCAGCAGCCGGTCGCCACCGATCTGCGCATCGTCGTCACCTCGCTGCGCATGAGCGCGGACCTGGAGCGCTCCGGCGACCTGGCACAGCACGTCGCCAAGCTCGCGCGGCTGCGCTTCCCGGACACGGCGGTCCCGCGCGACCTGCACGCGACCATCCTGGAGATGGGGCAGCTCGCGCAGCGGCTGATGGCGAAGGCCGCCGAGGTCATCATCACCAAGGACGTCGACCTGGCGCTCCAGCTGGAGCAGGACGACGACGAGATGGACCAGCTGCACCGCACGCTGTTCCAGCACCTGATGGACGACCGCTGGAAGCACGGCATCGAGACGGCCGTCGACGTGACCCTGCTGGGCCGCTACTACGAGCGCTTCGCGGACCACGCCGTGTCGGTCGCCAAGCGCGTGGTCTACCTGGTGACGGGTGAGCACGCGGACGAGCTCCAGGCCCCCACGCAGGTCGAGGGCGTCTGAGCCGGAGGGCCGGGGCCGGCGGGGGCTCGGTCAACGCCGCCGGGGGCTCGATCAACAACGAGCCCCCAATGCGCCGTTGACGCGGGGGCCGGGCTGGGCATGAATGAGGGCGAAGGCACAACGCCTACGAGGAGGATCCATGCCCGATTCCCCCGTCCCCATCACCCCGGAGCAGGAAGCGCAGCCCCCGGAGGGCCTGCGCCTGCGCTTGCCCCTGCTCGCGGCCTGCGGCTGCGGCTCGGGCTGCGGCTGCGGCTGCCAGTCCGGTGCCCCCTGCCAGTGCGGCGGCTGAGGCCGCCCGCCCGGCCACCCGTACGCGAAGGGCCCCGTCCGACTCCCGTCGGCCGGGGCCCTTCGCATCGGTCCCATCGAGTCGGTTCCATCGAAGAGGAGGCGGACACGGCCATGCGCTTCGACGGCAGCAACGCGGCGGCCTGGCGCGCGGAGATGGACCGCAGGATCGCCGAACGCGGTGCGCGGCCCCGCCGGCCGGCTGCGGCCGAATGACCGCTCCGATCGCATGTCCGCCCCCAAGTCCGCTGTTGGGCCGGGACGGTTGTACGAGTTCCCACGCCGGTTCGCGCCCGGTCCCACCGCGGGCCCGGGACAGACGAATGCCCCCGATCCGCGCCGTCTGCGCAGGTCGGGGGCGTGATCGCTTGTGTTACTTCTTCTTGCCCTGGTTCTTGACGGCCTCGATGGCGGCCGCCGCGGCGTCCGGGTCGAGGTAGGTGCCGCCCGGGTTGAGGGGCTTGAAGTCGGCGTCCAGCTCGTAGGAGAGCGGGATGCCGGTCGGGATGTTCAGGCCCGCGATGTCCTCGTCGGAGATGCCGTCGAGGTGCTTGACCAGCGCGCGCAGGGAGTTGCCGTGCGCGGCGACCAGGACGGTGTGGCCGTCCAGCAGGTCCGGGACGATCGAGTCGTACCAGTACGGGAGCATGCGGACGACGACGTCCTTGAGGCACTCGGTACGGGGGCGCAGCTCCGGCGGGATGGAGGCGTAGCGCGGGTCCCCGGACTGCGAGAACTCGGTACCGTCTTCGAGCGCCGGCGGCGGGGTGTCGTACGAGCGGCGCCACAGCATGAACTGCTCCTCGCCGAACTCGGCGAGGGTCTGGGCCTTGTCCTTGCCCTGGAGGGCGCCGTAGTGGCGCTCGTTGAGGCGCCAGGAGCGGTGGACCGGGATCCAGTGGCGGTCGGCGGCCTCCAGCGCGAGCTGGGAGGTGCGGATCGCCCGCTTCTGGAGGGACGTGTGAACCACGTCGGGGAGAAGTCCGGCGTCCTTCAGGAGTTCGCCACCGCGGACTGCCTCCTTCTCGCCCTTCTCGTTGAGATTGACGTCCACCCAGCCGGTGAACAGGTTCTTCGCGTTCCATTCGCTCTCGCCGTGGCGGAGGAGGATCAGCTTGTACGGTGCGTCGGCCATGCGTACGAGCCTAATGGACGCACCCGCCCGCCCGCGCGCGGTGTGTACGGCATGTGGGACGGTCCCCGATTGACGGCAGACGTCAATCGAGTGGCTCTGGAGGGCCGCTATATGTAGGTTCCGAAGGAGCAGAGGGACGCTTACATCTCGGGGGGATTCCGTATGTCCGTTGCCAGTGTGAGACGGGCCGCCCGCGAGAGCGTGGCGGGTCTGCCCCGGGAGTTCTGGTGGCTCTGGACGAGCACGCTGGTCAACAGGCTCGGGGCCTTCGTCGCCACATTCATGACCTTGTACCTGACCCTGGAACGGGGCTATTCGGCCTCCTTCGTGGGACTTGTGGTGGCCCTGCACGGGCTCGGCGGAGTGGTGTCCTCGCTCGTCGCCGGGGTGCTCACGGACCGGCTGGGCCGGCGGCCCACGCTGATGGCGGCGCAGACGTCGACCGCGTTCTCGGTTGCACTGCTCGGGTTCATGGAGCACCCGGCGGCGATCGCCGCGGTGGCGCTGCTGGTCGGCATGACCTCCAACGCCTCGCGGCCGGCGGTGCAGGCGATGATGGCGGACATCGTCCGCCCCGAGGACCGGGTACGGGCCTTCGCGCTGAACTACTGGGCCATCAACCTGGGCTTCGCCGTCAGCTCGACCGTGGCGGGCTTCGTCGCGGAGTACAGCTACCTGGCCGGGTTCCTCGGCGAGGCGGCCCTGACGCTGGTCTGCGCGGTGCTCGTCTACCTCAAGCTGCCGGAGTCCCGGCCGGAGAAGACGGCGGCGGAGAAGGCGGCCGCCGAGCCGGAGATCGGCATGGGGACCGTGCTGCGGGACGGGCGGTTCATGGGTGTGGTCGGGCTGTCGTTCCTGATCTCGCTGATCTTCATGCAGGGCTCGTTCGGGCTGCCGCTCGCGATGGGCGCGGCCGGTTTCTCCACCGTCGACTACGGGCTGGTCGCCGCCGTGAACGGCGTGCTGATCGTGGTGCTGCAGATCCCGGTCACCCGGTTCATCGAGCACCGCGATCCGCAGAAGCTGCTGGTGATCTCGGCGCTGCTGGCCGGGTACGGGTTCGGGCTGACGGCCTTCGGCGGCTCGGTCTGGAGCCTCGCGCTGACCGTCTGCGTGTGGACGCTGGCCGAGATCGTCAACTCGCCGACCCAGATGGGCCTGGTGGCGCGGCTCTCCCCGCTGCACGGGCGCGGCCGCTACCAGGGCATGTACACGATGTCGTGGGCGGTGGCCTCGCTGATCGCCCCGCTGATGGCGGGCTTCGCGATCGAGCACTTCGGCGCGGCCTGGCTGTGGGGTGCGACGGCGGTCCTGGGGACCATCGCCGCGGGTGGCTACTGGCTGCTGATGAGGGGGCTCGCGCAGGACGAAGCCGGCCCGGTGGAGACGGTCGTCGAGGCGTTCGCGGAGCCGGTCGCGGAGGCTGTCGTGGGGGTCGCCGCCCCGGCGAAGGCGCGGACGAAGGATCCGGTGGCTCCGGCCGCCTGACCCGCCTACTCCGGCTGCGCCGCCGCCCCCGACGGCTGCGTCAGGTTCTTGAAGGCGTCCAGGTTGCGCGTGGACTCGCCCCGCGAGACCCGCCACTCGTACTCCCGCCGGATCGCGCTCGCGAAACCCAGCTCCAGCAGGGTGTTGAAAGCCCCGTCGGCCGCCTCCAGGACCGTGCCGAGCAGCCGGTCCAGATCGTCGGGGGTGATCACCGACAGGGGGAGGCGGGCCGTCAGGTAGACGTCGCCGAGCGCGTCGACCGCGTAGGCCATGCCGTAGAGCTTGAGGTTGCGCTCCAGGAGCCAGCGGTGGACGCCGGCCGCGTTCTCGTCCGGGTGGCGGATCACGAAGGCGTTGACCGACAGGGAGTGTTTCCCGGCCTTGAGCGAGCAGGTGGTGCTCAGCTTGCGGGTGCCGGGGAGCTGGACCACGTACGAGCCCGGCTCCGGGCTCTCCCAGCTCAGTTCCGCGCCGGTCAGCGTCGCTTCGATGATCGCGGCGGCGTCGGTGCCTTCGGTGCCGGTGCCTGCGGTGGGGTCAGCGTCAGCCATGGTGGGAGCGTACGTGACGGCGGTGATCGTGCATCGCCCCCGTGTACACGTCGGCCGTGCCGCTCGCTGCGGTGTCCCAGCCGAAGAACTGCGCGTGCCGCGCGGCCGCCTCGCCCATCCGGTCCGACAGTCCCGGCTCGTCCACGAAGCGCCGTAGCTCGCGGGCGTAGTCCACCGGATCGTGGCCGGGTACGAGGATCCCCGTGACCCCGTCGTTGACGGCGACCGGCAGCCCGCCGACGGCAGCGGCCAGCACCGGCGTGCCGGTGGCCTGCGCCTCTATCGCGACCAGCCCGAAGGACTCGCTGTACGAGGGCATGACCAGCACGGACGCCGCCCGGAACCAGTCCGCGAGCGCGTCCTGCGCCACCGGCGGGTGGAAGTGCACGAGGTCCGCGATGCCGAGCTTCGCGGCGAGCTTCTGCAGCCCCTCCGGCTTCGCGAGCCCGCTGCCGCTCGGCCCGCCGACGACGGGCACGAACAGGCGGGTGCGCAGCGCCGGCTCGCGGTCCACCAGTTCCGCGACGGCCCGCAGCAGGATGTCGGGGGCCTTGAGCGGCTGGATGCGGCCCGCGAAGAGCGGGATGACGGCGTCTTGCGGCAGTCCGAGGCGGGCGCGGGCAGCAGCGCGGCCGTCGGCGACGGTGAAGCGCTCGAGGTTCACGCCGGGGTGGACGACGGCGACCTTGCCGGGGTCGGCCGCGTAGTGGCGGACGAGCTCGTCGGCTTCCTCGGCGGTGTTGGCGATGAGCCGGTCCGCGGCGTCGACGATCTGCGTCTCGCCGATGACGCGGGCGGCGGGCTCGGGCGTGTCGCCCTCGGCGAGCGCCGCGTTCTTGACCTTGGCCATGGTGTGCATGGCGTGCACGAGCGGGACGCCCCAGCGCTCGGCCGCGAGCCAGCCGACGTGACCGGAGAGCCAGTAGTGGGAGTGGACCAGGTCGTAGTAGCCGGGGCGGTGGCGGGCCCACGCCTGCATGACGCCGTGGGTGAAGGCGCACAGCTGGGCCGGCAGCTCCTCCTTGGCGAGGCCCTCGTACGGGCCCGCGTCCACGTGCCGTACGAGGACGCCGGGCGCGAGCTCGACCACGGGCGGCAGGCCGCCGGTGGTGGCACGGGTGAAGATCTCGACCTCGATGTTGATCGCGGCGAGGCGCCGGGCCAGCTCGACGATGTAGACGTTCATGCCGCCGGCGTCGCCGGTGCCGGGCTGGTGCAGCGGTGAGGTGTGCACGCTGAGCATGGCGACGCGCCGCGGCTTGCGGTGCCCGCCGACGCCGGCGGGCAGGCGCAGGCGCGGCGGCTCGTGGCGGGTGCCGGAACGGGCCGCGGCGAAGCGGCCGCCGATGCTGCCGCCGATGCGGGACACGTACTGGCTCAAGGGAGCAGTTCCTCTCGCTCGGACGGCATGACACGGAGAGCGCTGTCGGCGCTCTTCTAGGAGTGCAACCCGGACGGCCGTCCCCCGCATTCCGGGACGGGCGGATTTCCTGCTGCCGCGCCGGATTTTTATCGCGCGGGAACGCTCCGCTTACTCTCTGCACATGGCCTCCCGCTCCACCCCTCCCCCTCGTCGCCCCGTCGGCACGGTGACCCGCGGGACGACGAACCCGAACCGCCTGCGCCGCATGGACCGCTGGATCGCGGCGACGCACGGAGCGGCGCTGCGGCGCGCGGACGACCCCGTCGCGGTGGACCTCGGCTACGGGGCCGCGCCCTGGACCGCGGTGGAACTGCTGGCACGGCTGCGGGAGGCGGCCCCGCGGGTGCGGGTGGTCGGCATCGAGATCGAGCCGGCGCGGGTCGCGGGCGCGAAGCCGTACGAGCGGGAAGGCCTGAGCTTCCGGCACGGCGGCTTCGAGGTGCCGCTGGAGGGCGGGGTCCGGCCCGCGCTGATCCGGGCGGCGAACGTGCTGCGCCAGTACGACGAGGAGCAGGTCGAGGCGGTGTGGGAGCGGTTGTGTGCCCGGCTCGCTCCCGGCGGGCTGCTGGTGGAGGGGACCTGCGACGAGATCGGGCGGCGCCACGTCTGGGTCGCGCTGGGGCCCGAAGGGGCGCGCACGGTGACCTTCGCGACCCGGCTGGGCTCCCTGGAGCGCCCCTCGGACCTGGCGGAACGGCTGCCGAAGGCGCTGATCCACCGCAACGTGCCGGGCGAGCCGGTGCACGCGTTCCTGCGCGACTTCGACCGGGCGTGGGCGGCGGCGGCTCCGTTCGCCTCCTACGGGGCGCGGCAGCGCTGGATCCGGACGGCGCGGGCGCTGGCCGGGGAGTGGCCGCTGGTGGACGGGCCGGTGCGGTGGCGTCAGGGGGAACTGACGGTGCGGTGGGAAGCGTTGAGGCCTTCGGGGTGACGTCCCCGGGGTGACGGTGACCGCCGGGGCCAGGGGGGCCGCGGGGGCGATCGGGACGCATCGGAGGGATATCCACAAGGGTGTTGGAATTCACCGACTCGTGGCACCATCCCGAAGGCAATCACAAGTTACTGACGATTAATCAATCCTGTGTCTGGGGGGACCATGAGGAAACGACGACGGGGTTCGATCGCCCTCACTCTGCTCTGCGCGATGGCGCTGCTGTCCGCGCCCGGCGCGCTGGCCGGTACCGCCTTCGCTGCGCCGGAGCCCCAGCAGGGCAAGTCCCTGGAGCAGGTCCGCAAGGAAATAGAGGGTCTCTACCGCGAGGCGGGCGCCGCCACGGACGCCTTCAACCTCGCGGAGAGCGAGACCAAGACGCAGTCCGACAAGATCGTGGAGATCGCCAACCTGGTCCTCGCGGGCCAGGACCGCATCACCGCCCTGAAGGGCCGCGCGGGCGCCGCCGCCCGCGCCCAGTACCGCTCGGGCGGACTGCCGCCCGGCGCGCAGCTGGCCCTGAGCAACAACCCGACGCAGTTCCTCGACGGCAACGACCGGCTGCGCCAGGGCGAGAAGGCCACCTCGGACCTGCTCTCCGAACTGAACCGCACCCAGAGCGACTTGCAGCAGTACGCGAGGGATGCGAGCGCCCGCTGGGAGACCCTGGAAGCCAACCGGGTCAAGCAGGAAGCCGCGAAGAAGCAGGTCGAGGACAAGATCAAGGCGGCGGAGGAGCTCGAGAGCAAGCTGGAGGCCGAGCAGAAGGCCCGGCTGCTGGAGCTCGAGGCGGAAGCGCAGCGCAAGGCGCAGACCGACTGGCTGTCCACGGGCGCGATGACCGGCTCCGCGGGCGCCGCGGCCACCGACGCGGGCAAGCGGGCCGTGCAGTTCGCGGCCGCCCAGATGGGGAAGCCGTACGTGTGGGGCGCGGAGGGACCCGGTTCCTTCGACTGCTCCGGGCTGACCTCGCAGGCCTGGCTCGCGGCGGGCAAGAGGATCCCGCGCACCTCGCAGGAGCAGCTGCGGCTGCCGAAGGTCGCGGTCAAGGACATGCGGCCGGGCGACCTGATCATCTACTTCGGCGACGCGAGCCACGTCGGGATATACGTCGGGGACGGCGCGATGATCCACGCCCCCCGCCCCGGCCGCAACGTCACCATGGCGGGCGCGGGCTCCATGCCGATCAAGGCCGTGGTCAGGCCGGACGCGTAGCGACGGCCCCCTCACCGACAGGCAGCGGCTCCGCGCACGGCCCACCGCCAGGAAGGGCGCGCCGTCGGCGGCGGTACGTCTCGGTGGGCGGGATGTCATACCCCCGCGCCGTGACGTTGGTCATTCGCCGACGCGGACTTTCCCACCCGATAACGGCATATGCCGGAGCCCCGCGCCGGACCCGCCATTCCGCTTCCCTCGTCCCGCCGCTAGGGTCGCCGGACGAGCGAACCCCCGAGGGGGCGGGAAGGAACCGGAGACGATGCCCGTACCCGTACCGCGGCAGAGGGACATCCCGGGCACCGAGAGCGGACCGGGCGGCACGTCATCGCTCACCCTGCTGGTGATCGAGGACGACCCCGCCGGCGGCCTCACCGTCCCCGAGATCCTCGACGCCGACGGCCACCGCATCCGGCTGCGCAGCGCCCGCAACCTCACGGAGGCGGCCCGGCTGCTCACCCCCGACGTGAACTGCGTCCTGCTCGACCTCGCGCTCCCGCACGGCGGCGCGGGCTCCGGCGACGCCGCCGACCCGTTCGGCGCGCTGCGCGAGGTGCTCCGCATCGCCCCGCGGCACGCCGTCCTCGTGCTCACCTCCGAGGAGGACGCGGAGCGCGCCGCGGACGCCGTACGCGTGGGGGCCCAGGACTTCCTGTTCCGCGACGAGCTCGACGGGCGGCTGCTCAGCCGCGCCATCCGCTACGCGGTGGAGAGAAAACGGGCGGACATCGCCCAGTACAAGCTCGCAGAATCGAAACTTCGGGCCCAGGAGAACGCCCGCCTGGAGCGCGGACTGCTCCCGCACCCGCTCCTGGAGGGTTCCGACCTCCGTTTCGCGGCCCGCTACCGCCCCGGCCGCAGCCGCGCGCTCCTCGGCGGGGACTTCTACGACACCGTCCGCACCCCCGACGGCACCGTCCACGCGATGATCGGCGACGTCTGCGGCCACGGCCCGGACGAGGCCGCCCTCGGCGTCGAGCTGCGCATCGCCTGGCGGGCGCTGACCCTGGCCGGCCTGTGCGGCGACGACCTGCTCGCCACCCTCCAGGAGGTCCTCGAGGTCGAGCGCCCCTGCGAGGAGATCTTCGCGACGCTCTGCACGGTGGACATCGCCCCCGACGGCCGGCGCGCGGGCCTGTGCCTGGCGGGCCACCCGGCGCCGCTGATTTCCCGGCCGGGCCGCCCCGCGCGACTGCTCCCGTACGAGAACAGCGGTCCGGCGCTCGGCCTGCTGCCGCGGGCCCGCTGGCCGCGCCGCCAGGTGGAGCTGGGCGGCACGTGGAGCCTGATGCTCTACACCGACGGCCTGATCGAGGGCCGGATCGGCCAGGGCAAGGAACGGCTGGGACAGGACGGCATGGTCGACATGATCAACCGCCACCTGGCCGACGGGCTGAGCGGCGAAGGCCTGCTCGAAGCCTCCGTGACCGAGGCCCGCCGCCTCAACGGCGGGGAGCTGACGGACGACGTCGCCGTCGTCCTCCTCTCCCGCGCCGAGGGCTGAAGTCCAGGCCGCCGGCCGCGGGCTTCCGCCTGACGCCTAGCGTCCGCCGTTGTAGGGCCCGTACGGCCCGTCGCTGCTGCTACCGCCCCGCCGTCCACCACCGCCGCCGCCCGAGACCTGCTTGAGGGCGGGGCGCACGTCGACGAAGAACACGATGCTGGCGACCAGCCCGGCGATCTGCAGGAAGAGCATCCCGAGGAAGAAGTCCACGACCACGGTGATGCCGAGGATGACCAGCCAGAAGGTCTTGGTCTGCTTGCCGGCCGCCCGGTACGCGTCCTCGCGCGCCGTCAGTGCCAGCACGAAGGCCACCACGGCAAGCCCGAGCATGGCGAACCCGAGCAACGGGAGCACTCCTTCGTCGAACCCGTTCATCAACATCGCCTGACCGCCTTCTCACGCCTCGCTCGCCGGATTCCACCTGCCTCCACGCTACCGGCAGAGCCCCTTTCCCAAACCACAACGGACCGGACGCCCCGCGGGTGCCCGGTCCGCAGCGCGGATCTCAGCTCTCGTCGGCCGGCTGGGCGGCGGCCTTCTTGGCCGCGGCCTTACGAGCCGGAGCCTTCTTCGGCGCGGGCTCCGCGGTGGGCTCGGCGGCGGACTCCGCCACCGGCTCGGCGGCCTCCGGCTCCACGACCACGGCGATGTCGACGATCTCCTCGGAGACCTCGCCGCGCCATGCCCGTACGGTCTGCTCACCGTGCTCGGCGACCTTGTCGTAGGCCTCCTTGGCCTTGACCGCGTACTCGGCGGCCACGCCGACCCCGCGCAGCGCCAGGTCCTGGGCGGTTTCCCCGAGCTTCTTCGCGTCGATCGACCCGAACACCTCGGCGACGGTGGCGGTGACCGCCTCCTGCGCCTCCCTGGCCTTCTCCTTGGCCTTCTCCTGCACGGCCTTCGTGTCGGTGTTCTTCACGGCCTCGATGCGCGCGGGGGCCTCGGCGCGCAGCTGCTCGATCAGCCCGGGCACCTTCTTGGCCTGCTGCACGGCGAGGTCGGCGGTGCCGGCGGCGAAGTAGAGGGGGGTCGGGTCGGTGAGGGTCTTCTTCAGGTCATCGGCGATGGCCATGTGGTGGTCCTCCCGGATCACGGTCTCAGTTCGTGCTCAGTGCGTGCTCAGTGCGTATGCGTCTCGGCATCGCCACCACCACCGTCGGCAGCGGCTCCCGCTGCGGCCTCGGCCTCGGCGGCGTTCTCCTTGCGGAAGGAGGCGTAGATCTGGAGCAGCACCTGCTTCTGCTGCTCGCTGATGGACGGATCGGCGAGGATCACGGCCGTCGTCTCCACGGCGTCCCGGTCCCGCTCGTCCAGGATTCCGGCCTGCACGTACAGCGTCTCGGCGGAGATCCGCAGCGCCTTGGCGAGCTGCTGCAGGATGTCCGCGCTCGGCTTGCGCAGCCCGCGTTCGATCTGACTGAGGTACGGATTCGACACCCCCGCCGCATCGGCCAGCTGCCGCAGCGAAAGCTGCGCCTGCCGCCGCTGCTCGCGCAGGTACTCGCCGAGATTCCCGACGTTGAGCGATGCCATGACCCGATCCTGCCGCACCTTGCTAACTATTGCAAGCAGCTGCTTGCAATAACTCCCACTCCTGCGCGCACCCCCCGCGACGGGCAGCGATCACCGCTACAGACGTGTCGCCGTCCGGACGAGGTCGGCGACCGCTCTGGACCGGCTGTGCGGGGGCCAGGCGATGACGGTGGTGACCGCCGGCGCGTCCAGCACGGGCACGGTGGCGAGGTCATCGGGCAGCTGGGCCCGGCACGACTCCGGTGCGACCGCGCAGGCGCGGCCGAGCGCGACGAGCTGCAGCAACTGCGCCTGGTCGCGGACTTGTGGGCCGGGGCCGGGCGGGTAGGTGCCGTCGGGGTCGGGCCAGCGCGGCAGGGGCAGGCCGGGCAGGGCGGTGATGTCGGCCACGTGCACATGGGGGCGGACGGTGAGCGGGTGCCCGGCCGGCAGGACCACGACCTGGCCCTCCGTGCCGAGTTCCTCGGTGTGGAACCCGGCTGTCGAGTCGAACGGCCGGTGCAGCAGCGCCACGTCGGCCCGGCCCTCGCGCAGGAGCCGTTGCTGCTCCGCAGGGCCGCACAAGATGACGTCCACGGGAACCGCGCCGGGTTCGGCTGCGTACGCGTCGAGCAGTTCGGCCAGCAGTTCCCGGGACGCGCTGGCCTTCGTGACCAGGGCCAGGCCCGGCCGGCCGGCCGCGGAAAGGCCTGCGCGGCGGGTCCGGCGCTCGGCGGCGTCGACCGCGTCGAGGGCCGCCCGGCCCTCGGCCAACAGCACGGAGCCGGCCGCGGTCAGCGTGACGGCGCGGCTGGTCCGGTCCAGCAGTGCCGCCCCGAGCCGGCGTTCGAGCTGCTGGATCGCCCGCGACAGAGGCGGCTGCGCGATCCCGAGCCGCTGCGCGGCCCGCCCGAAGTGCAGCTCCTCGGCGACGGCGACGAAACAACGCCGCCATCACCGGCGGGATGCCACAGGAGCCCACCCGGGTCGATCCCGCCACCATCCGGACGGTCGTGGAGACCAACGTGATCGGCGCCGTGCGCGTCACCAATGCGATGCTGCCGCTGCTGCGCCGCTCCGCCTCGCCGCGGATCGTGAACATGTCCAGCAGTGTCGGATCCCTCGCCCGGCAGTCAGGACCCGCCCCCGAGCAGACGGCAGGTCCGGTGTCCGTGGCGTACGCGCCGTCGAAGGCGTTCCTGAACGCCGTCACCCTCCAGTACGCCCGGGAGCTGAGCGGCACGAACATCCTGATCAATGCCGGCTGCCCCGGGTATGTCGCGACCGACCTCAACGGCTTCCGCGGCGTGCGCACCCCCGAACAGGGTGCGGCGATCGCCATCCAGCTCGCGACCCTGGCGGACGGCGGCCCGACCGGCAGGTTCTTCGACGACGCCGGCGTGGTGCCCTGGTGATGCGCACGGCGGTCATCGGGCCGCAGACGCGGCCAGGGACCTGTCCGCCCCGGCTACGGCGCCGTCGCGATGACCACCGTCGCGTAGTACTCCTCGGAGGTCGCGGCGCGGACCGACAGGCCGGCCGCCGTCAGGGCCGCGGCTGTGACGGGGGCCTGGCGGGCGCTCGTTTCGATCAGCAGGCTGCCGCCCGGTGCGAGCCAGGGCGGGGCGCCGGCGGCCACCCGGCGGTGGACGTCCAGGCCGTCCGTCCCGCCGTCCAGGGAGACGGGCGGTTCGTGGTCGCGGGCCTCCGCCGGCAGCAGGGCGATCTCCCCGGTCGGGACGTACGGGGCGTTGACCACCAGGACGTCGACCCGGCCCCGGAGCCCGGCGGGCAGGGGTGAGTAGAGGTCGCCC
Organism: Streptomyces sp. NPDC006487; assembly: GCF_042870555.1. Lineage (NCBI taxonomy): Bacteria > Bacillati > Actinomycetota > Actinomycetes > Kitasatosporales > Streptomycetaceae > Streptomyces > Streptomyces sp. NPDC006487. The sequence continues at coordinate 105,642 of NZ_JBIAHN010000021.1, forward strand.
TCCCACACCCGGCCGCCGTACGGGGCCACGTTGCGCCGGGCGTAGGCGAGTGCGGCCGGGTCGATGTCCGCCGCGTGCAGTTCGGCTCCCGGCACCTGCGCGGCCACGGCGGCGCCGAGCGCGCCCACCCCGCAGCACAGGTCCACCACCACGGCGCCGGGCCGGGCGGCCTCCACCGCCTCCCGCGCGAGGAACTCGCTGCGCCGGCGCGGCACGAAGGCCCCCTCGCCGACCGCCATCCGCAGCCCGCAGAACTCCGCCCAGCCGATGACGTGTTCCAGCGGTTCGCCCGCCACCCGCCGGGCCAGCAGCCCCTCCAGGTGCCCCGCGTCCTCGGCGGCGGCCTCCAACAGCTCCGCCTCCTCCTCCGCGAAGACGCAGCCGGCCGCCCGCAGGGTTTCCACCAGTGTCGCCACGTACCTCAGTCCTCGTGTTTCCCGTTGCAGTTCCGGTGCCGGCACCGGTTCCGGCACCGGTTTCCGGTTCGCCCGCTCAGAAGATGTCCGGGCACCACGGCCGCCGGGCCGTGCGGAACACCGCGTCCGCGAGCGCGAGCGCCCCGGGGCGCTCCTGCGTGATCGCGCCGAGCGCCGCCAGCCGCACCGCCGACTCGTCGCCCAGGTACAGCGCCCCCAGTGTGCCCACGTCCAGGCGCAGATCGGCGGGCTCCTCCGTGCGCACGCAGTCCCCCTTGCCCGCGTCGAGCCGGTAGCGCCCGCCCGCCGGCCCCGACGGGTCCGCGACCTCCAGGACGAGGACCCCGGGGACGGCGTACGTCCGCGCGCCGAGGGCCCGTTCGACGTCCAGCAGCCGCACCCACAGCCAGTCCGCCGAGGTCACCGTCCGGGCGGCGCGCGGGTCGGGCAGCAGCCGGGTGACGAGGTCGTCGGGGGCGCGGTAGCCGGTGCGGACCTTCACCACCCAGTCGATGGAACACAGGAACCGCCACAGCGCCCGCTCCGCCTCCGGGGTGACGGCGAGCAACTGCCGTACCTGCACGGTGTTCTGCGGCACCTTGGCATCGGTCCAGTGGTCGTCGGCGGTGTACCGGACCAGGCCGGCCACCTCGCCCCGCGCGGTGCGGTACACGGCGTGGAACGACGGCGTGTACGGGTTGTGGGACATCGTTTCCACACCCGTGGTCACCCGCCACCAGCGGGCGTCGCGGCTCACCGCGCCGGGCGTGGCGGCCCGCACCCGCTCGTGCAGGGCCGGGCCCAGCTCCCGCACCTCGGCCTCGTCCACGAGGTCGATCCTTCCGCCGTCGCCGCAGACGCCGGCGCGCGGGTCGAGTCCGGTGCGCGGTACGTCGATCTCCCACTCCGAGGCGGAGGTGGCGGGCCCGTACCCGTACCGCCCGTAGATCGGATACTCGGCGGCGATCAGCGTCGACACCACGTCGCCGCGCGCGTGGGCGGCGGCCAGCTCGGCGGCCATCATCCGGGTCAGCAGACCCTGCCTGCGGTGCGTGGGCGACACGGTCACGTTCGTGACGGCGCTCGACGGGACGAACTCCCCTCCGGGCACGGTCAGTTCCTGCGCGAAGGACCGGAAGGTCGCCACGCACCGCCCGGTGTCCGTGTCGAACCCGCCCTGGGCCCGGGCGCAGTCGACGTGCCCGGCCGCCTGTGCGTGGTCCTCGGCCGTGGGATGCTTCGCGTTCAGGAAACCGGTCTGCTGGGCACGCAGCCACTCGGGAAGCTCGGATGCGGCGATCGGCCGGACGTCAGCGCTCATAGCCACCCACGCTAATCGGCCCGGCCCGCCCCCGTCGCCCGTATTTTCCGCGGGCGCCGCACCCCCCGCCCCCTCAGGCCAGCAGGTCGTCCACCTGGGCCTCGCCCTCCCGGTAGCGCCGGGTGATCTCCGCACTGCAGTCGTCGGCCGTGCGCTGGAGCTGCTGGCGGCGCCGCGAGACCTGCTGCTCGTAGCGCACCAACCGGCCCATGCCCTCGTGGAGTTCCGCGTCCGTGCGCGCTCCCAGGTCCGACAGCTCCACGTCGGAGAGCATCTCGGCCGCCAGCAGCCGGTACTCCTCCCCGTGCGGGGTGCCGAGCGTGACGTGCCGGGCGGAGGCGCTGCGGCTGGAGGGGGCGTCCGCGAGGATCTCCGAGAGCCGGTCCACCACCGGCGCCTCGGGGTCCGTACGCCGGGCGAGCTCGGCGCGCAGGATGTCGATGCGGCCCTGGAGCAGCCGGCGCACGTAGCTCAGGTCGGCCTCGTCGCGCTGCGCGTCGCGGCGCAGCCCGCGCAGCTCCGGCAGGCCGAGCGCGGTGGCCGGCGTCGGCGGGGCGTCCGCGGTCCCGGTCCGCTGCGCGGGCGGGCGCGGCGCCGAGGTCTCGGCGGACACCGCTGGTGCGACGGGCGCGCCGGATCCCACGGTTCCGATGGGCGCAGAAGCAGGTGCGGAGGTACCAGAAGTATTCATGCGTTCGTGTCCGTCCCCTCGACCGGTGCTGGGGGCACCGCCTGCGTGCATCGTGCCACTCCCCGTGGTACCGACGCAGTCCCACTCCACCCGATCGGCCCCGGACGGGTGCAAGCCTGGTACACAGGTGTTATGCGAGCAGTGGTGCAGAGGGTGGACGGCGCGAGCGTCGTGGTGGCCGGCGAGACCGTCGGGGAGATCGTCGGGGAGGGGCTGTGCGTGCTCGTGGGGGTGACCCACGACGACACCCCGGAGAAGGCGGAGCTGCTGGCGCGCAAGCTCTGGTCCGTGCGGATCCTGGAGGCCGAGAAGTCCTGCAGCGACGTGGACGCGCCACTGCTGGTGATCTCCCAGTTCACCCTCTACGGAGACGCCCGCAAGGGCCGCCGCCCCACGTGGAACGCGGCCGCCGGCGGGGACTTCGCCGAGCCGCTCGTGGACGCGGTCGTGGCGCAGCTGCGGGCGCTGGGCGCGACGGTGGAGACGGGCCGGTTCGGCGCGGACATGCGGGTCTCGCTGACCAACCACGGCCCGTTCACCATCGTCATCGACATCTAGACCGACGTCCGGACGGACGCCTGGACCGACGTCCGGCGCGCGGCGGTCACGGCTCTACGACGACCTCCTGCGCGGCGGCGGTCTTGCCCACCAGCAGCGGGGCGTCCACCGGAACGTTCCGCTTGACCAGCGCGAGCGCGATCGGGCCCAGCTCGTGGTGGCGGACCGAAGTGGTCACGAAGCCCAGCTGGCGGCCCTCCTCCCCGTCCGCGGCCAGCCGTACGGGCGTGCCGTGCGCGGGGAGCAGCACATCGGAGCCGTCCAGGTGCAGGAAGACCAGCCGGCGCGGCGGCTTCCCCAGGTTGTGGACGCGGGCCACCGTCTCCTGGCCGCGGTAGCAGCCCTTCTGCAGGTGCACCGCGGTGCCGATCCAGCCCAGCTCGTGCGGGATGGTGCGGTGGTCGGTCTCCAGACCGAGCCGCGGCCGGTGCGCCTCGACGCGCAGGGCCTCGTACGCGAGCAGCCCGGCGGCCGGGCCGTGAGAAGCGGCGAAGGCCTCCAGCCCGTCGCGCGGCAGGAACACGTCGCGGCCGTACGGGGTCTCGCGTACGGCGAGTTCCTTGGGAACCTCGGCGATGGAGCCGGCCGGGAGGTGCACGACGGCGAACTCGGCGGTGCGGTCGGCGACTTCCACGCGGTAGAAGAAGATCATCGACTCCAGGTAGGCGATCAGCGCCTCCTGGGTGCCGGGCTCGACGTGCATCCACATCGTCTCACCGTCGTCGACGAGGTAGAGCGCGTGCTCGATGTGGCCGTTCGCGGAGAGGATCAGCGCCTCGGTGGCCTCGCCGGCCGGGAGCGCGGTGACGTGCTGAGTGATCAGCAGGTGCAGCCAGCTCAGCCGGTCCGAGCCGGTGACGGTGACGACCCCGCGGTGGGAGAGGTCGACGAAGCCGCGGCCGTCGGCGAGTGTGCGCTGTTCTCCGTACAGCTCTCCGTAGTGGGCGGCGACGCCCTCGTCGCGGCCTTCGGCCTGTACGGCGCCGGGGAGATGGAGCAAGGGGCTGCTGGTCATGGCACCAGCCTACGACCCTGCCCCGGGCAGTCCTAGTGCTGCCCGGCGGCGCTAGTGCTGCTTGGCGGCGCAGGTCTTGCAGCGGCCGAAGATCGCGAAGTGCTTCATGTCGGTCTCGAAGCCGAAGGTGTCGCGGAGCTTGGACGTGAACTCGGCGGCGATGTCCACGTCCGCCTCGATGACCTCGGTGCAGTCGCGGCAGACCAGGTGGATGTGGTGGTGCCGGTTGGCGAGGTGGTAGGTGGGGGCCCCGTGCCCGAGGTGGGCGTGCGAGACGAGCTTCAGCTCCTCCAGGAGCTCCAGCGTGCGGTAGACCGTGGAGATGTTGACCCCGGAGGCCGTCTTGCGGACCTCTACGAGGATCTCGTCCGGGGTGGCGTGCTCCAGGGCGTCCACTGCTTCCAGCACGAGCTGGCGCTGCGGGGTCAGGCGGTATCCGCGCTGGCGCAGGTCGCTCTTCCAGTCGCCGCTGTCGGCGGCGGCGAGGTTCTCGGTGCTGTCGGTGGTCACCACCCGGCCAGTGTAGGCCTCGGGCCCGCGCGAGGGGAGCGGGGAGAGCGGGGAGAGCGTGCGGGAAGCAGGAAGCCCCCGGCGGCCAAAGCTGCCGGGGGCTCCTGCGCGTACACGTACGGCCTCGCTCGGCCTGCGGGCCTGCGGGCCTGCGGCCGGGCCGGCCTAGCGGAAGAAGGCGATGCCGTCGTCCGGCATGTCCGGAAGGTTGCGCGCCATCTCCGCGACCTCCTCGGGCGTGACGACCTTCTTCAGCTGGGCCGACATGTAGGGGCGCAGCTCCACCTCGGGGGTGGCCTTCTCGCCGACCCACATCAGGTCGCTCTTCACGTAGCCGTAGAGCCGCTTGCCACCGCTGTACGGGCCGGAGGCCGCGGTGCGGGCGACCGCGTCGGTGACGACGTCGATCTGCGGCTTCTTGTCGGCGAGCTCGCCGTACCAGACCTCGACGACGCCCTGGTCGCGGACCATGACGATCTCGACCTTGCGGTCCTTGTCGATGCGCCAGTAGCCCGACTCGGACTCCAGCGGCCGCACCTTGTTGCCCTCGGCGTCGAGCACCCAGGTGTGCGAGGTGTACTCCAGGAAGTCCCGGCCGTCGTGGCTGAAGACGACTTCCTGGCCGAAGTTGCACTTCTCCTCACCGGGGAAGTCGAAGACGCCTGCGCCCTCCCAGTTGCCGAGGAGGAAGGCGAGGGGAACGAGACCCGGGTTCAGGTCGGACGGGATCTGGATCATGAATGGCTGCTCAGCTCAGGCGATCTGTGGGAGGGATTCCGGTTTCCGGGGCGGTCGGCGGCAGATCCGAGGGGATCAGCGCTGGCCCTGGTACAGCTTCTTCACGGCCAGGACGGAGAAGGCGAGGACGCCGACGCAGACCAGGACCAGCAGGGAGGTGAAGACTGCCTCAAGCACGGGGTGCTCCTCGGAGTGTTAAGGGTGGCGTTACGGGGCCGGTCCCCAAGCCTACTGGCCTGGGGACCGGGGCACCGTGTGAGGTAGCCCGTACGACGCGCTCCCCTGTACCGCGCTCCCCCGTACCGCGCTGCCGCGCTCTAGCCGAGCAGCTGGTGCTGGAGGATCACCGTCTGGTGGAAGGGCACGCTCGCCACCTCGCCCTTGCGGGTCTGCAGGACGAGGGCCTGGATGTCGCCGGACTGGATGCAGCCCAGCTTCGTCTGCTCGTCGCCCGTGGGCTCGGGCTCCTGGTAGAGGATGACGTCGCTGGTGTTGCCCTGGGTGCTGTACCCGGAGGTCCGGGCCCCCAGCGGGTGCCGCTGCGAGGACTTGGCATTGCGCCAGACCGTGTCGGGCTCCAGCCTCGCGACGCCGTCGAGGCTGGTGTCGGCGCCGCAGCCCTTGAAGGCGACCAGGAAATCGGGCGAGTGGAAGCGCAGCAGGTAGACCCGGGTACGGGTGCCGTCCGGGGTGGTCCACCCGCGCGCGACGACCTGCCGCAGTCCTTCGTTCTCGAACTGCTCCTTCAGCTTCTCGCGGGCGGTGGCCTCGTACTCCTCCAGGAATGTGTCAACTTTCACCACCCCGTCCTTCTCCAGCTTCAGCGTGGAGTCGGGGGCCGAGCCGGTGGGAGCCGGCACGAGCAGTTCGGTGAGACCCGCGTAGTGGATGCCGCCCGGGTTGTCCTCGGCGAACGGCAGGGCGGCGCCCGGCGGCAGCGTCGGCTTGGTCAGCGCCGGGAACGTCCAGCGGCCGTCGGCCTTGGTGGACAGGCCCGGGACGTCGGTGCGCTCCGGCTGGGTCACCCCGTACGCGACACCCGTGCCGACGGCGGCGAAGACGAGTACGGCGGCGGTCCAGCGCAGCGCCGCGAACAGCTTGCGGCGGTCCTTGGGCGCGGCCGGGACCTCCGGGGCCGCGAAGGGATTGGCCGCGAGCGGGTCCGCGGCGAACGCGACGGCCGCGGCCGTCGCCTGCTCGTCCGCGGCGGACCGGGGCGCGGAGTCCTCTAGGAGCTCCGGCACGGCTCCGGTGGTGTTCTGCTCGGTCACGCGGACTCCCCGGGGGACTTCAGGTGGTTCATCTGGTTCTGGAAGAGCGCGACGGCGGCGGCGGTGGCGAAGGGCTTGGGCCCGTACGCGCGGAAGGTGACCATCACGTCGCCCTCGACGGCCACGCAGTCGAGGGAGTCGATCTTTTCCTTCTTCTTCTCGCCGATCGCCTCCAGCGAGCACTTGGCGTCCGGGAACCCGTCCACCTTCGGCGCCTGCCTGCCGTCGCCCTGGAAGTCGAGGAACTTCTTGCCGACCTCCGAGAAGGCGCCCACGGCCTTCGGGTCGGCCTGCATGATGCGGATCTCGGCGAACCAGCTGGTCCGCTCGTTCACGTAGCTGCGCCCCGCCAGCCCCTTGAGCTTCAGGTTGGCCAGCATCTTGTCGCGGTCCTTGCGCTGGGCGCTGGTCAGGCCGCTGCGGGTCTCCTTGAAGCCCTCCACGGCCTTCTCGCCGGAGACGAAGAAGTTGTTGCCGTCCTCCTCCAGGTCCGGACCCAGGACGAATCCCGCCGGAATCGGCAGCAGTTTGCCCAGGAGGGCGTTCGCCGGCACGGAGCCGGGCTCTTCGCGCTTCGCGAGCTCCTCACCGAGGGGGGCCCAGTAGGCGGTGGGCGCGTCCCGGTCGGCGTCCGCGACGGCGGAGGACGCCCAGACGCCGCCGCCCACGAGCACCGCGGCGGCCGCGCCGCCGGCGATCAGGGCGACCGCCTTGCGGTTGACCTTGCGCGCGGGCTTCGCGGGCGCCGGGGCCGGCGTCTCTTCCCGAGCCGCCGTCACGTCGGTCTGCGGCTCGGTCACAGTCGCTCCAGCTGTCGCTTGGCCAGGTCCACGACATCGCCTTCGCTGACCTTGCCGCGGTTGTTCGTGTAGTGGATGTCGAGCACGATGTCGCCCCGCCGGGCAATGGCGCGGGCTCCGCGCATCGGGAGGTAGCCCGCCTTCTCCTCGGCCTTGGAGTCCACCCACACGCGCCCGAGGTCCGAAGGAAGACCCGGAATGAGAACGCCGCTGTTGCCCGCGTACTCCTCCTCGGGCATGTACGCGGACTGGTCGGTCTGGTAGCTGTCCGCTCCGGAGCGATCGTTGAACTGGATCAGACGCACGTCGACGAAGGTCGTGTCGTTCACCGCCCAGCCCACCGACGCGATCCGCCGGATGTTCTCTTCGGCGAGGTAGCTCAGCTGACTGTCCGGCCTCTTGAAGAAGGTCGCGAAGTATTCGATGGGCTCGTAGCCCGCCGCCTCGACCTTCGCCCCGCCCGGCGCCTCGATCAGCAGCTTCGCCAGGTCGTCGTCCGTCTTGTGCCAGCGGTGCGCGTTGATCGTCTTGTGCGTGGTGGTGTCGTCGGGCGCGAGCGCCTTCGGCGCCACCAGGTCCGCCTGCGCCAGCGGCGCCAGCGGCGTCGGTTCCCGGTCGTACTGGATCGCGTAACCGGTGATCGTGCCCGCCAGTACGCCGAGGACGACGGCGCCCGCGATCAGGAGGGCGGTTCGGCCGCCGCGACGGCGTGGGGGACCGGCCTGAGCGGCGTCCGGAGTGCCCGGTTCCGGGTCACTCTCCACCCCTTTCCGCTGCTCAGGGATGGTCTGTTCGTGTTCCAAGGGAGGTCCCCCCGCAGGGCTTCGATCGCGGGCCGATTGACCGCGTACAGAGAGGACACACTGCCTCGGGGGGATGTTGTACTCATGCTTATTACGGTTTTATATCGACGGGTTTCAATCCTCGCGATGCGGCTTTCCGTCCAGTTCGTCCCACCACTCGTCGGACTTCCGGTCACCCGAGGGGTCGTCCCACCAGCGGTCGTCCGGGCCGCGCCGGTTGGCGACCATCGCGGCGACGGGCGGAATGACCATCGCGACCACGCACATCGCCACGGCCGCCTCGACGGACCACAGGCGCACGAAGGACCAGGCGGAGACGAAGAGGAACAGACATCCGCCCATGAGCAGGAAGTAGGCGCGCCGGCGCCGGGCGTACATACCTCCAGGGTAGAGCTGGAGGCGAACGCCGCGAAGACCTGCGACCCGATGGCGTCCAACCAGGGGTGACGCGGCTTGCCGCCCTGTGCCCCAAGAACGAACCGAAGGGCCGCACCCCGGAACAGTGGCGTCCAACCCCCGGGGGTGCGGCCCTTCGGCCGGTCATGCGGTCATACGTTCACACAGGTGCGGTGCTCAGACCGCGATCGCCACGTCCGTGACGCCGCCGGACTCGACGACGACCACGGCGCGGTCCGCCTGGGCGCCGGGCACGAGGGCGCGCAGCGTCCAGGAGCCCTCGGCCGCGTAGAAGCGGAACTGGCCGGTGGCCGAGGTCGGGACCTCGGCGGTGAACTCGCCGGTCGAGTCCAGCAGACGGACGTAGCCGCTGATGGGCTCGCCGTCCTTGGTGACCTGGCCCTGGATGGCCGTCTCACCGGGCTTCAGCGTCGAGAGGTCGGGCCCGCCGATCTTTGCTCCACACATGTTCTCTGTCCTGTCCTAGAGAGGTATGACTACGGGCGTCGCATGCCCGGAATGCCTGTTTGCCCGGAAGGCTGGATACCCGGAACGCCGGGTACCCGGACCTACTTGTTGGCGCCGAGCTCGATCGGCACGCCGACCAGGGAGCCGTACTCGGTCCACGAGCCGTCGTAGTTCTTGACGTTCTCCTGGCCCAGGAGCTCGTGCAGCACGAACCAGGTGAGCGCGGAGCGCTCACCGATGCGGCAGTAGGCGATGGTGTCCTTCGCCAGGTCGACCTGCTCGGCCTGGTAGAGGGCCGTCAGCTCTTCGTCCGACTTGAAGGTGCCGTCGTCGTTGGCGTTCTTCGACCACGGGATGTTGCGGGCGCTCGGGATGTGACCCGGACGCTGCGACTGCTCCTGCGGGAGGTGCGCCGGCGCGAGCAGCTTGCCCGAGAACTCGTCGGGCGAGCGGACGTCGACCAGGTTCTTGGTGCCGATCGCGGCGACCGCGTCGTCACGGAAGGCGCGGATCGAGGTGTCCTGGGCCTTGGCCTTGTACTCGGTGGCCGGGCGGCTGGGGACATCGGTGCCGTCGACCAGGTCGCGGGAGTCGAGCTCCCACTTCTTGCGGCCGCCGTCGAGCAGGCGGACGTCCTGGTGGCCGTAGAGCTTGAAGTACCAGTAGGCGTAGGACGCGAACCAGTTGTTGTTGCCGCCGTAGAGGACGACGGTGTCGTCGTTGGAGATGCCCTTGGCGGAGAGGAGCTTCTCGAAGCCCTCCTGGTCCACGAAGTCGCGGCGGACCGGGTCCTGGAGGTCGCTCTTCCAGTCGATCCGGACGGCGTTGGTGATGTGGTTCTTGTCGTACGCGGACGTGTCCTCGTCCACCTCGACGATGACGACGTTCGCGTCGTTCAGGTGGGCCTCGACCCAGTCGGCGTCTACAAGGACGTCGCTGCGGCTCATGGTGTTCTCCTCCGGGGCAGTGTGCGGCGGGGTGGTGCTGATGGCGCGGGGTGCGTGCGTCCGGGTGCGCTCGCGGGATCCTGATGCGGGGAGGCTTCAGGAGGGCGCGGGGCAGAGGTGGTCACACGGGAAAGCGGAAGGCCGTCGTCCGGCTATGGAGCGGGATGCGCTCACACGTCACATGGATCGACAGAGCATGGCGGCGACGCGACACAGGTCTACTGCCCGTCGCTTCGTGAGGTCCGCCTGCTGATGCTTCATAGCCATGGATCGTAGGGACGAATCGGCCGCCCTGTCACCGCCGTGTCATATTTCGAGACGCGATCGTCCGAATAGTGGGATCGGTGCTCTTGTGGATCTCCGGGCGCCGGGCGTACGGAGCCCCGTACGGCCCTCCCATCTGCGGGTCGGACCCACCCGTCTCACTATCCGGCCAAAGCCAGATTCTTACCGCCCAGGGTGAGCACCACACCGGATTCGTCCGAGGTCAGCTCCGTCAGCCGGACCCCCGACGGCAGACCGCCGTCGATCCGCCGGTCGAAGTCGGTCTTCCTGCGGACCACGGCCTCGATCCCGGGGAGACCCTCACCCGGCACCTCGTCGGCCCGGACCCGGACGATCGTCGAGCCCTTCCCGTCGCCGGAGTCGACGAGGGAGACCGTCGAGACCACGCTGCGGCTGAGGGTCCTGCCGAGGAACTCCACGCTCGCGGTCACCTTCAGCTTGCCCGGCGCCCCGCCGTAGGCGACCGTCACCCCGGGCTGGGCGGCCGCGGTCAGATCGGCGTACGTGACGAGGGCCGAGCCCTTGGCGGACCGGGCGGTGCCGCCGTCGTAGTCGCCGTTCAGCTCCACGCCGCGGAAGGCGACCCGCAGCCGGGACAGGTGCGTCGTACGGCCCTCCGCGGTCGCCACGTCGACGCCGGCCACCTTCAGGTCGACCTGGTCGAGGTCACGGGAGAGCAGCTGGGTCAGGAAGGGGAACCCGTGGACGTCCGCCTCCACTCCGGACAGCCCCTGCCTGGCCTGGATCCGGTCCGCCAGCCGGTTCTCGGCGTAGCCGGCGGCCCAGCGGTCCAGGCCGACGAACAGGCCACCGAGGACCACTCCGATGATCACAACGACACGCAGGACACGCACGTGCCCACCCCCAGACGATTGGTACGACGGCCCAGTGGACCATGACCGGCCGTGAGGGCGCTGTGAGTTGACGTGGGGCGGCGGTATGACAACGCCCGCCCCGGGCAAACGGGGCGGGCGCGCGGGCAGTGCGGGCGGGGGCCTCAGCCCACCACCCTGCCGATCAGGTAGACCGCCGGGGCCGCCGCGGCCAGCGGCAGCGCGACACCGGCCGTCATGTGGACGAACTTCGACGGGTAGTCGTACGCCGCCACCCGCAGCCCGATCAGCGCGCACACCCCGGCCGCGAGGCCGATCAGCGCACCGCCCGCTCCGACGGACGTCAGCCCGCCCACGGCGATGCCCGCACCGGTCGCGGCGGCCAGCGAGACGCCGACCGAGGGCACGGTGGGCAGCGGGAGCGCCCGGGCGAAGACGGCCACCGCCACGGCGGCGGCGCCCACGCTCACGGCGGCGGAGTCGGCCGCGAGGTAGCCCGCGCAGACGATGGCCAGCGCGGCCGAGGCCACCGAGGCCATCAGCCCGTACATCCGCTCGTCCGGATCGGCGTGGCTGCGCAGCTGGAGCACCAGCGTCAGCAGCACCCAGGCGCCCAAGGTGCCGATGATCGCGCCGGGGCCGTACGGCTCGTCCACCGCGAGCACGGCCACATCGGCGACGACCGCCCCGGCGAAGGCCAGGGCGATGCCCTGACGGGCCGGCCACATGCCGTTGAGCCGGAACCAGCCCGCCGCGGTGAGGCCCTGGAGGGCGATCAGGGGCGCGAGCAGCGCGAACTCGCTCAGCGCGGCGGCGGCCGCGATGACCAGCCCGAGGGCGGCCGTCAGTATGGCCGCTTGCGGACCGGGATCGATGATCGGCGAGCGGCCTTCGGCGCGGGCCTGGGCCGGGTCCACGGCGCGCAGCGTGTTGCCGGCGAGGGTGGGCGGAGACCAGGCGGGCTCCTCCTCGGCCGCGCCTGCTGCCACCCCGTCGCCCGCCCCGGCGGCCACCACCGGGTCCGCGGCGGGAGCCCCGCCCGGGGCCTCGGCCGCCTGCTGCGGGAGGTACGGGGCCGCCTGCGCGGCCCACTCCTGGCCGGGGGCCGGAGCCTGGGCCCGGGCCGCCTCCGCCTGGTACGCCGTCTCCCCCCACTGCTGCGGGGGCTCGCCCTGCCCGGCCTGCGGGGCCTGCTGCGCCGGCGCCTCGTCGCGGAACCAGTGGTCGGGGGCCGCGGTCTGCGGGTAGGCCGGAGCCGCGTACGGATCCGCGTAGGGGTCCGCGTACGCCTGCTGCTGCCCCCACTCCTGTCCGGAGACGGGCGCCTGGGCCTGCGGCTGGGCCGGAGGCTGCGGCTCCTCGCGGAACCAGCCCTCGGGCGCGACGGGGTACTGCGCCGGTACGCCGTCCAGCGGCGCCTGCACCGGCTGGTACGAGGTGTCCCACGTAGGGGACTGCCAGGTCTGGGTCCCGTAGGGATCCGGCTGCTGCAGCTGTTCCTGCTGCTGTTGCCGTTGCTGCTCCAGAAACTGCTGCTGCTGTTGCTGCTGTAGCTGCTGCTGGAGCTGTCGCTGCTGTTCCTCAGGCGTGCTCATGGGGCTCCGCTCACCCGCCCGCGAACGGCGGGAGCACCTCGACGGTGCCCCCCTCGGTCAGCTCGACGGAATCGTGCGGGCGCTTGCCCACGGGCTCTTCGTTCACGAGGAAGGAGCAGCGCAGCAGGACCCGGGTCAGCTCCCCGGGGTGGCGTTCCCGCACGGTGTCGAGCGCCTCGGCCAGTGTCCGCGCCGAGTACGGCTCCTCCGCCGTCTTGGCCGCGGCCTTCGCCGCCGCCCAGTAGCGGATGGTTCCGGTTGCCACTGCACGCTCCTCTCGTCGGCGCTCTGCCGTCGGCCTCCATCATGAACCCTCGCGCCCCCGATCCCGGCGTGCCTCCGCGCGCCCCGCGTGCGCCCAGGCGGCCCGCACCGGGTCCACCGATCCGGTGAAACCGGCGCATATGCAGGTCCGGGGGTGGTGGGAACCACAGAAGTGGAACGCTCCGAAGCCTCGGCCCCGCCGGGGCGGGTGGGCTATTCTGCTGGCGAGAGGATCCGGGCAACGTAGCCCCCGGGTCCTTTTGTGCTTTCAGCACGTTGAACGGACCGAGAACAGTGGTATCCATCCGGACCTCAGGGCGCGGGGACCGGACGGACACCAGGCAAGTCGTACGAAGCAGTGCCGCGAAAGTCCTCGACGGGACCGAGGAGGAACCGACGTGATGGACCAGCGAACCGTCGTGCAGGCGCAGGTGCGGGCAGACGCACCTGCGCACGCACACCACCAGTACCACCAGTACCACCGTCCGACCCGGGCGGGTGGTCGGGCATGAGCTCACTCCTGCTCCTGACCAATGCCCTGCAGCCCTCGACCGAGGTGCTGCCGGCCCTCGGCCTGCTGCTCCACAGCGTCCGGGTGGCCCCCGCCGAGGGCCCCGCCCTCGTGGACACCCCGGGCGCCGACGTGATCCTCGTCGACGGCCGCCGCGACCTGCCCCAGGTGCGGTCGCTGTGCCAGCTGCTCCGCTCCACGGGGCCCGGCTGCCCGCTGATCCTCGTCGTCACCGAGGGCGGCCTCGCGGCCGTCACCGCCGACTGGGGCATCGACGACGTCCTCCTCGACACCGCGGGACCGGCCGAAGTCGAAGCGCGGCTGCGCCTCGCCACCGGCCGCCAGCAGCTCGGCTCGGACGACTCCCCGATGGAGATCCGCAACGGTGACCTGTCGGTCGACGAGGCGACGTACTCGGCGAAGCTGAAGGGGCGGGTCCTGGACCTGACCTTCAAGGAGTTCGAGCTCCTCAAGTACCTCGCCCAGCACCCGGGCCGGGTCTTCACCCGTGCGCAGCTCCTCCAGGAGGTGTGGGGCTACGACTACTTCGGCGGCACCCGCACCGTCGACGTGCACGTACGGCGTCTGCGCGCGAAACTCGGGCCCGAGCACGAGTCGCTGATCGGTACCGTCCGCAACGTCGGGTACCGCTTCGTCACCCCGGAGAAGGTGGAACGGGCGGCGGCGGAAGCGGCCGCGCAGGCGGCCACGAAGGCGGCGGCCGAGGCCTCCGCGCGGGCCGCCGCGGCACTCACCCGGATGGACTAGGGGGGCTGCGCGAAGGTTGTGGGATCGACCTCCTCCGGACGCCCTGCCCAGAGGTAGGTCACCCCGCGTAGACTTCCGCGCGTGGCCAAGGTGACGCGGGATGACGTGGCACGACTTGCGGGTACTTCTACCGCCGTCGTGAGCTACGTCATCAACAACGGACCCAGGCCGGTTGCCCCGGCCACGCGCGAGCGTGTCCTCGCCGCGATCAAGGACCTGGGCTACCGCCCGGACCGGGTCGCCCAGGCGATGGCCTCACGCCGCACCGACCTCATAGGCATGATCGTCCCCGATGCCCGCCAGCCGTTCTTCGCGGAGATGGCGCACGCGGTCGAGCAGGCCGCAGCCGAGCGCGGAAAGATGGTGCTGGTCGGCAACTCCGACTACCGCACCGAGCGCGAGGTCCACTATCTGCGGGCCTTCCTCGGGATGCGGGTCTCGGGCCTGATCCTGGTCAGCCAGGGCATGAGCGAGCAGGCAGCCTCCGAGATCGAGGCCTGGGACGCCCGCGTGGTCCTCCTCCACGAGCGCCCCGAGGCCATCGACGACGTCGCCGTCGTCACCGACGACATCGGCGGCGCGCAGCTCGCCACCCGGCACCTCCTCGAGCACGGACACCCGTACGTGGCCTGCCTGGGCGGCGTCGAGAGCACCCCCGAGGTCGGCGACCCGGTGGCCGACCACGTCGAGGGCTGGCGGCGGGCCATGCTCGAATCCGGCCGCTCGGTGGAGGGCCGCCTCTTCCAGGCCCCGTACAACCGCTACGACGCGTACAAGGTCGCCCTGGAGCTGCTGGCCGGACCGGACCGCCCGCCGGCGATCTTCTGCGCTACGGACGACCAGGCGATCGGCGTCCTGCGCGCCGCGCGGGAGCTGCGCATCGACGTGCCCGAGCAGCTGGCGGTGGCCGGCTTCGACGACGTCAAGGAGGCGGCCCTGACGGACCCGCCCCTCACCACCATCGCCTCGGACCGCCCGGCGATGGCCCGCGCCGCGGTGGACCTCGTCCTGGACGACGCCCTGCGGGTGGCGGGCTCCCGGCGCGAACGCCTGAAGCAGTTCCCCTCGGCCCTGGTCATCCGCCGCTCCTGCGGCTGCCGCTAGGCGCTGGCCGCTGAGGTGCCCCGGGACCCCGGAGCGTGCTTCCCGCCGCGCCCGCGCGCGGCACCGTTCCCGGGGGCCGGCCCCCGGACCCCCGCTCCTCAAACGCCGGAGGGGCTGACATTGCCGTACGGACAATCCAGCCCACACCGACCGAAATCCGGCCCCGCCAACCTTTGAGACACGGGGAATCCGGGGCGCAGCTCCGGGGGGGGTCCGGGCGCAGCCCGGGGAACGGGCGAAGGGCGGGTAGGGGACTTCGCCCCGCAGGGCCCGACCACCCACACCCGTCCCACCCGGCCCATCTGGCCCACCCGGACCGCCCGGACCACTCGGCTCGCTCTGGGCAGCCGGGCCCAGCCCGGCCCGGCCTTATATAGGGCATACACGGTTCTGTCGGGCTTCTCAGCGGGGACTCAGGAAGCTCTCATCATCGGCGGACAGAGTCGTATCCATGACCGAGAACCTCCGCCGCGAAGGCGAGTACCCCCAGGAAAACCGCCCCCAGCAGCCCGCCCCCTGGGGCGAGGACTGGCAGCGCGGTCGTGACCGGCTCGCACAGGACGCCGCGTACCCGCCTCCGCCCGCCTACCCCCCGGCGGCCCCCGCCCCCGGCTGGCACGAGGCCCACTCGGCCCCGGTCATCCAGGGCGAGACCGTCCCCCAGAACGGCGGCAACGGCGGCAACGGCAGCGGCGGCTGGGCCACCTGGGGCGAGGCCGCCCCGGCGTCCGCCGCCCCGCAGGGCCAGGGCCAGGGCCACGGCCACGCCCGAGCCAAGCGCCCGGTCGCCCTCCTCGCCGCCGTGGCCCTCGCGGCCGCCGTCGTCGGCGGCGGTACCGCCGCCGCCGTCCAGCAGATGCTGAACAAGACCAACGGCACGGGCACCGGCGTCAACGGCAGCACCATCTCCCAGTCGAACCGCGGCACCGTCACCGGCGTCGCCGAGAACGTCAGCCCCTCCGTCGTCCGCATCGACACCCGCACCGCCTCCGGCCAGGGCACCGGTTCCGGCATCGTGATCACCGCCGACGGCGAGATCGTCACCAACAACCACGTGATCGACGGCGCGAGCCAGATCCAGGTGACGATGAGCGACGGCAAGAAGTACAACGCGAAGATCGTCGGCACGGATCCGGACAAGGACCTCGCCCTCATCAAGCTGGAAGGCGCGAGCGGGCTCAAGCCCGCGAGCCTGGGCAACTCCGACAGCCTCAAGGTCGGCGACGAGGTCGTCGCCATCGGCTCCCCCGACCGCCTCACCGGCACGGTCACCAGCGGCATCGTCTCCGCGCTCGACCGCGAGGTGAACGTCCCCAAGTCCGAGCAGAAGCAGCAGTCTCCCGAGGACGGCTTCCCCTTCTCCTACGGCGGCCGGCAGTTCAACGGGAACACCGGCACGGACACCACCTCGTACAAGGCCATCCAGACGGACGCCTCCCTGAACCCCGGCAACTCGGGCGGCGCCCTCGTCAACATGAACGGCGAGATCGTGGGCATGCCCTCCGCGATCTACTCCCCCTCCAGCGGCAGCGGCTCCGCCGGCAGCGTCGGCCTCGGCTTCGCCATCCCCGTCAACACCATCAAGGCCGACCTCCCCTCCCTCCGCAAGGGCGGCCCGGGCGGCGACGGCAGCAGCAACGGCGACAGCGGCTCCGGCAACAACGCCGCGAACGGTTTCGGGACCTCCTTCTAGCCCGACTTCCAGCCCGCCCGTGCGAGCCTGGTAGGAGACCGACCACCACCTGGGGGGACCCCGTATGAGCGCCGAAGGCGACCAGCAGCGCATCCTCGTCGTCGACGACGAACCGGCCGTACGCGAGGCCCTGCGCCGCAGCCTGGCCTTCGAGGGGTACGGCACGCAGACCGCCGTCGACGGGCTCGACGCCCTCGACAAAGCGGACTCGTACGCCCCCGACCTGATCATCCTGGACATCCAGATGCCGCGGATGGACGGTCTGACGGCCGCCCGCCGCCTGCGCGCCGCCGGCAGCACCACGCCCGTCCTGATGCTGACCGCCCGCGATACGGTCGGCGACCGCGTCACCGGACTCGACGCCGGCGCCGACGACTACCTGGTCAAGCCGTTCGAGCTGGACGAGCTCTTCGCCCGGGTGCGCGCCCTGCTGCGCCGCAGCTCCTACACCGCCCCCTCCGGCGGGGACGGCCGGCCCGCGGACGCCGACGCGCTGACCTTCGGCGACCTGCGCATGGACCTCGCCACCCGCGAGGTCACCCGCGGCGGCCGCCCGGTGGAGCTGACCCGTACCGAATTCACCCTGCTGGAGATGTTCCTCGCGCACCCGCGCCAGGTCCTGACCCGCGAGCAGATCCTCAAAACCGTATGGGGCTTCGACTTCGAGCCCAGCTCCAACTCCCTGGACGTGTACGTGATGTACCTGCGCCGCAAGACCGAGGCCGGGGGCGAGCCCCGCCTGGTCCACACCGTGCGCGGGGTGGGCTACGTACTGCGCGCGGCCGGGGCGGGCGACACCGGCGGTCCGGAGTGAGCCCCACCGCCAGATTCCGCGGCCTCCCGCTCCGCTCCCGTCTCGCCCTGCTGGTCACCGTCGCGGTGGCGCTGGCCGTCGCGGCCGTGGCCTGCGTGAGCTGGTTCATGGTCCGCACCCAGCTGAACGACCAGCTGAACAGTTCGCTGCGCTCCACCAACGCCCGGGCCCAGGCCAGCCAAGCGCTGAACCGGTACGGCTGCCTGGACAAGGTGCCCGGCCCCTTCGAGAACAACCTCAGCGCGCAGGTGCAGATCGTGCTGCCCACGGGCGGCCGTTGCGCGGTGGACGGCAAGAACACCCTCCCGGTCTCCGACTTCGACCTCGACGTGGCCAAGGGGGTGCGCGGAGCGATCCTTTACGACGGCAAGACCACGGACGGCACCCCCGTACGCGTCTACACCCAGCCCGTGGAGCTGTCCGCCGGGCCCGGCCTGCAGAACTCCCTCGCGGCCATCTCGGTGGCCAAGCCCCTCTCCGACATCACCGAACCCCTGTCCACCCTGGCCTGGGTGCTCCTGTTCGTCTCCGCCGTCGGCATCCTCGGCGCCGGCGTGGCCGGCCTCTGGGTGGCCCGTACGGGCCTGCGCCCGGTCGACGAACTGACCGGCGCCGTCGAGCACATCGCCCGCACCGAGGACCTCACCGTCCGCATCCCCGACGAGGGCGACGACGAGATCGCCCGGCTGTCGCGCTCCTTCAACTCCATGACGGCCGCGCTGGCCTCCTCCCAGGAGCGCCAGGCCCAGCTGATCGCGGACGCCGGGCACGAGCTGCGCACCCCGCTCACCTCGCTGCGCACCAACATCGAGCTGCTGGCGCGCAGCGAGGAGACCGGCCGGGCCATCCCGCCGGAGGACCGCAAGGAGCTGCTGTCCTCGGTCAAGGCGCAGATGACGGAACTGGCCTCGCTGATCGGCGACTTGCAGGAGCTGTCCCGCCCGGACGCGGCCGCTCCCGGTCCCCTCGGGGTGGTGGCCCTGCACGAGATCGCGGGTGCGGCGCTGTCCCGCGCCCGGCTGCGCGGTCCGGAGCTGGACTTCGACTCGGACCTGGCGCCCTGGTACGTACGCGGCGAGGCGGCGGCCCTGGAGCGGGCGGTGGTCAACGTCCTGGACAACGCGGTGAAGTTCAGCCCGCCCGGCAGCACGGTCACCGTGTCGCTGCGCGCGGGCGAGCTGACCGTACGGGACCGCGGTCCCGGCATCCCGGCCGACGACCTCCCGCACGTCTTCGAGCGCTTCTGGCGCTCCCCGTCCGCCCGGGCCCTGCCGGGCAGCGGCCTCGGCCTGTCCATCGTGGCCCGTACGGTGCAGCGCGCGGGCGGCACGGCCGCCTTGCGCGCCCCGGCGGACGGCGGCCCGGGTACCGAGGCGGTGCTCAGCATCCCGGGCGCGCCGGCTCCGCCGCCCGTTCAGGCGTCAGTTGTGCCGGATCAGTGAGGCGACCAGGCCGGAGCGGGTGTTGGGGAAGTCCATGGGGACGATCCCGAGCCCGGTCCGGCCGGCCAGCTCGGAGCCGTCGACGAAGGCGTGCACCTGCGGGCCCAGGCGGTCGGAGTTCCAGCGGGGCGGCAGGGCCGCGGCCGTGCTGGTGTAGTTCATGAAGAACCTGCCGGGCTGCTGGACGGCCTTGCGGAAGTGGTTCTCGATCTTGCCCCGTTTGGCGAAGGGCTCGGCCATGTAGTCGTCCTGGATGTCGAAGACGTTGCCGTCGCCGTAGCGCAGGCCGCCGGGGAGGCCGCCGTTGTCGGGGAGCAGCAGCACCTTGCCGCGCACCTGGCCGAGGGCGGGCAGCGAGTCGGCGATCTTGAAGAGCGGGCTCCAGCCCCGGTTGTTCAGGTAGTCGTCGAAGACGGCGCGGAAGGTGGCGTCGCTCTCCTCGGAGTACTCCTGCTTGAGCCGCATCAGCACGGTCTCGGTGGGGTGCGCGGCGAGGAAGTTCCAGCAGGCGGCGAGGACGTCTCCGAACATCAGGTTCTGGTAGTACGCGCCGTGGTGGATCGCGAACGATCCGCCGGTCACCCGGCAGCGGACGTCGAGGAAGCGGATCCCGGAGCCGAGCTGGTCGGCGATGGAGGTGTTCTGGCAGGCGACGTAGAGCCCGCCCCGGGTGGCGCCCGAGTCGTGGGTGCCGGGGATGGTCATCCGCTGGAGGGGGGTGGCGTCGCCGAGGCCGCTCATCCAGTCCTGGGTGGAGAGCGAGCCCACTGCCGTGGCGGCGGCCCGGGTGGCTCCGGTGGCCCCCGTGGCCCGGGTGGCGGCCGAGGCCGTCCCGGTGCCCGCGCCGAGCAGGGCCGCGCCGCCCAGGGCCGCCGTCCCCGCCAGGAATCCGCGCCGCCGAAGCCCCGTACCCGCGCTCGCGTCCCCGCCCGCGCCGCCCGTGCCGATGCCCACGCCCGTACCCGCGCCCATGCCCGTACCCGCGCCCATGCCCGCCCCTTTGCCGACCCAGTGGTGGCCCGGATTATGGCGTGCGGAGCCCTGCATTACTACCCACGGGTAGTACTCAGCTTTCGAGCAACTCCGCCATCAGGCGCAGCCCTTGGGCGAGGGACCGGCCGTCCGGCGCGTGCTCCGGGTCGGTCAGGCACTGCACCATGACCCCGGTCAGCAGCGCGATGTGCACCGACCCGAGGCTCCGCACGTCCTCCTCCGCGACCTCCTCGACGGGGACTCCGCGCAACTGCGCGGCCACCATGCGGCGGTTGTGGCGCTGCCCCTCGGCCAGGACGGCGAGCAGCTCGGGCGAGGACTGCGCGTGCACGAAGGCCTCGACGGAGGCGGTCCAGAGCCAGCGCATCTCGCCGAAGTCCCGGATCTTGCGGTCCCAGGTGTCGGCGTAGCGCTCCCGCGCGGTGGCACCCTGCCCGGCGAGCCGGCCCGATCCCGCGGCCCACTCGTCCATGGCCGCGAAGAGCGCCTCGTTGAGCAGCACCTCGCGGGTGCCGAAGTGGTAGCCGATCGCGGCCATGCTCACCTGCGCGGCCGAGGCGATGTCGCGCACGGTCGTCCGGAGGTACCCCTTCTCCTCCAGGCAGCGCCGGGCTCCGGCCAGCAGGTCCTCGCGATTTCCCATGCCGGGATCGTATCCGCGCCCGGTTTTGGGCAAGCGCGCTACACAACCGTATTGTGCACATGCCCAATTCCTGGCAGCCTGGTCCCGGAGTCACCGACCAGCACGCCCGACCAGCACACACGGGGAGAGCAACGCCATGCGCCACGAGCTGAAGATCGACGACCGCACCCTGTCCTACCTGGACTTCGGCGGGCCCGGCCGCCCGCTGCTCGCCCTCCACGGCGCCCTCTCCGAGGGCGCCCACTTCACCGACTTCGCCGCCAGCCTCGGCGAGCAGTGGCGGGTCATCGCCCCCGACCAGCGCGGGCACGGCGACTCCGGCCTCGCCTCCGAGTACAGCCGCGCGGGCTACACCGCCGACGCCGCCGCCCTGCTGGAACACCTCGCCCCCGGCGGCCCCGTACCCGTCCTCGGCTTCTCCCTCGGCGGGATCAACGCCTACCACCTGGCCGCCGCCCGGCCCGACCTGGTGTCCGCCCTGATCAACGTCGACGCCCCGGTGGAGCTCTCGCGCCAGGACGGCCCGTCCTTCTGGGACTTCCTGCACGACCTCCCGTACACCGCGGCCACCCGCGAGGAACTCCTCGCCGCCCTCGGCCCGCTCGCCGAGGGGACCGGCCCCTTCCTGCGCCCGCTGCCGGACGACTCCGGCTGGCGCCTGCCGTTCAACCCCGCGGCCACCCTGTGCACCCTCACCGGGGACGAGACCTCGTACCGGGACGTCTGGCTCGCGAGCAGCTGCCCGGCGCTGCTCGTCCACGGGCTGCGCAGCGAGGTGCTCTCCCGGGAGCAGGCCGACGCGATGGTCGCCCGGCGGCCCGGGACCTCGTACGCCGGTCTCGACACCGAGCACTTCGTGCCCTTCCAGGACCCGAAGGGCCTCGCCGAGGCCGTACGCGGCTTCCTGGCCACGCTGTAGGCCGGCCCGGGAACGCCGGAGGGGCGGCAGGCCGACGGCCCACCGCCCCTCGAGAGGCAGGTACTGCTTCAGGTACTGCTCCGGCTACTGCCCAGGTGCTACTTGACGACCGTGATCCGGTCCGCCACCGGCGGGGCCAGCGGCGCGGCCGCCGAGGAGTGCGCGGTCAGGTAGGCGTTGAAGACGTCCAGGTCGGACGCGCCGACCAGCTTGTTCTTGTGCTCCTTCAGGACGCCGAAACCGTCGCCGCCGCCCGCGAGGAACTCGTTCATCGCGACCCGGTAGGTACGGGCGGGGTCGATGGCCTCGCCGTTCAGCCTCACCGAGTCCACGACGATGCGGTCGGCACCCGCCTTGGTGGTGTCCAGGGTGTAGGAGAAGCCCTTGGAGACCTGCAGGATCTTCGGGCTCACCCCGTTGACCGGGCCGCTGACCTGCTGCTGGAGCGCGGTGATCAGCTGGGCGCCGGTCAGGTCGACGACCGTCATCATGTTGGTGAACGGCTGGACCGTGTACGACTCCCCGTACGTCACCACACCGTCGCCCTCGGCGCCGGCGGCCTTGTAGGCAAGGTCCGCACGGATGCCGCCCGGGTTCATGATGGCGAGCTGGGCGCCGCCCTTGGCCGCCGGGGCCAGGGCCTCGAGCTGCGCGTCGGCGATCACGTCACCGAGCGGCTTCTCGTACTCCGCCGAGCCGCGGCCCGCGATGTCGGCCGAGATGTAGCCCATCGGACGGTTCGCGATCGGCGCGGCCAGCGCGTTCCAGCGCTCGATCAGCGCGGTCAGGTCCGGGGCCTTGGGCTGGTCCCGGGTGACGACCTTCTGCACCGGCTTCGGCGACGTGACCGGGGTACGGACGATGTCCTTGGTCACGCGGTCGTAGGTCAGCGTGGTGTCCGTGAACAGCCGGCCGTACGAGGCGGCCGAGGTGACCGTGCGCGGCTTGCCCGCCGGGTCGGGGATGTTGCACGCGTACGCCTGGTGCGTGTGGCCGGTGACCAGGGCGTCGACCTTCGGCGAGATGTTCTTCGCGATGTCGACGATGGCCCCGGAGATGCCGGCGCCGGCGCCCGGCACGTCGCAGTCGTAGTTGTACGCGCCGCTCGCGGGCAGGCCGCCCTCGTGGATCAGCGCCACGATCGACTTCACGCCCTGCTTGTTCAGCTCCTCGGCGTACTTGTTGACCGTCTCGACCTCGTCGCCGAACGTGAGGCCCCTGACCCCGTCGGCGGTCACGATGTCGGGCGTGCCCTCCAGGGTGACGCCGATGAAGCCGATCTTCACGTCCCCCTTCTTCCAGATGAAGGTGGGGTTCATCATCGGGCGCTTGGTCTTCTGGTCGACCACGTTCGCGGCGAGGTACTTGAACTCGGCGCCGCCGAACTCCTTGCCGTACTCGAAGCAGCCCTCGACCGGGTGGCAGCCGCCGTACTGCATGCGGCGCAGCTCGGTCTTGCCCTCGTCGAACTCGTGGTTGCCGACGCTGGTCACGTCCAGGTCGAGGTCGTTGAGCGCCTCGATCGCCGGCTCGTCGTGGAAGAGGCCCGACACCATCGGGCTGGCGCCGATCATGTCGCCGGCCGCGGCGGTGACGGAGTAACGCCGGCCCTCGCGGGCCTTGCGCAGGCTGGTGGCGAGGTACTCGACACCGCCCGCGGGTATGGCCTTGGTGGTGCCGTCGGCCTGACGCTCGGTCACGGTGCCCGAGGAGCCCTGCGGGGGCTCCAGCGTGCCGTGGAGGTCGTTGAACGACAGCATCTGTACGTCGACGGTGCGGCCGTGGTCCTGGCCGTATCCGTCACCACTCGCGGCTCCGGCCGGAAGGGCGGCGGCGAGCATCGCACCGCCGGCCGTTGCCACGGCGAGAGCGGTGAGGGCCAACCGGCCGGTTCGGCGGTGCCGTTGTGGCGTCGCTGACATTTGGTCCCCTTTGCGGACAGCGATACATCTTGGGAGGTCTGCCGAAGCCTAGAGTCAACGCGCGTAGCGCGACAGGGGGTACGGGTATCGAGCTGGTTACACGCAGGGGACGGGTGCCCGTCGGCGGGACCGTCGGCGGTCCGTCCGCGGTGCTGCCCCCGCGGCCGTCCGGGCACCCGTCCGGGCCGCACCCCGCCGGTCCCCCACCGGGGTCGTAGGCTCGGTTCCATGACTGACGACGCAGCAGTGGTCCTGGAGCCGGGACGGCAGATCCAGACCCTCGACGAACTGACGGACGAACAGGCCGACGCCGTTCTCGCCCTGATCGAGGACGCGGCCCGCACCGACGGCACCACCGCCGTGTCCGAGCAGGGCCGGCTCCAGCTGCGCGGAGGAGCGCGGGAGGGGATCCGTCACTTCCTCCTGACCTCCGACGGGCGGCTCACCGCGTACGGGCAACTGGAGGACACCGATCCGGTGGAGGCCCCCGCCGCCGAGCTCGTCGTCCACCCCGCGATGCGCGGGCGCGGGCACGGGCGGGCGCTGGGCACCGCCCTGCTGGCCGCCTCCGGCAAGCGGATCCGGGTGTGGGCGCACGGTGGCAAGTCGGCGGCCCGCCACCTCGCGCAGGTGCTCGGCCTGACCCTGTTCCGCGAACTGCGCCAGCTCCGCCGCCCGCTCGATGCCCAGGCGCCCGCCCTGCCGGAGGCCGTCCTCCCCGCGGGAGTGACCGTACGCACCTTCGTGCCCGGCACCGACGACGCCGCCTGGCTGGCCGTCAACACGGAGGCCTTCGCCCACCACCCCGAGCAGGGCTCACTCACGCAGCGGGACCTGAACGACCGCATCGCGCAGCCCTGGTTCGACGCGAAGGGCTTCTTCCTAGCGGAGCGCGACGGCGAGGTCATCGGCTTCCACTGGACGAAGGTGCACGCCGAGCAGCAGCTGGGCGAGGTCTACGTCCTCGGAGTACGCCCCGGCGCGCAGGGCGGCGGCCTCGGCAAGGCCCTCACGGCGATCGGCCTGCGCCACCTCGCCGGGGCGGGCCTGCCCACGGCGATGCTCTACGTGGACGCCGACAACCCGGCGGCCCTGGCCGTGTACGAGGGCCTCGGCTTCTCCACCCACGAGGTGGACCTGATGTACCGCACGGAGAGCTGACCCCCGCCGCGCCCGCCCCGGTCGGGAGCCGGAGGCCTCTCCGGCTCCCGGCTCCCGGCTCCCGGCTCCCCCACTACTCGGCTACTCGGCGCCCAGCTTGCAGGCGCTCTCCGCGGTCGCCTTGGTCACCCCGCTGCCCTCGGTCAGGCCGGTCACACACTCGTCCTGGGCCCCGGTCAGCGAGATGTAGCACGAGGCGCGGACGGATGCCGGAGCCTCACCGCCCTTCAGCTCCCGTTCGACCTTGTTGATGCAGGCCGAGACGTCCGCGGGTGCGGCCGGGGCGGCGGGGGCCGCCAGGACCGCGCCTCCCAGGGCGAGGGTCAGACCGGTCAGGACACTTGCGATACGGGTCGACGTGCGCATGGGACGTACCTGCTCTCCGAGATCTCCGCGCGGCCCGACCCCGGCCCGGGCCCGGCCCGAACCCCGGCCCGGGCCCGGCCGTAGCGGTGACCGGGTATGCCGGACCACATGAGCAACGGCGCCGAGCACGCACGACCGCGTACGGCCCCGGGCCCGGTCCCCGTACCGGACCGGCTCGGCAGGACATCCCTCCCTCCTACCGACGCTAGAACACCCCCCGGCCCGACGCACCCGCTGGCGCCTGCGCCCGGTACGACGGCTCCCCCGCTGTCGCCCGGCGCAGCCGAGCCGCCTCCCCGGGTCCGGGGGTCGGCACCAGCCGACCCCCGCCCGGACCCTGGAAGCCATACGCCATTAACCGGGCATTAATGCGCGGTCGCGAAGCTGACCGCATGCAGCCCCGACTCCGACTGACGGCCGACACTTCCGACGCGCCTGTCCTCCCGCGCGCGCGGAAGAATGGAGTCATGAGCCACAAGCCCAGCGCAGCCCCTTCCGAGGTCCCCGCCCAGCAGCCGCCGAACAAGTTCGCCTCGCCGTCCGCTCCCAGCGCCGCCGATGTCTCCGCGGCCGCGGCCGCCCGCGCCGCCACCCCCGAGGCCGTGGCCGCCCGCGCCGCAACCGGCGCGCACGCCCGCCTGGGGTCCATAGCCGCCCACCGCCCGCACGTCGACCTGGAACCGGATCTCGACGCGGACCTGGACGCCTACGACGAGAAGGACACCGGTGAGCTGCCCGCGGGCCGCTTCCTCGACCGGGAGCGCAGCTGGCTCGCCTTCAACGAGCGCGTCCTGGAGCTCGCGGAGGACCCCGCCACGCCCCTCCTGGAGCGTGCGAACTTCCTGGCGATCTTCGCCAGCAACCTCGACGAGTTCTTCATGGTCCGCGTCGCCGGACTCAAGCGCCGCATCGCGACCGGCGTCGCCACCCGTTCGGCCTCAGGCCTGCAGCCCCGTGAGGTCCTCGACCTCATCTGGACCCGCTCCCGCGAGCTCATGGCCCGCCACGCCGCCTGCTTCCAGCAGGACATCTCCCCGCAGCTCGCCGAGGAAGGCGTCCACCTCATCCGGTGGCCCGACCTCACCGAGAAGGAGCAGGCGCGCCTCTTCACCCTGTTCCGCAACCAGATCTTCCCGGTGCTCACCCCGCTGGCCGTGGACCCCGCGCACCCGTTCCCGTACATCTCCGGCCTGTCCCTGAACCTGGCCGTGGTCGTACGCAATCCCGTCAGCGGCCACCGACACTTCGCCCGGGTCAAGGTCCCCCCGCTCCTCTCCCGCTTCCTGGAGGCCTCCCCGCAGCGCTACGTCCCGCTGGAGGACGTCATCGCCGCGCACCTGGAGGAGCTGTTCCCCGGCATGGAGGTGCTCGCGCACCACATGTTCCGCGTGACCCGCAACGAGGACCTCGAGGTGGAAGAGGACGACGCGGAGAACCTCCTCCAGGCCCTCGAGAAGGAGCTCATGCGGCGCCGCTTCGGCCCGCCGGTGCGCCTGGAGGTCGAGGAGTCCATCGACCCCGGCGTCCTGGACCTGCTGGTCCAGGAGCTGAAGGTGAACCCGTCCGAGGTGTACCCGCTCCCCGGCCCCCTCGACCTCACCGCCCTCTTCGGGATCGCCTCCCTGGACCGCCCGGAGCTGAAGTTCCCGAAGTTCGTCGCCGGCACGCACCGCGACCTCGCCGAGGTCGAGTCCGCGTCCGCGCCCGACATCTTCGCGGCGCTGCGCGAGCGGGACGTGCTCCTGCACCACCCGTACGACTCCTTCTCCACCTCCGTGCAGGCCTTCCTGGAGCAGGCGGCCGCCGACCCGGACGTCCTCGCCATCAAGCAGACGCTGTACCGGACCTCCGGCGACTCCCCGATCGTGGACGCCCTGATCGACGCCGCCGAATCCGGCAAGCAGGTCCTCGTACTCGTCGAGATCAAGGCCCGCTTCGACGAGCAGGCCAACATCAAGTGGGCCCGCAAGCTCGAGGAATCCGGCTGCCACGTCGTCTACGGGCTCGTCGGCCTCAAGACCCACTGCAAGCTGTCGCTCGTCGTCCGTCAGGAGGGCGACACGCTGCGCCGCTACTCCCACGTCGGCACCGGCAACTACCACCCCAAGACGGCACGGCTCTACGAGGACCTCGGCCTGCTCACCGCCGACTCCCAGGTCGGCGCGGACCTCTCGGACCTCTTCAACCGGCTGTCCGGCTACTCGCGCCGCGAGACCTACCGCCGGCTGCTGGTGGCCCCGCGCTCGCTGCGCGACGGCCTGATCTCCCGGATCGACAAGGAGGCGGCCCATCACAGGGCGGGCCGTCCCGCGTACGTCCGCCTCAAGATGAACTCGATCGTCGACGAGGCGCTCATCGACTCGCTCTACCGGGCCTCGCAGGCGGGCGTGCCCATCGACATCTGGGTCCGCGGCATCTGCGCGATCCGCCCCGGTGTCCCCGGGCTCTCGGACAACATCCGGGTCCGCTCGATCCTCGGCCGCTTCCTGGAGCACTCCCGGGTCTTCGCCTTCGGCAACGGCGGCGAGCCCGAGGTGTACATAGGCAGCGCCGACATGATGCACCGCAACCTCGACCGCCGTATCGAGGCACTGGTCAGGGTCGCCGACCCGGCCCACCGCGCGGCACTGGACCGGCTGCTGGAAACCGGCATGTCCGACGCCACCACCTCCTGGCACCTGGGCCCGGACGGCGAATGGACCCGGCACAGCACGGACAGCGAGGGCCAGCCGCTGCGGCACGTTCAGGAGATGCTCATTGACGCCCGGAGGCGCCGGCGTGGCTCAGCCAAATCATGACCTGACCGCCACCACGGCAGGCACCGTGCTCGGTACGTACCTGCGTGCGCAGGCCACCGCGTTCCTGCGGGGCCTGCGCCTCCACGAGGAGGGCGCCGCGACCGGCGGCGCCGAGGGCAGCGAGGCGGCGCGCAGCCTGCGGGGGGCTGCGCGCCGGATCTCCTGCTCCCTGTCCACGTTCAGGGCGGTGGCCGATTCTTCCTGGGCGGATTCGCTGCGCACGGAGCTGGTCTGGCTCTCGGCGACCCTGGCCGACGAGCACGCGTACGCGGCGCGCCTGTCACGGCTGATGGACGCCCTGCAGCGGCTGTCGGGAAGCCCCGAGGTGCCGGCTCCCCGGGGTACGGCGGGCTCGCTGACCGTGGGCTCGGCCCGCGCGGGCGCCCTGCTGGAGCGCCAGCTCACCCTGGCCCGCACCCGGGCCCACTCCGCGACCCTGCAGGCGCTCGGCTCCTCCCGCTTCCACGCGGTCGCGGACGCCGTGGCGGTCCTGGCCTCCGAGGTCCCGCTGGACCCGGTGGCGGCCCGCGGCCGGGTGGACGAGGTCCTGGTCCCGCTCGCCGAGGTGGCGCATTCCCGCCTGTCCGCGGCGGTGCACTCGCTCCCCGCCCCCTCGCCCTCGCACCCGTACGACGCGGACCACGACGGCTCGTGGAACGAGGTACGCCGCCTGCTGCGCGTCCACCGCTACGCCCGGGAGGCCCTGGGCGGCGACGTGGCCCGCCTGACGGCCGCGGGCCAGGCCCTGACCCGGCACCGGGATGCCGCGGAAGCCGCCGCCGCCTCGGCCACCGCGGCCCGCACCCCCCGCATCGCCCCGGCGACGGCGTACGCCCTGGGCGTCCTGCACGCGGACCAGCGCCACGAGGTCGAAGCCTCCCGGACCACCTTCCAGCACATCTGGCAACCGGCGGATTCCAGCCACGCAGGCGTCTGACCCCTCCGGCCCGCACCACACGCACGCACCACACGCACCGTAGGCACCCACGGCAGGTCACGCATCGGTAACGGCGGGATAACAGGAGATGACGTCCAGCTCCGGCGCCGCCCCTCCGCACCACCCCGTCCGCCACGGTTCACCATCCGTTCACTTACCCCGGTCGGCCGCTTCACCTGATCTGCCTAACTTCGTAGATGCAGGGAGCGAGTCGCCGCGAACACGGACGATTCCTCCGGGCAACCGACGTAGTCCTCTTCGCACGCCGCCCCGATTCAGAAAGCGGCCGGCGGCTTCTGGAAGGAAACACCCGAAAGTGAAGCTTCAGCGCAAGAACATGCTTCGTGCCTCCGCCCTCGGGGCGCTCGTCGTGTCCGGCGCCCTGGTCCTCACGGCGTGCGGCTCGGACGACAACACCAAGACCGACGCCGGCGCCTCGGGCAAGCCTTCCGCCGCCGTGGGCGACATCAAGTGCGACGGCGCCAAGGGCAAGCTCCTCGCCTCGGGCTCCTCCGCGCAGAAGAACGCGGTCGACCTGTGGGTCAAGAACTACATGGCGGCCTGCCCGGGCGTCGAGGTCAACTACAAGTCCTCCTCCTCCGGTGAGGGCATCGTCGCGTTCAACCAGGGCACCGTCGGCTTCGCCGGCTCGGACTCGGCGCTGAAGCCCGAGGCCGTCGAGGAGTCGAAGAAGATCTGCACCGGCGGTCAGGGCATCGACCTGCCGATGGTCGGCGGCCCCATCGCCATCGGCTTCAACGTCGCCGGCGTGGACAAGCTGACGCTGGACGCCCCCACCCTCGCCGCGATCTTCAACGACAAGATCAAGAAGTGGGACGACGAGGCGATCAAGAAGCTGAACCCGGGCGTCACGCTTCCCGCCACCGCGATCCAGGCGTTCCACCGCTCCGAGGACTCGGGCACGACCGAGAACCTCGGCAAGTACCTCAAGGCCGCCGCTCCCGAGGCCTGGACGTACGAGGCCGCGAAGAAGTGGCCGGCCCCGGGTGGCCAGGCCGCCTCCGGCTCCTCCGGTGTCGCCTCGCAGGTCAAGGCCGTCGACGGCGCGATCGGCTACTTCGAGCTCTCGTACGCCTCCTCGCAGAGCATCAAGACCGTGGACGTCGCCACGGGCGCCGCCGCTCCGGTCAAGGCCACCGGCGAGAACGCCTCCAAGGCCATCGCCGCCGCCAAGATCTCCGGCACCGGCGACGACCTGGCGCTGAAGCTCGACTACGCCACCAAGGCCGAGGGTGCCTACCCGATCGTCCTGGTGACCTACGAAGTCGTCTGCGACAAGGGCAACAAGGCCGAGACCCTCTCGACCGTGAAGTCCTTCCTGAACTACACCGCTTCCGACGCGGGCCAGAAGGTCCTCACCGAGAACGGCTACGCCCCGATCCCGGCCGAGATCAACGCCAAGGTCCGCGAAGTCATCGCGAAGCTCGCCTAATCCAGACCCCCGGGACCACCGGTCCGCTCCCCCCGTCCGGGGGGCGGACCGGCCCGGGGACCCTCCCCTCCACCCAGGGGATCCGGTGCACCGCCGCCAGGGGGCCTGCCCCCCATCCAGACCGGAAAGATCATGGCTTCCACCACACCCACCCAGATAGACACGGCTCCGCCCGTCTCCAAGAGCGGAAGGTCCACCGGCCGCGCCGGTGACAAGATCTTCGCGGGCCTCTCCAAGGGCTCCGGCATCCTGCTCCTGGTGATCATGGCGTCGATCGCCGTCTTCCTCACCTACCGCGCCTCCATCGCGCTGGCCGACAACGAGGGCAACTTCCTCACCACGTTCGACTGGAACGCGTCGGCCAATCCCCCCGTCTTCGGCATCGCCGTCCTGCTCTTCGGCACCGTCGTCAGCTCGATCATCGCGATGGCCATCGCGGTTCCGATCGCCGTCGGCATCGCCCTCTTCATCTCGCACTACGCGCCGCGCAAGCTGGCCGCCCCCCTCGCCTACGTGGTCGACCTGCTGGCCGCCGTGCCGTCGATCATCTACGGCATCTGGGGCGCCCTCTTCCTCGTCCCGCAGCTCGCCGGACTGAACCTCTGGCTCGACGAGTACATGGGCTGGACCTACGTCTTCGACAAGACCCAGGTCGGCGTCGCACGCTCGCTCTTCACCGTCGGCATCCTGCTCGCGATCATGATCCTGCCGATCGTGACCAGCGTCAGCCGCGAGGTCTTCCTGCAGGTCCCGCGCATGAACGAGGAAGCCGCACTGGCCCTCGGCGCGACCCGCTGGGAAGTCATCCGCATGTCGGTCCTGCCCTTCGGCCGCTCCGGAGTCATCTCCGCCTCGATGCTCGGCCTCGGCCGCGCCCTCGGCGAGACGATGGCCGTCGCGACCGTCCTCTCCCCGAGCTTCCTGATCTCCGGCCACATCCTGGACCCGGGCGGCGGCACGTTCGCGCAGAACATCGCCGCGAAGTTCGACGAGGCCAACGAGTTCGGCCGCGACGCGCTGATCGCCTCCGGTCTCGTGCTCTTCCTGCTCACCCTGCTGGTCAACGGCGCCGCCCGGCTGATCATCGCCCGTCGCAAGGACTTCTCGGGGGCGAACGCCTGATGAGCCACGCACTCCAGGACCCGCGCCCCTCCCGGGCCGTCAAGTCCGCCGCCCCCAGCAGCCTGACGCAGGGCCACCTGCCCCGCTGGGCCCCGGCCGGCATCGCCGCCGCCTCGGTCGCGCTCGGCTCCGGCCTCGGCGCCCTCTTCGACCTCCACAGCAAGATCCAGTGGGGTCTGCTCGCGGCCGCCCTGTTCGTGGTCATCACGTACACGGCCAGCTCGATCGTCGAGAACCGCCGCCAGGCCAAGGACCGGGTCGCGACCTCCGTCGTCTGGGTCTGCTTCGTCCTCGCCCTCGCCCCGCTGCTCTCGCTGCTGTGGACGACCATCAGCCGCGGCATGAAGGTCCTCGACGGTGACTTCCTCGGCCACTCGATGAACGGCGTGACCAGCTTCGAGCCCGGCGGCGGCGTCTACCACGCGCTGCTCGGCACCATCGAGCAGGTCGCCCTGGCCACCGCGATCTCGGCCCCCATCGGCCTGCTGACCGCCGTCTACCTGGTCGAGTACGGCAAGGGCTCGCTCGCCAAGGCGGTCACCTTCTTCGTCGACGTCATGACCGGCATCCCCTCCATCGTCGCGGGTCTGTTCATCCTGACGACGTGGAACCTGATGCTCGGCTTCGGCCCCTCCGGCTTCGCCGGCGCGATGGCCCTGTCGATCCTGATGATGCCCGTCGTGGTCCGCTCCACCGAGGAAATGCTCAAGCTCGTCCCGAACGAGCTGCGCGAGGCCGCCCTGGCCCTCGGTGTGCCGAAGTGGCGCGTGATCCTCAAGGTCGTGCTCCCCACGGCCATCGGCGGCATCGCCACCGGCGTGATGCTGGCCGTGGCCCGCATCGCGGGTGAGACCGCCCCGATCATGCTGCTGGTCTTCGGTACCCAGCTGATCAACAACAACCCCTTCGAAGGTGCCCAGTCCTCGCTCCCCCTCTACATCTGGGAGCAGTACAAGGTCGGCAGTGAAGCCTCCTACGACCGGGCCTGGGGCGCGGCGCTCGTCCTGATCGCCTTCGTCATGATCCTCAATCTGGTGGCTCGCGGCATCGCCCGCTGGAAGGCCCCCAAGACCGGTCGCTGACGCGACTCCCTGAAAGCGAAGTGACCCCTCATGGCTAAGCGAATCGACGTCAGCGGACTGTCCGCCTTCTACGGCACCCACAAGGCCATCGACGACATCTCGATGACCGTGGAGCCCCGCTCCGTGACCGCCTTCATCGGCCCCTCCGGCTGCGGCAAGTCCACCTTCCTGCGCACCCTGAACCGCATGCACGAGGTCACCCCCGGGGGCCGCGTCGAGGGCAAGGTGCTGCTGGACGACGAGAACCTGTACGGCCCCGGCGTGGACCCGGTCGCGGTCCGCCGCACGGTCGGCATGGTCTTCCAGCGCCCGAACCCCTTCCCCACCATGTCGATCTTCGACAACGTGGCGGCGGGCCTGCGCCTCAACGGCTCCTTCAAGAAGTCCGAGCTCACGGAGATCGTCGAGAAGTCCCTCCAGGGCGCCAACCTCTGGAACGAGGTCAAGGACCGCCTGAACAAGCCCGGCTCCGGCCTCTCCGGCGGCCAGCAGCAGCGCCTGTGCATCGCCCGCGCCATCGCGGTCGAGCCGCAGGTCCTCCTGATGGACGAGCCCTGCTCGGCCCTCGACCCGATCTCCACCCTCGCCATCGAGGACCTGATCGGCGAGCTCAAGGAGCGCTTCACGATCGTCATCGTGACGCACAACATGCAGCAGGCGGCGCGCGTCTCCGACCGCACGGCCTTCTTCAACCTCTCCGCGGTCGGCCAGCCCGGCAAGCTGATCGAGATCGACGACACGGACCGGATCTTCTCGAACCCGTCCGTGCAGGCGACCGAGGACTACATCTCGGGCCGCTTCGGCTAAACCGGGATGTTGCAAGACGTCCTGCGGTGCTGCATGGCGGTGCCACCGCAAGGCGAAAGAAAGAAAAAGGGCCGGCTCCCCCTGGGTGGGGGGAGCCGGCCCGCTTCCTTTCCCGGCCCCGCACGCCACCGCGGAGCGTGACCCGGATCACACCAACCCTGCCCCCCGCTCATCGGTCATAGGTACGCAGCGACAAGTCGCATACCGGAAACGGCCCTTGAGGCCGCCACCGGACACCGGGGGGATCTTTTGCGCAGTACCACGTACCTGACGGCAGCCGCCTGCACCGCGGCCGTACTGGCCGTCACCGGCCTGTCCCCGGCCACGGCCGCACCCGCCTCTCCGGCGGCCCCGGCGGCTCCGGCGGCCCCGGCGAAGCCCGTGGCCAAGGACGCCGCCGACTTCAACGGCGACGGCTACGCGGACCTGGCCATCGGCGCCCCCCGCGCCACCGTCAACGGGCTCAAGGGCGCCGGCCTCGTCTCCGTCGTCTACGGCTCCCCCACCGGCCTGCGCTTCGACAAGCAGCAGCTGATCAGCCGCGCCACCCCCGGCATCCCGGGCGAGCCGCACGCCTCCGAGGGCGGCTGGGGGGTCAGGGCCACCCACGGAGACCTGGACGCGGACGGGTACGACGACCTGCTGCTCGGCACCGGCACCGGTGACGACCTGGTCCTGTGGGGCGGCAAGTCCGGGATCTCCGGGGGGATCACCCTCCCGAGGGGCGCCGGCACCACCGAGTCGCCCCGTACCGGCGGAGCGGGCGGCGGGATCGGGGACGTCAACGGCGACGGCAAGGACGACCTCGTCAGGGCCGCCTCGGCCGCCAAGTCCCCCACCCCGTTCGCGGGCGTCCTCATCCAGTACGGCCCGCTCGCCCGCGCCACCGGCAAGCCGGCTTCCACCCTCGTCCGCAACACGCGGGCCAAGGACGGGATACACGTCCGGGCCGTCTCCGTCGGTGACGTGACCGGCGACGGCACCGCGGACATCGTGGGCGCGGGAATCGCGGGCGACGACCCCAACGGCCCCAGGTCGGCCGTCGTCCTCAAGGGAACCCCCACCGGACCCGTCCCCGGCGGCACGCTCAAGGACGTGGCGTTCGGCGTCGAGTTCGGCGACATCAACGCGGACGGCTACCGCGACATGGTCACCCGTTCCTGGGCGGTCACCACCCCCCGCGACAGCGGCGGGATCAAGGTCCACTACGGCGGCCCCGACGGCCTCAGCAAGACCCTGCCCGGCCGCCGATACGACCAGAACACCGCCGGGGTCCCGGGCGTCAACGAGAAGTACGACCGCTTCGGAACCGACGTCACCCTCGGCGATGTGGACCATGACGGCTACGCGGACATCGTTGTCGGCGTCCCGTTCGAGTCGGGCACGGAGGCCACCACCTCCGGGGCCGGTGCCATCACCGTGCTGCGCGGATCCAGGACCGGCGTCACCACCACCGGCGCCGAGTCCTTCACCCAGAACTCCGCCGGAATCCCCAGCACTTCCGAGAAGTCGGACCACTTCGGTCAGGCACTCACCCTCCTCGACGCCGACAAGGACGGCAAGCCCGAGCTGTACGTCGGCGGCCACGGCGAGGACGACTGGGCCGGCCGGGTCTGGCAACTGCAGACCGGTGCCACCGGCCTGACCGGCACCGGCGCCACGTCCTTCAGCCCGGGCGGCGGCTACGGCGGCGCCCACTTCGGCGAATGGTTCGGCAAGTAGCCGACGCCTCCGGGTCAGCCCCTTCCGGCAAGGGGCCGACCCCCACCTCACCACCAACCAAGTTCCACGGGGGGACACCCAACCCATGCGCACCCGCACGCTCCTCACCACGGCCGCCTGCACCGCCGCCGTCCTCGGCCTCACCACCCTGACCGCCGCCACCGCGGCCCCGGCACCCGGCAAGGCCGCCGCCGCCCCCGACACCGCCGACTTCAACGGCGACGGCTACCCCGACCTCGCCATCGGCGCCCACACCGCCACCGTCAACGGCCTGAAGAAGGCCGGGGCGCTGTCCGTGGTCTACGGCTCCGCCACCGGCTTCCAGTACGACAAGGCATCCGTCATCAGCGAAGCCACCGACGGCATCCCCGACGACCCCCGCGAGAGCGGCACCTGGAGCCACGTCAACGGCCACGGCGACTTCGACCACGACGGCTACGACGACCTGCTGGTCGCCGACTACGGCGACCTGTCGATCCTCTGGGGCAGCAAGCAGGGCATCACCGGCGCCTCCGCCGTCGTCCCGAACGAGAGCGAGTACCGGGGCGGACCAAACCGCCTCAACTCCGCCGTCGCCATCGGCGACGTCAACGGAGACGGCATCCCGGACATCCACTCGGTGACCTGGGGCAGCGGCCGCCTCGGCCACGGCCAGGTCACCGAGTACGGACCGTTCGATCGGACCACGGGCAAGCCGAAGTCGGTCGTCCACCGCGACACCGCGGCTCTTGACGGCCACGAGACCAGGTACGTACAGGTCGGGGACATGACCGGTGACGGCATCAGCGACATGCTGATCGGCGGCGTGACCAAGCAGTGGGTGCACAAGGCCACTCTTTTCAAGGGCACGCGCACCAGCGGCCTGGTCAAAGTCGGCGCCGCGCCCGCCTTCATCGACCCCGACAACCACAACGCCATCCTCCCGGGGGCCTTCGGCGACATCAACGGGGACGGCCACCAGGACTTCGTCAGCGGCTCGGGCGAGAAGGTGACCGTCGTCTACGGCGGCCCGAAGGGCATCAGCACCACGATCCCCTCCCGCTCGTACAGCCAGAGCAGCACCGGCGTCCCCGGAGTCGGCGAGACCGGCGACCTGTTCGGCGGCACGGTCGCCGTCGCCGACACCGACCAGGACGGTTACGCCGACGTCCTCATCGGCGCCCCCGGCGAAACCGGCACCGACCCCGCGACCACCGCCCGCTCCGGCGCCCTCACCATCCTGCGCGGCGGCAAGACCGGCATCACCACCGCCGGCGCCAAGTCCCTCACCCAGAACTCCACGGGCATCCCCAGCGCCTCCGAGCTCGACGACAAGTTCGCCACCAGCATCCGCGTCCTGGACAGCGACAAGGACGGCAAGCCCGAGGTCTACGTCGGCGGACACGGCGAGGACAACTTCACCGGCCGCGTCTGGAAGCTGAAGACCGACCCGACCGGCGTCACCGGCACCGGCGCCACCAGCTTCGCCTTCGCCGACCTCGGCGGCCCGAAGGGCCTCGCCTCCTTCGGCTTCCGCACCGCGGGCTGATTCCGAAAGGGCCTCCACCATGCTCAGACAGCACGTCCTCGCCCTGGCCGCCGCGAGCGCGGCGGCCGTCGTACTCGCCACCACCACCCTGACCCCCGCCATCGCCGCCCCCGCCATCGCCACCCCTGCCCTCACGGCCGCCGGTGCCCCCGCCGACTTCAACGGCGACGGCTACCCCGACCTCGCGACGAGCGCCCACTCCGCGACCGTCGGCGGTCTCCCCAGAGCCGGGATGCTCTCCGTCCAGTACGGCTCCCGCACCGGCCTGCAGACCACGGCCGCGCTGATCTCCCGGGCCACCCCGGGCGTTCCCGGCGAGCCGACCGAGAACGGCGGGTTCGGCTCGATCTCCGGCCAGGGCGACGTGAACCACGACGGATACACCGACCTGATCGTGCGCGACGGCCACGGGGTCCTCATCCTGCGCGGCGGCAAGGACGGCCTCACGGGCCGCGGCCCGGGCCGGATCACCTACGGATCGCGCCTCCCCGACGGGTCGTACCTGTCACCGAATACGGCCGTCGCGGTCGGCGACGTCACCGGTGACGGCGTCCCCGACATCCTCACGGTCGCGGACGAGAAGGAGGCGCCCGCCGGCAAACTGGTGGTGTTCCAGGGACCCTTCGATTTCGCCACCGGCAAGCCGGCGGCGGTCCAGGTCCGCCACACCACGAAGCTGGACGGCCTCCGCATCATCGGGCTCTACATCGCGGACATGACCGGCGACGGCATCGCGGACGTCGTCGCCACCGGCTGGAACAACGGCGTGGTCTACGCGGGCGGCCCCGCCGGCCCGACCCCCGTCGGCATCGTCAGGGGCCCGACCGACGGCGCGTTCGGCGACATCGACAAGGACGGCTACCAGGACTTCGTCGGCGGCGAGGCCGGCCAGTTCGACAAGGACGGCAGCCGGATCCACGTCTCCTACGGCGGCCCGAAGATGCCCCGCACCCTGTCCGAGGTGCTCACCTACACCCAGGACAGTCCCGGTGTCCCCGGCGTCGCGGAGGCCGACGACCGGTGGGGCAGCGCGGTCGCCGTCGGGGACACCGACGGCGACGGTTACGCCGACATCGTCGTCGGCGCCCCCTGGGAGACCGGCACCGACCTGACCGCCACGCACCAGTCCGGCTCGGTCACGGTGCTGCGCGGCAGCGCCTCGGGGATCACCGGGACGGGCTCCAAGGTGTTCACCCAGAACTCGGCGGGCATCCCCAGCACGTCCGAGCGCTTCGACCACTTCGGCGCGCGCACGACCTTGCTCGACTCGGACAAGGACGGCAGGCCCGAGCTCTACGTCAGCGGGTACGGCGAGGACAACTTCACCGGCCGGGTCTGGAAGCTGAAGACCGACCCCACCGGCGTCACCGGCACCGGCGCCACCAGCCACAACCTGGCCGGCCTCGGCGGCCCGTCCGGCCGCGCCCACTTCGGCTACGCCTTCGGCGCCGGAAAGCTCCCGCTCCCCTAGCGGTCCCACCCCACCCCCGACATGCCGGTGGGCCCCGCCGGATCAGCCGATCCGGCGGGGCCCACTGGTGTCCGTACGACGTGCGCGTGCGGTCACACGAAGGCGAGGTTGACCACCCAGAAGCTGAGCGCCGCGACCAGCGCCGCGGCCGGCATGGTGATGAACCAGCCCAGGATGATGTTCTTGGCGACGCCCCAGCGGACCGCGTTCACCCGCTTGGTCGCGCCCACGCCCATGATCGCCGAGGTGATCACGTGAGTGGTGGAGATCGGCGCGTGGAAGAGGAACGCCGAGCCGAACATGATCGAGGCACCGGTGGTCTCCGCCGCGAAGCCCTGCGGCGGGTCCAGCTCGATGATCTTGCGGCCGAGGGTGCGCATGATGCGCCAGCCGCCCGCGTACGTACCCAGCGAGAGCATCACGGCACACGCGATCTTGACCCAGACCGGGATCTCGTCGCCCGCGCTGTTCACGTCGGCGATGACCAGGGCCATCATCACGATGCCCATGGTCTTCTGCGCGTCCTGCAGACCGTGGCCGAGCGCCATGCCGGCCGCCGAGACCGTCTGCGCGATGCGGAAACCGCGCTTGGCCTTGTGCGGGTTGGCACGGCGGAACATCCACAGGATGGCGACCATCACCAGGTAGCCGACGACGAGGCCGACGACCGGCGAGACGAACATCGGGATGACGACCTTGTCGACCACACCCGACCAGAGCACCTCGGTGCCGCCCGCCAGCGCCGCGCCCACCATGCCGCCGAACAGCGCGTGCGAGGAGGACGAGGGCAGGCCGAAGTACCAGGTGATCAGGTTCCACACGATCGCGCCGACGAGCGCCGCGAAGAGGATCCACATGCCCCGGTTGCCGTGGGGCGTCTCGATCAGGCCCTCACTCACCGTCTTGGCGACCCCGCTGCCGAGGAAGGCACCGGCGAGGTTCATGACCGCGGCCATCGCGAGCGCGGCACGCGGGGTCAGCGCACGGGTCGAGACCGAGGTCGCGATCGCGTTCGCGGAGTCGTGAAAACCATTCGTATACGTAAAGCCGAGCGCGACACCGATGGTCACGACCAGAGCGAAGGTGTCCACGAGGTTCAGGACTCCTTGACCGCGATGGTCTCCACCGTGTTCGCGACGTGCTCGAACGCGTCGGCCGCCTCTTCGAGCACGTCGACGATCTGCTTGAGCTTCAGCACCTCCATGGCGTCGTACTTGCCGTTGAAGAGCTGGGCGAGCAGCTTGCGGTGGATCTGGTCGGCCTGGTTCTCCAGGCGGTTGACCTCGATCCAGTACTCGGTCAGGTTCTCCATCGTGCGCAGGTGGGGCATGGCCTCGGCGGTCAGCTCGGCCGCGCGCGCCAGTACCTCGATCTGCTGCTCGACACCCTTGGGGAGCTCCTCCACGTTGTAGAGGACGACCAGGTCGACCGCCTCTTCCATGAAGTCCATGATGTCGTCGAGGCAGGACGCCAGGTTGTAGATGTCCTCGCGGTCGAACGGCGTAATGAAGGAGGAGTTGAGCTGGTGGAAGATCGCGTGGGTGGCGTCGTCTCCCGCGTGCTCCGCTGCCCGCATCCGCTCCGCGATCTCGACCCGGGCGGAGGAGTCCGCTCCGAGCAGTTCCATGAGGAGCTTGGAGCCCGTGACGATGTTGTCCGCGGATGCGGCGAACATGTCGTAGAAGCTCGTCTCCCTGGGGGTCAGACGAAATCGCACGTGAGGTCCTCGGGGTGCATTGGATTCGGTCAGGCTGATGCTAGGCGCATCCCCCGGCCACGGCTAACCGGCAGTTCCCCAGTGTCCTCCATCAGGCAGAGTGAGGACCACGGGCCCCTGCCCCTGCGGACGAGGGCCGGTACCCTATACCCATGAGGGGTATAGGCCCCCCATTCCGGACCACGGGAGGACGCATGACTGCCATCCAGGCGGAGGGCTCCGGAGCCACCACGGACACCGGCGCGAGCACGGACACGAGCGCGGACACGGCCGCCGGCGCGGTGCACGGCTACCACCACCAGAAGGACGAGCACCTCAAGCGCCTGCGCCGGATCGAGGGCCAGATCCGGGGACTCCAGCGCCTCGTCGACGAGGACGTCTACTGCATCGACATACTCACCCAGGTCTCGGCGAGCACGAAGGCGCTCCAG
The DNA here is from genome assembly GCF_042870555.1 of Streptomyces sp. NPDC006487. Taxonomy (NCBI): domain Bacteria; kingdom Bacillati; phylum Actinomycetota; class Actinomycetes; order Kitasatosporales; family Streptomycetaceae; genus Streptomyces; species Streptomyces sp. NPDC006487. Next base: position 145,957 of record NZ_JBIAHN010000021.1, read on the forward strand.
TCCTTCGCGCTCCAGCTCCTGGAGGAGCACCTGCGGCACTGCGTCGCCGACGCCGCCGTCAAGGGCGGGGGAGAGATCGACGCCAAGGTCGAGGAAGCGACGAAGGCGATCGCCCGGCTGCTGCGCACCTGACCCGGGGAACGGGGGTCAGCCGGACCACACGCCCATCAGCACCTCGTCGATCCGGTCTTGGCTGAGCCTCTCCTCGGCCACGGCCGACGCCGCGATGATCAGCTCTCCGCACAGTTCGATCTCGGCCAGAGCCACGAGGTCCTGCACCGTAGAACCGCCTGCGGGAGTCACGCGTGTCACCTCAATCTGCCGTCGTCCGGTCGCCGGCGCTCGGCTTCTCAGCGTAGGGAGCGCGCGGGGCGGCGCACATGACACGGATGGACCATTTCCGGCCCCCCACACCGGGCCCATGGCCCGCCACGGCCCGACCGCGCCGCCTGGCCCGGGGGCTCCCGGCGGCTAATCGGCGATCTTTCCGGCGTAAATGTCCCCTTCGGCCGGCAATACGACGGTGACCGGGGTCCCGAAGCCGTAGAGCAGCGTGGTGGAGGACACATCGATCACGCCATTGTTGACGTACGTGAAGCGGTGGCGGACCTTCCGCAGCAGGCCCTCGGCGTCGAGGTAGGCGTCGAACGGCACCGCGTCCTTGCTGAACCCTTTCGCCGCCGCCTCCAGCGCCCCCTTCACCGCCGGTGAGGCCTGCGCGGCGGCCCGCGCGATGTCCGTCGTACCCCGGTAGTGCCGCACCTTGGTCCCGGCCACCTCGGTCTCGCCCACGTACGTCACCCCCTGCGCCCCGCGCAGCAGCTCCGCGGCGGCCATCGGGTCGGTGGCCCCGCCGGTGACGAGGTTCCCGTCGGCGAGGGCCGTCGTGTCGACCCGGACCCACTTGTCGGCGGGCACTCCGGCGCCCCGGTTCTTCATGTAGAGCGCGCCCGGTACGAGCAGCTCGGTGATGGGCCGGTGTTCCGCCTTGCCCTGGGCGTCGTCGGGGAGCATCACCAGCAGCTGCCCCATCCGGTTCTTGAAGTCGACCCCGCCCTCGCCCCGGATCGTGACCCGGGTGCCGCCCGTGGCCATTTCCATGGCCGTACGGGTCTGCGCGCTCCCGGTCGCCAGGAGCGCGTCGGCGGCTCCGCGGACCGTCGCCGCCGGATCGTCGGCGGGCCGGGCGTCGTCGCCCGCGACGGCGTCGCCACCGCACCCGCTCAACGCCGCCACCGTGAGGGCCAGGCCGACCGCGGCCGCAGCCCGACCCGCGCGTCCCCGCCTCCGCCTGTGCTGGTGCACCACCATCGCCTGCCAACCCCCAACGCGTGACCGCTCTTTGCCCGAGGCCCCACCCGCTCCGCTTAACGAGGTCCCGGGCCTCCCGTCACGGCCGCGCGCTCCTCCCGCCGGGCCAGTGCCCCACCCGCCCCCGGCCCGGTACCTTGGTGGAGTGGAACCGCACACCGAAGCGACCCTCGTCCCTCCGCTTGCCTCAGTGCCGCTGCCCCGCGACTCCTCGAGCGCGGTGCCGGCACCGTCCACCGATCACGCCACGAGCACATCCGAACGCGGCTCGTTCAGCCTGGCCGCCTGTACGTGCGGCTGGCGCGGCCCTGCCCGCCGCTCCCGCGACCTGGCCCGCAAGGACGCCACGGGCCACGCCCCGGAGTAGCCCGGGGCTTCCCGCCACGGGCCCGGCACGGGCCGGGCACCCCCGTCGGCCACAGACCACCACGGGCCCGGCACCCTTGCCGACCACGGCCCACCACCGGCCCGGCGCCCCGCCTCGTACGGGCCCGGCACCGGCCCGGCACCCCTGCACGCCCCCGGTTCGCCCGATCGGACGGCCCGGCTGGCCGACACGCCCGGGAGCGGTTGCCCTTGACTCATGCCCGGACCCGCGCCCCGACTCGCCGCCCTCACCTGGGCCCTGCTGATCGCGTTCGCCCCCGCCACCCCGGCCCGGGCCAGCCCCGTGGGCACGGCCGACGGGCCCGGCGACGTCGCCCTGGCCATCGGGGTCACCACCACCGCGGCCGCGGCGACCGGGCTGTGGCTGCGCTCCCGCTACCGGCGCTCCGACGCGGAGGCGCCTGCGGACGCCACGGAACCCGGCGGTGATCCGTGACCCCGCCCCCGCGCTCGCGTCCGGCCGCGGTCCGCGTCTGCTTCGGGGCCGCGGCGCTGTGCCTGCTGGCGGCCGTGGTGCTGAGCGTCTGGGACTCGTACCGCATCGGCTGACGCTCCGGGCACCGCCCGGAGCAGCCCGTCAGGCGGCGAGGTCGCTCTCGTGTCCGCGCCCCGCCGGCGGCGTCGCCGCGAGGTCCACCGGCCGGGCCACCACGCGGTCGCGCGACCGGACCAGTACGCCGAGCCGCGGGGACCGGGCCACCGCACGCACCGCCGGGGTCAGCAGCGCCATCGCGAGCGGCGCGAGCAGCAGCACCACCGCGGTGCCCAGGGCGAGCCCGCCGATGACGTCGGTCGGATAGTGCAGGCCCATGTAGACCCGGGTGAATCCCTCTAGCAGGGCCAGCCCGATCCCGATGAAGCCGAGCCTGCGGTGGGCGACGAACAGGCCGACGCCGAGCGCCATCGCGAGCGTCGTGTGGTCGCTGACGAAGGAGAAGGCGCTCTGGTCGATCCCGGTGCCGCTGTCCAGCACCGTGACCTCGCCGTGCTGCGCGGCCGGCCGCGGCCGGCCCACGAACTCCCGCAGCGGAACGTTCAGGAGCAGCGCGGCCCCGGCGGCGAGCGGGGCCCACACGAGCGCAACGAAGGACTCGACGGCGGCGGGCTCGTCCTGCCGGCGCGCTCCGCGCCAGCACCACAGCACCAGGAGCAGGAGGGTCAGCGGGATCCCGTAATCGCCGAGGACCGCGACCGTGCGGTCCAGCCAGCCCGGGGCTTGCCGCGCCAGTCCGTTGATCTCGTACAGCAGGCTTACATCCACGTTCGGCCCACCTGTTGTGAGTCCAGCCATGGTGATGCGGCCCCTTGCCCTTGCCTTGGTACCCGTACGGCCGCACGCCGATGTGCGGCCCTTCGCCCCCCGGTGATCAATCCGGCGCTTCCGCTCGTCCTGCCCCCAGTGACCATGGAACGCCCGTTCTGGCGGCTACGTTCCACTCTCCACCGAATGATCACCCCAACGTTATCGAAGAGTGACTCATCGTCGCAGCTCAGGGCCTTCGCTTCACGCTGCGTTGCCGACGCCGTCGCGCCGCGGCAGCGCCTCCGCACCGTCCTTCGTCACGCGCGTCGCGCCGAAGTAGTCGGGCGTGTCGATCTTGTCGAAGCGGATCACGGCTCCGGTGAACGGTGCGTTGATCATGTAGCCGCCGCCGACGTAGAGCCCGACGTGCCGGATCTCCCGGGAGTTCGTCAGATCGTCAGAGAAGAACACCAGGTCCCCCGGCAGCAGTTCCGCCCGCGAGGGATGCGGACCGGCGTTGTACTGGTCGTTGGCCACGCGCGGCAGGTCGATCCCCACCGACTCGTACGCGGCCTTGGTCAGCCCCGAGCAGTCGAACCGCCCGCCCTGCTCCGGCGTCCCGTTCCCGCCCCACAAGTACGGGGTCCCCAGCTGCTTCTGCGCGAAATAGATCGCCCCGGCGGCCTGCTGGGAGGGCGCGACCCGCCCGACGGGGGCCTCGAAGCTCTTGGCGAGGTTCGTGATGGTCTTCACGTACCCCTCGGTCTCCCGGTACGGCGGGACGCCCCCGTACTGCTTCACCGCGCCGGGACCCGCGTTGTAGGCGGCCAGCATGTTCTTCACCGGGTCCCCGGGCACCTTGGACACGTAGCGCGCCAGCTCGCAGTCGTACGAAGCCGCCGACGGGATCGCGTCGTTCGGGTCCCAGATGTCACGGTCCCCGTCACCGTCCCCGTCGATGCCGTGCGTCGCCCACGTCCCCGGGATGAACTGCGCGATGCCCCGCGCGTCGGCCGGACTCACCGCACCCGGGTTCCAGCCGCTCTCCGAGTAGAGCTGGGCGGCCAGCACCGCCGGAGAGAGAGTCGGGCAGAGGTTGCCCCACTTCTGCACGAGGGGCTGGTACTTCCCCGGCACGGCCCCCTTCGCGAGCCCGCCGGCCCGCCCGCCCGCGCCGGTCGCGATGCCCGCGGCCGCCGAGTACGTACCGACCACGAGCAGGGCGAGAAAGCACAGGCACGCCCCGAAGCTGATTCCACCGACCACCCAGAGTCTGCGCACCCGCCAACCTTCCCCCATCGAACGGCTTTTCCCGGGGCTCCCGCCACCCCGTGTCGAATCATCCCGCCGGGGGACCGGCACAGGAACCGCCCCACCCGGAGCACTTGGAGCACAGAACGCGGCGGACGGGTGAACTCATAAGACGATAAGACCTATTGGAGTCCGGCCCGCTCCCGCTCCTACTCCCTCGGCGCCACGAACAGGCTCTGTGCGCTCCGCCCGATCGGCCCCTTCTCGTCGTGCAGCCGGGCGTCCGCCAGCCCGATGCCCGCCGCGTCCACGCTCGTACGGGCCTCCACGCACACCCATTCACCGGCCGGATGGCGGTGCAGGTGCACGGTGAGGTCGCCGTTGACGAACAGGTACCGCCCGAAGTCCACGACGGAACTGATGCCGTTCCCCGAGTCCGCCGCGACCAGGACACGGTCCAGCGGCCGCGGCTCCTCCCCGGCCACGAGCGGCACCTTCATCCGCATCCAGCAGGTCCCGGGCCCGAGTTCGACGAACGCGCCCCGCGTGAAACGGGTCTCCATCGCCGAGTGGTAGCCCTTCTCCCACGGCACCGGGAAGAACGGCGTGAGCCCCACCTCCCCGGGCGGCGGCAGCTCCGGCCCGGGCACGACGGACGGCACGGACTCCCCCGCCACCCGGATCCGCAGCGCCCGCGCCAGCATCACGGGCGCCGCCCCGGCGGGGGCGAGCGCCGCCTCGACCACCTCGGTGCCGCGGCCGGCCCGCAGCACGCTGGTCGTCACCTCCAGCGGGCCGATCGGCACCGGTCGCAGGATCTCGTACGTGATCCGGGCGATCCGCATGTCCTCCCGCCCGCCCGGCCGCTCCTCGATCGCCCGACCCAGCAGCGCGGCCGGCGGTCCGGCGTGCTGCGAGCCGGGATCCCACGGGCCGCGCGTGTAGCCGCTCGCCAGGAAACGCCCCGCGCCGACCCGCTCGTAGAACCCCTCTGCACCGCTGACTTCACTGACTTCGCTGACTTCGCTGACACCGCTCTCGGCACCCATGGCCGCCACGCTACCGACTGGTAATCGACGACCGCCAGCCCCCTCTCGCCCTCCCCCGGTCCGGACTCAGCGGGCGAAGCCCAGCCCCACCCCGAGCCCCACCAGGACCGAGCCGATGGCCCGGTTCAGCGCCTTCTGGGCCTTCAGCATCCGGTCGCGCAGCCGGGAGTTGGAGAAGAACAGCGCGACGGCCCCGAACCACCCCAGGTGCGCCGCCGACATGAACAGCCCGTACCCGGCCTGCTGCCACACCGGCGTCCCCGGCCCGACCACCTGCGTGAAGGTGGACACGACGAACAGCGTGGTCTTCGGGTTGAGCACGTTGGTCAGGAACCCGCTCCTGAGTGCCCCGAACGGCGTCAGCCCGCCCTTCTCCTCCAGATCCACGGCCACCTCGGCGCGCGCCCGGAAGGTCCGTATCCCGATCCACACCAGGTACGCGGCGCCCGCGAGCTTGATCACCGTGAACAGTTCGGCCGAGGAAGCGATCAGCAGACCGACCCCGAGCATCGTGTAGGAGACGTGCACCAGTACCCCGGCCGCGACCCCGGCGGCCGCGAACAGCCCGGTGGGCCGCCCGTAGAGGTAGCTGTTGCGGACGACCATGGCGAAATCCGCGCCGGGACTGATGACGGCGAGGAAGGTGATGACGGCTACTGCGATCACTTCGGTCATACCGCGATGCTCCCCGGACCCGCCCTCGGCGATCAAGGGCTTTCCGCGGTACGGGCACCCGGCGGCCGCCCAAGTCCCCCACGGGGAGACAATGGGGACGTGCCCCAGCCTCCTTCCGCCGGCCCCGCCCGCCCCGCCGCCCCCGCCCCGCTCCCCCTCCTGCAAGCGGACTGCGCCAACTGCTTCGCGCTCTGCTGCGTGGCGCTGCCCTTCACCAAGTCCACCGACTTCGCCGTGAACAAGCCCGCCGGCACCCCCTGCAAGAACCTCCGGCAGGACTTCCGCTGCGGCATCCACACCGGGCTGCGCGACCAGGGCTTCCAGGGCTGCACCGTCTTCGACTGCTTCGGCGCCGGCCAGCAGGTCTCCCAGGTCACCTTCGGGGGCCGCGACTGGCGCTCCCACCCCGCCACCGCCGGCCCGATGTTCGGGGTCTTCCCCGTGATGCGGGGCCTGCACGAGCTGCTCTTCTACCTCGCCGAGGCCCTCACCCTCCCCGCCGCCCGCCCGCTCCACGCACAGCTGCGCACCGCCCTGGCCGACACCACCCGGTGGACCGCGGCGACCCCGGAGGTCCTCGCGGAGTTCGACATCGCCCCGCTGCGCCAGGAGGTGAACACCCTGCTCCTCAAGACCAGCGAGCTCGTACGGGCCAAGGTGGCGGGCCGCAAGAAGAACCACCGCGGCGCCGACCTGATGGGCGCCCGCCTCCCCGGCGCCGACCTGCGCGGGGCCAACCTCCGCGGCGCCTACCTGATCGCCGCCGACCTCAGCGGCGCCGACCTGCGCACGGCCGACCTCATCGGCGCGGACTTCCGCGACACCGACCTGCGCGACGCGGACCTCACGGGCGCCCTCTTCCTCACACAGCCCCAGCTGAACGCGGCCCGGGGCAGCGCCGCGACCCGCATCCCGCCCTCCCTCACCCGCCCCGCGCACTGGCTCCCGTAGGGCGGCTTCGGGACCGGCTCGACAAAGGTGCGGGACCGACTCGACTCCGGACGGCGCACGCGGGACACGTGTGCGCCCCCAGCGCACCCACACGCCCCTCCACGGATGTCACCGTCCGCACGTGACCCCCTACCGTGAGGCACGCAACCGGAAGACGACCGTCACCTGCCGGCCCACTGGAGGTTCCCCCACCATGCGACGACCGACCACGACCCTCGGCACCCTCGCGGCCGCCGCCACCCTCGTCCTCGGCCTCGGCGGCTCCGCGCACGCGGCCTCGGGCGAACTGGTCGTCAACGGCCACCCGTTCCACGAGCCGTCCGGCTGCATCCTGCACGACGGCCCCGCCGCGGTCACGAACCACACCGACAGCCCGGTCTTCATCACCAGCGGCCGCTGGTGCACCGGGGCGGTCATCGCCGTCATCCACTCCGGCGAGACCCGCTTCGCCTCGTTCGCCTCGAACGTCTTCGTCCCCTAGAGCCTGTCGCCCCGGCCCGGCTTCCCCGCGGGCGCCGCGCCCGGCTCGTGCCCCGGGCGCGGCACCGGCGGGGAAGCCGGCCGTCAGGGCCTGACGACGGCCTGCCAGCCGAGCGGACACGCGAAGCCCGCGGCCGAGTAGTCGCAGAAGATCTCGGAGACGTCCCCGCCGGCCGTCAGCACCTTCACGTAGGCCCGCTGGCCGGTATAGGTGACGGACACCGCACACGCGCCCCTCGGGAACCCGGGGTTCGCCGGCGTGGTGAGGTCCTTCCAGGCGTAGGCGCCGACCGTCGTCCCCATCACGGTCCGCCGACCGATGTACGCCTTCCCCCGGCTCAGCGCAGCACTGAGCTCCTGATTGCCCTGCGCCTTCACCGAGTCCATGTCCACACACGGACCGGCCGCCCCCCGGTCACCCTTCGCCCCCCGGTCACCCTTCGGACCGCGGTCACCCTTCGGACCGCGGTCACCCTTCGGCCCCTGCGGACCACGCGGCCCCACACACCCGCCACCCCCCACGGGTGCCACCCGGTCATCGCCACCGCCGCCTCCCGGGGACACGGGAGACACGCACGCACCACTCCCGACGGCGACGGCCACCGGCACCGAGACCCCCGTGAACACGAGCGCCAACGGCACCGCGAACCCACCGGCCAACCAAGCCGCCCGCCGTCCCGCCCTGCCCCGAGAACCCATCCGCCACCACTCCTCGCGTCTCCGTACCGAACCACGTGGAGCATCACCCGCAACCGGCCACCCGGATCGCCCGACTGACGGAATGTCGGAAAACATCATCGGTATGGTCGAACGAACCACGACCCGTTGCGCCAAACGGCGCCCCCACGACAACCACCCAGCCCACCGGCACGACAATCATTGCCCGCAGTCACCCCCCGTGATACACAGAGTGACCATACGTTCTTTCCCCCACACGCCGCCCGACCCCAGGTCAGGACGCACGAACGGCACCCGGGGCGACAGATCGGGTAAAGAGAGCAGTCAAGTCGACATCCGACGGCGGTTTCATCAGGGAAGATAGAGAGCGACCCCTGCCGTCCGGGCACGGGCTACCGGAACTACCCATACAGGGGCGGTGAGTTACATGATCCTGGCAGCCGAAAAGGGCGACATCACCACCATCATCGGCGGAATCGCCCCGAACTGGGGGCCGTTCGGCAGTCTCGGCAACGAGGCGAAGATCATGATCGAAGTGGTCATGGCCGTAGCGATCCTGCTCTGCCTGGGCATCGCCATCTGGGGCGCGGCCAAGCAGCGCATCGGCGCGACCGCACTGCGCGACACCTTCAGCGCGGAACAGGGCAAGGGCCTCATCGTGGCCGGCCTGACGGGCGTCTTCATCATCGGCTCACTGGGCACCCTCTTCACGATCGTCTACGGAATGGCCGTCTAGCCCGAGCCCTGATGAGGACTCACCACGCCGCGCCTGCGCGGATACCAGCGCTACCGTCGTACGACGCGGAGGGGGCGAACACCGAATGAGCACCGACGACCAATACGGTGGCGGCGAGGTCGGCGGCACCGGCCAGACCCGTACCCGCTTCCCGGAGCCCTCGGACCCGTACGCCCCGCCGCGCCGCACCCCCCGAGGCCTCATCACGGTCGTCGGCGTGGTGGTCCTCCTCATCGCAGCCATCGCCTTCGCCAACCAGTCCCGCACCCCCGAAACCCCCCCGACCGCCGACAAGGCCCCCACCGCCACCAACCCGACGGCAGCCACGGGCGTCCCCCCGGTGGACGGCAAGTCCGCAGGCATCCCGCAGGGGTTCGCCCAGACCGAACAGGGCGCCCAGTCCGCGGCGGCGAACTACGCGGTGGCGCTGGGCTCCGACGGCATGTTCAAAAAGAACACGCGCCACGCGCTCGTGGAAGGGATCTACACTCCGGACGCCGCGTCCAGGATGAGAGCCCCTCAGGACGAGGCGTACTCCGTGCCGTTCCTCGCAAAGCTGGGACTCGACGCGAACGGCAACCCTCCCCAGGGCAGTTCCTTCGTCACCCGCGCCGTCCCCGTCGGAACCCGGGTCGACGGCTACGCGCCCACGAACGCGAAGGTCTCCGTCTGGTACACCGGCCTCATCGGCATGTCCGGCCCGAAGTCCACCGACCCGGTACGCACCACGTGGAAGACCTGGACGTTCGAACTGGTCTGGTCGAGCGGAGACTGGAAGGTCGCCTCCGACTCCCAGCAGGACGGTCCGGCGCCGGTTCCCGGTGACGCTGTCGCGTCGCCTTCCGAGGACATCAGCAAGGCCGTCAAGGAGTTCGGAGGCTTCACCTATGCCCGCTAGCCTCAGGCTCCGGGTCGGCGTGGTCACCTTCGCCCAACTGGCCATCGCAGGCCTGGCGACCCGCGCCTACGCCGCCCCGAGCCCCACCCCAACCCCGTCCCGGCTGCCCAGCGATGACCCCTGCGACCTGCTGATCGGCCCTGCGAAGCAGTACTGCAACCGCGAGGGCACCGCCCCGAACGGCCCCGGCGCAGGCCTGGCCCCCAACGACCCCGCCGACGCCCTCAACCCCCTCTCCTCCCTCGCAAAGGGCTGCGCCGACGCCGCAGCCTGGATCGTCGGCGAACTCAGCAAAGCCGTGAACGGCACCGCCAACGTCGACTTCACCAACGGCGCCTTCCTCAAGCAGTACGCCATCGTCTTCGCCGCCTCCACCATCCTCACGCTCGTCCTCTGGCTCTTCGCCGTCGCCAAACGAGCCATCCGAGGCGTCCCCTTCACCACCGCCATGTCCGAAGCCATCGGCTTCCTCTGGCTCACCGTCCTCGCCTCCGCCTTCACCCCCCTCATCCTCTACACCATCGTCTCCGCCACCGACGGCGTCACCGAGGTCATCGCCTCCGCCACCGGAGGCCAGACCGACGTCTTCTTCGGCTCCTTCGCCGAGGCCCTCAAAAAGGGCGACGACATCGGCGGCGGCCCGATCATGCTGATCGTCGTCGCCCTCGTCACCGTCCTCGCCGCCGGCATCCTCTGCCTCGAGCTCGTGATCCGCGCCGCGCTCCTCTACGTCGGCGCCCTGCTCGGCACCGTCGTCTACGCCGGCCTCGTCGACCGCAACCTCTGGGGCCACGTCCGCCGCTGGGCGGGCATCATGATCGCCGTCATCCTCGTGAAGCCGGTCATCGTCATCGTCCTCGGCCTCGCCGGAGCCCTGGCGGGCGACAAGGGCCCGAACGCCTTCTCCGCGGTCGTCTCCGGCCTCTCCATCATCCTCCTGGCGATCTTCGCCTCCGCGATGATCTACCGCTTCGTCCCCGGCTTCGGCGACGAGATCGCCTCCGCACGCACCAACCGCAGCAAGGCCACCGACGGCGCCCAGGCGGCCGCCGTCATCAGCTCCCCGGCCTCCCTCGTCTCCCAGGGCATCAAGACCCACAGCAGCCGCGGCGGCGGCGGAAACAGCGGCGGCGGCGCCCACCGCGCCGGCGGCGACAACCAGATCTCCGGAGGCATGGCCGCACACAGCAGCCGACGCTCCGGCGGCGGGAACAGCGGCGGCCCCGCCGCCGCACCCCCGCCCCGTACGGGCTCCAGCACGAGGAACACAGGAGGTGACGGGCGGTGACGACCCAGTCCCACCAGCTCCACCCGGTCACGCCCCGCCGCACGTATCTCATCGGCCGGGCCCGGCCGAACGCGATCGTCGGCAAGAACCGCGAGACCGGCGAGATCGCCCTGATCATCGTCGGCGCGTTCCTCGGCATGATGAGCGGACTGCTCGTCCCCTCCCTCACCCTGCGCATCGTCTCCCTCGCCGGCTTTCCGATGCTCGCCCTCGCCGCCGTCTACGTCCCCTACCGCGGCCGCACCTTCTACCGCTGGTTCGAGATCAACCGCAGCTTCAAGCGCACCCTGCGCCGCGGCACGACCTTCCGCTCCGGCGCCATGGAAGCGGGCATCCGCGCCGGCGACGGCCGCGAGGTCGAGGTGGGCCCGCCCCCCGGCATCGGCCGCATCAACTGGCTCGCCGCCCCCTTCGGCCCCGACGAGATCGCCGTCCTGCTCCACGCGGACCGCAGAACCGTCACCGCCGCCATCGAGATCGAGGGCCCCGGCGTGGGCCTGCGCGACAGCGAGGACCAAGAGGCCCTCGTGGACCGCTTCGGCACCCTCCTCAAGCACGTGGCCAACGGCGACGGCTTCGTCACCCGCCTCCAGATGCTCGTACGCACCCTGCCCGCCGACCCGGAGGCCCACGACAAGGACGTCGCCGCCCGCGGCGATACCCACGCCCCCGTCTGGCTGCGCGATTCGTACGACCAGCTCCAGTCGATGGTGTCGACCTCCTCCGAGCAGCACCGCGCGTACCTCGTCGCCTGCATCCACTTCACCCGCGAGCTGGCCGCCGAGGCCCACACCATCGCCCGCGCGGCCGCCCCGTACAAGGGCCGCAAGGTCGACCGCGACGCCGGTCTCGCCATCGTCATGGCCCGCGAGCTCACCGACATCTGCGCCCGCCTCGCCGAGGCCGACATCCGCGTCCGCCAGCCCCTGGGCCAGGGCCGCCTCTCCTCCCTCGTGCACTCCATGTACGACCCGGACCACCCCATCGACCACATCCAGGCCATGACCAAGCGCAACGCCTGGCCCGCCGAACTGGACGCCGTCGAACCGACCTACCTCCAGGCCAAGACCCGCGAGTCCTCCACCCGCGCCCCCTGGTGCCACGCCACCGCCTGGGTGAAGGAGTGGCCGATGACACCGGTCGGCGTGAACTTCCTCGCCCCGCTCCTCGTCCACACCCCCGACGTCATCCGCACGGTCGCCGTCACCATGGACCTGGAGCCCACCGAGATCGCCATCGAGCGCATGCTCACCGAGAAGACGAACGACGAGGCCGACGCCAGCCGCGCCGCCAAGATGAACCGCACCGTCGACCCGCGGGACATCGCCGCGCACGGCCGGCTCGACCAGCGCGGCGAAGACCTCGCGAGCGGCGCCGCCGGGGTCAACCTGGTCGGGTACATCACGGTCTCCTCCCGCTCCCCCGAAGCCCTCGCCCGCGACAAGCGCACCATCCGCGCCTCGGCGGGCAAGTCCTACCTGAAGCTCGAATGGTGTGACCGCGAGCACCACCGCGCCTTCGTCAACACCTTGCCGTTCGCCACCGGCATCCGACGCTAGCTGGAGGGAATGGCCGCCCATGCGAGATCCCATGTCCGCCCTGACGGACGCCTTCACCAGCTTCCTCTTCGGCAAGGTCGAAACCACCAGACTCCCCGTCCGCACGTCCACGGGCCAGGCGCAAGCGGTCTACCTCCCCACCGCCGCCCCCGGACTCGGCGACTCGGGCGTCATCATCGGCCGTGAGGTCTACAGCGGCAAGGGCTACATCTACGACCCCTTCCAGCTGTACGGCCAGCAACTGCCGGCCCCCCACTGGCTGGTCCTGGGCGAGTCGGGCAACGGCAAATCAGCCCTGGAGAAGACCTACGTCCTGCGCCAGCTCCGCTTCCGGGACCGCCAGGTCGTCGTCCTGGACGCCCAGGGCGAGGACGGCGTCGGCGAATGGAACCTCATCGCCCAGCAGCTGGGAATAACCCCCATCCGCCTGGACCCCATCGCCGCGAACAACGACGGGATCCGCCTCAACCCCCTCGACCCGGCGATCACCGCGACCGGGCAGCTCGCGCTGCTCCGCACGATCATCGAAGTCGCCATGGGCCACGGCCTGGACGAACGCTCCGGCTTCGCCCTCAAGGTCGCGCACGCCTACGTGGTGGAAACCATCACGGACCGCCAGCCGGTCCTGATGGACATCGTGGAACAACTGCGCCACCCGGAACCCGAGTCGGCGCTCTCGATGAACGTGGCCATAGACGATGTCCGCGCCTGGGGCTTGGACGTCGCGCTCGTCATCGACCGCCTGGTCGACGGCGACCTGCGCGGCATGTTCGACGGCCCGACCACGGTCGGCATCGACCTCGACGCCCCGCTCATCGTCTTCGACCTCTCCCACATCGACCGCAACTCCATCGCCATGCCGATCCTGATGGCGATCGTCGGCGTATGGCTGGAACACACCTGGATCCGCCCGGACCGCAAGAAGCGCATCTTCCTGGTCGAAGAGGCCTGGCACATCATCAACAGCCCCTTCGTGGCCCAGCTGTTCCAGCGCCTCCTCAAGTTCGGCCGGCGCCTGGGCCTGTCCTTCGTCGCGGTCGTCCACCACCTCTCGGACGTGGTGGACGGCGCGGCGGCACGCGAAGCGGCGGCGATCCTCAAAATGGCCTCGACCCGCACGATCTACGCCCAGAAGGCGGACGAGGCCCGCGCCACGGGCCGGGTCCTCGGCCTCCCCCGCTGGGCGGTGGAAATCATCCCGACCCTGACCCCCGGCATCGCGGTCTGGGACGTCAACGGCAACGTCCAGGTGGTCAAACACCTGATCACGGAGGCCGAACGCCCCCTGGTCTTCACCGACCGCGCCATGACCGAATCCTCGGTCCAGCACCGCCTGCCCGACGACCTCCTCGCCGCCGAACTGGAGACGGAGGAGCGTGCACTCCTGATGGAACGCCACCGCAACGCCGGCGGCTCGGCGACCACGGTGGCCTGACATGCCCAACAGCACGGACCAGCGCCCCCAGGGCGGCATCCCGGACGGTCTCCTCGTAGGCCTCCTGGCCTTCCTCCTGGGCCTGGCCGTCCTCACCTGGACGTCCACCGGCCTGGCAGCCCTCTTCGCAAAGGGCGCCTGGCCGGACAAGGTCACCTTCACCCGCACCCCGACCGCGGTCCGCTCGCTGATAGCTCAACCCCAGAACGTCCAGGCCGCCTGGCCGGACACACCCCCCGAGGCCCTCTCCAACTGGGGCCTCTTCTGGGGCCTGTTCATCAGCCAGCTCCTGGTCCTCCTGGTCCTGGCGATCTTCACCCTGGGCACCATCGCCCGCACGAAATCCCGCCGCAGACTGGCACGCCAGTCGGGCCAGTCGGGCCAGTCGGGCCAGTCGGGCCAGTCGGGCCAGTCGGGCCAGTCGGGCCAGCAAGCTCACACTCCCCCACCGAGTTCCCTCATCCCGGCCCCTTCATCGGCGCAGCCCCCCACCGCCCCACCGGCGTCGCAGCCATTCTCAGCCCCGCCGGCGTTCGAGGCGCAGGGGTCCGGGGTCCGGCCCCCGACAACGGCCCCGCACCCGTCCACGGTCCCCATCCCCACCAAGCCCCACCCCATCCCCGCACCGTCGGCGAAGGCGTCGCAGCCACTTTCAGCCCCGCCGGCGTTTGAGGGCCGAGCCCCCGGCAACGGCGCCGCACCCACGGACGAGGCGTACCGCTACGGCTTCGGCTACGCCCCCATCCCGGCCCCGATGCCGTCCGCGACCCCACCCCCAAGCCACCGCCTGGCGTACGCCCCACCCGAGGCCCGAACCACCGCAGCCGCACAGGCCATCGCAGCCGCACAGGGCTCCATCCTCGTGATCACGTCCTCCCCCGCCCTCTGGTCGGACACGAAGGACGCCCGCTCCAAACTGGGTCCCGTCCTCCTCTACGACCCCTCCCACCTCTGCGACACCCCGGCCCGCATCCACTGGAGCCCCACGGAAGGCTGCGCGGACCGCGCCACCGCCGCCGCCCGAGCCATCGCGCTCCTCGCCCCGGTCCGCCCCCAGGCCCGCATGGACTCCGCGCTCGCGGACACCGCGGAAACGCTCCTGCGCAGTTGGCTCCAGGCCGCCGCCCTGGACAACCGCCCCTTCAAGCAGCTGCACCGGTGGGCCCAGGGCACCAACGCCCAGGACCCGGTCCGCATCCTCCGCACCCACCCCCAGGCGGCAACGGACGCCCCCGGCGCGGCCGGCGAGCTCGAGAGCGCCCTCACCGCCCACCCCGAGCGCCGCGAACAAGCCCAACACCTCACGGCCCGCGCCCTGACGGCCCTCTCCTCGATCCACATCCGGGAATCCTGCACCCCGAACCGAACCGATTCCCTCGCCCTGGCATCGTTCGTCTCCGAAGGGGGCACCCTCTACGTGGTGGGCGAACCCCTGGAAGACCCTCGTTCCCACCCGGGTGCGATGCCGCTGCTGACCGCACTCGCCTCGAGCGTGGTCGAGCACGGCCGCCGCATGGCCGCACGGTCATCCGACGGTCGGCTCGACCCACCACTGACCCTGGTCTTCGAGGACGTCGCCGCCGTGGCCCCGATCCCCCAACTCCCGCAGCTGCTCCAGGACACGACGCTCCCGCTCCTCGCCCTGTGCCGCAGCCGCGAACAGGCCCGCTCCCGCTGGCCGGAGGCGGACCTGCCCGTGGCAGCCCGCTAAGCAGGCCGCGGGAACACGTACTCCAGCTCCTTCGCGGACGGGTCGGTCGGCATCGGCACGACCTTCCCGCTGGGCACGAACCCGAACCGCCGGTAGAACGCCCCGGCCCGCGCGTTCTCCTCGTGTACGAAGAGCCGTACGCGCACCAGCGCCGGCTCCTCCACCCCCCAGGCCCACTCCAGCGCGGCCGCGAACAGCTTCTCGGTCAGCCCGGTCCCCCGCTGCCCGGGCCGGACGAACACGCCCACGAGATGCGCCTGGGCCTGCTCGATCTCCCCGTCGAAGATGTCGGTCGTGCCGGCCTCCTCAACAAGAATGGTCACCGTCCCGGCCCACACCCCATCGGGCCCTTCGGCCACGAACTGCCGAATGCCCCGCCCCACAGCGCCCCCGGCAGCCCGCTCCTGCCAGAACTCATCGCTCTTTGCCTCAGCCTGCTCACGGGTCTCCAGGAAGGCCACCGGCGCGGCCGGGTCCCGCAGAGCCGCGATCCGCAGCTCCTTCACCTTGTCCCACTCTTCAGCCCGTACAGGACGTATCACGTACTCGTTCATACCTCGGGATCCTAACGAGCCGCCCAGCCCGACTTCATCAGAGTTTCCCCACCCCAAAACCAAAAACCCAAGGACCCAAAAACCCAAGGATCCAAAAGACCCGTGAACGCAGAAAAGCCCCGTACCGGTTACCCGGTACGGGGCTTTTCTCAAAAATTGTTCGGCGGCGTCCTACTCTCCCACAGGGTCCCCCCTGCAGT